>JAGXKN010000090.1 GCA_018335195.1 Desulfobacterales bacterium
GTTTCTTCCAGGATGGGCACGCAGATCTCTTCTGTGAGCCCGGGATACACCGTGGATTCGAAAACCACCACCGCGCCCTTTTTCATGTACCGGCCCGCGGTTTGCGAGGCCGAGGTAATCGGGCCCAGATCCGGCTGGCGGGCAATGTCAATGGGCGTGGGCGCGGCCACGATGATCACGTCGGCTTCTGCCAGCCGCTGCGGATCGGCGGTGTATTCCAGAAACGAGGCGCTTCTGAGTTCCTCTTCGCCCAGCTCGCCGGTGGGATCCGCGCAGTTCTTGTAACTCTCGATAATATCGGTCTTGATGTCATGCCCGATGGTCATGAAATGCCGGCCGAATGCCACTGCCAGCGGCAGGCCCACATATCCCAGCCCGATCACGCCAATCACCGTATCCTTCATATCCTTCCCTTTCCTGCGCCTTTCCCCGTCCTCTGTCTTCCGCCTTCCGTCACCCATCACTCATAACTCATTACCCATCACTCATTACCCATCACCCCTCACCTAAATAAACCCCTTGTTGCTCAAAAACAGCAAAATCTCCTGGGCCGCTTCAGCCGGGGTGAGGTTGGTGGTATCAATGCGCAGCTCCGGGTTGGCCGGCGGCTCGTACGGGTCGTCCACCCCGGTAAACCCGGAGATCAGCCCGGCCCGGGCCTTGGCATACATGCCCTTGCGGTCCCGCTTTTCGCACTCATCAATCGGCGTGTTCACGTGCACCTCGATAAACCCCCCGTAGGACTCGATGGTGCAGCGGATTTCCCGGCGCGTGACCTCGTAGGGGGCAATGGGTGCGCATATGGCAACGCCGCGGTTTTTCGTGATCTCGCTTGCCACAAAACCGATGCGCAGCACGTTGATGTTGCGGTGTTCCTTGGAAAAGGTGAGTTCGCTGGACAGGTTACGCCGCACGATATCGCCGTCAAGAAGCGTGACCGGCCGGTCTCCGCGCTCCAGGAACTTGGAGTACAGCACCTTTGCAATGGTGGACTTGCCCGCCCCGGAAAGGCCGGTTAAAAACACGGTAAACCCCTGGCGCTCTGGCGGCGGATAGGCACGCTGGAGTTCGGTGACCACTTCCGGAAACGTGGCCCATTCCGGGATCTTGCGGCCCTCCCGGATGCGTCTGCGAATATCCGAGCCCGACAGGGAAATGGTCTCCGCGCCCTCGGGCACCTGGTCCTTGCTGCGGTATTCGTCTTCAAACGGCAGATAGACCATTTCTTCAAACGGAACGATTTCAACGCCGATTTCCGCGCTGAACTCCGCAGCCACCTCCCGGGATCGCTCGGACGGGTAAAATAGGCCGCCGTTTCGGTCCTTTCCCGGGCTGGCATGGTCGTGACCCACGATAAAATGAGTGCATCCGTAGTTTCTGGCGATAATGGTATCCAGCAGCGCGTCCCTGGGCCCGGACAGCCGCATGGCCAGGGGCAGCAGGGTCATGACCTGGGTATCGGGCGGGTAGTGCTCTGCCACGTGACGGCAGCACCGCACCCGGATAAAGTGGTCAAAATCCCCGGGCCGGGTCATGCCCACCACCGGCATGATCAGCAGGTTGGCCCGGGACTGGCGCATGGCCTTGATGGTCATTTCAAACTGGGGCCGGTGAATGGGGTTTCTGGTCTGGAATCCCACCACCCGCTGCCAGCCCAGTTTTTCATATGCCTGCCGCACTTCTGCCGGGTAGAGGCGCATCTGCTTGAAGTCAAAATGGATGGGCAGACTGACGACCTCGATGGTTCCCCCGATGTAATAATCCCCGGACTTATTGAACAAATAGTCCACGCCCGGATGACTCGTATCTTTTGTGCCAAAGACGTGCTCCGCCTCTTTTTCCTGGTCCACGGGCCACATGTCCTCGATGTGAATCACGCCCAGCAGAAACCCCTCCGGGTCTCGCAATGCCACAGACTGGCCTGCCTCCAGGGTCTCGGCGCGCGCTGCGGGCACGTCCAGGCAGATGGGCACGGGCCAGAGCACCCCGTTTTGCAGCCGCATCCGGTCGAGCACGGATTCGTAATCCGAGCGCACCATAAACCCCTGCAGCGGAGAAAATCCGCCCGTGGCCAGCACCTCCAGGTCGCACATGTTGCGCTCGGACAGGCTCACGTCCGGCAGGTTCATTGCGATTTCCTTTAACAGCTCGGCCCGGTCTTCATCCACCATGAGGTTGACCAGGGCGCCGCCGTGGGCATCCGTGTGCGTATCGGTCATATGTAAATATCCTGATATTTCGGTTCAGTGTTATGGCTCACCGGCAACAGATTTCAAATCACAGCGCTTCGTACGTCCCCTCATTGCTCACAATAAACCAGGGGTTTTTCAGATCTTGCTTGTTATACCGAAGCGGCTTTCCGCTTTCGTACTCCAGCACTGTCCCGCCGGCCATCTCCACCACGGCCTGGCCCGCGGCCGTATCCCATTCCATGGTCGGGCCGGTGCGCGGATACAGATGCGCCCTGCCCTCTGCCACCAGGCAGAACTTCAGCGAGCTACCCGCGGAAATAAAATCCACCTCCCCGTGCTCCTTGCGCTTTTGCGCCACAAACGCCTCGAGTTCCGCCGAGGCATGCGACCGGCTTCCCATGATCGTATAGGGGCGGTTGCCGGGACTTGTCAGCGGCAGCTTTTGCGCTGCAGATACAAGATCCAGAACGGTTTTCTCCTGCAGCCGGTTGATACACCCGCCTTCGGTCCGTAAGGACCCGATATCATGCGCGGCAAAATAGAGCCGGTCCTTGACCGGCAAGAAAACCACGCCCATTACCGGCCGGCCCGCTGAGACCAGGGCGATGTTGATGGTGAACTCCCCGTTTTTCTTCACAAACTCCTTGGTTCCGTCCAGCGGGTCCACGATCCACAGATGCTGCCACCATCTGCGTTCCGCATAGGCAATGTCCCGTCCTTCCTCGCTTAACAGGAAGATCCCCGTGTCTGCAAGCCGGGCTGAGATGATGTCATGCGCCCGCCGGTCAGCCAGAGTCAGCGGCGATTGATCCGCTTTTTCCTCCACCTCAAAGTCCTGTTCATATACTTCCAAAGCGGCCGCACCCGCCTCCAGGGCCGCCCGCACCGCAACAGCCAGATAGTCAAGAACCTGCATCTTACCGCACCTGTTCTTCCTTTAAAAAAAACGGTTTTCGCCTGCCTTGCGTATTTCTCTGAACTAAACCAAACCGGAAAACGAGTCAATTGGAAAATCCGGTAAATCAGCGCAGCTTCGCAAACAAACACCACATGACCCACCGTCAAACCGGATATCACAAAGCCTTGCGGATCAGTCCGGCGTATCTGCCGATGATTTTCCCCTTTTTCCTTTTCGCCCCTTATAACCGCATGGTTTTATATGCCGGGTTGGCTGAATGCAGATCCAGGGTGCTGACCTTTTTCTCACTTTTTTCAATTTGGCCTCCAGCAGGATGCCCGCCACCAGCACGGCTGCAATCTGCCCGTCATCCACGTCCGCCTGTGGACGTATTACCGCCAGGTCCCCGTCCAAAATATGAGCTCCTGCCATGGAATCGCCCTTCACCCGCAAGGCAAAGCATTCCCCGTTTCCGTAAAGCATCGGATCCACGCCAATGCGGTCATCCGGAAGATCCCATACATCCAGCGGCTCTCCCGCGGCAATGGTCCTTCTTTCCT
>JAGXKN010000015.1 GCA_018335195.1 Desulfobacterales bacterium
AGAGAGAGGCCTTTGGTAAAATTGTATTTCCGGATACCTTCCAGGATACCCTCGGCGCAGGGCTTGCTGGCAAAGTAGATTTTGCTTACGCCCTTGAGGTGTTCGAGCTCCGGGCTGTAATTGCCTACGACCACTCCGTAATGCTCGCCGCGGAGCATTTCCTCGTCATTGCCGGAATCTCCGCTTACCAGGAAATTCGTTATGGGCATTTCCCATTTATAGCTCAGGTATCGGATCGCCTTGCCCTTGGATGCCCGGTAGGGAATGATGTCCAGGTACCTTTCGTGGGAGTAGATCAGGGTATAGCGCAGCCGGCTTTTGGCCAGTTTGTTGTGGATTTTGGCAAGCCGGTCCTTGCCCGGTTCCATGTTATAGCTGAGCTTGTATTTCCGCTGGGCGGATTCGTCCTGGAGTTCCAGAAAATCGAATTCCGAGAGCAGTTCCATGATTTTTTTCCGATTCCAGCGGCTGGCGATATGCGCATCCCATCCCTTGTCGTACTGAAGATCGCTGCCGTAGTAGATTTCCGTTCCCACATCCGAGATGACAACGTCCGGACGGGGAAACCCGTGTTCTTCAAGGACGCTGATGGCCGAATGGGACCGGCGGCCCGTGGCCACGCCAAAACCCACTTTCTGCTGGTTCTCCCGGAGCCATTGGATCAACTCCTCCTTATGGCCGGAATTTTTTCGGCTGTCATCGTCGCAGATCAGTGTGTTGTCAATATCGCTGATCAGGAAGCGCTGCACTTTCGACAGGCGCTTGCCCACCGGGTTTGCGGTTCCTCGTGCAGCGGGGGGGGCTGTGGCGGTTTTTTCAATAATCGGCCGGATCTCTTTTGTGTAGGTATCTGCATGGCTTTCCCACGTATAGTACCTGCGCACGTTCATGATCCCCTTTTTGGAATAATCCTCCCACAGTTGTTCATCTATGAGGATTTTTTTAGCGGCATCGGCGATTTCGGTGGTGTTGTTGGGGTTAATCAGGATGCCGTTTTCGCAGGTGCCGATGATGTCGCGCGGGCCGCCGTCATTGGTGGACACAAGCGGCAGGCCGGTGGCCGCCGCTTCCAGCAGGGTCAGGCCGAAGGGCTCGGTCAGTGCCGGGTTGACGAACACCCCCCGTTTTTCGGCAGCGATCCGGTATAACTCCGGCACTTCGTATTCCGGGTCGTGCTTCTTGGGGATGGCCATTTTGCCGTAAAGGTCATAGCGGTCCATCATCAGCAGCATCCGGGTGAGCACGTCCTTTTCGTTTTCTTCCATTTCATTGATGTCCCTGCGGATGCCGGCAAAAATGGCCAGGTTGGCCATGGCCCGGATCTCCCGGTCCTCGCCGTAGGCCTGGATCAATCCGGAGATGTTTTTGCGCTTGTCCGGCCGGGAAAGCGCCATTATCAGGGGCTTGTCCGGATACATGAAGAAGCGTTCCAACTGTGCGAGCATGTTGGCCTGGGCGTATTTGGCAAACTCGGTTTTTTCCGCCTCCGGCAGCCGGTCGTGGTAATAGGGATGAAAGCGCTCCACGTCGATACCCGGCGGGATGACCTTGTATTTCGGAAACTCAGAGTTTGTATAGATGCCGTATTGTTCCGTGATTTCCTGGTTCGTGCTGGTTACCACCAGGTCCGCGTTTTTCAGGATTTCTTCCTCGGTGTCGATGCGGACATCGATTCTGTATTTTTTGACAATGTCGGATTCCTTCATTCCGTCATTTAAAAGCTTCTGTTTCTTTGGAATCCCCATGGAATGACCGGTGAAAACAAACGGGAGGTCGTAGAGCTCGGCAAGATTCATGGCCACGTATCCTGCATCCGGGTAATGCCCATGAAATACTTCGGGGCATTCTTTTTCCTTCTTGATGAACTTGATGGTCTTGTCAATGTATTCATCCAGATACGGCCAGAGCAGTTCCTTGCGGATATATTTCTTGCCGCCGCATTGAATGCGCACAATCCGGCACTTGTCGTTGTATTGTTCAATGGGCCGGGCATAGTCGTCAGATACCCTTGGATCGTCGACAAGACGGGTGAAAAGATCCACCCTGCGGATATCGTCGCGGCTGCTCAGGTGCTTGGCCAGTTCGGTCACGTAAAGGACTTGGCCGCCGGTATCTGCATCTCTGCCCAGTTCCGGGTTTTCAAATCGGACCAGGCCGTGAATGCTGAACATTTGGATGTATAGCGGTTTTCCCGTTTCAGGCATGCTTTTCTCCTGTGATTCGATCTATAAACGAGTCATAAAAGGCTTGGTCATCGGGTATTGCGCCCTGTATTTGACAAATCCGGGCCGAAAACGCTGAGGCTTCTGTGAGAATGCGTTCCGGGGTCCAGTCGTTGAGATATCCCCAGGCCAGCACAGCCGCATATGCATCCCCGGCGCCCACCGAATCGGCCACCGGTCCTGTTTCGGGCACGGCTGCCTTGTTCCGCGAATAAGGGGTGATCAGTTCACTTCCGCCATTGCCGCGTGTCAGGGAGACCATCTCGATTTTGTATTCCCGCATGAGCCAATCGATGAACCGATCTTCCGGCAGCGGGCTGTTGAGCATATCGCGAACCATGGTGACTTCCGCGGCATTGATTTTCAGGATATCGGTCTGCCGGAGCGAGTTGTGCACGATTTCCGTGTTGTAGCAGCCCGGGCGCAGGTTTATGTCGTAAAGGCACCGGGTCTCCGGGCTCCGGCTTGCCAGAAA
Organism: Desulfobacterales bacterium; assembly: GCA_018335195.1. Classification (GTDB taxonomy): domain Bacteria; phylum Desulfobacterota; class Desulfobacteria; order Desulfobacterales; family Desulfosalsimonadaceae; genus Desulfosalsimonas. The sequence continues at coordinate 2,698 of JAGXKN010000015.1, forward strand.
ATTCTGGAGGCGCCCGAAAGCAGCCGAAGTGCGCTGGACCAGGGTTCCAAAATAAATCAGGGCAGGGGGGTTGCCTGTAATTGCCTCGGGGCAATCGGGCAGGTCGATATGGTCATAGGCAACATCCGGCAGAATTTCGAATTCGTGGTTACCCGAACCGTCCGGATGCACCAGGACCCTGCCGGTGGGATGCCAGGCGTCGACCTGTACATGGTCGGCGCCAAAGTTGTGGCGCCTTAACAGGTCCAGGATCTCCCGGCCGGTTTCATCCTCGCCGATGCGGGAGACGAGTTTCACCGGCCAGCCGAACCGGTGCAGGTGATATGAAAAATTAAACGGTGCACCGCCAATACGGCGGTACTCCGGAAAAATATCCACGAGGATTTCGCCAATTACCAGAATCAACATCTCCTCCGGTCAAAGCGTGATCATGTGTAAATAATTTAAACGCCTTGACGAAAATTGTCAAATTCCGGGCAGTTCATCTTTACGGCTGAGGTGGGTTGATGTCTTCTTACCGTTACCGGAAAAAATCATTTGACAAGTCCGGCAAAGGCCTAAATATTAATACATGTTCATACGATAATATAAAAAAGGTATTTTGCACCATGCCGCCAAAAGCCGGGATTCAAAACGAAACCGAAACAAACGTGGAGATCTGCAGTGCCCGGATCATTCACCGGGAGATCCTGGAGACCGTGCAGGCCGCCATGCCCGGAGATGACGAGATTTGCGATCTGGCTGATTTTTTCAAGATATTCGGGGATCGCACCCGCATTTCCATTCTGTGGGCCCTGTCGGAATCCGAGATGTGCGTCTGCGACCTGTGCGCCCTGTTGGATATGAAGCAGTCCGCGGTATCGCACCAATTGAAACTGCTGAAGCAATCCCGCATCCTCAAGCATCGGCGGGAAGGCAAGGTGGTTTACTATTCCTTGAATGACGAACATATCCGCCGGGTGCTCAACCTCGGCTTGCAGCAGGTTCGCGAGTAGAGAAAACCGGGAAGCCGAATTCATGCAGAAATATCGGGTAAATAATCTGGATTGCGCGGTTTGCGCCCAGAAGCTTGAAGATGCACTCAATAACACGCAGGGCGTACGTGCGGCCTCAATTGATTTCGGCACGTTGACGCTTCATCTGGATGCCGATGACACGGATGCGGCCAGGCGCGTGGTAAAGGAGGTGGAGCCGGGGGTGGAGCTTGAACCCTTGTCCCGACCGGGCCGACGGGAGGCCGCCGGTGCCGGGGAAGCCTTCCGCCTGAAGTCCGAGATTGCCAAGATCGCTGCAGCCGCAGTCCTTTTCGTGCTGGTGCTGGTGTGCGATTATTATGAAGGCCTTGGTGTGCCGTCGGCCGCGTTTGCCGCGCTTTTGGCTGCTGCCTACCTTGCCGCAGGCGGGCGCGTACTGGCAGCTGCAGGGCGCACCGTGGCAAGACGTGATTTTTTTGACGAGAATGTGCTCATGGCCATTGCGACCATCGGGGCCATTGCCATCGGGGCTTTTTCCGAGGCCGTGGGCGTGATGGCGTTTTACCGGGCCGGGGAGTTTCTGCAGAACCTGGCCGTATCCAGATCCAGGCGCTCAATTGCCTCCCTGCTGGGACAGCGTCCGGAGTTCGCCAATTTAAAGACCCCCGAGGGCGTTTCCCGGGTGGCCCCGGAAAGTGTTTCCGTGAATGATGTCATTGTGGTTAAGCCCGGGGAAAAAATTCCCCTGGACGGCAGTATTCTGGAAGGCGACTCCCAGGTCGATACCTCGGTGCTCACGGGCGAGTCGGTGCCGCGCCGGGTGGAGGACGGCGACTTGGTAATGGCCGGCGGCATTAACATGTACGGCACCATCCTGGTGGAAGTGACAAAGCCGTTTGCGGAGTCCTCCATTGCCAAAATGGTGGAACTGGTGGAAAATGCCGCTGCGCGCAAGTCCACCACCGAGAACTTCATTACCGTGTTTGCCCGTTATTACACGCCTGCCGTGGTGCTTGCAGCCATGGGCGTCGCGTTTATCCCACCGCTTTTCATCACGGGCGCGTCCCTTGAGCAATGGGTGTACAGGGCCCTGGTGCTGCTGGTGATCTCGTGTCCGTGCGCGCTGGTCATTAGTATTCCCCTGGGTTATTTCGGCGGCATCGGCCGGGCTTCCAGACACGGGATCCTGGTCAAGGGCTCCAATTTCATTGACGCGCTGGCCGGACTCAGGACCGTAATTTTCGATAAAACCGGCACTTTGACCGAGGGGGTTTTTGAAGTAGAGCAGGTGGTGCATCAGAATGGATACAGCCCAGAGCAGGTACTTGAATTTGCCGCCATGGCAGAGCAATATTCCAACCATCCCATTGCCCGGGCCATCGTGGCGGCTTATGAAAACAAGGGGCACCGGGTGGACCCGGAACGGATCAACGCGCACGCGGAAACCTCCGGAAGCGGGGTCCGGGTGGAATTCGACGGTACAGCGGTGATCGTGGGAAACGATCGCTACATGCACAGCCATGAAATCCCGCATGATCAGGGCATGATCGAAGGGACCGTGGCGCACGTGGCAGTGGCGGGAAAATACGCGGGCTATATCCTCATCGGCGACCGCATCAGGGAAGCTGCCGGCCCGGCCATCGCATCGCTGCGGGCCAACGGAATTGACCGGATTCTCATGCTTACCGGGGACAATCAGTGCGCTGCGGATTATATTGCCGATCGCCTGGAGCTGGACGGTCATTTTGCCGACCTGCTGCCTGAAGACAAGGTTGCCGCCCTGGAGCGGATTCAGGCGGAAAATGCGGGCCTCGGGCGCATCGCATTTGTGGGCGACGGGATTAACGACGCCCCGGTCATTGCCCGGGCGGATGTAGGGGTGGCCATGGGCGGACTCGGTTCGGATGTGGCCATTGAGACCGCAGACGTGGTCCTCATGACCGATTCCCCGGCCAGGATGGCCGAAGCCGTAACCATTGCCAGGCAAACCCGGGTCATTGTGTGGCAGAATATTTTCATCGCCCTTTCGGTCAAGGGCGCGGTCATCGCCCTGGGAGTTGCCGGCATGGCCACCATGTGGGCGGCCGTGTTTGCCGATGTGGGCACGGCCCTGATCGCAGTGGTCAATTCCACCCGGATTTTGGGAAAGAAAATTCACTAGATCCTAAATTGAGCGTTTCAAATTTTTACACGGATTAATATTTTATATTTTTTAAGGAATTAAGTCATTTCCAGGTGTTCAAATTTGATCAGCCCGTAAAAAAATTTTTTTTACAGGCAGTGTTAAGTGTTTTAGTAAAATCAGAAACTTAACATTTTATTGCCTGGCGGTTATGACTGTTTCAGGACTTTTTATGAATTCATCAAAATTTGAAACCCTCCGGGATTTTCATTTTAGGTAGATCTCTGATCGGGAAATTCGTCATTTTCGGATGGACATGGATTCATACAGGTCTGAAATACACGCAGAGGAGGTGAACAAAATGAGCAGCGGCCGCCGTGACATCGGCTATGACGAGGCCTGCCGGCTGACCCTGGAAAACGTCGCCCCCGGGGTTACCTGCGAGCTTCCCGTGGTCCGGGCTGCGGGCCGGGTGGCAGCGGAGCCGGTGTTTGCCCGGGTGGATTCGCCTTCGGTGGATGTTTCCTTAAAAGACGGGTATGCCGTGGTGGCATCAGATCTTTCGCATGCCGGTCGCAACGATCCGGCCGTACTCAAGGTTATCGGCCGTCTGGCCGCGGGTGATGCGGCCGGGCAGGGCATCCGCCCGGGCCAGGCGCTGCGCATTTTAAGCGGCGCCCCGATCCCGCCGGGCGCGGATGCGGTTGTGGCAGAAGAATTCACGGACCAGGGCCGCCAGGCGCTCCGGGTTTTTGCAGATGCCGCCCCGGGCAGAAATGTCCTGGAAAAGGGTGAGGATGTGGCCGATGGGGAATTGATTGCAGAAACCGGGCAAGTTTTGCTTCCCCAATTCATTGAATTGCTTGTGGCAGGCGGCGTCTCCGGGGTGACGGTATTTGGCCGGCCGAAAATCGGTCTGCTGGCAACCGGCAGCGAAATCCTGCTTCCGGGCAGCGCGTTTGTCCCCGGAAAGATTTATGCCAGCAATATCGCCCTGCAGCAGGCATGGCTGGCAGCAGACGGATTTGATGTGCGGATGAATGCCGCCGGAGACAGCCAAGCCGATATTGGCGAAGCAATCCGGGAGATGGCTGCGCAGGCAGATGTGCTGATCACCTCGGGCGGGGCCTGGAAAGGCGACCGGGACCTGGTGGTCAAGGTGCTTGAATCGCTTGGATGTCATATGATTTTTCACCGGGTGCGCATGGGTCCGGGAAAGGCTGTGGGCATGGGCATCCTGGACGGCAAGCCGGTGTTCGTGCTTCCCGGTGGGCCGGCCTCCAATGAGACCGCCTTTATGATGCTCGTGTATCCGGCCCTGCGAAAGATTGCCGGTTTTGTGCATTGCCCGTATTTATGGCTCCACGGCCGCCTTGCCCAATCGGTCCAGGGGCAGTCTGACTGGACCCAGATTGTGCAGTGCGACCTCGGCCGGCAGGGCGCGGAAATCGCGGTTTTCCCAAAGAAGCTCAAAAGCCGCATGGCCGCCATGGCCCGGACTCCTGCGGTAATCAAGATCCCCGAGGGTGTCGCGCACATCCCGCAGGACAGCCTTGTTTCGTTTATCTGCTATGATTCGGCGCAATTCATGTATCCTGTTGAAAGTCCGAGCGATTCGCACGAGTAAGATAGGCCCTTCAAAAAAACGTCGGTTTTCCCGGATTTCCGCAGGGCGGGCCGGCGGGGAAGTTTGCGCATCTGCCGTCCGCTGTCGCGCCCAATGCATCTGCGCAAACCACCCCGCCGGCCCGCCCTGGCCAACCCCCGGCACTTTCCCCCGTCTATTCCCGGCAATCTTTCCGAACGATCCGTCATATATTTCAATTCTACTCACATAAGGTGTTGGACTCTTCGGCGTCCAAATCGGGATCGGGACCGAAATCGCAAGAAAAATACCGATTCCCACAACGACAATAAATCATTGGTTGCTGCGGCAGCCGAGCATCTCCATGCGGCCGTCCCGGCCGTTGCTGGCCCCGGAAAATGATTGAAGCAGGGGCTTTTTTTGCAGGATGTTGTCCGGCTGCAAGAAATGATTATATTGAGGTATGATTTTCGGGAGGGAGTATCCATGAGTGGCAGGCAAAAAGAACTGGAAGCGGAACTCGGCCGCATCGAAAAGGAGATTGCCGAGTTACACGAGCGCATCCCGCCGCATTCTGTAAAACCCGTTTTCATCCAGAAACTCGACGAACTTGAGGCACGGCGCGACGAGATTCTCGGCGAACTGGAAATGCGAAATCAGCCCGGAGAAAAGCCCGGGCAAGGGGAGTGATCCGGGGGACGCTGTTTTAAGGCGTTCTTGAAAATCCGGCATATGTATTCAGGAAATCCTGTTGATGACAGCGCCGGAATGTGCCAACCGACCAGGGCTGCCGGATGAGACGGCCGCGGTGTTCCGGCCGGATCACGTAGACCCGGGCCGGCAGGTCTGAGCCCTCGGCCAAGTATACGGTGACTGAAAGGCGTTGATAAAGCGCGCCTTCAAAGCGGTCGATTTGCTCTATGGCCGACCGGTCCATGTCCTGATAGACGAGTCCGTCGGTGACGGCTCCGGACTGCTTCACAATGGCCGGAAAGGATTGCCCTTTTACGCAGTAGCGGGCATAATCATACAGCCACGCTTTTTCTGCGGGAAAATGCCTGCCGGTAACCGCAACAAAAATCAAAGGGAACATCAGCGTGCCATAAGTAAACAGGTTCATCAAAAGCCTCCTATATAAAACCGGCTGTTGTATGAATATGACAATCTTGTATACAAAACGGGCAGCGATCAACATGAATGTTATACAGATGTTGCTTGAACAAACCGCAAATCTTCCATATATTATTTCTGTCCGTATACTGATCGTTCAACCACCTATTACCTGTGAGCGGAAACCGGCCCATGCAGACACAGCAACTGAGCATACTTGAAGACATTTTCCAGACCATTACCGACTCCGGGGATCCGGAAAGCACCCTGAACCAGATTGTCCAAAAGGTCGCCGGGCGCCTGGAGATCGATGTCTGTTCGGTCTATGTGTACGATCCCTCGGAGAACAAACTGATTCTTAAGGCAACCCACGGTCTTGATCCTTCGGCTGTGGACGTCATTGAAATGGATATCAGCGAGGGCCTGACCGGGCTGGCCCTGGAGCAGATGAAACCGGTTCTTGTCGTCCATCCGAGCAGTCATCCCAGGTTCAAGTATTATGCCGAAAGCGGGGAGGAAAAGTACGCCACCTTCCTGGGACTCCCCCTGATTTACCATCAGAAGGTGCTCGGTGTGCTGGTGATTCAAACGGTTGCGGAAAACGGGATCAGTGAAGATGATATTCCGCTTTTTGCCAATATCGCCAGCCAGATTTCGGCCACCGTGGCCTATACCGGCCTTCTCGAGGATCTGTCGTACCGCAGGGATTCTCCTTCCCGGCAAATTCATGCAGAAGAAGGCCGGAAACAAGGCGTTAGTTCCGTCAGTCCGACGCATCTTAGCGGCGACCCGGTCTCCGAGCAGGTGGCCGAGGGATACGCCCATTATCTCCCTGAAAACATAGATTTCGATCAGGTGCAATGCATGCTTTCCGAATCGCCGGACTCGGACATGGAGCGGTTGAACCGGGCCTTTGAACAGGCAGCCGCCCAGATCCGGTGGGTGGCCCAGAGCGGGTTGGGCATTTCCGAGCAGGAGTCGGCCATCCTGGATGCGCACCTGATGTTTCTGGAGGATGAGGGGCTCAAGAGCAAAATCATTTCCCATATCCGCTCGGGACGGTGCGCGGAATTCGCTCTCAAGCAGGTGATTCTCGATTACGTGGAAACCTTTCGCAGCATGGATGACGCCTACCTGAGCGAGCGCGCAGCGGATGTGCTCGATATCGGCAGGCGCGTGCTGGGCCACCTGATGGGAATCACAGGGGATCCACACGAGCCCATGACCGGCCCCACGATCGTGGTTGCATCGGATATCTCCCCGGTGGACCTGCTGGCCATCCGCCAGCCGAATCTCCGGGCCATTGTCACCGCCCGCGGCGGACGGACTTCGCATACGGTCATTCTGGCCAAGTCCTTGGAAATCCCGATTGTCATCGGCGTGGAAGGTTTGTTCGAAAACGTGCGGGAACGTGACTACCTGATCGTGGACGGCGCCTCCGGCTTTGTGTTTGTCAATCCCGATTCGGTTGTACAGGAAGAATACACGCGCAGACAGCAGGAAAACCAGAAGATCCGGCGCCAGCTTTCAACGATCCGGGACCTGCCGGCCGTGACCATGGACGGGGTCAGCATCCGCCTGGGAGCCAATATCGGTCTGCTTTCCGATATCCCGCATGTCAAGGAATACGGCGCAGACCACATCGGCCTGTACCGGACCGAGTTTCCGTTCCTGCTGCGCCGGAGTTTTCCCACGGAAGAAGAACAGGTCGCGCTTTATACAAAGATGCTGCAGAAGGCCGAGGGCCGCACCGTGACCATTCGCACCTTTGACGTGGGCGGGGACAAGTTTCTTTCCTACCTGGATTATCCCAGGGAGGACAATCCTTTTCTGGGCTGGCGTTCCATCCGGATCAGCCTGGAGCTCGAGGAGGAATTCCGCAGGCAGATCCGGGCCATCCTGCGCGCATCCGCCCACGGCCCCATTCATCTGCTTTTCCCCATGATTTCCGGGGTAGAGGAAATTCGCCAGGTGATTTCCCTGCTTGAATCGGAAAAGCGCGTGCTCGATGAAAAGGGTGTTGATTATGACCGGGAAATTGCCACCGGCATCATGATCGAGGTCCCGGGCGCGGTGGCCATACTCGATCGCCTGCTCAAGTACGTGGACTTTGTCAGCATCGGGACAAATGACCTGATTCAGTATCTGCTGGCCGTGGACCGCAACAACAAGAAGGTGGCCAATCTGTATAATGCACTGCATCCCTCGGTGATTGCCACGATTGCCGACATTGTCAGTATTTGTAAGAGCCGGGGCAAGCCGGTCAGTATTTGCGGGGAAGCTGCAGCCAAGCCTGCATGCCTGCTTTTGTACATCGGCATGGCCGCAGACCGGCTCAGCATGACGCCTTCTGCAATTCCGTCGGCAAAGCAGTTTATCCGAAACGTCCGCCAGGCCGACGCCCGGCGGGTGCTTAATGCGGTGCTGGAAATGGAGGATGTGCAAAGCGTCAACGAGTTCTTAACCGAATATATCCAGGAGACCCTGCCCGCGCTGGCGGGTCGGGAGATTTCGGGCTGATTTTCAAATAAAAGAAACGCTGAACGCCAATTGGTTTTACTGTGATTCTGCTGCCATTGGTGTTTCGGATTTTGTCCAGGCGAGGGTTTCCGTACGAATATGAAACGCATCACGTGCATTGCTAAAGACCCGGAGACAGAGATAATTCATGACAGACAGCGGCAAAGACGGGGACAGCCCGTACGTGTTCTGCGATTTTGACGGCACCATCACCGCACAGGAGAGCCTGCAGGCAGTGTTTGAATATTTTGTGCCGGATCAATGGGCGGAGGTAAAGCACAGGCTGGTATCCGGAGAGCTCACCTTGCGCAGCGGTGTGCGGCAAATGATTGAGCGCATCCCTTCAGCGCGCTACCCGGCAGTGCTTTCGTTTGTGCGGGAGATTCCGCTGCGCCCGGGTCTTGCGGGATTCCTGGATTTCCTGGAGGCCCGCGGCATTGCCTTTATCATCGTATCCGGGGGCGTGCGCGGCATGGTGGAAGCCGGGCTGGGTTCCTTGATTTCCCGGGTGCACCGGGTTTTTGCTGCGGACGCTGATGACAGCGGTCCGTATCTCAAGGTGCGCTCCGAATTCGAGGGCGGCGCCGAGCTGGTGGACAAGGTCTCGGTGATGAACCTTTTTCCGGCCAACCCGCGGATCGTGATCGGCGACGGCATGACCGATCAGAACATGGCGCGCAACGGGGACTTGGTTTTTGCCCGCGGCAGACTGGCCAGATACCTGGAAGAAAGCGGGCATGATTATATCAAGTGGGGAGATTTCTTTGATATCCGGAATGATCTTATCCAACGGATGGGAAAGGTGGCATAATGGCGAGAGTAATGATTGAGCCGGCCGGTTACGGGGAAGTGGACCGGGCGGTGCGGCGCGCGTTTGAACTTTTTTCCGTGGATCTGGCGGGAAAAAATGTCCTGATCAAGCCCAATGTCCTCAGGTCCTCAAAGGCGGAGGAAGGCATTGTGACCCACCCGGCCGTGCTATCGGCGGTGGTCAGACAGGTCGAATCGCAGAAGCCCGCATCAATTGTCGTTGGTGACAATCCGGGACTTCACAATTACGGGGACAACCAGGCCTGCTTTGCGGAAACCGGATTAATGGCCGCGGCCGGCGGGTATTATGAGAATATCGGCGATGATCCGGTCCAGATGTCCTTTAATCCGCATTTCATGCCGACTGTGGGCGTTTCCCGGCAGGTGCTGGATGCTGATGTCGTGATTAGCCTGCCCAAGTTCAAGACCCACGGCCTCACCGTTGTCACCGGTGCGGTCAAGAATAGCTACGGCATTCTTCCCGGCGCCATCAAGGCCCGAATTCACAAGGCGGCGGGATCCCCGGAGCGTTTTCACGAGGCGGTGGTCGATGTTTTTGCCATGCGCGTGCCGGAGCTTTTTATCGTGGACGCCGTGGTGGGCATGGAAGGCAATGGCCCGGCTTCCCCGGACCTGCGGGATATCGGATGCATTCTTGCCGGTGATAACGCCGTGGCCGTGGACTCGGTGATTGCTCAAATGATGGGTCTTGACCCGGCCCGCCTGCGGTTTCTCCAGTATGCAAAGGAAAAGGGCCTGGGTGATTTTGATCCGGAAACAATAGAAGTATCCGGAAACCTCGAAACCATACCGGACTTCAAGGTCCCGCCGTTGGGCGGTGAGGCGCTTCTGCATAACGAGTCGATCCAGGACTTAATCACCCGGCGCACCGAGGTGCGCCCCAGACCAGATCCCGAGCTGTGCACCGGATGCGGAACATGCGTGGAACAGTGTCCGGTTTCCGCCTTGAGTATGGATGATACGGATAATTTGCCGATGGTGGATGAAGAAACCTGCATCGCCTGCTTCTGCTGCCAGGAGATGTGCCCGGAAAAAGCCATTCAGTTGGCATAATTTATTTCTCGTTATATTTGAGCCGATATGAAGGGCGATTATGTCTGTATTCATGTTGTAATGTTAAATTCGAAGCCCGAAATCCGAAACCACTTAAATGAATTTCCTTTTACTCTCGTGTTAAGGATTGAGTTATGAGCGTACACGAACTGGCCGGCAAAAAGGCGCCGGCAGATATCCTGGTAAACGTGCCGCGGCTGGTTTCGGCCTATTACACCCATCGACCGGACCCCGCGGACCCGGCCCAGCAGGTGACGTTCGGTACATCCGGGCACCGGGGATCGGCGTTTCGCAGCAGCTTTAACGAGGATCATATCCTGGCGGTCAGCCGCGCCATTGTGGATTACCGCAAGTCACAGGATATCACCGGTCCGCTGTTTATGGGCATGGACACCCACGCATTGTCCGAGCCGGCCCTGGCCAACGCCCTGGAGGTTTTTGCCGCGGAAAACGTCGAGGTCATGATCCATGCGGGCCGCGGCTATACGCCGACCCCGGTGATTTCCCATGCGATTTTGTGCCATAACCGGGGCAGAAGCCGGGGACTTGCAGACGGGGTCGTGATCACCCCGTCGCACAATCCGCCCGAGGACGGCGGCTTCAAGTACAACCCGCCTCACGGCGGGCCCGCGGGAACCGAAGTTACATCCATGATTGCGGACCGGGCCAATGCCCTGCTGCGGGACGGGACAGAGAAAATTTCCCGCGTACCGTTTGAGCGGGCGCTGAAGGCGGATACTACGCATGAATATGATTATATAACCCCGTATGTCAACGACCTGGAAAACGTGGTGGACATGCATGCCATTGCCGCTGCCGGCCTGAAAATCGGGGTGGATCCCATGGGCGGGGCAGGTGTTTATTTCTGGGAGCCCATTGGGGAGAAATACGGCTTGTCCCTGGAGGTGGTCAACAAAGCGGTGGATGCGACCTTTGGGTTCATGCACGTGGACAAGGACGGTAAGCTCCGCATGGACTGCTCTTCTGCCTGGGCCATGCAGGGGCTGATCGGATTAAAGCAGCGCTTTGATATCGCATTTGCCAATGACCCGGACGTGGACCGCCACGGGATCGTCACGCGCAGTGCAGGCCTGCTCAACCCGAACCATTACCTGGCCGCGGCAGTGTGGTATCTTTTCGAAAACCGGCGCGGGTGGCCGGAAACCGCCGCAGTGGGAAAAACCCTGGTTTCCACATCCATGATCGACCGGATTGCCAAGCATTTGAAAAAGCCGTTGGCTGAAGTGCCGGTGGGGTTTAAATGGTTCGTGGACGGGCTTCTAAACGGTGCCTACGGCTTTGGCGGCGAGGAAAGCGCCGGTGCTTCATTTCTGCGAAAAGACGGGGGCGCCTGGGCCACGGACAAGGACGGGATCATCATGAACCTGCTGGCCGCGGAAATCATGGCGGTTACAGGCAAGGATCCCGGCGAAATGTACCGCGGGCTTGAAGACCGGTTCGGGAGCTGCGTTTACGAGCGAATGGATGCCCCGGCCACGCATGAACAAAAGCAGATTCTCAAGAACCTTTCCCCGGAAAATATTTCCGCAAAACAACTGGCCGGTGAACCCATCGTGCAGGTTTTGACAAAAGCCCCGGCAAACCAGGTGTCCATCGGCGGGTTAAAGGTGGTGACAGAAAACGGCTGGTTTGCCGCCCGGCCGTCAGGCACCGAGGAAATCTACAAGATTTATGCGGAAAGTTTCAGGGGAACCGATCACCTGCAGCAGATCCGGGACGAAGCCCGGGCTATCGTGGCGGAAGCGTTTAAAAATGGAAATTGATCCGGAAATTATCGAAAATACCAGAGGATTTCTGGACCCGGAAGAAGGCGGCCGGCTCTATGAACTGGCACTTTCCGCCTCCCGCCGCGGACCCTGCCTGGAAATCGGCAGTTATTGCGGAAAATCAAGCCTTTACCTGGGTTCGGGATGCCGGAAAAACAGCGGCATTCTTTTTTCCATTGATCACCACCGGGGATCCGAGGACCAGCAGCCCGGGGAGGGGTATTTTGACCCGGATGCTTATGATCCCAAGGCCGGGCGGGTGGACACATTTCCCCTGTTTCGCGATACCCTGGTCCGGGCGGAGCTGGAGCAGACCGTGGTTCCCATTGTTTCCACCTCAGAGGCGGTTGCCCGCATGTGGTCGATTCCGCTTGGCCTGGTCTTTATTGACGGCGGGCATACCGACGAGGCCGCATTCACCGATTACAACGCCTGGGCCACCCACGTGATGCCCGGGGGGTATCTGGCCATCCACGATATTTTTCAAACCGAAGCAGAAGGCGGGCAGGCGCCGCATCGCATATACCGGCTGGCCCTGGCTTCCGGGCTTTTTGCCGAACTGCCCATGACAAAAACCCTGGGGGTGCTTAGGCGGATTTCCGGAAATAAAGCACCAGGCTTTTCCCCAGCACCGGATTAAGCAGCCTGTCGAGAAATCGGGTCATGCGGGGTTTTTTCATCAGGTCCCACGTCAGAAACTTGTGGTAGGCGGCAACCGCGGGGGCCTGATCATTGTCCGGACCCGCCAGGCACTTGAGCCACCAGTAGGGCGAATGCAGGCTGTGTGCCCAGTGGTAATGCCGCAGGTGCAGGCCCAGCCTCTCAAACAGGCCGATGACCTGTTTTTGGGGGTAAATGCGCACGTGGCCGCCTTCGGTGTTGGCGTATTCCCTGGAAAGCGCCCAGCAGACGCGTTCCGGGAAGTACCGCGGCACGCTGACCGCCAGCGTACCGCCCGACTTGAGCACCCGGTCGATTTCCCGGGCCGCGCGCTGATGATCATGAATATGCTCCATGACCTCGGAGCAGATCACATGATCGAAAAAATGATCGGCAAACGGCAAATCCAGAATGCTTGCCGCATAAAGCGCCCATCTTCCACCATACGGGCGGTCGTATTGTTCGTGAATGCGGATCTGCTCTTTGGCAGCGGCCAGGTCTTTGAGGCTGATATCCGCGCCGGCCACGGTCACCTCCGGATATGCACAGGCCCCGCACACATGCCGTCCCATGCCGCATCCCATGTCCAGGATGCGGTCTTTCGGCTTTATCTGCAAGCGGTTATAATCTATGGTAATCATGGATCGTTTTCTGGTAGGCTTCCACGGTTTTTTGCGCCACGGCCGTCCATGTCAAGTGGCGGTGTACGCGTCTATATCCGGCTTCCCCTAGATGCCGGGCCTTTTCCGGGTGATCCAGCAGATCCGTAATCGCCCGGGCCAAAGCGGCCGAACTTTCCGGCGGCACCAGAATGCCTGCATCACCCACAACCTCGGGCAACGCCCCCCCGGTGGTGCTGATCACCGGTACGCCGCATGCCATGGCTTCGCCTGCAGGAAGTCCGAAACCTTCGTAAACCGATGGGACCACCGCGATGGTGGCCCTGGCATACTGGCGCACGAACTCGGCATATGAGATCCGCCCCGTAAATGTCACAATGTACCCGATGCCCAATTTTTTTATCAGTTTTTCCACCATCCCATTTTTTTTGGGCGAGCCCACCACGATGAGCCGGATATCGCGTTTTTGCGCGATATCCGCCACTGCGGGCAGCAGGTGGTGCAGTCCCTTCAGCGGCGTGTCCGCGCTGTTTGTGACGATGATCCGGTCTGGATCCCTGGGGATTTCGGGAACCGGGTAAAACAGGTCCGTGTTGATGCCGTTTGGAATGACTGAAAACCGGCTCTCCGGAATTCCGAATTCCCGGCTGATATGGGAACGGGTAAAATTTGAAACCGTGATCAGCCGGGCCAGGGTCCGCGAGACCTGTTTCTGCATGGCAACAAACGAGTACCAGCGCAGGGACTTGAGTTTGCGCCAGAATGCCGATTCGGTCTTCACCGCCACGTCCCGGTCCACGGTAATGGGATGGTGAATGGTGGCAATGGTGGGCATTTTCCGCTTAATCGACCATATGCCGTAGGACAGGCTCTGGTTGTCATGGATGATGTCGTAATCTCCGCCCCGGGCTTTTAAGAAATGCCGGGCCCGGATGCCGAAGGTAAAAGGCTCCGGAAAACCCATGGTCGATGTTCCCAGCCATTCGATGAGATTTGTCGTGTCTGCCAGTTCACGGGCTTCAGGTACCCGGAACAGGTTTTCCGGGTTGTAGAGATCCAGGCCAGGCAGTTTGATGAGCCGGACACCGTTGTCGATTTCCGGATATGCCGGCCCGGAAACCACGTCCACCCGGTGACCCAGGCGGCTTAAGGCCCAGCTCAGATTGCGCACGTATACGCCCTGGCCGCCGCAATGGGGATTGCTTCGATAGCTCAGCAGGCAGATGCGCAGCGGGCTTTTAGGCTGGTGTGTCATCGGCGATAGAAAATGTTATGTCAAGTGCGTCAGCGGTGTATTGGTTAACCTTTCATTTTCAAATATTGTCCAATACAGGCTCAGGCATTGCCGCGTCAAGTCGTTTTTCAAAAGCGGGTTCCGTCTTGTCACGGGTGCGTCCGGGTGTGTCATGCGCTATCGCAGCACCTTTTTTAGCCACTTGAGCATATTTCTGTATGGCGGCAGACGAAACGGGTTTTCAAACGGGGAAAGATTTTTCAGGATGCTTTTTTCATGGCAAAAGGTGTCAAAGCTGGCCTTGCCGTGATACCTTCCCATGCCGCTTTGCCCGATGCCGCCGAAGGGCAGGTAGGGCGTGGCGATATGGATCAGCGTATCATTGATGCACCCCCCGCCAAAGGAAATCTCATTGAGTATACGGTTCTGCAGGTTTTTGTTCCGGGTAAACAGGTACAAGGCAAGCGGTTTTGGAAGTAAGCCGATTGCCTCAATGGCGCGGTCGGCCGAGTCATAGGAGACCACCGGCAGTATCGGCCCGAAGATTTCTTCTTCCATAAGCGGATGATTCCGGAATTCGGCATTGACAATTGTGGGGGCAAAATAAAGCCCATCCCGGTCGGTTTGTCCGCCCACGGCAATGTCGGCGCCTTCCAGCAGACCGGCCAGGCGGTCGAAATGCCGCTTGTTGATGATCCTTGGATAATCCGGGCTTTCCTGCGGATTTCTGCCGTAAAACTCGGTAATCACCTCATCCATTCGTTTGATGAGCGCTTCCCTGATCGAATGGTGCGCCAGCAAATAATCCGGGGCGATACAAGTCTGCCCCGCATTGATGAATTTCCCGGAAACGATTCTTTTTGCCGCTGAATCCAGATCCGCATCTTCGGCAACAACGCACGGGCTTTTGCCCCCGAGTTCCAGGGTGACCGGAGTCAAGTGCCCGGCGGCCGATTCCATCACCCGGCGGCCGATTTCCGGGCTTCCGGTAAAGAAAACATAGTCCAGTTTCTGTTTAAGAAGCGCCCGGCTCGTTTCCGCGTCCCCCGTAACCGCTGTTATATAGTCGGACCGGAAATGGGTGGCAATGATTTCGCAAAGAAGTTCCGAGGTGTGCGGGGAATACTCGGAGGGTTTTATCACTGCACAGTTTCCTGCGGAAATGGCGCCAATCAGCGGGGAGACAGCCAGTTGAAAAGGGTAATTCCAAGGGGATATGACAAGGACGACGCCGTAGGGTTCCGGATATATCATGCTTTTTGCCGGGAAGTGGTAGATGGGTGTTTTTACCCGGCGGGGACGGGTCCACTTGGGGATGTGTTTGGCAATATGTCGGATTTCATCGTAAATAATGCCGACTTCCGTTAAATAGCCTTCGTATTCGCTTTTTTTCAAATCCGCATGCAGGGCGGATAAAATTCGCTTTTCGTTTTGGGCTATGGCACTTCGAAGAATCCGGAGCTGCTGCTGTCGAAAGGAGATGCTCCGGGTCCGGCCGCTGGCAAAAAACGAGCGCTGATCCGAGATAATGGATTCGATTTCGGCCATGGTTTTTCCTCCCTGGATTTGGGTAAACAAATTCAATATAGCGTTGATTGTGCATGGGTCAAGCCGCTTTTCAAGGCGGTATGGAGCCGGATCCCCCGGCAGAGTCATTTGCCCGGCGTGCAGTGGTCCGATTTTTCAGTTGAATCCTGAAGCATGATATGATTTAATTGATATTATTTAATAATCTCTATCTTTATGATCGGTGCGAATGGAATCCGCATGTTGAGCGAAAATCCGGACTTGGCCGTTGACATCGGCGGCATTTGCTTGAAAAATCCAGTCCTGACTGCATCCGGCACCTTCGGGTACGGCGTGGAGTTTGAATCGCTTGTGGATTTGAACCGGCTCGGGGGCATTATTGTAAAGGGCCTTTCCCTGGCACCGGCCGCGGGTAACCCGCCGCCGCGGATTGTGGAAACCGCCTCCGGAATGTTGAATGCCATCGGCCTTGAAAACATCGGGATCGATGCCTTTATTCGGGACAAGCTGCCCCGCCTGAGCGGTTATGAAACGCCGGTGATTGTCAATACCTATGCCACAGCCGAGGAGGCGTATGCCGAGCTGGCAGCCCGTATTGACAGAGAGGGTCAAATCGCCGGTATTGAGGTCAATATCTCGTGTCCGAATGTCAAGGCCGGAGGGGCGGCTTTCGGCGTTGATCCGCAGGCAGCCGGACGCGTGGTGACAGCGGTTCGCCGGAATACGAAAAAACCCGTGATCGTCAAGCTTTCTCCGAATGTGACCGATATCGTGTGCGTGGCCCGCCGGGTGGAGGACTGCGGCGCGGATGCAGTTTCCCTGATCAATACCATCACCGGCATGGCCGTTGATATTCACACCCGCCGGCCGAAGCTGGGCAATGTCACGGGCGGTCTTTCCGGACCGGCCATCAAGCCCGTGGCCCTGCGCATGGTCTGGCAGGTTGCAGGGGCGGTGGAGATTCCGGTGATCGGCATTGGCGGTATTCTGTCCGCAGAGGATGTGCTTGAATTTATGATTGCCGGTGCAACGGCCGTGGAAATCGGTACCGCCAATTTCGCGAACCCGCAGGTGACCATGGAAATCATTGACGGTCTTGTACAATATATGAAGACAAACAAGGTTGAACGCATTCGAGATATTGTGAAGACTTTGACCAATTGTTAACTGCAAAGCAAAGGAGTCAGGCCATGCTGAAAAAACTCGTTGTCACAGTGCTGGCTGTATTACTGGCTGCGTCGCTGTGTCCCGCCCGTACGATTGAAGACGTGGATCTTCCGGAAACAATGGAGATCGGGGACAAAACGGTCGCGTTAAATGGCGGGGGCGTTCGCAAGTCGATGTATCTGAAAACATACGTGGGGGGGCTCTATGTGCGTGAGGCCAAAACCGGGGCCGATGAGGTGATCAATGCAGACGAACCCATGGCGATCCGGCTCCATATGATCGAGGATGTGGGCCAGCAAACCATGAAAACCGCAATTCATAATGGTTTTCGGGGGGCGACCGGCGATAATATCGAGCCGATTGAATCGGAGATTGACACATTTATGGAGTGTTTTTCAGACCCCATCAAAAAAGGCGAGGTTTTTGAATTTATATATCATACGAATCAGGGGACACAGATATACAAACAGGGCGAACTCCGTTCAACCATAGAAGGCCTTGAGTTTAAGAAAGCCATGTTCGGTATCTGGTTTTCCGATAAGCCGGCGGATGAGAAATTAAAGGAAGGAATGCTGGCCGGCGACATTCGCGTTTCCCCGGAAAAGCTCAAGCCGGAGGGCGAGACCGTCGTGGCAACGGCTGAAAAATCGGCCGAAGAAAAGGCGGCAGCAGAGAAAGAAGCAGCAGACAAGGCGAGGGCCGCAGAGGAAAAAGCCGTTGCCGCGGCAGAAAAAAAATCGGATGCCCCGGCTGCAGAATCCGGGGCTGAGGCAAAGGCGGCAGGTGAAACGGCTGCCGCGGCCGGGGCTGCCGCAGGCAAAGCCGCAGCCGGAAAGAAAAAAGACCAGCAGGTTGCTGTAAAAAAGTCCCCAGAGAAAAATCTGCCCGCGTCGGCAACTGTACAGGAAGCAGCCGCGGAAGAAACGGCTGCCCGGTCTAAGACTGAAAAACCTGAGAAAGAAAAAGCCGGGGAAAAGGCCGAGGCAGCGGCCGAAAAACAGCCTGCGGAAAAGGCCGAAAAGCAGGCCGAGGAAAAGGCCGCGCAAAAGGAACAAAAGGAGCCGGGCACCTCGGTTACCCGCGCCCAGGTGGTTGAGGAGGACATCTATTTTGACGTAAATGATGCTTCCCTGTCGGATCAGGCCTTGGACCGGCTGGCCCGGAAAAAAGAATGGCTCAGTGCCAATCCGGATGCTTCGGTATACGTGGAGGTATATTGCGATTACCGCGGCTCGGAGGATTACAACACTTGGCTGGCGCACAAAAGGGGCCGCAGTGTCAAGATGTACCTGGTCAATGAAGGCGTTGCCCCCGCCCGGATCCGGGTCAAGATCCGGGGTCAAGAAAAGTCTTCAGTCGGGGAAAACACGGAAAAGAGCCGTCGGGCGCATTTCGAAATCAGGGATTAACAGCGGCAAAAAAGAACCCGGGCGGAAATTTCCGCCCGGGTTCTTTGTCAAAGCACGGCGGCTATACAGACTCGGCCTTGCGCGGCGGGTGGCTTTTGAGATATTCTAGCCGGTTTAAGCCGTTGATATAAGCATACGCGCTGGCCGTGATAATATCCGGGTCCGCCCCGCGGCCCAGCGCGATCACGTCGCTTTCCTTCAGCCGAACCGAGACCTCGCCCTGGGCGTCGGTGCCGCCTGTCAGGGCGTTTACCGAAAAGCGCATCAACTGGGATTCGGTCCCCGTGAGATCCGAAATGGCATTGAACACCGCGTCAATCGGACCGTTGCCGCTTCCCGTGCAGAACGTTTCATTGCCGTTGATCACCATTTTTACCGTGGCCGTGGGCATCACCGTGGTGCCAGCCGTGACGTGCAGGTAGGTCAGCGAATAGATATCCGCGGTCCGCAGCACCCCTTCGTTGACAAGGGCTTCGAGGTCCTCGTCGAGCACGACCTTTTTCTTGTCCGCCAGCTCCTTGAATTTCTTGAAAACCAGCTTGAGTTCCTCTTCCGAGAGATCATAGCCGATATTCTGGAGGTGCTTGTGCAGCGCGTGCTTTCCGGAATGCTTGCCCATGACCATTCGGCTCGTTGTCAGGCCGATGGTTTCGGGTTTCATGATTTCATAGGTCATGGGGTTCTGGAGCACGCCGTGCTGGTGAATTCCCGCTTCGTGAGCAAAGGCGTTGGCCCCCACGACCGCCTTGTTGGGCTGCACCATAAGCCCGGTAATCATGCTTACCAGCCGGCTGACACGGTAGATGCGCGTGGTCTCGATCCCGGTGGTCACCGGCAGATAAGTGGGCCGGGTGTTTAACGTCATCACCAGCTCTTCCAGGGAGGTGTTGCCGGCCCGCTCACCGATTCCGTTGATGGTGACCTCCGCCTGCCGGGCCCCGTTTTCAATTGCCGCCAGTGTATTGGCGGTGGCCAGCCCCAGGTCGTTGTGACAGTGCACGCTCAGAATCCCCTTGTCCATATTCGGGGTGTTTTTCCGGACATAGGCCACCAGTTCCCCGAATTCATGGGGAATTGCATAGCCGACAGTGTCCGGGAGGTTCACGGTCTTGGCCCCGGCGTCAATAACCGCTTCAAATACCCGGCAGAGGAAGTCCGGGTCGGTTCGGGAGCCGTCTTCAGCTGAAAATTCGATGTTCCCGGTAAGGCTGTGGGCATATTTTATCGCGTCCACGGCGCTTTTGACCACCTCTTCCCTGGACATGTTGAGCTTGTACTGCATGTGAATATCCGAGGTGGCCAGGAAAATGTGGATTCTTGGGTGGGCTGCATGGCTGATCGCCTTCCAGGCCCGGTCAATGTCGTGCACCGAGGCCCGGGCCAGGGCAACCACTTCCGCGTTGACCACCTTCTGGGCCACTTCCGCGACCGCTTCAAAATCGCCTTCAGAGGCAGCGGGAAACCCGGCTTCCAGGGCGTCCACGCCCAGTTTTTCGAGCTGGGTGGCAATCCGTACCTTTTCGGCCTTGTTCATGCTCGCCCCGGGCGACTGCTCTCCGTCGCGCAGGGTGGTGTCAAATATATATACCTTCTCTTTCATACGGGTACTCCTGGGTCGATATGATCTGTAAATCCGAATTTTGTTTTAAATTACCGGAACTTTGAAATCCGCATGTGCGCTATTGCTGGGTCTAGTCGCTGCCGTTTGTGACTTTGGCCAGTTTGTACTGGAAGCTGTCTGCCAGGGCCTGCCAGCTGGCCTCGATGATGTCCTCCGAGACCCCGATGGTGCTCCAGATGGCCTCTTCATCCCGGGAGTCAATGAGCACCCGGACCTTGGATCCGGTGCCTCCGCGGCCGTCAAGTACCCGGACCTTGAAGTCCACCAGGTGCACCGGATCGAGCACGTTGCGATAGACGTTGTTCAATGCCTTGCGCAGGGAATTGTCCAGCGCGCTGACCGGGCCGTGGCCCTCTGCTGCCGTGATTTCCTCGATTCCGTCCACGTTGATCTTGATCAGGGCATTGGAGTAGCAGGGCCGGTCTTTTTCCTTTTCCACGGTCACCCGGAAGGACTCGAGATCAAAGCACGGTTTGAACTGATCGGTGAGTTTTTCCATCAGGATGCGCAGAGAGCCGTCTGCCACGTCATACTGGTATCCCTCCTGTTCCAGGCGCTTGACCGTGTTGACGATCTCGGCATAGTCGTAGCCGTTCTCATCCACCGGAAATCCGAGTTCCCGGGCCTTGTACTTGATATTGCCCTTGCCGGCCATGTCAGAGATCAGCACCCGCCGTTTGTTGCCCACCAGTTCGGGGTCAATGTGCTCGTAGGAACGGGATTCCTTCATAATGGCATCCACGTGCAGGCCGCCTTTGTGGGTAAAGGCGCTTTTGCCCACAAATGGCCGGCTGTTGACCGGCGTCATGTTTGCCGTCTCGCTGACAAACAGGGAAACTTTCTGAAGCTTGGCCAGGTTCTCATCAGAGACGCACGGATGCCCCATCTTGAGTTTGAGAATCGGGATAATCGATGTCAGGTCCGCATTGCCGCATCTTTCTCCGTACCCGTTGATGGTGCCCTGCACGACCGTGGCCCCGGCGCGCACGGCCGTGATGCTGTTTGCCACGGCCAGGTTGGAATCATTGTGGGTATGGATCCCGATGTGCATCGGCCTGTCGGCGGTCTTTTCAATCACTGCGCTGATATCCCGGATAATTTCTTCGATTTCGTGGGGCAGGGCGCCGCCGTTGGTATCGCAGAGCACCACGGCATCGGCGCCGCCCTTTACCGCGGCCTCAATGGTTTGGGCCGCGTATTCGGGGTTTTCCTTGTAGCCGTCAAAGAAATGCTCGGCATCATAGTGGACCTCGATTCCGTTGTCCTTCAAGTAGGCCACGGAATTGCGTATCATTTCCAGGTTTTCCTCCATGGGAACGCCAAGGATTTTGTTTACATGCAGATCCCAGCTTTTGCCGACAACCGTGCCCACCTGCGCCGCGCTTTCAAGGATGGCTTTGAGATGGACGTCGTCTTTGGGCGCCACGCCGTTCTTGTGCGTGGAGCCGAAGGCCGCCATCCGGGCATGCTCAAAAGGCTCTTTTGCAGCCATCTGGAAGAATTCCCAATCCTTGGCCGAAGCCCCGGGCCATCCGCCCTCGATATAGTGGATGCCCAGTTCATCGAGCTTTCTGGCAATCTTAAGTTTGTCCTGGGCCGTGAAATTGATCTTTTCACCCTGGGTGCCGTCTCTTAATGTGGTGTCGTAGAGCAGTATGGATTCCATGGGAACCTTCTTTTTTCTGTTATTGAATGTTTCTGTCTGATTTCGCATTACAGACTTTGAATCAAGACATTGTATGTTTACAGAACATAAACACGAAGCACGAAATCCGAAACAATACTGAAGGATCAAAATTCAAACGGCACAAACAAATACGACGGTTCGTAGTCAGTTGTTTCGGAAATTTGGCATTCGAATTTGTTTCGGATTTTGAATTTCGATATTCGTGCTTGCAAAGTTATTATTTCCCCCGGCGTTCCGGCCGCAGAGAACGGACCGTTGCGCCGGTGGTCCACATTTCGGAGTTCTTGATAACATCGAGTTCCCGGGTCAGCTTTTCCCGGTAATCCGGTGTGCTGTTGGCCTCCAGTACCCGTTGAGTCTCTTTTCCGGAGGCAACGCTCTGGTACAGCTCTTCAAAGAGCGGTTCCACCCGGTCCCGGAACCTTGGTGCCCAGTCCAGGGCTCCGCGCTGGGCCGTGGTGCTGCAGTTGGAAAACATCCAGTCCATGCCGTTTTCGTCCACCAGCCGGATCAGGCTCTGTGTGAGCTCCTCAACGGTCTCGTTAAAGGCCTCGCTGGGGCTGTGGCCGTGCTTGCGCAGGGTGTTGTACTGGGCTTCCATGACCCCGGCCAGACATCCCATGAGCACGCCCCGCTCGCCGGTGAGGTCGCTGAAAACCTCCTTTTCAAAAGTCGTGGGAAACAGGTATCCCGACCCCACGGCAATGCCCAGGGCCAGGGCTCGCTCCCGGGCGCGGCCGGTGTAATCCTGGTGGATGGCAAAGCTGGAATTAATCCCGCGGCCCTCCAGGAAGTTTTTGCGCACGCTGGTGCCCGAGCCCTTGGGGGCGACCATGATCACGTCCACGAAATCCGGCGGGATCACCTCGGTCTGATCCTTGTAGACAATGGAAAAGCCGTGGGAGAAATAAAGGGCGTCGCCTTTGTTCAAGCACTCCTTGATCTGCGGCCATGTGGCGACCTGGCCGGCATCGGACATCAGTTCCATGATGATCGTGCCGCGTTTGGCCGCCTCTTCTAAGGGGAAAAGGGTTTCACCGGGCACAAAACCGTCGGAAATCGCTTTTTGCCAGTATTCATCGCCTTCGAGCTGGCCCACGATGACCGCAAGACCGTTTTCCTTGAGATTCAGCGCCTGGGCGGGCCCCTGCACCCCGTAGCCGAGCACCACGATGGTTTCGTCTTTCAAGACTTCCCGGGCCTTTTCCATGGTAAATTCATCTGATGTGATGACTTCTTCCTCTACACCGCCAAAATTCAGCTTTGCCATTTTTCATTCCTCCCTTGTATTCAGTTGTTGAAATCTTGTCCTCTGGGCTGGCCATGGGAAATTCGGTCAAGCCCTTGATATCCTTCAGCCATAAATCCGAAGCACGAAATCCGAAATCCGAGACAATACCCAATGATCCAAATTCAAATGTTCCAAACAGCCCCGGAGTCACAGGGGCAAATGTTTTCAAAACTTGAGCTCCGGTTTTTTTCCCGATGGGGGATGCTTCGCGGGAATTTCGATATTCGGATTTCGAATTTTTTGCGTTGTTATTTGTTTTCCCGGGGCAGGGCCACGCCGCCGGTGCGTGCGATTTCCCGGATGCCAAAAGGTTTGAACAGGTTCAGAACCGCGTTGATTTTCTCCGTGTCCCCCTCGACCTTAACGGTAAAATGTTCAATCCCCACGTCCACCACCTGGCCGCGGAAAATGTCGGATATACGAAGGATTTCCGCGCGGTGCTCGGATCTGGCGTTTACCTTGATCAGGGCCATTTCCCGCTGCACGTATTTCGTGCCCGTCAGATCGCTGACCTTGATGACGTTGATGAGCTTGTTGAGCTGTTTGTTGATCTGCTCGACGATCATCGGGCTGCCCTTGGTGACCATCGTAATGCGGGATATGGACGGATCCACGGTTTCGGCCACGCTCAGGCTTTCAATGTTATATCCCCGTCCGGAAAACAGGCCGGTAATCCGGGAGAGCACGCCCGGTTCGTTGTCCACGAGAATGGAGAGCAAATGTCTTTTTTCGGTCATGGTCAAATCCTTTTCAACCCGCGTTCACTGTTTCAGGCAAGCTGTTTTTAAACCAGCAGCATCTTCTTGATGGGCGCCCCTGCGGGCACCATGGGATAGACGCTTTCCTCGGGCTCCACGATAAAGTCCATGATCACCGGGCCCTCGCACTTGATTCCCTCGGCGAGCACCGCGGAAACCTCTTCGGGCTTGGAGGCGCGCAGGCCGGTGGCGCCGTAGGCCTCTGCAAGCTTGACAAAATCGGGTGTATGGACAAACTTGGTCGAGGCGTATCGGCGTTCATAAAACAGCTCCTGCCACTGGCGCACCATTCCCAGAAATCCGTTGTTTAAAATCACCACCTTGACCGGCAGTTTGTACTGTACCGCAGTGGCCAGTTCCTGAATGTTCATCTGGATGCTGCCGTCGCCCGCGATATCCACCACCAGAACGCCGGGTGCGCCCGCCTGGGCGCCGATGGCCGCCGGCAGGCCGAACCCCATGGCCCCCAGGCCGCCGGAGGTGATAAAGTGCCCCGGTTCCTTTAAGTGATAGTACTGGGCCGCCCACATCTGGTTCTGCCCCACCTCGGTTGCAATGATCGCATCGCCCTTTGTCAGATCGTAAAGGGTCTCGATCACGTATTGCGGCTTTATCACGTCCCCCTGCCTATAGGCCAGTGGGGTGGTCTCTTTCCATTTCTCGATCTGCTCCAGCCAGGGTCTGCGCTGATCGGCCACCCCGCCGAGATCTTCCTTGTCCAGAAGGCTGTTTAACTGGGAAAGCGAGATTTTGCAGTCCCCAACCACCGGTACGTGTACCGGGATGTTTTTCTGGATGGAGGTCGGGTCGATGTCGATCTGCACGATTTTGGCATGCGGGGCGAACTCGTCAACTTTGCCGGTGACCCGGTCGTCAAAGCGCACGCCCGCGGAAATGAGCAGATCGCATTCGGACACGGCCATGTTGGCCCGAAAAGTACCGTGCATGCCGAGCATGCCGAGCCACAGCGAATCCGTGCCCGGAAATCCGCCAAGGCCCATCAGCGAACTGGTCACCGGGATCTGCGCCTTGCGGGCCAGCTCGGTCAATTCACTGTGCGCATGAGACAGGCTTACCCCGCCGCCGGAGAAGATCACGGGTTTTTTCGCCTTTTGGATCAAGTCCACCACCTTGTTTAACTGCTTGATGTTGGGCTTGTAGGTGGGACTGTAGGACTTGAGCCTGACCTCGCCGGGCACCTTGAACTGCGTGACCGCGTTGATCATATCCTTTGGCAGGTCCACCAGCACCGGTCCGGGCCGGCCCGAGCGGGCGATATGGAATGCCTCCTTGATGGTCCGGGCCAGGTACCGCACGTCCTTGACCAGATAATTGTGCTTGGTGCAGGGACGGGTAATGCCAACGATATCGACTTCCTGGAACGCATCGTTTCCGATCAGCGCGGTGGGCACCTGCCCGGTAAAAATCACCACAGGAATCGAGTCCATGTAGGCCGAGGCAATCCCTGTGACCGTGTTGGTGGCGCCCGGACCCGAGGTTACCAGGCACACGCCCACCTTGCCGCTGGCACGCGCATAGCCGTCTGCGGCATGGATGGCCCCTTGTTCGTGGCGCACCAGGATATGATTGATATCCCCGGCTTCCATGAGTGCATCGTAAATGTCAATCACCGCTCCTCCCGGGTAGCCGAAGACCGTGTCCACGCCTTCCTCCTGAAGCATCTTCAACAGAATCTGCGCACCTTTGAGCTCCATTGTCCTTCCTCGCTGTCTTTGATCGGTTTTCAAAAACCCCTGGCCGTGAACCCGCTCGGATGAATCTTGCGGGTTTAAAGATCCAAACAAGTACAACGGCTTCGGATCAGCCGTTTTGAAAATTCGAATTTCGAATTTACCCCTTTAGTACGGCCCCCTTGTCCGCCGAGGTCACCTGTTTGGCATATCGGGCCATGTAGCCCCTGGTGATTTTCGGCGCCGGTGCCTGCCAGCCGGCGAACCGCTTTTCGATTTCCGGGTTTCCCAGTTTCAATGTAATGGTTTTACCGGGGATGTCTATGGCGACAGGGTCGCCTTCTTCGACGATCGCCAGCGGACCTTTCTGCATGGCCTCCGGGGAGATGTGCCCGATGGCCGCGCCGCGGGTTCCGCCGGAAAACCGGCCGTCTGTGATCAGTGCCACGTTCCCGTCCAAACCCATGCCGGCAATGGCCGAGGTGGGGGCAAGCATCTCCCGCATGCCCGGCCCGCCCATGGGGCCCTCGTAGCGGATAACCACAACATCGCCCTTGTTGATCTTCCCGGCCATGATTGCCTCGGAGGCTTCTTCCTCTGAATTAAATACCCGGGCCGGCCCTTCATGCTGCATCATTTGGTCCGCCACAGCGGACTGCTTGACCACGCATCCGTTGGGCGCCAGGTTGCCAAACAGTACGGCCAGCCCGCCGTATGAATGATAGGCCCGGTCCACCGGGCGGATCACTTCCGGATCGATCACTCGGGCGGATTCCAGGTTGTCCCTGACGCGGTTTCCGGTCACGGTCAGGCAATCCGTATCGATCAGCCCGGCTTCTGCCAGGATTTTCATCACCCCGGCAATGCCGCCGGCGTTGTTTAAGTCTTCGATGTGATGAGCCCCTCCCGGGCTCAGGGAGCACAGATGCGGAATCCGGTTGCTGATGGCATTGATCCGGTTCAGGTCCAGGGGCATGCCCCTTTCATGAGCCAGGGCCGCGATGTGGAGAACCGTGTTAGTGGAGCATCCCAGTGCCATGTCCACGCAGAGCGCGTTTTCAAAAGCCTGGTGGGTCAGAATCCGGCTCGGGATAATGCCCTCATTGTGCAGGGCCACCACCTGCATGCCCGCCTGCTTGGCCAGCCGCAGCCTGGCGGACATCACCGCGGGGATGGTCCCGTTTCCGGGCAAGCCCAGCCCGATGGCCTCGGTAAGGCAGTTCATGGAATTTGCCGTGAACATGCCCGAGCATGAACCGCAGGTGGGGCAGGCCGCGTTTTCGATGTCGCAGAGTTCTTCCTCTGACATGACCCCGCGGCGAACCTTGCCCACGGATTCGAATACCGAGATCAGGTCCACCTTGTCCTTGGGATTTTCCGGATGGCGGCCGGCCAGCATGGGCCCGCCGCTGATGACCACCGTAGGCAGATCCAGGCGCGCGGCGGCCATGAGCATGCCGGGTACGATCTTGTCGCAGTTGGGAATCATGACCATGGCGTCCAGGGCATGGGCCGTGGCCACGATTTCAATGGAATCGGCGATCAGCTCCCGGCTGCCCAGGGAGTATTTCATGCCTTCGTGGCCCATGGCAATGCCGTCGCAGACCCCGATGGTGCCGAACTCCACAGGCGTTCCGCCGGCCATGTAAATGCCGGCTTTAACCGCCTCGCTGATCTGGTTTAAGTTCACGTGGCCGGGAATAATGGTGTTAACCGAGTTTGCAATACCGATCAGCGGCCGGCGGATTTCGTCGTCGGTGTATCCGATACCCTTTAACAATGCCCGGTGGGGCGACCTTCCGATACCCTGCTTGGCCATGTCGCTTTTCATGATTTTGTCTCCCCTGAAACAAAAAAACCGCTATCAGCTTTCAGGGCTGATAACGGTTTGTGTAAAAATTTGAGAATCTTAAAATTTTATGCGCGCCATTATCAACCCCGTTGCCCGCCCAGGACGTCAAGTACGCCCAGTACGGGTACGATAATCAGAATAATGATGAGGCTGAAAATGACCGACCGGAAATTCATTTTAAGATCCGCCACAGGTTCCGGTTAAGTAAATGAAAAATTACAAAAAATTCTTCCGTTGAATCTTGATTCCAATATCAGCAAAATATTTCACTTGTCAAGCATTTATTTTGGCAAGGTGCTTTTCAAGCCACTCCAGGGAGGTGTCCATGAATGCCTGCTGGTGCACGGGATTGCTGATAGGGTGATCCGAGCCGGGCAGGCAAAGCAGTTGTTTCGGGTCGGCGGCGGCATCTCGGATTTCCAGTGCGTTTTCATACGGCACGATCTGATCTTCGTCGCCGTGGCAGATTAAAATATGATGTACCAACGGCAGTCTTTCAGAGACGTCAAATTCCATCCGGGCCGGTTCAATGCCCTCGAAGGCAGGGTTGATTTCATGGGAAAGCGGCACCCGGATGGCTGAAAACCGGATCGGGGCGGCAAGGGTGACAAATGCGCGGATATCGTAGATCCCGGCCACCGACAGCACCGCGGCGCCGCCCATGCTGCTGCCGAAAAGGCCCAGCTCGCCGCTGAGATCCGGACGTTTGTGCAACATTTCAATGGCTGCGACCAGGTCGTTTCTGCGGCCGTCAAATGTCGTGACCCGGGCGAATTCTCCCTGGCTTTGTCCGCATCCGCGGTGGTCAAAGCGGAAATAGGCCAGACCCATGCGGTTGCATCGTTTAGCCAGGGCCTTTTGCTTGGGAGAATCCCCGTTGGACAGCATTCCGTGCACACCGATGACAACGGGCGGGTTCTGTGCCCCGGGCATATGCAGACAGCCGTGCAGACGCAGGCCGTCGGCCTGAAAAAATAACGTTTCTTGCATGACAGATTTCCCGTTTCGATTTATATTGCACCTAAATTGAGCGTTTCAGATTTTTAAAAGCATTTTATTTTAAAAGGATAACCTCATTTCTATTTTAAAAATCTGAAACCCTCCGGGATTTTCAATTTTACCGCATCTACTGCGTCAGATGCAGCCTCGCATAGCTTACTATAGCGAGGCTGCATCTTCCTTGTATATCCGGCAAACTTGAAAATCGCACAATTTCGGTTGCGCTTTACGATTTGGAAAGATCAACATAACCTGAGAATTGAATCAATACCAAGTGAAAGTTGTCAGAAGACGATGCCGGTTAAAAAAAAGCAGGAAATCGAGCTCGATATTACGGGCATTGCATTCGGCGGCCGGGGCATTGCCAGGGTCGACGGGTTTACCGTATTTGTGGATCAGGCCGTGCCGGGCGACCGGGTACGCGCCCGGGTGTTTAAAAAGAAAAAGAATTACGCAGAAGCCCGAACACTTGCGGTGTTGTCGCCCTCCGCAGACCGGGTGGAACCGGCCTGTCGGTATGCGGGCTGGTGCGGGGGATGCAAGTGGCAGTTTCTGCAATACGAACGCCAGCTGGAATACAAGCGTCAGCACGTGGCCGAAGCCCTGGAACACCTCGGTCAGTTATACGGCATCCCGGTGCATCCGGTGCTGCCCTCTGAACCGGTTTTCGGCTACCGCAACAAGATGGAATTCTCCTGTTCGGACCGGCGGTGGCTGCTGCCCGAGGAACTCGGCCGGGAGGATATTCCCATGGATTTCGCTTTGGGGCTGCATGTGCCGGGCACCTTTGATAAGATTCTGGATATTGATGCCTGCCTGCTGCAGCCGGAAAAGGGAAACCGCGTATTAATTGATGTGCGCGATTTCATGAAGGCATCCGACATGCCTCCCTACGGGCTGCGAACCCACGAGGGGTTCTGGCGGTTTCTCATGCTGCGACATTCGGTTGCCCAAAACAGGTGGCTGGTCAACCTGGTCACCGCTACCGAGAACCGCGCCACAGTTCAGGCACTGGCCGATTACTTGATGGACGCGTATGCCGATATCGCCGGAGTGGTCAATAATGTGACCGCCAGCAAGGCCGCGGTGGCCGTGGGCGAATATGAACTACCCCTTGCCGGAGATCAGGTGTTAAAGGAAAGCTTGGGTTCGTTTGAATTTGAGATCTCGGCCAATTCCTTTTTCCAGACCAACACCCGGCAGGCCGAGATCCTTTATGAGACGGTGCGTAAATTTGCCGGACTCACCGGCAATGAAACCGTGGTGGATCTCTACAGCGGTACGGGCACGATTCCGATCTGGCTGTCGTCGGATGCCGCGGAAATCATCGGCTTGGAGCTCGCGGAAACCGCGGTGGCGGACGCGGAAAAAAACTGCCGGCAAAACCGGATCACCAACTGCCGCTTTATTTCCGGGGATATCCGGCAGTCCATTTCCGGCATTGAATCCCGGCCGGATCTCATGGTGATTGATCCGCCGCGAGCCGGAATGCACAAGGACGTGGTCAAGTCCATCCGGGGCCTGGCGCCCGAAGCGATGGTCTATGTTTCGTGTAACCCGGCCACCCTGGCACGGGATCTTTGCCTGCTGGCCGAAGACTACCATGTTGCCGAAGTCCAGCCGGTGGACATGTTCCCCCATACATTTCATATAGAGGCAGTGGCCAGGCTGGAGAAGAAGTGATGAGTGATGGGTGACGGGTAATGTGTAATGTGTGATGAGTTATGGGAGGCAGAGAGATGAAAATTGAGATGACGCCGATTGGGACGTTTTATACCGGGGAAACCGATATTCCCCGGCACTGGACCGTTTCTGAGGCCCGGGGCCGTATCGAAGTCGACCCGGCCTATCAGCAGGGCTTAAAAGATATCGAGGCCGGCCAGCAGATCGTGGTGCTGTTTTGTTTTCACAAGAGCCGGGAGTTTGCTCCGGATCTGCTGGTGCAGAAACCGCCTCACAAGGACCGGCCCTTCGGGGTGTTTTCCATCTGTTCGCCCCGGCGCCCCAATCCCATCGGGCTTTCGGTGCTGCGGGTATCCGGCATCCGGGAAAATATCATTGACGTGGAAAATATCGACATGATCGACCAGACCCCGATACTGGATATCAAGCCGCATCTGCCGCCCTCTGCATAGCATCCGGATATGGCCCCGGTATTGAATCCCGGTGAATACGGGTTGCCGGCGGCAGGAGAGTGTGTTATTTTTAAAATAAAATGAGCATTTGTTTGTGCGCGGATCCGTAACCAAGGAGGGCCTGTCCATGACGACAAAGATTGAACGAATCCTGTGCGCCACGGATTTTTCAGAGGTATCCCGCATGGTGGTGCCCTGCGGAATCGACCTGGCAAAGGAGCTCAATGCGGAGCTCTATGTTTGCCATGTGGTTGATTTGCCGACCATTTCCGTTTACGGCGAAGCCGTATTCGATCCCATCACCCAGCAGCAGCGGTTCAAGGATTTCGCCCGCCAGGAGATTGAAAACCAGCTAAGCGATGCGCCTGTGGAATCCACGCCGCTGGTGACTTTCGGTCATACCACAGAGGAGATTACCCGGCTGACTGCGGAATACGGCATTGATCTGGTAATTACCGCCACTCATGGCCGATCCGGTCTGCGCCGGCTGTTTCTAGGCTCTGTGACAGAGCGCCTTATGCGCACCTTGAACACTCCGCTGCTGGTTTTGCGAACCGTGGAAGAAACGGAAACAGCGACGCGCCAGGAAATTCCTTTCAAGCGGATTCTGGTGGGGTGCGATTTTTCCGGTCATGCCGAAGCAGCATTTTCATGCAGCCTGAACCTGGCCCGGGAAATGGCCTCCGAGCTTCATCTCGTGCATGTGGTGGAACCCGACGACTACAAGGAGGCCCCGGACTTTCCGCCTGAATCCAGCGATCAGCTCGAGGAGGATTTCCATTTTGGGATCACGGAAAAACTCAGGGCCATGGTTCCCGAGGAAGAGCTGAACCGCAACGTGAGGCTTAAAACCAGCGTACAGGTGGGCAAACCGTATGCCGAGCTCGTCGCCTATGCCGAGCGCCATGACATTGACTTGGTTGTCCTGGGCGTGCGGGGGCGCGGCATGGTGGAAAGCCTGCTGGTGGGTTCCACCACGGACCGCGTGGTGCGCCGTGCGCCGTGCCCGGTGCTTTCGGTCAACCCGGGCGCGGAAGCGGAATAAGACGTACTGTCTTTTCAGGCCCTTGCCCGCTCGAGTATCTCGCCGTTGGCCCGGATCACGATTTCCTGATGGGCTACCTGTTTGCCTGCGGAGTTCATGGCTTTTTCCACGATGGTAGGCATACCGCTGCAACACGGCACTTCCATGGTCACGGTGGTCACCGAGCGGATCTGCGCCTGCTTGAAGATATCGGCAAACTTGGCCACGTAAGCGTCTTTGTCATCGAATTTCGGGCATCCCATCATCACGACCCGACCCCGGAGCAGATCCTCGTGCAGGTTCGGATAAGCCACGGCCGCACAGTCGGCCAGCACCAGCAGGTCGGCGCCCTTGAGAAACCCGGCCTTGGGCGGTACCAGCCGGATCTGGATCGGCCAGTGGGTGAGCGCGGATGCGGTTTGCCCGCCGGAGTCGGCTGCGCCGGTGCCCGATCCGGGCTGGGGGAAAGTTTGAACCTGCTGGGAGGGGCATCCGCACGCAGGGCCGGCTTCGGCCGGTTGCTGGGCGGGTTCTTCCAGGTTTTGCAGGTGCTCTTCCACTGCTTGCTCGTCAAATTCCTCGGCCTCCCGCTGCACGATTTTCAGCGCGCCAGTGGGGCATTCCCCCAGACAGGCACCGAGTCCGTCGCACAGGTTTTCGGAAACCACCCGTGCCTTGCCGTTGATGATCTGGATGGCGCCTTCGGCACAGGCGGGCACGCACTGGCCGCAGCCGTCACAGAGTTCGTCGTCGATTTCAATGATTTTACGCAGGGTTTTCATTTGCAGCCTCTTTATTTATAATGATATTATTCGGATTACTGTAAAAAAAGTTCCTCGGCCCGTTTTTGCCCGGCCCGGGTGAAAAATTTGCCTTTAATGCGGCGTTCCATATCCTCCCGATTGATTAGCTTTTCCTTTTGCTTGTCCTCAATGTTTGCGATCCGGTCTGCATCCCAGACGACCTTGAAGTTTAAGCTTTCCTCGTCCCGGGGATGGTGATGGTGTCCGATGATATCGCAGACTTCGTCGATTAACGCCTCGTGTGCCCCCAGTTTTGCCATGAGATCTCTTGCAATGGGTGGGCCTTCCCCTTCCTGGCAGCGGGCTCCGGAACTGCCGTGTTTCCTTTCCGCCTCGGGAATGCCGATGTCATGCAGGTAGGCCGCAGCCAGGATCACTGCCATGTCCCCGCCTTCGGCTGCGGCAATGGCTTCGGCATGCCGGGCTACCCGGGTTGCATGCCCGATGCGCTTGAAATCCCGGCCGAAGTATTTTTTCATCTCCATTGCGATCCGGTCTTTCATCAGCTCTTGGCGCTGGGCCAAAAGTTCAGGGGGCAGTTCACCGATGCATTGCTCGGCGTACTGGCAGTAGGCCGCGCAGCCAAAGTCCATGTGCGGGTTGACAAAGCGGTGTCCGCATCTCGGACATCTGCGCATGGTGTCGTCCTTGAAAAACTCCACCGGTTTTTCGCATTCCGGGCATTCGGTCTCGAAAATCGCCCCCGGCTTCCAGAATCGGCTGTCCTGTCCCGGACATTTCATGTTGATTCCTCCTGTATCCGCCCCCATCGGTGAAATGGGAGGTTTGCTTTTTTTGTTACTTCAAAGTAATCATCATTGAAGATACCGTAAATCCTTGCCTCCCTTTTTATAACTGTTTTGCGCGGGCTGCATTGACTTGGGTCAAAAATTCCGCGGATGTGAAAATATTTGGAAATGACCGCATTTGACAGGTATTGCCCGCGGGAATACCTTTGAAGAAACAGATAAGGACCGTGTGAATGCAACCCAATCAAGGAGGCCGATTATGTACAACAAGGATGAACTTTGCCGGAAGATCAAGGACATATACCCGGATATCGGCGAGTGCGGCATTGATGTCAGCGTGGACTATGATAATGAAAAAAACGCATATATCGTGGATTTGAAAAAAGATCAGCATGAACTCACAACCCACCTGGAACCCGAGGACGCAGAAACCTGCATGAACGGCAAGCAGTGCATCGGCCTGGGCCTCCAGATCGCCCAGCTCAAGGATAATATTAACAAAACCTGAAAAAATGATGCGGCCGGTGGTGCGATCCGGCTGCTGTTGCTGTCAAAATCCGTTGCGCTCTGCGAAAAAATAAACCCGGGTCTTCCCGGGTTTTCGCAGGGTCGAGCCGGCGGGGAAGTTTGCGCATCTATCGTCCGCTGGCGCGCCTGGTGCATCTGCGCAAACCACACCGCCCTTCCGCCCTGGCCAACCCCACGGAAAGCTTCCGGCACGACCGGTTACAAACGACAAATCTTTCCCTTACGCGCCAAGCACATTTCCTGCCTAAATTGAAAAAAATACCGATACCGATCCCAACAACGACAACGAATCCCTGGAGCAAGCAAACCATTTCCGAATATCCACATCCCTTACCTCCCGCGAAGAAACGGGGTGTATCAATAAAAAATGATACATTTTCTTGACGACTGCGGGACAGGTGGTATGATTTCTTTTCCGTATATACCCCCGGCGGCTGTTTTTGCCGCTGATTCCGGTTTTTTCATGATCTGATTTTCAAATCCGTTTTGCGGAAAAAATTATGCCCGAGGAAAAATTTGCCCGGCTCATGGCCGAAAAACAGAACCTGATCCGCATCCTGGACCACCTCAAGGAGGGCATTATCGCCCATGACATGGAGCGGCGGATTTTTTTCTTCAATCACGAGGCAGAACACCTGACCGGCTACAGCCGGGAGGAAGTGCTGGGCAAAGATTGCCATGAGGCCTTTGGCGAACCCTTCTGCGGACAGCAATGCCTTTTTGAAGACAAACAGCAGCATCCGGGAGAATTGCCTGAACATATCGAATATCCGATCAATATCCTCACCAAGGACGGACAGACCCGGAAAGCGGAAATGTCTGTTTCATTGATTCGTGACGATTCCGGTCAGTCTGTGGGCGTGCTGGCATCGATCCAGGATTTGACGGAGATGCTCAATCTCCGGTTTAAAAGCGGCGAGCTTTCCGGTTTTGACAATATTGTCGGCCGGGATCATAAAATTCTCCAGATCTTTCAGCAGATTCGCGACCTTGCCGGCTACGATTACCCGGTCCATATCTCCGGGGAAACCGGTACGGGCAAGGAACTGGTGGCAGAGGCCATCCATAATGAAAGTCGAAGGGCGGGCGCCCCGTTTGTACCCATCAACTGCGGTGCCCTGCCCGAGGGATTGATAGAAAGCGAACTTTTCGGCCATGTCAGGGGCGCCTTTTCCGGCGCAATCCGGGACAAGAAGGGTCGGTTCGAGCTTGCCCACGGCGGCACCGTGTTTCTCGACGAGGTGGCCGAGCTTTCCAATCAGATGCAGGTCAAGCTGCTGCGTTTTCTCCAGACCGGCAAATTTGAAAAGGTGGGCGGCGAAAAGACCGTATCCGTGGATACCCGGATTATCAGTGCCACCAACAAGGACCTGAAAAAGGAAATCAAAAACGGAACCTTCCGCGAAGACCTGTATTACCGGTTAAACGTCATCCCGATTCACCTGCCGCCGCTGCGGGAACGCCGCAATGATATTCCGCTTTTGATCGAGCATTTTCTCCGGCAATCCGCAGCGGAGCACGGAAGTTCACAGCTGGGCGGCCCTTCCAGGGAGGCCCTGGCTCTGATGATGGATTATGAATGGCCCGGCAACGTCCGGCAGCTCCAGAATGTGCTTCAATTTGCCATGGTCCGGTGCGGCGGCCGGGCTATCCGCCCCTCGGACCTGCCCATGGAGCTGCGTACCCGGAAGCCTTCCCCCGGCCGCCGGGGGCCGGAAAAGAAGCTGGATGTGCAGAACGTGCGCGCCGCACTGGAAAAAACCGGCGGCAACAAGGTCAAGGCCGCCAGGCTTCTGGAAGTTGGACGCGCCACCCTGTACCGGTTTATCAAGGATTACCCGGAGGCTGTGCCTGAAATTGAATAATTCTCGAGTGCCGGGGCTATAGCCGCCAGGGCAGGGCACGGCCGAGCCGGATGCCCTCCAGGTCGATATCCACGTCGTAAACCACGATTTCTACCCCGTTATCCACCGCCTTTTTCAGTTCGCTGACGTATGCCGGATCAATGCCGTGGGCCGGCATGAAGCTTCTGGCATCCATGCGTTGTATCAGGTAAAACATGATGCATCTGTGTCCCAGTTTCACCTGCCGCTGAAGTTCCTCCAGGTGATTTTTCCCCCGCTGCGTTCTGGCATCCGGGAAATAACCGATTCCGTTTTCCACGAGGGTGCAGTTCTTGATCTCCACGTAGCAGCGCGCCGCGTCTTCCTTGGTGAGCATAAGGTCAAAGCGCGTGTGATCACCGGCCCTTACCTCGGGTTTTACCCTGGCATAGCCGGCGAGTTCCGGGATGCGGTTTTTTTCTGCACACTGCCGGATCAGCCGGTTGGGCACCAGGGTGTTGACCCCCACACGGGATCCGGGCATTTCAATGATTTCCCAGGTGTAACGGAGCTTGCGTTTGGGGTTGTCTGAGATGGATAGATATACCGGCTGTCCGGGGCGGCTGCAGCCGGTCATGCTCCCGGAGTTGGGGCAATGCGCGGTGACAATATCACCGGTTTCCAGGCGCACGTCGGCAAGAAAACGCTTGTATCGCGCAATCAGTGTTCCCTGCGTCAAATCGGGCCATTTTATGAAACAGAACTGTTCCATGACACATGTTGATACATGAAAACCGGGGGCAAAAAAATAATTATTTTTCCGTTGCTGCCGCAGAGAACCGGACATGGTTTCCGTACGCAGGCGGCGGAAATCGGGTTTGGCATGATATTTGATAATTATCCGGCAGATGCTGAAGATCAAAATGTCTGCATCAATGGGGCATTTTCCAAAGAATGTGCACAAATTATGGACTTCAGGTATTGAAACCGGCAAACGAAAATATTAAAAGAACATTGAAGCTTGTCAAAACCATGCTGGAGCTGGCAGATGCCGGTGATGCCCACAGGGAGGACGTGGGCTGCGGGGTACTTTACGGTATTATCCGGGATGCCGGCTATAAGATCAAAAAGGTGGCCGAAGCCGAAAAGTCATCCCATCTCGAAAAAAAGGACTGGCCGTAAATGCCGATGTGACAGGCATGTACAGGACTCCGGCAGGTTTGCAGGCAACTGGATTGGCGAAATTTCATAAAGGAATTATTTTTGAACCTGCAGACAATTTAGATCAAGACGAGGAGGAAATGATGGCTGCATTCGATTTCAGCGCGGATGATGTTTTTGCCCTGGCAGAAGACATCGAGATCAATGGCGAACAATTTTACCGCAAGGCCGCCGAAGACGTATCCGATGCGTCGCAAAAAGATATGCTGCTGGGCCTGGCGGATATGGAAAAGGATCACAAGAAGCTCTTTGAGCAGGTGCGCACAGATCTCAAGGAAAAGGAAAAAACCGAGACCATATTCGACCCGGAAGGGGATGCGGAAAAATATCTCAAGGCGCTGGCGGATATCCGGGTATTTTTTGATCAGCCCATGGATACGTCTTCCATGAAAAATATTCTCAAAACCGCGATTCAGGCGGAAAAAGACTCCATTGTACTTTATCTGGGCATGAAGGAACTGGTCCCGGAAAAATACGGGAAAAATCGGATAGAAAGGATCATCAAGGAGGAAATGGGGCATGTACGCATGCTGAGCGGGGAACTGAAAAAGCAGAAACAATAACCATTTTCCGGAAAAACCGGATTTCGGTATCCCAAAGGAGGTGAAAATCATGGCCAGTTGGAAATGCAGCAACTGCGGATATACGTTTGATGCGGATGCGCCGCCGAATCAGTGCCCGTCTTGCAAGGAAAAATGCGAGTTCGTGGATAACACCTGTTATACCCCGGACTGCGCGGATACGGGCCGCGATGACCGGATCGGATCCAAAAAATAGGAGCGTATGAGAACCTGGCAAAAGCACTTGTTGCGTATGCCTCGCGAACCGGGGAAACGCAGCAGATCGGCGAGTTGATTGCTGAGGGAATGCGTTTTTCCGGTATTTCGGTGGACGTGATCGATGTGAAAAACATCGCCTCGGAAAGGGAGCTGTCCGGATATGCTGCATACGTATTCGGCTCACCTACGTATCATGGTAACATGCTTCAGGCGATGAAGACCTTTTTGTTTCTGGCCGAAAAAGCCGAGATCAAAGATCGTGCCGGCGGTGCTTTTGGGTCGTTCGGCTGGAGCGGGGAAGCTGCAGAGCGGATATTTGAGACCATGAAAAATATTTTCGGCAGGGACGTGGCGGACAACCCCCTGATGCTCAAAAACAGCAGCCTGGGCGGCGGTATCAAGATGGCACAGGACTACGGCCGTCAGATCGCCGCCAAGCTGGCGGCATAAGAGAGAATTTGCTATGCATAAGAAGAACAGGGTTTGCGTGATCAGTATCCTGATTTTTCCGCTGGCGGCGGTAATCCTCGTTTCCGGGATCGCAGCCGCGAGCTCGGAAACGGAGGCTTTGGACACGGGAGCGGCAAGCATGCAGCTCGAAGGCGGCACCCTTGGAGATGTGCCTTTTCCGCACCGACTGCACCAGGAGAACATAAACGAGTGCAGTTCTTGCCATGAGTTGTTTCCCCGGGAATCCGGCGCCATCCGGGCGCAACAGAAAGCCGGAGCCCTGAAAAAGCAGAAGGTCATGAACGATCAATGCATCAAGTGTCATCTGGCGCGCAGTTCGGCCGGAAAATCCGCCGGGCCGACAAAGTGCGGCACATGTCACCAGAGATAGGCAAGCAAAAGTCATTTCTGCAAAAGGTCGCTGTTTGAAAAGAAACAGCCAATGTGGAATCCATTACGGACAGAAGGAGGAGACGGTTATGGACAAGTATGTCTGCACCATATGCGGTTACGTGTATGACCCGGAAGCTGGGGATCCGGATAACGGGATCGAGCCGGGAACGAGTTTTGACAACCTGCCGGATGACTGGGAGTGTCCGGTTTGCGGCGCCCCCAAATCGGACTTTGAAAAACAGACATAAGTCCGGAGAAAACCGGTTTCAGGCGTGTCGGGCTGTTTGGGGCCCGGGCCGGAACCGGTTTTTTATCAACCAAAACCCAAACCACGGAACTCGAGATTCGAAACTCGCGCGAAGCATCCCAAAGGGATAAACAAATTCGAATGTTCGAATGACCACATGATCAAAATAAATCGGATTTCGAAATTCGGATTTACAATTTGTGCGCCGGGTTTTGATTTGTCGCTGAATTGAAAGTATAAATTCCAAGTATAAAAAGGGTAGCGGGCTATGAAACCGGTCGAGATTGCAAAGGGGATTTACAACGTCGGCGTGCAGGACTGGAACATCCGGGATTTTCACGGATATTCCACGAAACAGGGGACCACTTACAATGCTTATCTGGTCGTGGATGAAAACATCGTGCTGATTGATACGGTCAAAAAGGACTTTGCCGATCAGATGCTGGCCAATATCGCCGAGGTGGTGGATCCGAAAAAGATCGATTTCGTTATCAGCAACCATACCGAGATGGATCATTCCGGCGCCCTGCCGCGGGTGATGCATTATATCGGCGAGGGCAAGCCGGTTTTGTGCTCAAAGATGGGGTATAAGAATCTTTCCCAACACTTTGAGCAGAAATTGAACTACCGCCAAGTGGGAAACGGCGAGGAGCTTTCCATCGGCAGCCGGCAGCTGGTATTTCTGGAAACCCGCATGCTGCATTGGCCCGACAGTATGTTCACGTTTGACAAAACCGAAGGCATCCTGTTTTCCAGCGATGCATTCGGCCAGCATTATGCCGGGTATGAAATGTTTGACGATATCATCGGGCCGGCCATCATGCCCCATGCCAAGAAGTACTTTGCCAACATCCTGCTGCTTTATGCGCCCAAGATTTTAAAGCTGGCCGAGCAGATCACCGAGATGGGGCTGGATATCCGGATGATCTGTCCGGATCACGGCATTATTTGGCGCCACGATCCGGCAAAGATCATCAATGCCTACGTGACCTGGAGCCAGCAGGTTCCCTTGAACAAAGCCGTGGTGGTCTATGACACCATGTGGGAAAGCACGCGCAAAATGGCCGAAGCCATCTCCGACGGCATTGCCGAGGGCGGCGTGGCGGTCCGGCCGATCCATATCCGCAGTTCCGATCGCAGCGAAATCATGACCGAACTGCTTGACGCCCGGGCCATGGTATTCGGCTCACCCACCATCAACAACACGATTTTCCCGACAGTGGCCGACGTGCTGACCTACGTAAAGGGTCTTCGCCCGAAAAACCGGATGGGCGCTTCTTTTGGCTCCTACGGCTGGAGCGGGGAAGCGGTTAAGATCATCCGCGGCGAACTCGAGGCCATGGGCGTGGAGATTATTGATCCGGGCCTGCGGATCCAGTACGTGCCCGGAGCCGAAGCCGCGGCCCAGTGCGTGGATTTCGGCCGCAGAATCGGTGCGGCTGTAAACGGATGATTCGCGCATGTGGCAGCCGGAAGTCGAGCTCAGCGACTGCATCAAGTGCGGCGTGTGCCAGGAAGTGTGCCCGGAAGTATTTTTGCTTGCCGATGCGGGGTATGTGCAGGTGACGCTGCTTTCGCAATATCCGGCCGAATGCGTGGATGAGGCGATCAAGCACTGCCCGGCGGACTGTATTTCATGGAAGTATTATGACAACCTAGGAGATGGATCATGAAAAAGGTGGTGCTGTTTGCATTTAACGACGAGCCCATGTGTTTTACCCATGTGCTGCTTAATGTGCTGGACATGAACGAGCGCGGCTACGAGGTTAAGCTGGTCATGGAGGGCGAGGCCACCAAGCTGCTTCCCGGCCTGGCAAACCAGGGCACCGCTTTCTCGAAAATGTGGGGAAAGCTCAAGGACCGGGGACTCGTGGCCGGGGTGTGCAAGGCCTGCTCTACGAACATGGGTACCGCGGAATCGGCACAAGAACAGGGGCTGCCGCTTCTTGATGACATGTCCGGGCATCCCTCCTTTGCCGGGTTCATGGAACAGGGCTACGAGATTCTGGTGTTTTAACCTTGGCCCGGCCCGGAAACCTCAAGCAGCACATCAAGCAGGTGCTTGGCGGATCCGCCCGGGAGGCGGTGATTGAGCAGATATTATCCCACCGGCCGCGCCGGGTGATCAATGCCCTGATTGCCCGCTTCTACGATGCAGACCCGGTTATTCGATGGCGGGGCATTGCCGCTGCCGGGGCGGTGGTGGCCAGGCTCGCCGATGCCGACCGGGAGTCTGCCAGGGTGATCATGCGCCGGCTGATGTGGATGTTAAATGATGAGTCCGGCGGCATCGGGTGGGGAGCGCCCGAGGCCATGGGCGAAATCATGGCCGCCAGCCCGGCCCTGGCCGCGGAATACGCAAAGATCCTCTGTTCCTATGTCCATCCGGAACAAAACTACCTGGAACATCCCGGTCTCCAGTGCGGCCTGCTCTGGGGCCTGGGCCGCCTGGCCCAGGCCGAGCCCGGGCGCGTAAAGAACGCGGCAGCCGGTATCGCTGCCTTTTTGGAATCTGCTGATCCTTATCACCGCGGATTTGCAGCATGGGCGCTGGGAAATGCCGGAGAGCCTGGAAATCTCCAGGATTTGCGCCGGTTGACCGCAGACCGGGCCGAAATCGAAATTTTTGACCACTGGCACATGCAGGCGGTTTCCGTCGGGGAACTGGCCCGGCAGGCGGTTTCAAAAATCTCCCCGGAAAACAAGGAGGATTGATGTACGTTCTCGGACTTCAGGGCAGCCCGCGCGCAAAGGGCAATACCAACTTTCTTCTCGATGCGTTTCTGGGCGAGTGCCAAAGCCGCGGTGCGGCAATAGAGAAGATACAGGCCCGCCGGCTTCACGTGGAGCCTTGCACCGGCTGCGGAACCTGCGAAAAAAAAGGTTATTGTATATTTACCGACGATGACATGGCCCGGCGGATGTATTTTCTGCTCTGGCGGGCCGATGTGGTGATACTGGCCTCGCCCGTGTATTTCTACAACTTTCCCGCCCCCATCAAGGCGGTGATTGACCGGAGCCAAGCCCTGTGGTCCCGCAAGTATAAACTCGGCCTCGAGGACCCGGGACGTCCCTGGCGTCAGGGCTTTATGCTTTCCGTGGGCGCCACAAAGGGCAAAAACCTGTTTGACGGGATGTCTTTGACCGCCCGGTACTTTTTTGACGCCGCGGGCGCGGCTTATACGGATGCGGTCACCTACCGAAGGATCGAGGCAGCCGGGGAACTGGAAAAACAGCCCGGGGTTTTTGATGATGTAAAAACGGCCCTGGAAAAGGCGGCCCCGCTTTTTTCCCGAAAGAAAATCCTGTTTGCATGCCGGGAAAACGCCTGCCGGAGCCAGATGGCCGCCGGTTTTGCCAGGCAGAGGGCTGGCGACCGCATCGAGGCGTTGCACGCGGGCAGCACGCCCGCTGACCGGGTCAATCCGCAAATGCAGGAAGCAATGGCGGAAAAGGGAATTGATATGGCTTATCGCAGCACCCGGACCATCGCGGATGCTGTTGCCGAAAGCACGCCGGATCTGATCGTGACAATGGGCTGCGGGGAGCAGTGTCCCTATATTCCGGGCGTGAGTTACATTGACTGGGACCTGCCGGACCCGGCCGGCCGCTCCGCTGAATTCATGCGGCAGGTGCGCGACGAGATCGAGCAGCGGGTGCGGCAGTTGGTTTCCGATTATGCCTGATCCGGGTCGGTTCCAAAGGAGAATTCCTGGAAAGCCGCATTTTCCAGATCCACGTAGAGCATCCGGTTCCTCAGGCTCCGGCCGCGGTTTGTGAGAATTTTGACCGTCTCCATGGCCTGGAGGGACGCCAGCACAGCCGGGGTGACACCGGGTACGCCCATGACCGCCTCAGGTGAGTCAGCCGGCTCAAAAGCCTGCTCCGCCTCTCCGTAAATGCGTTCAAGTCCCGGGTCCTGAGGGTAAATCGTCATGATCTGGCCTTCAAACCCGGCAATTGCGGCATGGACCAGGGGGATGCCGGCAGTTTTGGAGGCTTGTGCCAATACCAGCCGGTCTGAAACGTTGTCAAGCGCATCTACGACCGTATTTGTCCCGGCAAGAATTTCCGCGGCATTATCCTTATCCAGGCGGTGCGGAAAGCTTCGGACCGTCACCGCGGGGTTTACGGCGGCAAGCATGTTTTTTGCCGCCGCTGCCTTGTTTGTGCCCAGGGTTTCTGCTGTTGCCAGGGCCTGCCGGTTTAAGTTGGACGCCTCGAACACGTCCGGATCTGCCACGGTGAGCATGCCGATGCCCATGCGGGCCAGTATGGTTATCACCTGGCCGCCCAGTCCGCCGGCACCGATGATCGCGACACCGGATTGTGTCAGCTTGAGTTGCTCCCGGGCCGACAGAATGGAAGTGTTGCGCAGGTACCGAACCGGCCAGATATCGGACTGCAGGGCTGCAGCATAAATTTCCCGCAGGTTTTTGCCGGACTGC
This sequence comes from Desulfobacterales bacterium, assembly GCA_018335195.1. GTDB lineage: Bacteria > Desulfobacterota > Desulfobacteria > Desulfobacterales > Desulfosalsimonadaceae > Desulfosalsimonas. The sequence goes on from JAGXKN010000015.1 coordinate 45,796, forward strand.
CGGCAAATCTCTTGGGCTCCGGATTCGTGTATGCCCCGGAGGCTTCTTTGCGCCGGGTCGGTTACGGTTTCCGCCCGGTTTGCAATCATGGCCGTAAGTGTTGTGTTGTTATTTTTTTCAGACATAGGTAAATCTTTTAGATGGGTAAAACAATGGAAATCGAAGTTTACCTGTATGCCTCGCTGGCCAAATACCTGCCGCAAACCGCTGCCGGAAAATCGGTGCGCCTTTCCTGCGCCCCGGGGCATACCGCCGAAGATATTGCAGATCAATTGCAGCTGCCGAAAAAGCAAATCAAACTCGTATTTGTCAACGGCGTACGAAAACCCCTGCAGACTCCGCTTTCAGACGGCGACCGGCTCGGGCTTTTCCCGCCCGTGGGAGGCGGCTAACCCGGCGCATGCGTTTTGAGCACGACGTCTCCGGTGGTCTCGCCCAGCCGATCGGCCACCTGCCCGGGATCGATTTGCGCCCCGTCCATCCATACCCCCAGGCATCCGGGTTCCAGCAGGCTGCGCTGGGAGTTCCAGAACTGCAGAAAATCCCCGGCATCCATGCACACGCCCCGGCCGAGCAGATCATTCCCGATAGCCTCGGCCACCTGGTTGAAACACTTCACAGTAACCGGCACTGTTGAGCCGGATTCGGAATTATCCGGCCCGGATCGGCCTGCATTGTATGACCGGCGCATTGCCCGGTACTGGCCTTCTTTTCGAAAAGCCGCCCCGAACAGTCCCGGCATGGCCGCGGAAAGCCCGAGCGAGCATGGTTTGATAATGCGGGTTTCCTCCGGGCGGTCCACCGCCTGGCCCTCCATGAATATGGTCTGGATCCGGTTTTGAATGAAATCCGCATCCAGCCGGAGGTGTTGTGTCAGAAATTCATTCACGGGGATGCCGGCGGGCGCTTGGTAGCGGATACCGCGGGCCAGCACCAGCCGCATCAGGGGAAGCTGGCCTTGGGGAAGGTGGATTTCCAATGTTGGTCCGGGCGCACAGGTCATGGTGATTTTTTCGTCCGGGCGGATGTCAGCGCCCCGTCCGGGCACGGCCGGGCGGGGCGCTTTGCATGCGGGAGCAAACCGGTTGGTCAGAAGTTATACACGGAATCCAAATCCTCGCCGCTGATCTGGAATGTAACGTCATGGGGCCCAAAGGACTCGGTCCGGAAATAATCCGGCAGCCGGTCGTCCTTGGGGCCGAATCCGGCGCGCTCGTTGAAATCGCGCTCCAGTTTCAGGATTTTTTTGCCCAGCTCCGATACATCGTCAGCCGTAAAATTCAGGCCGTGAAATGCGTTGATCATGTCAATCATGGCCTGGAAGGTTTCCTGCTGGTCCAGGATGGCAAATGCGATAAACAGGCACATCCCGGTGGAATCAATGGCCGCGGTGGCCACCTGGAGGTTGCGCGACAGCTCGATCTGGCCCTCGGGCTTTAATGCATCCACGTTGCCACCGACGCCGAGCAGGTTTGCGGTCACCGCGTACCCAGCCGTGTGGTCGGCGCCCATGGTGGTGGTGGCATACGTCACGCCCATGCCCTGCACGGCCCGGGGGTCATATGCCGGCATGGACTGGTTTTTGACCACCGGTACCCGCTCGACTCCGAAGACCTTGCCGGTAACCGCGGCCCCGCTCCCCAGGATCCGGCCCAGGGGCGTGCCCTTGCCCACTTCCCTGACCAGTTCGATGGCCTTGTTCGCATCGCCGTATTCCGCCAGCCCGGCTTCCATGGCCACGCCGATGGTGGCGCCCATTTCAATGGTATCCAGCCCGTAGTCGTCATCAAGCCGGTCGAGCATGGCAATGCTGTCCAGATCGTCGATGCCGCAGTTGCCGCCGTGGGCCCACACGGTTTCGTACTCGGGCTGCTTGGTCAGGTAGTGGCCGTCCTTGTCATGGTAAATGCCGGAACATCGGATCACGCAACCCCGGTGGCAGCCGTGGGTGGCTTTGCCGCCACGGGCGGTCTCGGTTTCGGCCTGGGTCTCGCCGCTGATGGCAGCGGCGCCCTTGAACCGGCCGGTCTTAAAATTGTAGGTGGGGTAGGCGCCGGCTTCGTTGACCACGTTGGTCAGCACGTTGGTGCCGTATGCGGGCAGCCCCTGGCCGGTGACCGAATGGTTTCTCAGGCCGGAGACAAAGGTTTTGTTTGCCTCCTTGAACTTGTCCGGATCCTTGGCCGAGCGCATGGACATGCCGGCATCGTCGAGCACAATCGCCTTGACGCCCTTACTGCCCATGACCGCGCCCACGCCGCCGCGGGCCGCATGCCGGGCCGGTCGCACTTCCATGTCCGTGCAGGCCACGGTGGAAGCCAGCATTTTCATTTCCCCGGCCTGGCCAATGGTAATGCAGCAAATCTTTTCCCCGTATTCCGAGGTGAGCTTTTCTACCGTGTCGTAATTGCCCTTCATCTTCAGATCATCTGCGGGTTCGATTTCCACGCCGTCCTTGTTGACCAAGATTTTGTAGAGCTTGTCCTCAGCCGGGTGGCCTTCCAGAACAATGGCCGCGTACCCCAGCCGGGCAAGCACCTGTGCGGGCTGGCCGCCGGCGTTGGCCTCCTTGATTCCGCCGGTCAGCGGACTTTTACATCCCACCGAAATCCGGCCGGACATGGCTGCGGCCGTGCCGCTGAGCAGTCCCGGTGCAATGACCAGCTTGTTTTCCGCGCCAAGGGGATGGCACAGGGGCGGGACCTCTTTGGCGACAATCGTCGAGGTCATGCCCCGGCCGCCGAATCCTTCGTAGTCGCCGAGCGGTTCGGTCTTGGCTGTCGGGGCCTGATCGGGTCCCATCTGGATGCGCAGGATCTTATCCATCGGATCACCTCCTGATAAAGGCTGGTTAAAAGGGAAGGTCAGACGAATCGTCTTTACTGATTCATTTTTATTCCAAATGAGCGTGATGTCAAGTGTATTGCGCAACAGGTCATTGATCGTCCGGGTCCAGCCCGAGGGCGGGATCCGGCTTTCTGCCGGATTTGCCGTCCTTGTAGCATTTTGCTGCATACCAGTTAATTTGCCTGCAAATGCCACGGATTATCGTAACTTCGGCAGCGCGCAGGGGCAGGCGGGAAAAAAACCGCCGGAATCGATCCATCCAGTGATCCGGGTTGTCCGGCTGAATAAAGTTGATGCGCACCAGGGAGTCCTTGAGCTGGTCATACATGGCATCGAGTTCGTGGCGGGTGGCCAGCCTGGGAGAAAAATTCTTTGCCGGGGCAAGGCTCGCCTTGAAAAGTTCGTAGCAGACCACCATCACGGAATGTGCCAGGTTGAGCGAGGAAAATCCGGCGGTGGGAATGTTAACGAGCCCGTGGCACAACCTGAGCTCTTCGTTTGTCAGTCCCCGGTCCTCCGGCCCGAAGATGACTGCCGCCCGGTTGTTTTGACAAACCGGCATAATCTGGGCCGCCATTTTTTCCGGTGACACGATTACCCGGCGCCGGCTGCCCAGCCGGGCGGTGGTTCCGGCAACATAGCCGAACACGGCCAGGGCGCTTTGCAAATCATTAAAGACCTGCACTTCGTGGATAACCCCGGCCGCCGCATGCGTGGCCAGGGTCAGGGTTCGGGGCCGATCGAAATTTTCCGGGCATACCAGCACGAGGTTGCCCAGGCCCATGTTGCACATGGCCCGTGCGGCCGCCCCGATGTTTTCCGGGTACCGGGGGCGGTTTAAGACAATGGATATGTTTCCCAGGTGGGATGTTTCGCTCATGTGCCTTCTCAGTCGTCTCAAGATGGTATACTCCCAATAACAAAACCGCGGCCGCGGGTCAATCTCCCCACCGGGAAAACAGTGATGGGCAATTTGCGGGCCCCAGCGATTTTTTCAAGGTTTTATTAATTTTTACAAAAGAATAAAGACATTGAAAATCTTATATCCGTAGGGGCGAACCTGCGTGTTCGCCCCTGCATTGCCGCAATATATCGCTTTGTATGATTGAAAAATCGGGAGAATCGCGATAAGAGCGGTTGACAGGAAACGACGGGGTTTTTAATATGATTCTGAAATTTTGCTTACCCGGAGGCCGGAGGTAGGAGATGCCTATATACGAGTTTTACTGCGAGCCTTGCAACACGATTTTCAGCTTTTTTTCCAGGTCGGTGAATACAAGCCGGATCCCGGCCTGCCCGAAGTGCGAAAACAGCGCCCTGACCCGGCGCATGTCCCGGTTTGCCGTCACGGGCCGGGCCGCCGAAGAAGACGATGAGGATCTGCCCGTGGATTCGGACAAGATGGGGCGGGCCATGGAGATACTGGCCGGAGAGGCCGACCGGATCGACGAGGACAATCCCCGCCGGGCCGCAGACCTGATGCGCAGGCTGGGCAATATGACCGGGATGGAATTCGGGCCCGGCATGGAAGAGGCGCTGCGGCGGATGGAAAAAGGAGAGGACCCCGAGCAGATCGAAGCGGAAATGGGCGATGTGCTGGAAAACGAGGAGCCGTTTTTCGCATCCGGCGGCCGCCCGGGCCGGCTGCGCCGGAACTTGCCGCCCAAACGCGATGACACGCTCTATGAATTATAAGCTCCGCCGGAAAGTAAATTTTCCAGGTAATCCATAAACGTCTTGCATGCGGGCGAAGGCGTTCGATCCGCGTGCGTGGTCAGGTAAAAATTGCGCTGCAGGTCCAGCCCGCGGATCGGCAGGGCTTTTAAAGCGCCGCTCCGCAGTTCGTCACTTACCGCGATCGGAGAGAGCACGGATATGCCGATGCCGCTTTTGATGCCCTGGATGACCGAGGCCGTGCTGCCGAGCTCGGCTGTCACGGTTAGGGCTTCCAACCCAGAGCCCGCTTCTTCCAGGTTTTTTTTCAGAGATTTCAATGTGCCGGAGCCTTGCTCCCGGATGATAAAAGGCTCGGCGTGCAGTTCACGCAAATCCACGGCCTGCCGGCAAGCCCACTTGTGATCCGCCCGCACGATCAGGCGCATCTCGTCGTTGATCAAGGCTTTCTGGGAAATCCGCGCCTTGTCGGTTTCCGCCCCCACAATACCGAAGTCCAGCCGGCCAGCAAAAATATCGTCAATAATCTGCGCTGTATCCCCCACGTGGACGCGGACCCGAACTTCCGGGCAGCGCCCGGTAAAACCCCCGATCAACCGCGGCAGGATATAGCCGCCCGGTATGGTGCTGCCGCCGATTTCCAGGCGCCCGCCGATCTTTCCCAGAAATTCGGCCAAAGCGGTTTCGGTTTGTTCCGCCATCTGCAGCAGACGGGCTGCATGATTATACAGAAGCTCCCCGGCACCGGTAGCAACCGCCTTTTTGCCCATCCGGTCCACCAGCCGGCAGCCGAAGTGATTTTCCAGGTCCCGGATGTGGCTGCTGACCGTGGGCTGTGTAAGGTGCACGGCTTCGGCCGCCTTTGAGAACCCCTCCAGGTCGATTACCTTTTTGAATATGTGCAGCTGCCAGAGGTCCATTCGGATATCGCTTTTATAGATTTTTTCTCTTGAACAAAAAAATCGTATCGGAATTTGCAATTTGCCTTGATCATTGGAAAATGCTTATATTTTGAAATTCCATAAATAGCACATGCGGGATGAAAACGCAACGGAGGCGATATGAAGGAAATCGATGCAAGGCAGCGGGCGTGTCCGACCCCCGTCATCATGACAAAAGAGACAATCGAGGCCGAAGCCCCGGAGGCGATCCGGGTGCGGGTGGACAATGAAGCCGCAAGTCAGAATGTCAGCCGGTTTTTCAAGTCCAGGGCCTACGAGGCAAAAGTGGAAACCGCGGCAGACGGCTTCGAGGTGATCGGCACCCGCGGGGATACCGAATCCCGTCCCGATTCGCAGGCCGGCGCTGCCGGGTCTGAAAAAAAGATCATGGTGATGATCACCACCGATCGCATGGGATCCGGTGATGATACCCTGGGCGCAAAGCTGATGCGCAACTTTGTCCATACGCTCGGGGAAATGGGACCGGACCTGTGGCGGCTGGTGCTGGTCAACAGCGGCGTCAGACTCGCCGTGGAAGGCGCCGATGTGCTACCGGATCTGCGGGATCTGGAATCCGAGGGCCTGCAGATCCTTGTGTGCGGCACCTGCCTGGATCACTACGGCCTGCTGGATCAAAAGCGCGTGGGCGATACCACCAACATGCTCGATATCGTCACGGCCATGCAGCTCTCCGACCAGGTGATCAATATTTAATCCTTCCGGGGGCCCGGCTCCGGAGCCCCTTTTTCCGGTTATTGCCGCCTGTTTTACCGCCCGCTTGTTGATTTGCAGCAAATTATGGTTATAATAACCCTTTGCCTTTCAGATGAATCTTCAACAAGGAGGCGTTTTATGACGGACAAACTGGTCGTGATCGGCGGTGTGGCCGGCGGTGCCACGGCCGCGGCGCGTGCCCGGCGATTAAATGAAAATGCGCAAATCGTGGTCTTCGAACGCGGTCCCTATATCTCTTTTGCCAACTGCGGGCTGCCGTATTACATCGGCCAGGTGATCAAGGAGCGCGACGATCTGCTGGTCACGGACGCCGAATCGTTTACCCGGCGCTATCGGGTTGATGTACGTCTCAATTGCGAGGTGATCGATATTGACCGGCAAAGCCGCGAGGTCGTGGTGCATAACCGGGAATCCGGCGAGCAGTACCGGGAAAGCTACGGCAAGGTGATCCTCTCGCCCGGGGCAGAGCCCATTCGTCCCCCCCTCGAGGGCCTGGAAGAGGCGGACAATGTTTTTACGCTGCGAACCATACCGGATACGGATCGGATCAAGGCCTGGGTGGACAACCGTCAGCCCAAAAGCGCGGTGGTGGTCGGCGGCGGATTCATCGGGCTGGAAATGTTGGAAAACCTGGCCTTTCGCGGCGTCCACGTAACAGTCGTGGAAAAGATGGATCAGGTCATGACGTCGCTGGACTATGAAATGGCCGGGCTGGTGCATGCACACATGGCTGAAAAGGGACTGGAATGCCGGTTTGGAGACGGCATTGTCGCATTTGAGAAAAACGGGGGCACCACCACGGTGAAAACCGAGAGCGGGGCTTCGATCGAATGCGACATGGTGATCCTGGCAATCGGTGTGCGTCCGGAAACCGGGCTTGCAAGAAAGGCGGGTCTGGAAATCGGCAATACCGGCGGAATTGCGGTTGACAGTACCATGTGCACCTCTGATCCGAATATCTATGCAGTGGGTGATGCCGTGGAAATCCGGCAGCGGATCACCGGCCAGGACACCCTGATTCCGCTGGCCGGACCGGCCAACCGGCAGGGCCGGATCGCGGCGGACAATGTAATGGGCAGAAGGTCAGTGTTCAGAGGAAGCACTGGCACCTCCGCAGTTCAGGTATTTGAGCTGACCGTGGCTTCCACCGGATGCAATGAGAAAACCCTGAAGCGGGAAAACATTCCCTATTGGGCCAGTTATACCCATTCCGGATCGCATGCCGGGTATTACCCCGGTGCGGAAATGATTGCGGTCAAGCTGCTGTTCTCCCCGGGTACCGGCCAGCTGCTTGGCGCCCAGGCAGTCGGGAAAAAAGGCGTGGACAAGCGCATCGACGTGCTGGCCACCGCGATTTACGCCGGGCTGAGCGTATTTGATCTCGAGGAGCTGGATTTGTGCTATGCTCCCCCCTATGGCTCGGCCAAGGACCCGGTGAACATGGCCGGATACGTAGGTGCCAACCTGATCAAGGGCGACCTGGAGAAGATCAACTGGGATGCTGTTGCCGGCCTGGACCCGGAAAGAACGGTGCTGCTTGATGTGCGAAGCAGGATCGAGCTCAAGACCTCGGGTACCATTGACGATGCCGTGCACATCCCCATTGACGAGCTGCGCGACCGGCTCGGCGAGCTGGACAAAAGCAAAACTTACATCGCTTTCTGCGCGGTGGGTATCCGCTCGTACCTGGCCTACCGGATTCTGGTCCAGAACGGCTTTGAAGCCAGAAACCTGGCCGGCGGATTCCGCACTTACCTGGCAGCCACGGAAAATATTTATTTGATGTAGGGCGGGGCCGGAAACGAAGCGCCGGGCCGAATAAGCCGGCATTTCCGCCTTAAAACCATGAAACGCGAAAAGTCCGCAAGGCATGCCTGCTTTCCTTGTATGGCTTTGCGCGTTTCGTGGTTTTTTTTATGTGCCTTTTTGCGAAACTCCGGCGCGATGATTAATGCCGTAGGTAAGGCAGGGCATTTGCATGCATTATGATAGGGTCATGCTTATATTAAGTAGACGCCCATCCAGAAATGGCTAATTTCCGGATGGGCGCTAAAGAAGCATCAACCCGCGGGGCGTAATTAATCATAATTTTAACAGGAGGTCATCATGGCGGATATAACTTTCAAGGGAAACCCGGTAAAAACAGTTGGCCAACTGCCGGAGCTCGGCCGGCAGGCCCGGGATTTTCGGCTCACGCACACCGATTTAAGCGATAGTACCCTGGGCGATTTTTCCGGCAAAAAAGTGATTCTCAATATTTTTCCCAGCATTGAAACAACGGTGTGTGCCGAATCGGTCCGACGGTTTGACGCAGAAGCAGGAAAGCTCGACAATACCGAGGTGCTCTGCATCTCCAGGGATCTGCCTTTTGCCCATCAGCGATTTGTTCAGAGCGAGGGACTCGAAAACGTGGTTTTTGTTTCCGAGCTGCGGAATCTGGATTTCGGGGACCAATACGGCGTACGGATCGCGAACGGCCCGCTGGCGGGACTGCTTTCCCGGGCCGTGGTGGTAATTGACGAAAACGGGCGGGTTCTGTATACCCAGCAGGTACCGGAAATCGGCCAGGAGCCGGATTACGGGCCGGTGCTGGATGCCGTGCGCAGCATGGGGGCGGAAACCAGTTTTGAAGAGGTCTGCATCAAGGTTCCGGATGGCGAGCACGCCCGTTTTGATGACACGGATGAGCCCTGCGACGACGGGCGGGCCGGAAAAATTTAATACGGCCGGAGACAAGGCGCGCGGAGGCAATCATGGGCATTGATGTGACCGTAAAAATCGGGGGCGAAGCCGGGCAGGGCATCCAGACCGTGGGCGAACTGCTTGCCCAGGCATGTCATCAGAGCGGCTTGTACCTGATGGCGGTAAACGATTTTGAGTCCCGCATCCGGGGCGGCCACAGTTTTATGCAGCTTCGCATCAGCGACCGGCCGATCAGGGCCCCGGATCATCGGGTTCACCTGCTGATTGCCTTAAATGAATGGACCCTGCAGACCCATCGATCCGAGGTCACCCAAGGCGGGCGGGTGATTTTTGACAGCGAAGCGGGCGGATCCGATGAGCTGATCTTGCCTGTTCCCGTCACGAAGCTGGCACGCAAGGCCGGGGGCCGGATCATGGCCAATACGGTTGCCGCGGGCGCCTGCCTGTCAATGCTGGGCGCCCCGGTCAAGACCCTTGAACAGGTGCTGCGGCAGCGTTTCGGCGACAAAAAGGCCGAGGTGCTGGAAAACAATCTCAATGCCGCCAAAAGCGGCGTTGAAGCAGTGGCCGGCGTGCCTTTTGACTGGGCGTTTCAGTGGCCGGACAGGGCGCCGGCCGGAAAGCTCTTGTCCGGGGCCCGCGTGCTGGCCCTGGGGGCATTGGCTGCGCAGTGCCGTTTTGCGGCCTTCTATCCCATGTCTCCGGCCACCGACGTTATGGTTAACCTGTCCGAGTTCGAGGCGCAACTGCCCCTGGTGGTTGAACAGGCCGAAGGTGAAATCGCGGCGGTCAACATGGTCATTGGGGCATCTTTTGCCGGCGTGCGCGCCATGACTGCCACTTCCGGCGGCGGGTTTGCCCTGATGAGCGAAGGCCTGGGCCTTGCCGGCATCACGGAAACACCCATCGTGTTGATCAATTCCCAGCGTCCCGGGCCGGCCACCGGGTTGCCCACCCGCACGGCGCAAGCGGACCTTCGCTTTATGCTTCACGCGGCCCAGGACGATTTCCCGCGGTTTATCCTGGCCCCGGGCAGCCTTGAAGCGGCATTTGAAACAATGGTGCGCGCGTTTGAACTGGCCGACAAGTACCAGGTCCCGGTGATTGTAACCACGGATCAGTATTTCAACGATTCCCTGGCTATCGTAGACAAGGCCCTGGAATTGCCCGAGGGCATTGACCGGCATATTGTCGGGGACGCGGACATGGACGATCCTGCGGCATACAAGCGGTTTGCCTTCACGGATTCGGGTGTCTCGCCCCGGGCCCTGCCATGCAGCGGCAAGGCACTGGTCATGGCCAGCGGAAACGAGCACCAGGAGGACGGTCATATCAGCGAGCGCATCTCCGATCGCATCGGTCAGATGGACAAGCGCCAGTGCAAGCTTGAAGGCATGCAAAAAGAAGTGCGCGTCCCGGAAACCGTTTACCCGGACGGCCGGGTATTGCTGGTGGGCTGGGGCTCGACTTCCGGCATGATCCGGGAGAGCGTGGAAATGCTCCGGGCCTGGGGCGTTGATGCCGGCGCGGTGTGCTTTACCGACATCTGGCCGTTTCCGGAAGCCGAAGTTACCGAAATTCTGGATCATTGCCGGCGGTTTTACATGGTTGAGCAGAACGCCACGGCTCAGCTGGGATGGCTGATCCGGGAACGCACGGGCCGGAAATTTGCTCAGGCGGTGTTAAAATATGACGGCCGGCCGTTTTTCCCCCGGGAGATCGCAGACAAGGTCAAGGCCTACGAGGAGGTTTCGTAAATGGTGGAAGCCGCTGATTATCAATGCGATTTTGAAAACAAGTGGTGCCCGGGCTGCGGCAATTTCGGGATTGTCAACGCCATGAAAGACGCCCTTGCCGCCCTGGATCTGCCGGCGGAAAAGGTGCTTCTCGTATCCGGCATCGGCCAGGCAGCCAAAACCCCCCATTTTCTGAAGTGCAACTTTTTTCATGGTCTGCACGGGCGGGCCTTGGCGGTGGCCACCGGGGCCAAAATCGCCAACCACGATATCTCCGTGCTGGTAAACATGGGCGACGGTGATTGCTACGGCGAAGGAGGGAACCATTTCCTGGCCGCGATTCGCCGAAATATCGATATTACCCTGCTGGTCCATGACAACCGGGTCTATGGCCTGACCAAGGGCCAGGCCTCGCCGACCTCGGACCGGGGGTTTGTCACCCGGATCCAGGCCGAAGGCGCCAGAAGTGATCCCATGAATCCGGTTGCCCTGGCCCTGTCCCAGGGGGCGGGGTTCGTGGCCCGGGGGTATTGCGGAAGCACGGACCAGCTCGGTGACTTGATCCGGCAGGGGCTTGAATACCCGGGTTTCAGTTTGATTGATATCCTCCAGGTGTGCGTGTCGTTTAATCATGTCAACACCTATGACTGGTACCGGGAGCGGGCTTTTGATATCAATGAGAACGGACACCAGCCCGGGGATCTGCAGGCGGCCATGAAATATGCCTACCCCGAGGGAGACCGCATCCCCACGGGCCTGATTTACCGGAAGGAAACAGTGCCTTTTACGCAGCGTATCCGCCGGTTGAATGCCGGACCGCTGCTGGGGCAGGAATATGATCGGCAAAGGGTGCAGTCTTTGATCCGGGATGCGTAAAGGCAGGAGTTGCTGATGAATTTTCATAGACGAGGAGGAATAAATGGCAAAAAACGTGTTGATTGCATTTGACGATTCAGAAAACGCCATGCGTTCCGTGAATTTCGTGGCGGATTACTTTGCCCGTGAAACGGCGATTACGCTTTTCAGCGTGCTCGAGGATACCCAGGCTCTGTGTTCCATGAACAGCCCGGAACTGACACCGTATTTCAAATCCGAACAGCAGGCGTTTTGCTCCCTGGAGGACAAGAAGCGCGAATTGATCGAAACCGCGATTCAGTCCGCGCGCAATTCACTTGTCAACTGCGGTTTTGGTGCTGACCAGGTCCGGGTCAAGACCCAGCAGCGCGCCGGCAGCGTGGCAAAAGATATCATCAAGGAGGCGGAAACGGGCTATGACGCCGTGGTTATCGGCAGAAGAGGTGTTTCGGCCCTCCAGGATTTTCTGTTTGGCAGCGTAGCCCAGAAGGTGCTCCACGGTGTGAAAAATTCAGCGGTACTCATCGTGCCGTAAACACGGAGGCGGTTATGAATATTCTGATTACCGGTGCGGCCGGGTTTGTGGCAGGGCACATGATCCCGTTTTTTACTGACAGCGGTCACCGGGTTATCGGCGTGGACCGAAATCCGGTCCCGGCCGGGCTGAATTATCGTAATTTTGAATATATCCAAGGAGATACAACCAAACCAGGCAAGTGGCAGGAGTCCGTGGCCAGGGCGGACGTGGTGGTGAACCTGGCCGGCAAAAACATTTTCTCCCGGTGGACGGAAAAATACAAGCAGGCGCTTTATGACAGCCGGATCCAAACCACGCGCAACGTGGTGGAGGGGCTTTCCGAGAGCCATCCGCAGGTACTTTGCAGTACCTCTGCGGTGGGTTATTACGGGGACAGGGGGGACGATGTCCTGGATGAAAATGCGCCCGCAGGAGACGATTTTCTGGCCCGGCTCAGCGTGGACTGGGAGACTATCGCGCTTGCCGCGGAAAAAAAGGGGACCCGGGTTGTGCTGGCGCGATTTGCCCTGGTAATGGCCAGAGACGGCGGAGCGCTGGCGACCATGCTGCCCGCGTTCAAATTTTTTCTCGGCGGCCCGATGGGCGACGGCGCCCACTGGATGCCCTGGATCCATATCCGGGACCTGGTGCGGGCCATGGGCTTTGTGATCGAAAGCCAAACCATTTCCGGTCCGGTGAACTTTGCCGCCCCCGATCCCGTGCGGAACAAGGATTTTTCAAAAATCCTGGCCGGGGCGCTCAACCGTCCGGCCCTGCTCCGGGTGCCCGGTTTTGCCTTAAAGGCCGCCCTCGGCGAGCTCGGGGCGATGATGCTAAACAGTCAGCGTGCAATTCCCGGGCGGCTGCGCGATGCCGGATTTGATTTCACCTTTCCGGAACTGGGCTCCGCCTTGGCCGCGGAATTTCATAAATAGTGCCCATCCAGTCTCTGGATGAACACTAAATAGCGATCGGCACGACGGGTGTTGCATTAAGATAATTAAGATAACTGTTAATAAAGATTCGGATGCTTGATTGCATTTCGGATCGGAAAAATATCCAGGGAGGTGTGATTATGGAGACCAAAGATCTGAAGGTTCCCAATATTTCCTGCGGGCACTGCGTGATGACCATTAAAAACGAGCTCTCCGAGATCCGGGGCATCAAGTCCGTGCAGGGCGATGAAAATACCAAACAGGTCACCGTGGACTATGAGGCCCCGGCAGACCTGGATCAGATCCGCGACAAGCTCAAGGAGATCAATTACCCCGCAGAATAGGGCAAAAGGGAGACATCCGTGGCAGAGCAGAACGCAGAAAACCAGAATCCCGACACGGAAGAGCCCGGCGGTCAGGAGAAATCCGGTAAGCAGCAGCGGCTGCCGGTCACGGGCATGACGTGTGCCAACTGCGCGGCCAATATCGAGCGCAGCGTACGCAAGCTCTCCGGCATCCGTTCGGCGGAGGTCAACTTCGGCGCCGAGCAGTTAAACGTGGATTACGATGCCGGCCAGCTGAGCCTGGACGACATCGTCGGACAGGTGCAGAAAGCCGGATACGGCGTGGCCACCCGGCAGGCTGAGCTGCCGGTCACGGGCATGACCTGTGACAACTGCGCCCGCAACATCGAGCGCGCCTTAAACAAAAAGACCCCGGGCGTGGTTTCGGCATCCGTGAATTTCGGCGCCGAACGGGCCCGGGTGAAATACATTCCCTCTGTCACGGACCTTGAGGCGATTGCCGGGGCCGTTGACAAGGCCGGCTATCATGCCGTAATCCCGGATGAAGAAGCCGGGGGCGAAGAAGATGCCGAGGCCGCGGCCCGGGATGCCGAGGTCCGGGAGCAGACCCGCAAGTTCATTGTCGGTCTGGTCTTTACCCTGCCGCTGTTTGTGCTTTCCATGGGGCGCGACTTCGGGCTGCTGGGCCCGTGGGACCATGCCCTGTGGGTCAACTGGCTGTTTTTCGTGCTGGCCAGCCCGGTGCAGTTTTACACCGGGTGGGACTACTACACCAGCGGGGCGCGCAGCCTGGCAAACCGCGGGGCCAACATGGACGTGCTTGTGGCCATGGGTTCCTCGGTGGCTTATTTCTACTCCCTGGCAGTGCTTCTGTTTCCGGTGCTGGGCGATCACCTCTATTTTGAAACCGCGGCCGTGATTATCACCCTGATCAAGTTCGGCAAGCTCCTGGAGACCCGCACCAAGCGGAAGACCGGCGGCGCGGTCCGAAAGCTCATCGGCCTGCGGCCCGATACCGCCGTGGTGGTTGAAAACGGGGCGGAAAGGGAGGTTCCGGTCAAGCAGGTGGAAAAAGGATGGCGTCTGCTGGCGCGGCCCGGCCAGCGCATCGCGGTGGACGGAGTTGTGGCCGAAGGGCAGTCTTCTGTGGACGAGTCCATGCTTACCGGCGAGTCCGTGCCGGTGGCCAAAAAGCCGGGAGACACGGTCATCGGCGGTACCATCAATATTGACGGTATGCTGTCATTCGAGGCCACCCGCGTGGGAAAGGAAACCGCCCTGGCACAGATCATCCGCATGGTCCAGGACGCCCAGGGCAGCCGGCCGCCCATACAGGCGGTTGCCGACCGGGTTGCCGCAGTGTTCGTGCCTGCCGTGATTGCCGCGGCCCTGGCCACGTTTGCGATCTGGATGGTGCTTACCGCCGATTTTGTGCCTTCCATGATCCGGCTGGTTTCCGTGCTGGTCATCGCCTGTCCCTGTGCCTTGGGGCTGGCCACTCCCACGGCGGTCATGGCCGGAACGGGCAAAGGCGCGGAATCCGGCGTGCTGTTCAAGGGCGGCGAGGCATTGGAGATTGCCGAAAAGATCGATACTATTTTGCTGGACAAGACCGGCACCCTGACCGCGGGACAGCCGGAGGTCACTGACGTGGTTGCCGGGGACATCGACACGGACCAAGTCCTGGCCGTGGCTGCGGCAGTGGAGAAGGGATCCGAGCATCCCATCGGCCAGGCCGTGGTCCGTGAAGCTTCCAGGCGGGAACTGAGCATTGATTCGGCTTCGGGCTTCAAGGCCTCGGGCGGCGACGGCGTGAGCGCCGAGCTCGGGGGACAGACTGTCAAGGTGGGCAAGGCCGGGTGGCTTGCAGACCAGGGAATCGACGTATCCGTCCTGGATACGGCGATCCGGGATTTGCAGAACAATGGCAAAACCGTTGTCATGGTGGCCGATGAAAACCGGCCCCTGGGGTTGATCGCGGTAGCCGACACCCTGAAACCCGAGGCCCGGGAAGTGGTGGCCGGTCTGCACGATTACGGTTTGAGCGTGGTGATGCTTACCGGGGATAACCGGGCCACTGCACGGGCAATTGCAGACGAGCTTGGTATTGACGAGGTCATGGCCGAAATCCGACCGGATGAAAAGGCGGCCAAGGTCAAGTCCGTGCAGGCCGAGGGTAGCCGGGTCGGCATGGTCGGAGACGGCATCAACGACGCCCCGGCCCTGGCCCAGGCTGATGTTGGCTTCGCCATCGGGTCGGGCACGGATGTGGCCATTGAAACCGGGGACGTGGTGCTTTCCAGCGGCAGCCTTCACGGGGTGATCCGGGCGCTTCAGATCAGCCGGAAAACCATGCGCACGGTCCGCCAGAACCTGTTCTGGGCATTCTGCTACAACGTGGTGCTCATCCCGGTGGCCGCAGGCGTGCTCAACCCGTTTGAATCGCTGCCCATGCTGCTGCGCCAGCTTCATCCCATCCTTGCGGCCCTGGCCATGTCGCTTAGCAGTATTTCGGTGGTGACAAACAGCCTGTTGCTTTATCGGGCCAAAATACGGTAAAAAGAAGAAATTCGAAATCTGAATTACAAAATTACCAAAACAAACGCAGCCGTTCGCTAATTTCATGATTTTGTAATTGTTTATCCCCAAAGGGTGCTTCGTTCGGATTTCGGATTTATTTTTTTTAAAGGAGGTTATGCTATGAATATCGATAAGCTTGTATTCCGGTTTGCCGGAATTATGATCCTGATCTCGCTGCTGCTCTGGTGGGCGCACAGCGCCTGGTGGCTGCTTTTGACACTGTTTGTGGGCGCCAACATGGCCCAGGCGTCTATTTCCGGGTTCTGTCCCCTGGCAAAGATCCTGAAATTTTTCGGCATAAAGCCGGGCCGGGCCTTTGAGTGAAGGCCCCCCAGTCTACCGGGATTCCGTTGCTGCCTCCGCTGCTGCCATGGATCCCGGGCAACTGGAGAATCTTTACCGGACCTATAACCGCCGCAAGTACGTTCATCCGGATCCTCTGGAGTGCGTCTACGGATATGCATCCCTGCAGGACCGGGAGATTGCGGCCTTTATTGCCGCAGCCCTGGCATACGGCAATGTGCGGCAGATTTTAAAAAGCGTGTATGCCGCACTCGGACAAATGGGGGATTCCCCCCGGAGCTATCTGGTACAGCGGAATGTGCATGGCCTGTATGCCGATTATGCCGATTATGTGCACCGGTTTGCCGCGGGACGGCACATGGCGGCCATGTTGGCCGGTATAAAGGGCGTGATCCGTGAATACGGGAGCCTGCAGGATGCATTTGCCGAAAATGTTTCCGGTGCGGATGAAACGTATGTGCCCGCCTTATGCGCCTTTATTGAGAAAATCCGCGATCGTGCGCCGGAAGACCCGGGGCATCTGATTGCATCACCTCATAAGGGCAGCGCTTGCAAGCGCCTGTTTCTGTTTCTGCGCTGGATGGTGCGCTGCGACGCGGTGGATCCGGGCGGGTGGGATCGCATGTCTGCGGCAAAGCTGGTGGTCCCGCTGGATACCCACATGTACCGCGAATGCTGCGGGCTGGGACTTACCGGGCGGCGCCGGGCCGATTTGAAGACCGCACTGGAGATCACCGCCGGTTTTGCCAGGCTGGTGCCCGAGGACCCGGTCCGCTACGATTTCGTGCTCACCCGCCCCGGCATCCGGGGGCCCTGGTAGGCGGCCGAAATCTTTTTGCCTCCCCATGTATCGGCAAGTATGGTACGCTGTAATTTGCAAAGGTTCCTTTTGATATTTTTTATTTGACCTTGCCCCGCTGGATTGGTATACAGTTTAGGTTAAAATTTACGTGGGGATGTAGCTCAGCCGGGAGAGCGCGGCGTTCGCAACGCCGAGGTCAGGGGTTCGATCCCCCTCATCTCCACCAACTCCGATATCCCGTAATGATGCCTGTCTGCAGAGATCCCTTTTGCGCGAAAACATCGGGTTCGGCGGGGTCCCGGCTAAGGCGTAAAGGACGGCTCAATGGCCAGGTTTGCAGAATGCGAGCGCAACACCCGCGAAACAAGGATTACCGCCAGCCTCGATATTGACGGCACCGGAAGCTGTCAGATCGCCACCGAGATCCCCTTCTTTGATCACATGCTCACGCTGTTTGCAGTCCACGGGCTTTTTGACTTCCAGATCCAGGCCCGGGGAGATATTGACGTGGACTTCCACCACACGGTCGAGGACACCGGGATCGTGCTGGGCGATTTGATCAGCCGGACCGCGGGGGACAAAAAGGGAATCGTCCGCTACGGCTATGCCGTTACCCCCATGGATGACGCCATTGCCGAAGTGGCACTGGATTTGTCCGGACGCCCGTATCTGGTATACGATCTGCCGGCCACGCTTCAGCCGGCCCAAGGTTTTAATGCCCATCTGGCCCGGGAGTTCTTCCGGGCTGTGGTCAATAGCGGGGGCGTAAACCTGCATATCCGGGTGCGCTACGGTGAAAATGATCACCATGTCACCGAAGCCGTATTCAAATCCTTTGCCCGGGCGCTGGACCAGGCAACTTCCATTGACAGCCGGATTGCCGGGGTGCAGTCCACCAAAGGGAGGTTATAGGTAGGCTTGATGCGGCGTTGTCCGGGGACAGATTCCAAATCTGTCCCTGTTAAACGAAATACAATGTCCGGGGGCGGATTTCGGATCCGTTCGTTATTACGGGACAGGGCGCAACGCGGAAAGAGAGATCAATGATCGTCATTCCGGCCATTGACATAAAGGGCGGCAAGTGCGTCCGCCTGCTCCAGGGAGAGATGAACCGGGAAACCGTTTTTTCCGATGACCCGGCATCCATGGCCGAAAAGTGGATCCGGGCAGGTGCTGAATTGATCCACGTGGTGGATCTGGACGGTGCCGTGGAAAAGCGCCCCCGGAACCTGGAGGCTATCGGCCGGATCGTGGAGGCCGCGGGCGCGGTGCCCGTGCAGGTCGGCGGCGGTATCCGGGACGCGGAAACCCTGGAGATGTACCTGGACCGGGGGGTTGGCCGCGCGGTTATCGGCAGCGTGGCCATATACGATCCGGACATGGTTAAGGCCGCCTGCAAAAGGTATCCCGGCCGGATCGTGTTGGCCATTGACGCCAGAAACGGCCGGGTGGCAATTGAGGGATGGACGCAGACCACCGAAATGTCTGCCGCGGATCTGGCCCGGCAGTTTGAGGATTCCGGAGTGGCGGCCATCAACTTTACCGATATTGAACGCGACGGCATGCAGACCGGCCCAAATATTTCCGCGATCCGGGAATTTGCCAGGGCAATCAACATTCCGGTGGTGGCTTCGGGCGGCGTGTCCAGTCTGGCGGATATCAAGCGGCTGGCCGATCTGGAGCCCGACGGCGTGGTCGGCGTGATTACGGGTCGGGCGATTTACGACGGCTCCCTGGATTTACAGTCTGCACTCGCGTTTTTGCAGGAGGAAAAATCTGAATAAAGATTCAATGAGTTGACAACTGCGGGTCAAGCTCTTATTTTTATTCAAATTTGGTAAGAAATGGATATCCATTGAGCAAATCCGGTTTTTTCCTGCCCGAATTTTTCAATAATACAGACGCCGATAACACGGGGAGTGCGCGGTTTGGCCTTGCATATATCCGATGACAAGCTTGCCGAGATCCGGAATGCCGCAGATATCGTGGATATGGTTTCCGCCCGGGTGTTTTTGAAAAAGGCGGGCAAGGATTTCGTGGGATTGTGCCCGTTTCACGCGGAAAAGACCCCTTCTTTTACGGTTAGCGCGAGCAAGCAGATTTTCCATTGCTTCGGGTGCGGGGTCGGCGGGGATATTTTCAATTTCCTGATGAAATATGACGGGATCAGCTTTCCGGAAGCCGTGCAGGCTGTGGCCCGTCAATACGGCGTTGCCATGCCGGAAAAGGACATGTCCCCGCAGCAGAGAAATCAGGTCTCCGAGCGGGAGCACTTGCTTGCCTTGAATCGCAGGGTGATGGCGTTTTACAGGGATATGCTGCTCAAGGACCCGAAGGGTGCAGAGGCCCGGCAGTATTTAAAGCAGCGCAAAATGAACCGCGAGATGATCGAACAGTTCAGCCTGGGCTTTGCACCGCCGGGTTGGGACAATCTGATCCGGTTTCTGCGCAAATCCCGGGTTCCCCTGGAAACGGCGGAAAAAGCCGGTCTGATTGTTCCCAAAAAGCAGCGGGGGTATTACGACCGCTTCAGAAACCGCATCATCTTTCCCATTGTGGATGTTACCGGCCAGGTGGTTGCATTCGGCGGCCGGGTCATGGATGATGCCAAGCCCAAGTACCTGAATTCACCGGAAACACCGGTATACCACAAGGGACGCACCCTCTACGGCATCCATGCAGCCCGGGAAAAATGCCGCAGCCAGGGTTGCGTTTTCATTGTCGAGGGTTATTTTGATTTGCTGGCCATGCACCAGCATGGATTGAAAAATTCCGTGGCCACGCTTGGCACGGCCCTGACCCGCGATCATATCCGCAGGCTCAGCCGGGCCGTGGGCTCCGGGGATAAAAAGGCGTATCTGGTGTTTGATTCCGATGAGGCCGGGATCAACGCGGCAAAACGGACCATCGGCGCTTTTCTGGAGGAATCTATGGAAGCCGCGGTGGTATTGCTTCCGCAAGGCTATGATCCCGATTCCTATCTGTTTGAACAAGGTCCCGAGGCGTTTGACAAGCTGGCCCAATCCGCGCCGAGCCTGTTTGCATTCCTCATTGACAATGCCGTTGCCGCCCACGGTCTGACAGTGGAAGGAAAGGTCCGGATCATCGCGGAAATTGCGCCGGTATTGGCAGCAATCGCGGATTCGGTGGCCCGATCGCTTTATGTCGGCCA
>JAGXKN010000091.1 GCA_018335195.1 Desulfobacterales bacterium
CAACCTCGGCCTGACAGCAGAGGCCGTCGATGACAAAGAAGCGGCCGTGGATTATTATCTCAGGGCGAGGGATGCGGCAAAGCCGTCCAGCCGGATAAAGCAGAAGTCAGCACAGAAAATCAAAAAGCTTCGGCCCGGTATGAACCGGGCCGAAGCAAGGCAGTGGTACGGGCTGCTGTCAATTGCGGCCGGATATGACGACAATGCAGTTCTCGCACCAGACGATGTTATTGAACAAACCGGCGGACAAGAAGATGTGTTCACGGATCTCTATGCAGCGGGCAGCACCTATATTTCCGGGGATTTCGACGCCGGCATCCGGATTGATGCAGGTGGTTACGCGCGCTTTTACGCAGATCAAACAGAATACGACTACGCCACAGCGTTTGCAGACATCAGCCGAAAACAGCAATATGACTTTTGGCATCTCAGCGCGGGCTTTGGCGGGGATGTCGATTTTGTTGAAAACGAACACTATGCCATCACGCCCAGGCTCAAATTTGCGCTGATGCGCGACTTTGCGCCTTTCAGGCTCAGGCTCGACAATGAACTGGGCCGCATTTCCGCAGTCAAGGAATATGACTACTTGTCTGGTTTTCAAAACCGCTCCACGATTACGATCACACGCCGGATTCCTGACGGCAGCCTGTCTACCGGATATGCGTTCGAATACAACGACCGGGAGGATCTGGAGAGGGAAAACGAGTTTTTCAGTTATTCCCCTCTGCGCCACGAGTTTCGTACAAAGTTTGCCTATCGGCCTTTGCCGGGCTGGAAAATCAAATTGCGGGCAGAATATCGAAAAAGCAATTACCCGGATGCCAATGTACAGTCGGATAACGGAGAAACAGTGCGTAAAAAGCGTGAAGATGACCGACTTTTCCTGTCGCTGCGCAGCGGCTATGCGCTCACCGACAGCCTGGAGCTTTTCGGGAAATTCTGCCGCACGGACAACCAGTCAAATTTCCGGGATTACGAATACACAAGCAATCAATTCATGATAGGCGCCGAGAAAACGTTTTAGTCATAGAAATGGCCAAATTTCTTTTTTCCGGCTTGTAGTTCAGGCCTCTTATTCCCCCCAGCGATCCATGTTTTCCAGAAACGTCTCCGCCCTGTTGATGTTTTTTTGAATCTCGGGATCCTCCGGCTTTAATTTCAGCGCCGCCTGCCAGATATGCATGGCCTCGCGAATATAGCCCTTTCCGTACAGCATCTGGCCGCGATCTATCAGCTCCCTTACTTCCTGCTCGATGTGTTGCTCGAGCTTGGCGTTGTATTCCCCGGCCTTCTCTGGGTTGATCCTGGCCATCTCCCCGACAATCCGCCGGGCGGCGGCAAGATCCCGGTCCGCCAGGGCCCTGCGGAATTCGGCATTGAGCATCGGCCACTGCTTTTCGGCTTCGGCCGCTTTCTGACTCCGGGCTTCAGCAAGTTCGGCCTGCATTTTGCGCCGGATCCGTGAAAGCAGTTCCCCGGTTTCTTCGGAATCCGGGCAAAGCCGGTTTGAAATTCTCATCGCCTCCCGGGCGATGCTGAAGTTTTCTTTCTCATAGGCCCGTCTCCCGATCTTATACAACTGCCCCGCAGTTTCATCGACCTCTTGCTGGTAGGCCCGGTAACGCTTCTTGGCGCTGTAGCCGCCTGCCCCGCCTTCCATGAGCTTTTTTTCCCATGTTCGAATGGTCAGCAGATATCTGCCCCGGGCCAGAAGAATGTTGCGTTCATTTTGCCGGATACTTTCCCGGCGGCGTTTCTCACATACCTCGCGCTGAGCTTTTAGGGCGGGTGCTTGCGGAAGATTTTCAAGCGCGCCTTCAAGAAGGGCCTCAGCCTGTCCCCACTGCTGGCGGTCCATTAAACCGCCGGCTTTTTCCTGTATATTCCGGATGTAATTTCGCCGCTTCCCCCTGATCGCGTCGACGCGGGCGGCCAACTCGTCGTAGGCATCATGCTCCGGGTCAAGCGCTTTGATCGTATCCAGGGCTTTTTGATACTTATGCGCATGAACCCAGGCCTCGATACGTTGCTCCACATTGGGCATTTGTGCGTAAAACGAGGCACAGCCGGCACTTGCCGCCAGAAGCACAAGGGCGATTCCGGTTTTAATCCGTTGCGTAATCAACCTCGGCTGTTTCCCTGAAGTTTATGAAAAGAAGGCGTGATGCCATAAGTGGCAGATATCCAGTTGTCAATGACCATGACCTCGACATTGGTCTTAAATCCCTTTACGCTGATACTCCGGTTCTCATGGGCCTGCAGCGGATAAACAGAGTTGACCTCCCTGTAAAAGGCCTTGTCCGTCATGATCTGTCCCGGACTGGCCAGATCACAGAGGCGTGAGGCCAGGTTGGCGGGTTCGCCGACCACGGTGTACTGCAGGCGCTCGTTGCAGCCGAACAGGCCGGCCAAAACGGTTCCGCCGGTAAGGCCGATACGGACATTCAGGCAGGGCTGGCCCGCCCTCGCCCGCTTGCTGTTGAGTTCCGCCATTCGTTCCCGCAGCCGGATTGCGCATTGCATGGCCTGAAACGGGTGTTGCGGGTCCTGCTGCGGACAGCCGAATATCATCATTGTGCAGTCTCCGATATACTTGTCCACATTTCCGGTGCACTGATGGCAAATTTCGGCAAATTCGGTAAAATAAAAATTCAGC
Source organism: Desulfobacterales bacterium (assembly GCA_018335195.1). Classification (GTDB taxonomy): domain Bacteria; phylum Desulfobacterota; class Desulfobacteria; order Desulfobacterales; family Desulfosalsimonadaceae; genus Desulfosalsimonas. The sequence goes on from JAGXKN010000091.1 coordinate 2,657, forward strand.
ACCTCGGCGGTTTCCTCCGGTCGCCGGTCTTCGCTGAATGCCGTATACCCGGACAGATCCACGAACAGTACGCTAGCCTCCACGCGCCTGCCCTCGCGGCTGATCTCAATGTGATCCCGTGCTATATATCTGGCTGCGACCGGGTTGCTGACAAATTGTGAAAACAGGCGCTCCACCCGGATCTTCTGCTCCAAACCCTCGGCCATGCTGTTAAATGCGCGGGTCAATGCCTTGAATTCCCCGCCGTAATTACCCTGAATGCGAAAACCGTAGTCTCCGGCCTCTATGGCCCGTGTGCCTTGGATCAAATCTCGAACCGGGCGCCCGAGGGATCGGCCCAGTCGAATCGCCACCAGGCTGACGGCCATGACAAGCAGTACAACCACGATGATACCCGAACGGATCAGGCCGCCTTGCGCGGCAATGTAATCCGACTTGTCCAGTCCCACCCATGCCGTGCCCGCGGTCACATCCTGAAATACCACCGGGGAATAGAACCATACCGTGCTGCTTTGATTGCTCAGGGAACCGGCGTTTTGCGCGGCAATCCGTTCGGCAAATCGGTCCACGGGTATGGGCCGGCCTGCTTCAGCAAGCACCTTTCCATCCCGGTTGATAAAAGCGGCCGAAACCACCGGGGACTGCTCGCTAAGCGAGTTAACCAGGCTCAGCAGGCTGAGGTGATCTTCGGTAAAGACCAGTTCAACCGAGCCGGCACTCAACTGGTCTGCCAGCATTGTGCCGGTTTCAGAAAACTGTTTTTCCAGCAGCATGAACTGCCGGAAAACCATGGTGTAGCCCACGATGCATGATGCGGCCAGCACCAGCACCGTCATAATGATCGCCAATTTATGCCCGAAATGCAACTTCATAAGTTTCCCTGTCCGCCTTTTGCAAAAGCTATTGCACGAATCCGGCGGCGTGTCAATCTGAAACAATACTAAAAAT
>JAGXKN010000056.1 GCA_018335195.1 Desulfobacterales bacterium
AGTTCATTTCCCAACAGTAAGCTCAAAGGAAAAGCTTTTTTTTCGATATATAGCAAGATTAACTCCGGTTGTCGCCGCGGTTGAACCGCCGGCTGCGAGCCCGCCGCCTGAGGAGATTATTAAAGCGATTTGCCATTCACCGGCCCTGCCCTTGCGGGCCGGTTCCGTCTCCTCCTGGCATATTATTCATTTCCTGAGCAGGATTTTTATTTTCTGTTTTCTGCACAGCATCTTGCATGCCAATCCTGGAGCCCAGAATGAGAACAGATAAAATCTCTATAAAATGAAGCACATAAAAGGTGAGCAGTTTTAAACCAGCGATGCTTTTGGCGGAATTTCATAGCAGTCATGCAATTTCTGTGATCATATTGTTGCAATAACGAAATGGAAAAACGGATTTTTAAGGTCCCGGGCAATCTTATATGCTCAACAAATTGAGTCCAAGTGGTGCTTTTGACAGTACATTTTCCCTGCCTATAAAAGTCAAGGACTTGCCGGACAGTTTGTCCTCCCGGGGAAAAAGCACCGGCTGGAACCAGGCAGTGCAGATGAAAGTGATCCATCAATGTTTGAGACCAGGTATGTAAAACCAGAATAAACCCGAGTTGTCCCTCAAGGGGCCATTGGAGGTCTTTTGCAAAGGCTTGCAGCGTCTGGTTTACAGCAGCAAACAAAATGCCAAGGCAGGCCTTCCTGTTTCACAGAATAATCGGGTTCAGGTCATGCGGCAGCGTAAATACCAGATGAAAATAACCACACGGCAGCAATTCCGCCTTTCGGTCATTAAGCCATTTTTCTTTGACCATGTTTTGACATTTGGGACAATGCCGATTCCTGCATGAGTTGTATGAAAAATGTCGTCTTTTTTTGCCTTTTTATAGATCTGATCGGCCGTAGTAGAGCCCATATGCCTGTTTCTTTTTTGTCCGGGAAATAACCATTCACCGGGTTGGTATTTGCGCCAATAGGTGCGCACCTCCGGAAGCAGGCTTCGGGAAAGAATGGTGTAACGATCTTTATTTCCTTTTCTCTGTTCAACCCGGATCATCATACTGGAAGTATCGCTTTCGATATGTTCCGGCCTGAGGCAAATGGCCTCACTGAGGCGGAGCCCTGCGCTATAGACGGTTTTGAACAATACCCTGTGTTTCAGATTGCTCGTTACATCAAATAACCGCCTGACCTCTTCTTCGCTCAAGATGCTTGGCAGTTTCTTGATTCTTGGCCGCGTCGGAATTTTCCATCGATATTCATCCCTTCTTAACACGTTTTTGTAAAAGCAGGAGATTCCGCAAAGCATATTGTTTACTGAGCCCCATGCCAATTTTTTTCTTGTATGAGACAAAGCAGGTAGTTCTGAATCTCATCTCCCGAAAGAGCGTCTGGCGGCTGATTATAAAATCGGGCCAACTCTTTAACCGCCAGAATATAATTTTTCTGGGTATGCCGGGAGAAACGGTTAATGGTCATATAATCGATAAATTGGGTTTTCAAATCTGTGCTCATGCCAATACCTTCCTGAAAAGATTTAAGAAAAATTACTTCGACCAATGTGGAGGCATTGTAATCAATCGCCTTTAAATGAGGAAGGAAATTATTAGGTTGAATAAAAAAGGCAGCATTGGAAGCCGATTTCCGCGAAGCGGTTCAGTTCGGCTATTCCCCGGCAGTATTTCGGGATAGGCAGTTTTGAGGAATGGCGGATACAAGGTGCATTTTGGAGAGGGCCCAGGAATATTCCATTCCGTGGCAAGGATATTGTCTTTTCAGTTCACAAACATATCAACTGGTATAAAATCAAAGAGGCAGGTCATTTATTGAAAAGCCGCTGAATGCGTACCAAAGAAGCACTCATCAGAATCCTTGCGCAGAAACCGGCCTTTTGAAAGCATCGGCGCATTGCCTTCCTACAGAAGACCACGCAGCTTATCACAACCAGGCACCAAAAACCTGGCATTTGACAGCTGATTGTCTATGTATGCCTTGAGCACCCTGTCAACCGACCCGCACGTACAGGGAAACATTTTGATCCCCGAGGCTGCTATCGCATTTGCTAATCCTAATGATATAACCCCGCATATAAGGATATCAACACCGAGCAAAGCCATGTACTTTGCCCGGCTTAAAGCATCCTCGTGGATCATCTTAACTTCAACGCGGCATACTTGCCTTCCGTTTTCGATATCTATTAGCAGCAGTCTTTTGGATGCGTCAAAAACCGGAGAGACCCGCCCCTGCCACTGTGGAATGGCTATTTTCATAATATCATTAACAGAAGCAATGGGTATGCCAATATTAACATGTAAAATGATAATTTATCTCGCCCCAGCAGGCCGTCTGCGAAGGTTTCCTCCAAATTTAACCCGGTAACTGCAATATGCAATTTATATATTTTTTTTAAATGCAATTTGCATTAATCGGGTGCCCCTATAAAGAAACAAAGATCCTGTTTTCGTTAACAGCCCGGGACAGGCTCTGCAAAAAATAACCTGAAAACAGAATCATACCGTACCGGGACCGGAAGTATTGGTACCTTTTTTGCTAAGCTTGTTTTGAATCTACGAAACCGGCAAAATATTTTATTAAGCAGGAAAGGGAAAAAAATATGACAGACGTAGGCACTCAAAATGAAACAAAGGGCCTAAAGGTTCTCAGGCCTGAAAGCAGGTTCAGGTTTGCCTGCCATGAAGGACTTGGCTGCTTCACTCAATGCTGCCGCGACATCACTATCGTTTTGACACCCTATGACATCCTTAGAATAAAAAATGCACTGGGCATTTCATCCGGGCTGTTTCTTGAACAATACACACACTCCCTGATGGGAAAAAGCGGTTTTTCGGGCGTTATTTTGAAAATGGCAGACGATGAGCAGAGAAGCTGCCCTTTTGTAACGCCTCACGGGTGCAGCATCTATGAAGACAGGCCCTGGTCATGCCGTGTGTATCCGTTGCAGCCTGAAAGCACCAAACTAACCGAAAAATCAGGCAAATCATATTATTCGGTAATGGGTATCCCGTTCTGCCAGGGCTTTGAAGAAAATCAGACAACCACGGTGCAAAACTGGCTGGCAAGCCAGGGAATCCCGCATTACCTGGAAATGGAGAAGCCTTTCAAAAAAATCACCACCAATCCGTTTCTTTCAGATAAGCACATAAAAAATTATAAAATCCAGCAGATGTGTTTCATGGCCTGCTATGATCTGGATCGGTTCAGGCGGTTTGTTTTTGAAAGCAGCTTTCTGCATCAATTTGATACGGACCCGCGGGAAATCGATAAAATCGGGTCCGATGATGTGGCGCTCTACCGGTTTGCAATGAAATGGCTTGAATATGGACTCATCGGCCAGCACGTGCTCAAAGTCAATCCCGGTGTCCTGGCTGCCAAAAAGCAGGAACTTGGCATCCGGTAATGCCTGGGCCGCTGATCCGATGTGCGCGGTTATTCGACAATGTTTTCCTTGAGCGCGTCACCGGACCATACGGGCAAAGGAACATACCTGTTTACATGCGGATCAAAGCGGCAGCGGTAGGAGGCCCGCGTTTTCTGCTGCTGCCATATATGCTGCCATCCACGGATGAAATAGGGGCACTGGTCGTTAAAGCAAACATAAAAAAACGCGTCCGGCCACGTGGATGCGTCGGGCGCGCGCCATTTTTTCATTTTTTGTCTGCAATGCGGGCATATTGGTGCTTTTGCATCCAACATTTTAATCTCCTGTCTCTGGAGAAGTAAGTGATGAATTCGAGTCAAACAATCGACAACAAAGCCGGTCGCGAGGACTATTACCGGGCGTACCTGGAAAACGGGGAACTTGTGATGCAGCCATTTTGCGCATGCGGAAATATTCTTGATGAAAACTATTACTGTGAAAACTGCAACCGGCAGTGCCGCTGCTACCTGATCGTCTGCAAAGACGGGGCCACCCTGGCGCGGGTTCAGGCCAATATCCTGAAATCGCCGCAATTCTCCGTATACCGGGCGAGATTGTCAGGTGCCCCGCAAGGTTAAATTTTTCTAAACAGATCAATGCATGCCCGGCTGAATCCGTCTGCATATTCGGAAAAATCAAAACCGGGCGCGCCGAGGTACTCGTTGAGGATTTCCGCCCGGAAAAGGTCCCACCCGGCCGGTATGCCTTCGGCCCGGGCAATGGCCGCGATATCGTCATACTCGGCTTCCTCCAGGGCAAACCTGTAGCCTGCGGCGTAACCTTCATCATACCACCGGGGGTGCTCGACGCCTTCGGGGGTACCGTCTGCGTTCTGCCATTCTGCCTTTATCATATGAGCCCTTCCTGACCGATGCGGGTAAAAGGATTGCCGGAGGCCCCTCGGTTTTAACAGACTCGGCTCCGGTATGCGGCCGGCCCTGTCCCGGTCGCATACGCATGTTGATCCCGGAAATCCCGGGGATCCAGTTCGTGGACGCCGTTGCGGTCAAATTTTAAAAGTCGAAAGGAATCGATTTCTTTTTGCCGGGCCACAATGGCGTCGCACATATCAATCAGGTCCGGTACAGCCGAGGCATGTGTCTCCACGGTAGCCCGGACCCGGTCCTGTCCCGGATTGTCCGGATCCCGCTGATAGCCGGCAAGGATCGTTTCCGCCTGTGCGGATTCACCGGGCAGGGTGATGGGAAAGACTCCGACATAGACCTCGCCCACCCGTTCGATCGGAGGGTGGTCGGTTAAGGTTGGCGGATTCATTCGGAAACCTCCTTTTGTGACTGCATGAACCGGCTGTTCCGGTTTTTAGACAGCCACGCAAGGAGACGGTTGCGTGGCTGCCCAGGAGGATGTCTGCATGGCATTATAACAGCGCATCCGATCCGCAGATTTGCTACATTCCAACCACTTCCCGGATATTTACCAGGCTGTGCTTGGGCCGTGTGAATACCTGGAATTCGTCCTTTTCTTCGTCATAAACGGAATTGACAAACACATCGGCCCAGTTTTTTTCATCCAGCTTCGGGAAATCCGTGCGGTAATAATAGCCCGGCCAGCGGGTTTCCTCGCGGAAAAGCTTGTGCCGGGTATGGGCTTCGGCGATTTGCACCCGGTGGATATTTTCCCAGCATCGCATCAATTCGTGAAGATTGCGTGCGGCCAGCTTGGAAAGGTCCTCCTTGAGCCGCTTTAATTCCTGAAGCGCGATGTTCAGGGTCATCTCAGAGCAGTTATACTGGTTTCCCCAGCCCGCGACATATTCGTCCATGATCTTGTTCAAGCGGAACATGGCCATTTTCGGGGTGATATAGTTGGGATTGACCTCTTCGACGGGCAGTTCGTAGCATTTCTTGACCGCCCCCAGGGTGGTGTAGGCGTGATGCTGGTCATAGTGCTCAAGCGGGGTGACGATATCCTGCTTGAGCTTGTCGATTTTACCCGGATCCGCTTCAGGCATTTCCGGATTTTCCACGCAGAATTTGACGGCCGCTTTGGCGGCAATCCGGCCCTCGGTAAACGAGCCGGAAGAAAACTTGTGGCTTGAATTGCCAACCCCATCACCTGCTGTGAACAGGCCCTTGACAGTGGTCATGCGGTTGTACCCCCAGAAATATTCGGATTTGGATTCAGCGGTCTGGAGATCTTCCGGTCCGCTGGTCCACGCACCTGAAGCCCCGGAATGGGAACCGATGAAATAGGGCTCGGAAGGCATGATTTCCGAAGGACCCTCTTCGGGGAAGACGTCCTTGGAGGCCCACAGCACCGCCTGGCTGATGGTCATGTCCAGGAAGTCCTCCCATGCCTCGGATTCAAGCTTTTTCAGCTCCTTTTTGTAGGCCTTCTCATTTGGTGCGGATTCTGCCAGTTTGGCAATCGCCTTGTCCGTATGGATCAGGATGGGACCGTCACCGGAATACATTTTCTGCATCATCAGGTGATTTCGCAGGCAGGTGGGAATCGGCTTGACCTCGCCGTAAGGCGCCCAGTTGTGGAGTTCCCCGCCTTCGGACAACCCCTCTGCCATGTAGTTCACGCCCGAGGCCGAGGTCGCCGTTGCCTTGAACAGCAGGAACCACGCGCCAACCGGGCCATACCCGTCCTTGTACCGGCCAGGGATAAAGACCACCTCCTGGGAGCTCATTTCCGCCCCGGCGGTGGTGGTTAAATATGAGCTGGAGCCTGCGTTCCAGGGCGGGTACCAGGCGCGACCCAAGCCCTCCCCTGTGGAGCGGGGTCTGAATACGTGTACCGCCCCGCCGGCAGAAACCAGGCAGGCCTTGCAATGAAACACGTAAATCTTGTTTTCCCGGACGCTGAAGCCGATGGCCCCGCATACCCGGTTTTTATCATTTTTATCCAGCAGCAGTTTTACAATAAAAACGCGTTCATAAAGGTTGTCAATACCAACTGCGGTTTTCCCGGCTTCCGCAACTATGGCCTTGTAGGACTCCCCGTTGATCATAAGCTGCCATCGGCCCTCGTGAACATAATTGCCCTGGTCATCCTTCCACAGGGGCAGGCCATAGCCCTCAAACATGTGGACCGAGCCGTTGACGTGCCGGGAAATGTCCATGACCAGGTCGTCGCGGCACAGGCCCATCAGGTCCTGGCGGACATAGCTGAGGTAATCCACCGGCGTGTTTTCGCCCTGGTACTGGTTGATGGCCGAAAGCCCCATGGCCACGGCACCGCTTCGTTCCATTGCGGCTTTATCCACCACGGTTATCGTGAGGTTATTTTGTTTCGCCCAGTGCGCGGCCTCAACACAGGCACCCGAGCCGGCCATGCCGGGGCCGATGATCAGAAGGTCGGTGGTGACTTCAACTGTTTCAAAATCTCGCATGATCCTCCCCCTCCCTCTTATTGATGGTCGGACAGCGTCCATAGTTTATCTACCTTCAGGGATGCCGGTTCGGTAAAGAGCAGCTGGTCATCAAGCGACCCCTGTCCTTCATCAAAGCCGCCATCCGGCGACACACTTCCTTCGGCAACGGTCCGGATCGGGAATTTGAAGCGTTTAATCGTTCCTCCCCTGAACTGGACAGTCCACATGATATCTTCGCTGCCTCGCATGGGCATGCAGTTTGCGCCAAGGGGACAGAAATCCGCATACCCCCGCACCTCGATGGCCTGTGTTGGACAGATTTTAACGCAATTATAGCATTCCCAGCACATGTCAGGTTCGCTGTTATAGGCTTTCATAAGCTCTTCATCCAGCACCATAAGATCATTCGGACAGATGTATTGGCAGGCGGTAACCTCGCCCCCCTTGCATCCATCGCATTTTTCATGAATTACAAAACTTGGCATCGGCCCCTCCTTTTTTTCTGCTAAATTTTATAAAAAGCCGGGCGAGCGGAATCTTTCCGTTTGCAAAAGAAGGATAGCAACAGACGTGCCATATATGCCAAATATGGGGAAGCTTTCGAATAAGTATCAAATTGTTGGGAAGTTATATCAGAAGGCAATGGACACAAGCCTGCAAGCTGCATTTATTTTTCCTGGTTTTTTTGCAAAATGCAATTATGTTTAATATTATGAAATTATTCAGCTGTCCCGTATAATCCGATTAATAGGTAACGGCCGTGCGGCGTCATAAGACGATTGAACACCATGATACGATTCTCGAGTCCATCAACGAAGGTGTCTTCACTGTTGATTTAAACTGGAGGATTGTTTATTTTAACAGGGCCGCAGCAAACATAACAGGCGTACCGCGGGACAAGGCCATCGGGAGGCACTGTTATAATATTTTCAAAGCGAATATTTGCGAAAATGACTGCGCCTTAAAGCGCACCCTTGAAAATGGCAAGCCGATCATTAATGTTGCAACGCAGATCATCAATTGCTTTGGCGGCAAAATCCCGATACGGATTTCAGCAGCCCCTTTAAAAGACAACCATGGCAATATGATCGGCGGGGTTGAAACATTCCAGGACATTACCCAGATAGAGCAGCTCAAAAAGGAACTGGAGGCAAAATACACCTTCGAGGACATCATAGGCAGAAGCCCGCCCATGAGAAGTCTTTTTCATATTCTGCCGCAGGTGGCGGAAAGCGACAGCACCGTACTGATTGAAGGAGGCAGCGGAACAGGCAAAGAGCTGTTTGCAAAGGCGGTACACAACCTCTCCAAGCGTAAAAAGAAACCTTTCGTTGCTGTAAACTGTGGAGCCCTGCCGGATACACTGCTTGAGTCCGAACTTTTCGGCTATGAAGCAGGAGCCTTTACAGGGGCAAAAAAAAGCAAGCCAGGCCGTTTCGCCATTGCAGACGGCGGCACCCTTTTCCTCGATGAAATCGGAGATATTACCCCTGCAATGCAGAGCCGGCTTCTTCGGGTGCTTCAGGAAAAAATCTTTGAACCTCTGGGAGCCGTTAATTCAGTTAGAGTTGATGTCAGGGTTCTTGCTGCAACCAATAAAGACCTGGGCAGCCTTATGAACGAGGGCAAATTCCGTGATGATCTTTATTACAGGATTCAGGTGATTCGTTTGAAACTTCCCGCCCTTAAGGACAGGAGGGAAGATCTGCCCCTTTTGATTGATCACCTGGTGGGTAAATTCAGCCGCCTTAAAGACAAAAATATAATCGATATCTCGGATGAAGTCCGCAGTCTGTTAATGGAGCACGACTATCCGGGCAATATAAGGGAACTTGAAAATATTATTGAGCATGCATGTGTGCTTTGCAGCGACGAGCGCATTGAGGTTGACCACCTGCCGCCAGAGTTTCGTTTAAAAAAACTTTCGGCTTCCGGGCAAATCAGCTCATTCAGGGATCTCAGGTCCATGGAGCGTTATTTTATAGAAGAGGCTCTTCGCCGCCACAAAGGAAACCGGAAATATGCGGCCATGGAGCTGGGCATTGATACCAGCACGCTTTATAGAAAAATTAAACGACATCATCTCCAGCCGCCGTCCACCGATGGAAGAAGGAATAAAGAAAAGAATGCATAATGCAATCCTGCATGGCAACCATACATATCCTGATTCAGCCCCTTCCGCGTGAAACCCATCCGGCATAAAATATCTGATATTAATTCAGCCCGTTCCTTTTAGGGGCGACCATAAGGCATCTCACACGGCTACCTGGCATCAATTATGCACTTATTGGTTAGACATTTACTGAATCTGTTCAGCCAATTTAAATAAAGGAGGTGCAGCATGGCAAAAATGCAAAAATTCATGGTTGTCCATCACAATCCCGGCATTGACTGCAACGTCGTCCAGGAAAACTGGCGAAAAATGGCAGAGGTTGAACCTGCTACATGGGTAAGGACCTATATAAACACTGATGAAGGGTGGCGGTTCTGCGTATGGCTTTCACCGGATGCCCAGGAACTGGAAAAAATATTTCAGGAGATGAACGTTTCCTGGGAAAGAATCGTTCCGGTTGAGGAAACAACTCCGGATATGTGGGGAGAAAAATGGGAAGAACACCTTAAGGCGGACCAGTACGCAGATAATTTGGGTATGTAATATAGCAAGACTGACTGCAGAAAACATGCCTGCAGGTTAATTCCAGCGGATCTGGACGCCTGGCTCAGCCATTATAACCATGACCGGCCGAACCGCGGGTATCGCAATATGGGACGACGGCCAATCGAGACTTTTGAACTCGGCAAAAATCGCAGGGAAGAACTCGTCATGGAAGTGGCTTAAATTTCACAGGCCCGGGAGGGCAGACTGACCGGCAAGGCCTTAACTTTTACACGACGAGTTGGCCAGGGCCTTTCTGGAAAACCAGCTGTCAAACTCCAGATATCTGATGCCCGGATGTGATAAGCAACTCCGCGCCCAATGGGCGTGAAAAAACAATCGGTCTATCCCCTTCAATGCAAAAACGTTGCTGTGCGCTTTTTTGCACCAGGCTTGCCAATATGCAGTCGGGTTATCGGATCATTTGAGTTTTTCCGCGGCTTCACGCAGCAGGGATTTGAACCGGTCCAGTGTGATGGGACATGGTTGAATGGGAATTCCCATCCAGTCCGAATATTCCAGGAGCTTCTCGGGATGTTCGGCCATATAGGTATCCATATAACCAATTCCATCCAACACCCAAGCTCCGCCGGTATGCTTCGGGAAATTCTCGTTGGCAAGCCCCTTGTCCCATCCTGCAAATACATCATGGCGGAATTTGATCCATCCAGGTGTCAGCCACAGCACGTCTTCACCCTCGGCCATTTCATCCCGGTCTTCCCGGCTGGCGAGCATGTCCATACAATGCGTGGCATTTATCCGAACAATGTCATCCCCCTGCTCGGCGATAATCGTATCAATGGTCCTAGTCGGTTCGCTGGTATTCACATAACAAAATTTCCCGCCGTAGACGACCAGTATCTTTGCAGCCCTGTCCCGGGCCTTCTGGATCCGCTGTATCAGTTGCCCTTCCAATTCGCGTGGGTTCTCATGCAGTCCGGGTTTTGTAAAAAACACGTGTTCGGCATCCAGAAACCCCTGCTCGCGAAGAAAATCGAGTTCCAGACTCAGTGTACCGCAGGATATAATGATGATATCTTGAAACGTAATTCCACTCATGCTGCCCCCTTGTTTGAAGTATCAGCCTCATCAAGGAAGTTTCTGGCTTGAAAAGCACTCACTTGACAAATCTGAATGTTCAGACTTTTCGCACTATCCTCACAGTCCTCCTGTTATTTGTTATAGCAAGTTTTATTCCACCCAACAAAAATACCCGATCCGAAAGTCTCCCGCCAAAGCATATTAGGAAATTTTCAAAAGGATTCCGCGATGTGTTAGCGCTAAGTTCTTTTTTTGCAAAAACATCAACATCTGCAATCATGCCTGGGTTCACCTAAGATACATAACAGCATAAATCTCGGGCAGTATTTCGAAATTGGCGGATTTGTGGAATGACGGATACAAGGTGCAAATTTCAGGAAGCCCGGGAATATTACATTCCGTGGCAAGTATTGTGGATATATTGATAGCAATTTTTGAGCTGGGTAAAATCTTCTGAAAAAATACGCCGGAAACAGGTTAAAATTTACAGACTCGGGTGGACAAACTTGTCCAATATTTTTCTTACCGTTTTTGCCAATTCCGTTTTGGTAACTGGTTTAAGCATATAGCCTTCAATACCCAACTCCCCTTTTTTCTGAGCATCAATCTTTTCGCTAAACCCGGTGCATAAAATCACCGGCACATCAGGGCGGATTTCTTTTATCTTCAGCGCGAGCCTGTCTCCGGTCATGTTGGGCATCGTCATATCCGTGATGACAATATCAAATTTATCGGGACTTGCCCGAAAGGCTTCCAGGGCTTCCACGCTGCTGGTTTGGGGCGTTACCCTGTATCCCTGACTCTCAAGGATTTGCTGCTGCATTTCAACTATCGACTTCTCATCATCCACTATAAGGACGTTTTCCGTACCTGTCGGTAATGCTTCATCTTTTTGCACAGTAGATGCAGCCCGGCTCCGTTGCTGTTCAGCCAATGGAAGATAAACGTGAAAGGTGGTTCCTTTCCCTGGGTCACTGTAAACGGTAATATGTCCATTATGGGTTTTTACAATACTGTGGACTACAGAAAGCCCCAGGCCGGTGCCAGTGCCAGTTTCGTTGGTGGTAAAATAGGGCTCAAAAATTTTTTCCAGGTTCTGTTCAGAAAGCCCGCATCCTGTATCGCTTACCGTTATTCGCACATAATTTCCGGGCGCCAAGTCCGGATATTTTTTCTCGATATTTTCATCAAAACTCGGGGGCTCCACACTTACCTCTAAAATACCGCCTTCATCGCTCATGGCCTGTTTGGCATTGGTCGCAAGATTGACAATTACCTGGTGGAACTGGGTGGGATCGGCATAAACAACCCCCTTCTCTATGCTGATGTTTTCTCTAATTTCAATGAAGGATGGAAAGGTGGAACGAAGCATCTTCAACGCCTCTTTGACCAAGGGGACAATCGGTGTGGGCTTAAATTCCTGGTCTTCCTTTCTGCCAAAGGTCAGAATTTGTTTAACCAAATCTTTGGCACGATTGCCTGCTGTAAGCACCTGGGACAGGTTTTGATGCAAAAGAGAATCTTTTTCAACCTCATCGAGCGAGAGTTCGGTATATCCAAGCACAGAGGATAAAATATTGTTGAAGTCATGGGCAATGCCGCCTGCCAGTGTCCCGATTGCCTCCATTTTCTGGGCTTGGCGAAGCTGAGCCTGCAGCCTATCTCTTTCCTGTTCAGCCTTTTTCCGCTCGGTGATGTCGACCAATACGCCTTGTAGCCCTGTAACCCGTCCTTTCTTTAGCAACGGGCGGGCGGTGGTTCTAACCCAGACAACTTGGTTGTCTTTTGTTACATAGCGATATTCAGAAGGCTCATCTATGCCTGACAGGATTTTGTGAAATGGCTTAAGTCGACCTTCCCTGTCGTCGGGGTGAACAAAATCGATAAACTGTTTTCCAAGCAACTCGGACGGGGTGTAACCGCTTGCTGATTCAACACTTGGAGAGATATAGGTAATCCTGCCCTTTTCATCTGTGGTATATATCACCTCGTTTAAGTTCTCGACGAGCATGCGGTATTTTGCTTCGTTTTCGCGTAATTGGTGTTCTACTTTCTTGCGCTCGGTGATGTCTATCATAGAAGCCACACTCTGCGGGGTATCGGCAATCATGTCGACGGTCAGATAGCCGTGGCGCAACTCGCCATTGCGAACAAAAAAACGGAACTCATAATTAAGGGGAGCGGCTCGTGGGTCACGCCGGCGCAAATAATGGTAGCTCTTCATCCAGCCTACATCATCGGCGTGAATAAATTCGGTCCAGGATTTATTCCCTTCAACCTCCTGTTTGGAATATCCTAACAGTTCCTCAAAGTTGGAATTAACATGCGAGATGGTAGTATCTTCTTCAAGAATGAACATGGCTGTGGCAGAGGTCTCGAATATGGCGCGGTAGTAGTTCTCAGATTTTCGCAGGGCCGCTTCTTTTTGTTTGCGCTCGGTAAGGTCAATATGAACCCCGGTCATGCGCAGAGGATCTTCGTTATTATCCCATTGGGAAACTCTCCCCCGGTCCATTACGTATACCCATGAACCGTTTTTATGTTTCATGCGGGCTTCACATTCATAGAAATCCGTCTTGCCGGAAAAATGCTGCGCCAATTTATCATTGGAAACTTCCAGGTCATCAGGATGACATAAGTTTTCCCATGTTTGGATACTTATCGGCTCAAGCTCTTCCAGACTATAGCCCAACATTTCAGCCCACTGTTCATTAAAAACAACTTCCCCTGTTTGCACATTCCAATCCCATAAACCGGTATTTGTCCCCCTCAAAGCCAGATCAAGCCTTTCCTTGCTTTCCTTGAGATGGCGTTCCATTTTCATTCTCTCGGTGATATCTCGGACAAACTCAATTACACCTATTATTTCTCCAGTTTCCGTCTCCTTCATGGGGTGGCTAAACAATTCTATCCATTCCACAGGTGATCTTGACAGGCCTGGAAAATAATCAGACTCTGTCTCGCCGGATTCAAAGCATCGCAGGGTGGGGCAGGGATTGCAGGGTTTATCATTGTTATGGTAGCAAGCATAACATTTTTCCCCCACAAGAGGCATATTCTCAGCATACCATTGTTCCATAACCGGATTAGTATATCTAATATTAAGCTCTGGATCCAGGATGCTTAGGCCGTCCTGGATACTATTGAAAATGCTTTCCAGAAAAATTTTATTTTTTGCAAGCTCCTCCTCCACCTGCTTGCGCTCGGTGATGTCATGCATCGCAACGACCGCACCAGTTATCTTGCCTGTTTCATCGGTCAGCGCCTGTCCATTGCATACCAGGAAATAAGGGCAGCTGTGTTTGGACGCGACTACAATCTCTGCATTTTGAACGCGTTCGCCTTGCAGGGCGCGGAACAGGGGACTTTCCTCTTTAGGCAGCGGGGTAATCCCGTCCCCCTGATACAGGTCATAATGCTGGGCCCATTGATCCGGCGGGACAGGCCGTTCAGCCAGGCCGTGCAACCGTCGCGCAGTTTTGTTGAACCGGGCAATCCGACCTTCTGCATCGCAAATTACAAGGGCTTCTCCGACATTGTCGATCACGGCAGATAAGTATGCGCGTTCATTTTCAATCGCCTTCTCCGCTTGCTTGCGCTTAGTGATGTCAATTACAATTGGGAGTATTACCGGCTGGTTGTCTAAGCTGATGGCATTTAAATGGATTTCCACGGGGTATTTTGAACCGTCTTTTCTGGTATGAATTGACTGAATCGTACTTGATTCACCAATATTTAGACTTTGCCATAATTGATACCTTTCACCCCTGGTAAAGTCGCCCGAATCAATATCCGAAACAGCCATAGAAAGCAGTTCCTGTTCTGAATAGCCTGTAATCAGGGATGCGGTTTTATTGACAAACAGTAATCTACCTTCCAGATCATGGGCAAAAACACCGCCTGGCAAATTCTGAATAATTGTTTTAAAGCGCTGCTCACTTTCCCGAAGCGCAATCTCCGCATGCTTCCGATCTGTTATATCCCTTGAACTGAATACGATTTTTTGGGGGATACCATTTTCATCTTTAATAAAATTTCCAACGGTTTCAAGCCAGAGGAATGTGCCGTCTTTGCACCTGTTCCGATATTCAACTTTACGCGGATGGCCCGATGCAACAAATTCACTGAATTCTTCTAATATGCGCGTGATGTCTTTAGGATGCACAAAATCCATCACATTTTTCCCGATCAGGAATCCGGGATCGTAGCCCATGATTTCATGTGATTTTCCGGCAAAAGTGAAGTTTCCTTCCATATCGGTCAGAGCGACCATATCCAGCATATTTTCGGTTACGATACGGAATAGCTCAGACTTATCATCTCTTTCTTCAACTTGGCTGCTAAACTGTTCGACTATCAGATCTGCCTCAATCTGCTTGACCTGCATTTCATAAACCATGTGCAGGATTTCTTCACGCGTCATGTTGTCAAGGTCGGGATAAGGTATGGCTTTGGCTTTTTTTTCTGCTATTCCCCGGAGTTGTTCAGGATCGGATAACGAAGTCTTATTGAATTGCGAGCGGGAATTATTTTTCTTTTCATCCGTCATGGCAAGCTCCAGGAGGTGAGGTCGGTAAACCTATAGGGCATATTTTTTCATGCCAGTACGATTTTGAAATAAAAGGTGCGTTTCGGGAAATTCGATATGTTGGAAACTTCTATTTCAAAGTATTTGCTTTGCGGGGAATTAATACCCTTTAAATATCAGAACCAATTTTAGTTTGCAATTAAATCTGGGTCATCCGGTAGATGCCGGGATATATTGTGGACCCCGAAAATGAGACAGTATGTTAAGGTAAAATGAAATAGTCAAAAAAGGGGGGGGGCAATGAAAAGAAAGAAGTTCAGCAA
>JAGXKN010000057.1 GCA_018335195.1 Desulfobacterales bacterium
ATATGACTTGATCAGCCTGTAAAAAGTCCTTTTTACAGGCAGTGTTAAGTTTTAAGTGGTTAAGTGATTAAGTAAAATCAGAAAGTTATCATTTTATAGCCTGGCGGCTATAACGATTTTAGGACTTCCAAGGAAACCCTTTTTTGCGCTCTAACGAAATTGCACTTCGTTGCCCTGACGGCGGTGCGGAAAAGCGGGTTTCCAAGCGGAAATTGAGACTCGAAGAGGCTCCTGGAGCGAGGAAACGCCTTTTTCGCGCCGCCGATCAGCCAAGGTGCTTACGGATTTTCTTTCTGCAAAAATGCCGCCGCAGCGGAATAAACAGCTTTTTACGAATTCATCAGGGCTTAAATTGAGCGATTTTCAAGTCAAATGAATTGCTTTTAAAAATCTGAAACGCTCAATTTAGGTATGAAGTTTTTGTCCGGGTCTTCGGACCGGTTTTCCTTATCCCGCTCTGGTTTTTTCGCCTGTTTATCCTTCAGGCTTTCCTGTGCCTTGCGGATCTTTTCGGTAAGCACGGGATCCCCGGTTTCGCGCAGGGCCCGTTTGAGGTGAAACATGGCGTTGTCCGGTTCCCCGCTTTCCCGGTAATACCGTCCCAGGTAATAATGGGCCTCTCCCAGCTTTCCCTGCTCTCCCAGGCTTTGTCCGAGAAATAACAGGGCGCGCGGGTAGTCCGGGAAGGCCTCTGCAACCTTCTTGAAATCCGCGATCGCGGCCTCGGTCTCACCGCCGGCCATGCGGGCCCGGCCCAGGAAAAACAGCCCCTTCGGGCCGTATTCCGAGAGATCTTCGATGCCGGTCAGGGTTTTTTCCGCCTCGTCATACCGGCCTGCCATGAACTCGATCCGGCCCAGGTCGACGGTCAGGTAGGGATCTTCGGGCCGCATGGAAACCGCGGATTTCATGTTTTCCAGGGCCGTTTCCGGCCGGCCGCTTTCGGCCAGGGCCAGGGCCAGTCCGTATTGCGCCGCTGCATCGTTTGGGTCCCTCTCCAGTTCCTCCCGGAAGCGCTCTGCGGCCTTGGCCGGGTTCCCGTATTCGGCCATGAGCGTGGCGCGTACCCGGTCAAAGGCAAAGGTGTTTTCAGGCTCCCTGTCCGGCAGTCCCGCCAGGGCGCTGTCCAGATTTGCCAAGCGCTGCCGGGTGGCCGGATGGGTTTTCAGATATGTGGGGACCTGCTCTTCTCCGTACCACTCCCGGTCCCGGATCTTCTGGAGCGCCGTGCGCAGCCCGTACAGGCTGTATCCGGATCGGGTCAAATATCGCCGGCCCAGATAATCCGCCTCCATTTCCCTTTCCCGGGTGTAGGCCAGGATCATGCTCTGGCCCGCTGCCAGAGATCCGATGGAAAGGGCGCTGCCTACTTCCCCGGCGCCGCCGAGTCCGACCAGAATGCCGGCGATCAGCCCGGCCATGGAAATCATCTGGCTTTTTTTGGATTCCGCAATGAGTTCGGAAATGTGCCTGGAGGAAACATGGGCGATTTCATGGGCCAGGATGCCCGCAAGCGCGCTTTCCGTGTCCATGGCTTCAATCAGGCCGGAAAATACGAAGATATTGCCCGCCGGCCCGGCAAATGCGTTGATCGCGTCCTGCTTGATCACGTAAAAGTTATAGTCAAAGGGCTGAGGCGGCAGTTCGGATACGATGGATTGGCCCAGGTCATTGATATATTTATCAATCATGGCATCTTCCACGATCGTGTACCGGTTCCGTACGGTTTCCAGGAACTCTTCGGCGAGTTCCTTTTCTTCGCCAATCGTCATGGCCCGGGCCGAAGGGGCCATTGCCGGCAGAACCAGGCAGATTGCCATGAAAAACGCGATACATTGTCTGATGCGGGGCATTTTCTGCAGCATCCGGATTCCGGTTTGATCCGAGGATGAATTCTTAAATTTGCAAATGACATTTTTTATGTTACACGTACCTGAACTGAGCGATTTTCAAGTTTGCCGCAGGTACAAGGAAGATGCAGACTCGCTATAGTGAGCTATGCGAGGCTGTATCTGACGCAGTAGATGCGGCAGAATTGGAAATCCCGAAGGGTTTCAGATTTTTAAAATAGAAATGGATGTTATCCTTTCAAATCAACTGCTTTTAAAAATCTGAAACGCTCAATTTAGGATGTACTTTATTATGGCACATATTATCTGTATTGCAAACCAAAAGGGCGGGGTGGGCAAGACCACGACGGCCATCAACCTGGCCGCGGCCCTGGCTGCACTCGGCAGGAAAACCCTGCTCGTGGACTGCGATCCCCAGGCCAATGCCACCACTGGCCTGGGCATTGACAAAAGCCGGCTGGACAATACCCTGTATCACGGTCTCATCGGTCATGCCGAGGGTGCCGATCTCATTATTGAAAGCGGGGTGCCGGAACTTTGGGTGATGCCTTCCCGGGTGGAGTTGATCGGTTTTGAAATCGAGATGATCAATGACGAGACCCGGGAGCGGCTGCTGCAGCGGCTGCTGCTGCCCTGTACCCAGGCCTATGATTATGTGCTGCTGGATTGTCCGCCTTCCTTGAGCCTTTTGACCGTAAATGCCATGACTGCGGCCCACGGCGTGCTAATCCCCCTGCAAAGCGAGTTTTACGCCCTGGAAGGCCTGGGCCAGCTGTTGCAGACGGTCAAGCGGATCAAGCACCGGATGAACCCTTCCCTGAAAATCGAGGGCATCCTGCTGACCCAGTTTGACAGGCGGACCAATCTCTCCGGCCAGGTGGCCGAAGATGCACAGAAATATTTCAACGACCTGGTATATGATACGCGCATTCCGCGTGCTGTTCGGCTGGCCGAAGCCCCCAGTTACGGCAAACCCATTATTGCCTATGATCCGACCTCTCCGGGGGCGAGAAGCTATGACGCCCTGGCCAGGGAAATGACGCGAAAGCACGGGGCGCCCGCAGCCGGGAAAACCGAGCAGGCTGTGTAGCGCCATTGGGAAAAGGTGGGGTTATGAAACCGGATGAATCCGGCGCCAATGAAAAAAAACGGAAAAGAGGCCTCGGAAAGGGACTGGATGCGCTTTTCCCGGATATGGAAGCAGGCGACGGCTCACGGGGCGCCGAGTATTTTACCTGTGACATCAACCTGATCCACCCCAATCCGTTTCAACCCCGCCGGCAGTTTTCCCAGGAGGAAATGGCCGAGCTTTCCGAATCCGTGGGTTTGCACGGCGTCCTCCAGCCCCTGCTGGTCCGGGAGGCGGCCAACGGCTATGAACTCATTGCCGGCGAGCGGCGGCTGCGGGCCGCGAAAATGGCCGGGCTGTTCACAGTGCCGGTGGTGGTGAAAACCATCGGCGATCAAGATCTGCTGGCGTTTTCCATTATTGAAAACATTCAGCGCGCGGATCTCAATGCCATGGATGAAGCCGAAGCCTACCGGCGGCTGATAGAGGACTTCGGGCTCACCCAGGAAAAGGTGGCCGAGCGGGTGGGCAAAAGCCGGTCCGCGGTGGCCAATTTCCTGCGCTTAAGCCAGCTTACAGACACGGTCAAGGAACACGTGCGCGCCGGCGAGCTGAGCATGGGTCATGCCCGCACATTGCTCGGCGCAAAGACCGCCGCCCTCCAGAACAAGGCCTGCCGGACCATCCTGTCGCGCATGCTTTCGGTCCGGGAGGCCGAAAAGCTCGTGGCGCGGCTCAATAAACAAACCGAGGCGCAGCCGGAAAAGCCGGCCCGCACCGAAGACGTCCATTTTGCCAGCCTCGAGGAAGACCTGGGCCGCCATTTCGGCACAAAGGTCAAGATCAAGCGGCACGGGAAAAAGGGCCGCGTGGAGCTGGAGTTCTACGACGACAAGGACCTGGACCGGCTGCTGTCGCTTCTGAAATCATGATCCGGGCTGGAATGATCCATGGCGCTGCACCTGATTATCGACGGCTACAACCTCATCCGGAGATCGGCTCCCCTGCGGGAAGAAGAGCGCCAAAGCCTGGAGCTGGGCCGCAGCGCCTTAATCGAGCAGCTGGCGGCATACAAGCGGGTCAGGGGCCACAAGATCACCGTGGTTTTTGACGGTGCGGCAAATAATGATGATTTTGAAACCAATACCTCGGAAAAGGGTATCCGCATCCGCTTTTCACGCCAAGGCCAGACCGCTGACGCGGTGATCCGGAAAATGGCCCGCCGCGAGGGCGAAAAAGCCCTCGTGGTCACTGCCGATCGGCCGCTGGCCGAAGCCGTGAGCGCGGCCGGGGCCGAGGTGGTCGACCCGGGGCCGTTTGAAGACAAAATGGCCATGGCGCAGCTTGCGGAAACAAAGGGCGTGGATCCGGAAGACGAAGCGGACGCGGGCTGGGAGCCGACCACCCGGAAAAAGGGGCCGGCCAAACGTTCGCCCAAGCGCAAGCGCCGGCAGATGCGGAAGGTAAAAAAGCTCTAACTGAAAAAATATAACATATTGATCCGTGAAAAAATTTGAAACGGTCAATTTAGGTCTCATATGAAAACAATATGCGTGATCGACGGTCAGGGCGGCGGCATCGGCGCCACCATCATCAAGCGGTTAAGAGCCCTTTTTGAGGAGGACGTCGACATTGTTGCGCTGGGAACAAATGCCATTGCCACGGCACAGATGTTAAAGGCCCGGGCCAACCGGGGCGCGTCCGGGGAAAATGCCATTGTGCAGACCGTGCCCCGGATGGATGTCATCATCGGTCCGGTGGGCATTGTCATGGCCAATGCCATGATGGGCGAGGTCAGCCCGAAAATCGCCGGGGCCGTGACTTCCAGCGAGGCCCGGAAACTGCTGATTCCGCTTTCCCAGGAAAACGTGGTGATTGTCGGCGCCTCGAGCCAGCCGCTGCCGCACCTTCTCGATATTCTCTTGGAGGAACACCTGGTGCCGTTTTTTGACGCATCCAAATCAAACCGGGAAGATTCGTATCATGTGTGAAGCCAATGCCTATCTGATAAAAGGAGACGATCAGGAACTGCTCATGGAAGCCGTGGACAGCATCGAACCGGAAAGCGACGGGTTCCGGCTGGTCAATATTTTCGGAGAGCAGAAATTTGTCAGGGCCGCAATTCATTCCCTGTCGCTTGTGGATCACAAGGTCTTTTTCAAAAAAAATGACTCCTGAGCCCGGCTTTGGCCGGCAGCTTCCGCAGGCGCAATGAAGATTACGATTGCCAAAACAGCCGGGTTCTGCATGGGTGTGCGCCGGGCCGTGGAACTCGCCCTGGATTCGGCCAACCGCAGCGGCGGGCGGATCTACACCTACGGCCCGCTGATCCACAACCCGCAGGTCCTGTCCATCCTGTCGCAGAAGAACATATCCGTCCTGCAGGAAATTCCGGATGCCGGGCAGGGCACGGTGATCATCCGGGCCCACGGGGTGCCGCCCAGCGATCGGGAGGCGCTGAAAAATGCCGGCTTCCATGTAATTGACGCCACCTGTCCCCGTGTGATCAAGGTGCAATCCATTATCTCCAGGCATGCCCGGCATGGATATTCGGTGATCATTGCAGGAGACCGGGAACACCCCGAAGTTGCCGGACTGCTCGGGTATGCCGGAAAGCACGGGTATGTGATCAATTCCCTGGCCGAACTCGAAACCCTGCCGGATTTTGACAGGGCCATCATTGTGGCCCAGACCACGCAGAACACCGCTTTTTTCGAAAGCGTGCAAAAGTGGGCGCAACAGCACTATCCCCATTACCGGGTGTTTAATACCATCTGCGATTCCACGGAAAAGCGCCAGCGCGAAGTCCAGGACATGTCCGGGCAGGTGGATGCAGTGGTCGTGGTGGGCGGATATAACAGCGGCAATACCCGCCGGCTTGCAGACATTGCCCGCCAGTCCGGGAAAACCGCCCTTCACGCGGAAAAGGCCGATGACTTGCCGATTTCCGAGCTTTCGGAATGTCGCACCATCGCGGTTACCGCGGGCGCCTCCACGCCCAACTGGATTATTCGCCAGGTAATGCAGCACCTGGAAAAGCGCCTGTCCGGAAAAGAGGGCCGGATCCGGAGATGGGGCTACACGCTGGTGCGAAACCTCATGCTGTCCAATCTTTACCTCGCCTTGGGCGCGGCCTGCCTGTCAGGGGCGGGGGCGTGGCTGCAAGGGGCTGCGGCAAAACCGGCATATCTCGGGATCGCCGGTCTCTACATCCTTTCCATGCACACCCTTCACCACATGTTTGACCGGATCGTGGACAGCTACAACGATCCCGAGCGGGCCCGGTTTTACCAGGACAACCGGTATGCCCTGAGCGGCCTGGCCGCGGGCTCCGGGCTCGGCGGGCTGGCCGTTGCATGGCTGATGGGGCCGCTGTTTTTTATTCTTCTGCTGGCCATGAGCCTGCTTGGCGTGGTTTATAACCTGGAATTCAAGGACGGGCGCCCCGGCCTGAAAAGGGTGCCCGTATTCAAGCGGATTCCCGGCTCCAAGACCGTGCTGGTGACCCTGGCCTGGGCGATTGTGGCCGCGCTGTTTCCGGCCCTGGATGCATACGGACAAATTGCCCCGGCCGGAGTGGCTGCCTTTATATGGATTGCCGCACTGGTTTTCGTGCGCACCGCGTTTTTTGATATCATCGACATGCAGGGCAGCCGGATCGCGGGCCGGGAAACCATTCCCATTCTCCTTGGCGAAGGCCGCACCATGCGGCTGCTGCAAATCGTCCTGGCGGCAACGATCGTGTTCCTGCCGGGTTGCGCGCTTGCAGGCGTGTTTCCGGTTTCCGCCTCGCTGCTGAGCCTTTGCCCGGCCGCCATGCTGGTTTTTTTGCACGTGCATGAGCGAAGCGGCCGGTTCCTGGGTGTTCTGCGGGGCTTTATCATGGAAAGCCACTTTGTCTTCGCCGGCATCCTGACACTGTTGCTGGCATGGGGAGGCGTGTAAATGGAAGACGATCCCGTAAATATCCCGATTACCGGCGAGCTGGATCTGCACACATTCCGGCCCGGCGAGGTCGGGCCGCTGCTCGACGATTACCTGGCGGCCTGCCTGGAAAAGGGCATTTACACGGTTCGCATTATTCACGGCAAGGGCACGGGCAAGCTCAGAAAAAAGGTGCACGCGGTTTTATCCCGCCACCGGCTGGTGGAAAGTTTTTCCCAGGCCCCGGAAGACGCCGGCGGATGGGGTGCGACCCGGGCATGGCTCAAGTCGTCGGGCTAAGAAATCTTCGGGCCTGGCGCACCTGTCTGCGAAAAATGATGGAACCGCAGAGAGCACGAAGATCACGAAGTCAAATGATAATTATCAGCATTTGCCTCGTGTCTTTCGTGAACTTCGTGGTCAAAATGGCACATGTCAATTCGGAAGACGGGAAAATGGAAGCCCTGCCCATTTATGTGGTGATTACAGGCGACTTTGTCGGCTTTTCCGGGCTGGACCGGCGCATCCGGCAGGCCATGCCCGGGGTAATGGCCGGGGCCGGCCAGTGCCTGCGCGAGATTCTGCCCGGCATCATGCCCCATGAGATCTCCGTGTTCCGGGGTGATTCCTGGCAGGCGCTGATTGCCGACCCGGTTTATGCCCTGCGTGCCGCCGTGCTCATCCGCACCTATATCCGGGTGTATATCGGACACCCCAAAGTCGATACCCGCATGGCAATCGGCATGGGCCCCGTGGATTACGCGCCCGGCAACCAGGTGGCCGCCGGCGATGGGGAAGGGTTCAGGCGTTCCGGAAAGATGCTGGAAAAGATGGCCTCCCCGAAAGCGGGGTTGCTGCGTTATTGTTATCCGGACGCGCCGTTTGAGGCCCTGGTGGACGCCCTGGTCCGGAATATCGGCGAGCTGATCTCAGCCTGGCGTCCGCTCCAGGCCCGGGCGGTCCTGGGGGTCCTGCAGGGCCGGACCCAGGCACAGATTGCCTCTCAATGGCCGCATCCCATCTCCCGCCAGGCCGTGTCCAAGCACCTCAAAAATGCCCGCTGGCCTGCGGTGAGCCACGGGATGCAGGCATTTGAAGATATACACATGACAACCATATAAGGTTTATTTTCTATTTTAAATCCCAAAAGGTTGACATAGTTGTAAAAAGTCATTTTTGAGCGACCTTCAAGGAAATCCTTTTTTTGCGCTCTTGCGAAATTGCGCTTCGTTGCCCTGACGGCGGTGCGGAAAAGCGGGTTTCCGAGCGGAAATCGAGGCGCAAAGAGGCCCCTGGAGCGAGGAAGCGCCTTTTTCGCGGCCGCCGGTCAGCCGGGGTGCTTGGGGATTTCCTTCCTGCAAAAATATCGCCCTGGCGGGATAAACAGCTTTTTCCGAATCCATCAAGATTGATGGTTTCGGAAAAAGTCTTGAAAATGTTTATGCCCCCAAGCAATAAAAAGATAATCTTCTGATTTTACTTAATCACTTAATCACTTAAAACTTAACACTGCCTGTAAAAAAGACTTTTTACAGGCTTGTCAAGATTGCTAGAATTCTTTTTTCCGGCTCACCGGCGTCATGACCACGCGAAAACCCAGGTAATTACCCTTGAAGTCGGCATTGACGCTGGCCCTGTAACTGCACCGCAGCTCGCCGGGAAAGTTGCACCAACTGCCCCCGCGGATGACCCGCCGGGTTCCTTGCCCGGAGTAAACCGGGTTTCTGTATTCATGATGCCGGTAGGCTTCTTCGTGGTAGATGTCTGCGCACCATTCATACACGTTTCCGGCCATGTCGTAAAGATCCAGCCCGTTGGGCGCAAGGCTGCCGACCGGGTGGGTGGTCATGCCGCTGTTTGCCGAGTACCAGGCGATTTTTTCAAGCGGCTTGCCCCCGGGATATTTCTCCGTCCGGCCGCCGCTTCTGCAGGCATATTCCCACTCGGCTTCGGTGGGCAGGCGGAAGTGATACCGGCCCTTGTTGATGGCGATCAGCTTCTGGATAAATTCCTGGGCATCATGCCATGAAACCTGCTCCACCGGGTAATTTCCGCCCATTTTGAACCAGGACGGGTTTTTGCCCCGGACCTTGTACCAGAGCATGTTGGACATGAGCTTTTTCCACTGATCCTGGGTGACCGGGTACTTGCCCAGCCAGAAGCCGTCAATGAACACCTCGTGAAGGGGAAATTCGTTCTTGTGCCCCTGCCCGTCCCAGGTTCCCGATCCCATCTGGAATACCCCGGTGGGGACCCAGACAAAGTCCATGCCGTTGGAGGGTTCCACCCAGTTGTCCCCGGGCTGGTGATGGCCGTATGTCCGGGGCTGGGCCCGTGGTTCCCCGGCCTGGGGAGCCGGCCCGGCAGCGGCTTTGTTCTCCTGGTTTTTCCGGGGAAGGATGATTTCAGCGTCGGCTTCCTGTACCTGCGGCGCAGCGCCGGCATCAGCATCCCGGTTCGGGGAAAGCGCCGTACTTTGTCCTTTGAGATACCTGAGGATGGTCTCAAAGTTTTCCGGGCGGTCTTCGGGCCTGAAATTCAGGCACTGGCTGATCAGGATCTGGGTTCGAAACGGAATGTCTGTTCTGCTGAATTCCAGTTCGTGTTCTTTGATCCGCCGCAGCCGCTCCGTGAAGTCTTCCTGTTCATAGGGAAGCGCGCCTGACCAGATGAAATAACTGACAAACCCGTATGAAAAAACCAGGCTGGCAACGCCCGCGGGGGTGGAGTGGGTAATGAGTTCCGGGGCGGACCAGTTCGGGGTGAACTGGGCATTGCTGGTCTGCGAGTTGCTGCTGATGCGCTGGATGCCGCCCAGGTCCCCGATAATCAATCGGTTTTCCTGGTTGATCAGCAGGTTGGAGGGCTTGAGGTCTTTTACGATAAAGGCGTCTTTGGCCCGGCTGGAGATGCGGCTTAAGGCCTCGGCCAGCTCGGTCATCAGTTTTTCCGCGCTTTCCGGGGCAAGGGGGAAGTGATCCAGCACCCGGTCGAGCAGGTTGTACGGGCAGAATTCCATTAAAATCACCAGGTAGGCCCGGGCCTCCTGCTTGGATACCTGCTTGTCGACCAGGTGAAAATCGTAGATTTCAATGACGCCCTCGCCCTTGATCTTGTCGTAATATTCCTGGATGGCATAAAAATCGTGGGAGATCTTGGAGTCCAGCTCCCCGGGCGTGCGATGGGAAAGCGATCTCTCCACCATGATGGGCACCACCTTGACGGCGCGTTCCTTGAGGTTGTCCTTGACGTGGTAGACCACCCCGTAGACGCCGGATCCGATTTTCCGGACCACTTCATAGGTGGGAAGGCATTTTTGGATAATGTCCTTCATTTGTACAGCTGCTCCGTACCGATGATATCCGGTGTCATCCCCCCGGTAATCCGGGCGATAATGAAACTGGTGTTGTCGGTCAAGCCTTTTTTTCGCGCCGCGTTGGCAAGTCTGGCACCGTTTTCCACCGGAGACGGTGCCAGGATTTCGTGGATTTCCGCATCAGACAATATATCGGTGAGTCCGTCGGTGCACAGCAGAAACGCGGCAGAAGGGTCGAGCCGCTGTTCCACGATGTACAGGTCCCGCTCAGACCAGACCCGGCTGAAAGCCGGGCCGAGCCCGAAGTCGATCAGGTGCTTGTAGGGGTGTACGGCTGCCCTTTCCATGTTGACCAGGCTCTGGTCGATTAAGTCCTGGACCAGGGAATGGTCGT
Source organism: Desulfobacterales bacterium (assembly GCA_018335195.1). GTDB lineage: Bacteria > Desulfobacterota > Desulfobacteria > Desulfobacterales > Desulfosalsimonadaceae > Desulfosalsimonas. The sequence continues at coordinate 10,554 of JAGXKN010000057.1, forward strand.
GGGACAGGTATTCGAGCTTTTCCGCGGTGATGCCGTAAACCCGGCTGTCGCCCGCGTTGAATATCAACGCCCGGCTGCCGTCTGAAAACAGGCCGGCAATGGTGGTACCGCTTTGGGGCGGCAGATGGCGTTCGGATGCCGACTGGATCCCGAGCAGGGCATAATGCACGTTATCCCCGGAGACGTCCCCGGACCACGTGTAATGCCGGAGCTGCTCACATACGAACCGGCTGGCCATTTCTCCGCCGTAATGCCCGCCCATGCCGTCGCACACGGCCAGCAGCATCGGGCCGGAGACAAATTCGACTTTCCGGCTCAGCAGAGCGGATTGAAACAGTTTGCGGCCTTCTATGATGCAGTCTTCCTGGCGTTTTCGGGGACCGATCATCATGGCGGAGAAGAGCTGGCATTCCATATATTTGTCTGTATTTTTGGGATCCTGATTGTAGAATGATGTTCATAATGCCAAATCAGCCGGAATTGTGCAAGATGGATTTTTCTTCTGCACATGGCCGGCCCCGCTTATCTGAGGCGGCCGGTCTGCCCGAGGCGGTAGGTATAGATGCATACGGCCAGCAAAATGGCGTATCCGAGCCCGTAGCCGATGATCATCTGGGTGTTTTGGCCGGCCAGGGCCTCGGCCAGCGGGGTTTCAAAAAGCACCTGTAAAATCGCCTTGACAATCAGCAGGCCGGTAAAGATGGAAAAGGCGATCTTGCGCATCATAAAAAGGCTCACGGCAGCGGCGATATTGGCCGCCGGCAGGATGCCCCAGAGCGAGGAGCGCAGAAGGGAATACATGGAGGGAAGCTTGTCCGCGGAGATGTTTCCCTGGCTGTAGAGTATAAGCGCCATGCCCACGGCCATGAGCCCGGACAGGCCGAAGCCGAGGTAGAATATGGAAATCAGCCAGACCCAGATCGGACGGCGGGGTTTGCCGGGCTGTGCAGTCATAGGGCCGCCTCTGTCTTATGGTCATTAAATTGTAGGGGCGGACCTGCGTGTCCGCCCTTTTGCTGGCCGAATCGGTGTGTTCGCCCAGGAAGCAAATATCCGTAGGGGCGAACTTGTGTGCTCGCCCTTTTACGGGCCGGACACGCAGGTCCGCCCCTACGGGGATAGATTGTCAAAATCCGGGCTAGTGGGCCGCGCCTGCGGCGGCATCGGAGATATCCGCGGCCCCGCTTTCAAATACCTGGCGCGCGGTTTCCAGGACCTCGGGCGGAAATCCCACCACCTTGAACATGACGCCGAAGGCCAGCACCCAGATGACCACCAGCGAGATCACCCACAGGAGAAATCCGTACTTGATAAAATCAATCGGGGCGATTGCCCGCTCCCCGGTGTCCGGATAGGTGCCCAGGCCGTAGACAATGGCGTTGTTGGGCGTGCCCACGATCAAAAAGTGGGCAAACGATGTGGCAAATGCCACGGCCATCCCGGATGCCCAGGGCTCTCCGGGAACGCCGGACATGATGCCCATTGGGATGACAATCGGCCCGAGCAGCGCCGTGGTCCCGGCATCCGACATGAAGTTGGTCATCAGGCCGGAAAACGAGGAAAGGCCCACCCACAGGCCGAATCCCTGGCTCATGCCGGCATAGCTTAAAATCCCCATCACGCTCTGGGCCAGCCACAGGGCCGCGCCGGTTTCCTTTAAAAGCGCGCCCAACGTGAGTGCGCCGCAATACATGAACCAGGCATCCCATGAAATCCCGCCTAAAATCTTGTTCCAGGCAGTGGTCCGGAAAATCACGGGAATGACCAGGGCCAGCAGTGCCGGACCCCCCAAACCGAGATCGCCGAAAATCCAGAGCCCGAGAATGAGAATCAGCATGCCGAAGGTGACGTATTCCTCGTATTTCATCCTTCCCATTTTCCGGGTCTCATCCTTCATGGCCGCAAGGCCCGGGGTCAGGTCCTTGTAACGGAGTCTGCGGCTAAACAGGGCGATCATGTAGACCGCCACGATTATGCCGAGCACCGGAACCATGGGGAATCCGTAGGTCATCCAGGTAAAAAAGTCCATGGGTACGTCATATCCCTGCCAGAAGCCCATCATGATCACGTTTCGCCCGCCTGCGGCCGGGGATCCGACGCCGCCGACGTTTAAGGCAAAACACAGGGTGAAAAGCAGAAACTTGGCCAGGTAGGGATCATGATCCACCCTTCCCCCGGTGCTGCCCTCTGATACCACGCCGAAATATACGGCCATCATGACCGGGGTCATGAACGCGCACATGGCATGGGCGGAAATAAAAGAGCCGATAACCGCCATGCTGATGCAAAGGACGAATATCGGCATGTAAAATCCCCGGGTCCAGCCCAGAATCCATGTGGCCAGGCGCTTGTGCAGGCCCACGTCCACCACGGCCACGCCCATGGCAAGCACGCCCAGCAGAAAAAGCGGGGCGTCGCCGGCAAATGTCTCTCCGATCATGTTTTTGGGCAGAAGCTGGAGGAAGTAGGCCAGAAGCGGCATGAGGATGCCGGTCAGGCCGATGGGAATGGCCTCGGTGGCAAAAAAGATAATGGCCATGGGGATAATGCCCAGCACGGTCATGGCCTTGTCCCCGGCCTGGGCAACGTCTTCGGCAATGCCCCAGTCTATAAGCTTGGCTGCAATGCCGTGTTCCTCGACAACGTCGATCAGGCTCTGCGGGGTGGGCAGCAGGAAGCCCACCACAACGAAGAAGCCCAGGCCGATTAAAAACCACATGGTCTTGTTGCCAAGGAGGCCGCCGCCCTGGCCTTCAGATTCGATTTCATGGCTCATAAAATGAGTCTCCTGTTTTATATCGGGTTCAAATCTTTTTTATCCTTATAATTGATACTCTCGTAAAAAGTCTGATTTTAGATGGTGCCGTAAAAAGTTCAAGATCAAGGCTTGCGCAATTTCGAAGAATGCAGCGTACTTAGCCGTACGTGAAATTCTGAGAAAATGCGCGTAACGCAGATATTGTACTTTTTACGGTGACATCATAAATTGCATTCTTTCATAAAGTCCACCACCTGCTTGAAAACATCGGTCAGGCGCAGGATGCCCACGATCTCGCCGCGGCTGCCTGTTGCCAGAAGCGACTGGTGATGGCCCATGACCAGCTGGTGGATGGCCACGTCCAGGGAGTCGTCTTCCTTTACGTATTCGCCTTCCGCCGGGACATACATGCAGTTTCTGGCGCTGATTTTGGTGGCCTTCCTGCACACGTCCATCAGGGGCTTGTCCCATAGGGCGAATTGTTTGACCATGTTGCGCAGAAACTGCTGGCTGAACCCGCTGGCCATCATTCGCCCGGAGTCATCTGCTGCAGCCTGCTTATACTTGGGCTCCAGGCTGCGCAGGATGTCAAGGTGGCTGAGCTTGCCCACGATCCTGTGCTTGTCGTCATATACCAGGATGGCCCGGTGCAGGTACTTGGTTCCCTGCCGGTTGCATTCTTCCTGGGCCTTTTCCAGGGCCATTACCGCGTCAAACAGGGTGGCGTCCTGGTGGATGGTGGCATATTCATCAAGCGGCACCATCATGTCTTTTACGGTAATTTTCTTCATTTCAAAACCCTCCCCTAGGTTCGGATTTGCCTGCCGGTAAAATAAATTGCTTTTAACTAAATTGAGCGATTTTTAAAATAGAAATGGATGTTATCCGTTAAAATAAATTGCTTTTAAAAATCTGAAACGCTCAATTTAGGTGTTTCAAAGATCCTGTACTTACTAGACTGTGTTTTTCATGTCCAGTATTTTGTTTCAAATCGTTGGTGTTTCAAAATGTTTCTTGTAACTGTTCACTCGCTTGGAATCATTGCATATGTAAACCGGATCCCGCCCGGGTGCAAGATGCGTTTATCGTTTTTTTCAAGCCGCCGGGCGCGTGCTTTTTGCACGGCAGTCAGCCTGTGTGCACCGTAGGGGCGAACCTGTGTGCTCGCCCGCGCAATTGGGTACCCGTAGGGGCGAACCTGCGTGTTCGCCCGGTCAAAGAGGACCACACAGGTTCGCCCCTGCTTTTTTGCAAAAATAATATATACATCCCTCCTGAAGTTGTTGTACACATGGTTTTGCAAAAAAAGCGGCGAAGTTAAATGTGCCGCGGAAAACAAGCCGATGGAATAATCCGAAAACAAGAGGCGAATTTAAATGATCGTGCAATATACCGGAACGGTTACGCCTGAACTGCGTGTGCTGGGTGCGGTCCAGTTGCCCGCCTTTTTAATTGATGCCGAGTTTCCGGCGGTAATTGACGCCGGCATGAGCTGCATGGCCGATCGCTATGTCCACGAAATCCGCGAGACCTTAAATGGTCGGCAGCCCGCCCGGCTGTTTCTGACCCACGCCCATTATGATCATATCGGAGCGACCGCCGGGATCAAAAAAGCGTTTCCGGAAATGGAGATCTGCTGCTCTGCGGCTGGCTGCGAGGTCTTAAAGCGCCCCCGGGCCATTGAGACCATCCGGGAGTTAAATCGCGACGGGGCCGGGTACATGGAGAAAATGGGCGAGCCGGTTTCCGGAACGGCCGAATTTGAGACCTTTACCGTGGACCGCCCCATATCAGATGGCGACACGTTTTCGCTTTCTGCAGGCATGCACCTGCAGGCCATTGCCACCCCGGGTCATACCCGGGACTCCATGAGTTTTTACGTGCCTGAAAAAAAGATGCTTTTTACTGGTGAGGCCGCCGGGGTGATGTCTGATACCGGTTATATTTTTCTCCTTTCCCC
>JAGXKN010000058.1 GCA_018335195.1 Desulfobacterales bacterium
GGAGGGCCCCCTTGTACATGATTTCCTTTCCGATAAATCCGAAAAACAACGGAAACCCGGCCATGGACAGGCAGGCGGCAAAAGCGGCAAAAGCGGTCACAGGCATGGACCGGGCCAGGCCCCCGAGTTTTTCAATCTCCCGGGTGCCGGCCTGGTGATCAATGATGCCGGCCACCAGGAAAAGCGCGGACTTGTAGATCGCGTGCACCAGCAAAAATGTCATGGCCGCGGTCAGCGACGGCGCGGTCTGCCCGCCCAGAAACATGGTCATAATACCCAGTGCAGAAACCGTGGTATAGGCCAGGATTTTTTTTAAATCCGTCTGCCCCAATGCGGTAAACGCCCCGACAACCGCGGTTACCCCGCCCACCACCACCAGCACCGCAGTCCAGGCCGCAGATCCTCCCAGAATCGGGTGAAACCGGGCAAGCAGGTAAATGCCGCCCTTGACCATGGTGGCCGAATGCAGAAACGCGCTGATGGGCGCGGGCGCGGCCATGGCATTTGGCAGCCAGAAATGAAACGGGAACTGTGCGGACTTGGTAAACGCCCCGAGAAAAACCATTATCAAAATGGCACCATAAAGCGGGTGACCCTCCAGGGAAACTTTCATGGCAACCATCTGCGAAATTTCATACGTTCCGGCTGCAATCCCCATGAGCAAAAATCCCACCAGCAGGGCCAGTCCCCCGGCGCCCGTGACCAGCAGCGCCTGGCGGGCGCTTTTCCGGGAGGCTTCGGCTTCGTGCTCAAAGCCGATGAGCAGGTAGGAAAATATCGTGGTCAGTTCCCAGAACACGAACAGCGACAGCACGTTGTCGGCAAGGACCAGACCCAGCATGGAGAGCATGAATGCGTGAAGAAAAACAAAGAACCGGCCGGTATGGGGGTGTCCGTGCAGATAATCCACCGCATACAGGGTGACAAAAAATCCCACGCCGGCAATAATGAGCGCAAACAGCACGCTCAGCCCGTCGAGCATGAAGGAAAGGTTCACACCCAGCCCGGGAACCCAGGCAATTGCCAGTCGATACGACTCGCCTGCTGCCGTATGCGGCACCATGGCGGCTGCACCCAGAAAAACAAGCAGCGGCAGGAGGCCGCTGGCCCGGGCGGTGCGCTCAATGCCGGTTTTCCCCTGAAGATTTCTCATGACCGGGGCCCTGTCCTTGTCTGCAAGCACTTATATGTCAGCATATCAATACATAATAAACATGAAGCACATCATGCGCACGAGGGAAAATCTTTTCGGAATTTGTCCGCTTGGGGTTTTGTGCCGCAGTCGGCTGAATTCCGGATCACCCTTCTGAAAGCCGCCGCACAGTGATCATGTTGGTAGTGCCCGCCTCCCACATGGGATGGCCCGCGGTGATGACCACCAAGTCGCCGGCCCGGGCGTGGCCCTTTTCAATGGCAAACGCCGATGCCCGGTCAAACATTTCGTCTGTATCCCGGGTATGATCCATGAGCCCGGGCAGGCACCCCCAGTACAAAGCCAGGCGCCGCACTGTGCGGATCTCCGGAGATACCGCGATAATCCGGCTGCTGGGCCGGAACCGGGCGATCTGGTGTGCGGTGAATCCGCTCTTGGTGGTGGCGATAATGGCCCGGGCCGCCAGGTGGTCGGAAAGAATGCAGGTGGCATGCGCCACGGATTCCGATATCCGCGTCTGGAGAACCTCCTGAAAGGATCTTGCGTAAGGATACTTTTTTTCGGTCTCCGCGGCAATGCGGGCCATGTATTCCACCGCGCCGACCGGGTGGCTGCCGGTGGCGGTTTCCTCTGAGAGCATCAGGGCGTCTGTGCCGTCTAATACCGCGTTTGCCACGTCCGTGGCCTCGGCCCGGGTGGGGCGGGGCGAGTCAATCATGGAGCGCAGCATCTGCGTGGCAATAATTACGGGCTTTCCGGCCTGGTTTCCCTTGTGGACCAGCATCTTCTGGGTACCGGGCACGTTTTCCAGGGGAATCTCCACGCCCAGGTCCCCCCGGGCCACCATGATCCCGTCAGAGGCTTCCACAATGTTGTCAATATCATTTAAGGCCTCGTGTTTTTCAATCTTTGCGATCACCGGGGTGTCCCAGCCGGCCTTCGCAATAATCTCCTTTGCGCGTCGCACGTCTTCGGCATTGCGCACAAATGACATGGCCACGTAATCCACGTCCTGAGAAAGTCCAAAATCCAGGTCGTCGCGGTCCTTCTCCGTTATGGCCGGGGTCCGGATGCTGCCAGAAGGCAGGTTGATGCCCTTGTGGGAAGTCAGAGTTCCGCCGGTAATGACTTCGCAATGGACCTCCGTCTCCGTGGTCCGCATGACCACCAGTTCCATGAGCCCGTCTGCCAGCAGGATCGTGTCGCCTTTGGAGACATCCTCGGGCAGATGTGGATAGCTCACCGAAACCCGGTTGTCCTGCCCGATGTTCGCCTGCGTGGTCAGAATCAGGCAGTCCCCGGGATCCAGATGAATTCCCGGGGGCGCGATCTCGCCGACCCGGATCTTGGGCCCCCGCAGGTCCTGGAGAATGGCCACGGATGCGCCGGCTTTTTCCGAGGCCGCCCGGATCATGCGGACCATTTCCGCGTGATTTTCCCGGGTGCCGTGGGAAAAGTTGAGCCGGGCCACGCTCATGCCACCCCGGATCATCCGGGTAATGGTCCGGGTATCCGCACAGGCCGGTCCGATGGTACACACGATCTTGGTCTTGGGCATGGACATGTGCGCCTCTTTGATCAAGAATTTTTTTATCACGCATTACCCGAGGAACACGGCAAGCTTATCCCGGGCCGCATCCACGTGCTGGAAGGTAATCCGGGCCAGGTCCCCGGGTTTTAAATCCACGCCGGACGTCGCAGACATCCGAGCCTCCATGAGGTAATCGGGAAGCAGGATCGTATATCCGTCCCGCCGCTTGTCCAGTACAATGGCCTCTGCCTTGGTGCCGATCATGCCTTCGAGGTATTTCAGGATCCAGAACCGCAGCCTACGGTTTTGCACCAGGCGGGCGCGGGAAAGCGGAATTTGCAGCATCTGCAGCATCTCGTCGATCTCGGATGCGCTGTAGGGTTCTTCCATTGCAAAGCAGGCCCGCAGCTGGCGCTGGGTCAGCAAATCAAAATACTTGCGGATCGGCGATGTGGCCGTGGTATAGGCATCCAGGCCGAGCCCGGAATGCGGTTCCGGCCCGGTACCCAGCACAACCCGGGAGAGCATCCGCCGCTGCATCCAGTTCTGAAACAGGGTCCCCTCGTCGTCGCCGGAATAAAGCCGTCCCCTGGGGCCTAACTGTGAACGGAAAATCGCCGGCATCTCGTTTTCAGACAGGAAACGGGCCATCACCCAGTTGGCCATGATCATCATCTCTGCCACCAACAGGCGCCCGGGGCTGTCGCGCGACATGGTCTTAAGCCGGATGTCACCGCCGTTATACACGCGCACGTTGAGCTCCGGCAGCAAAATCTGCACGGCCCCGTTTTCCAGGCGCTTGCGGTTAAAGGCCAGGGCGGTCCTGTGCAGCGCCTGAAGAGCTTGATCGGACTGGACCATGTTGTCGGCCTCAGTGTAGGTCAACTGGCGTTTAACAGAAATCCAGGACGGCACGATCTCGTAATTGACAATATCGGCCTGGGAACTCACCGTAAAGAATATGCTGATGGCCGGGCGCACCTTTTCCCGGATCAGGCTGCACAGGTCTTCGGCCAGGCCGTTTGGCAGCATGGGGATCTTTAAGTCTGGCATGTAAATCGAGGTGCCCCGGGATATGACCTCCCTGTCGATCACGCCGCCTTTTTCAACCCATGCAGCCACATCCGAAATATGCACCCCGATGCGCAATTGCCGGCCCTGCTGCTCCAGGCTTAATGCATCATCAAAGTCCATGGTGCCCTGGCCGTCGATGGTGATGACGTCCAGATCGGTCAGGTCCCGCCTTTTGGGATCCGGCGGAAAATTCTCAGACCGGGCGTAGAGTTCCTCGGCCTTTTCCATGACCTGGGCGGGAAACTCCGTGGGGATCTCGTATCTGTAAAGATCGAGGTTTTCATTGGAATCCCACATCCCGGCACGCACCATGGCCGAAAATATGGTTTCCGGTCCGTCCGCCCCGGCCTTGGACAGCACGGCCCTGGCCGCGGAAGGATTGTCGCTTTCCTTGCCGTGAAGATAATAGGATTTCAGAATATCGATAATATCTGCATTGACTTCAGGCGGTGCGCCGCCGTTGCTCAACACGCTGCGCATCCACCGCCCGCCTTCTTCAATCAGCCGCTGCCTGCGGGCCTCGGCCTCCTGCCGGGCGATATTGTTTTCCACCGTCTCCTCGGAGTGCGGATAAAACCAGTCATGGCTGAACTTGAAATAGGTGCGGTTTTCAAAAAACGCGCGGATCACTGCAGACTCGTGATCGCTTTCCGGCTGCCCGGAAAAGCAGAATGCGGTCATGGTCTCCAGATCAATCCATTCTTCCAGCGAGTACACCGCCTCCCAGATTTCCGGGATGTCAATGTGCCGGCTTAAAGCCTGCCGCCGCACGGCAGTTTCCTTTAGTGCTTCCACCACTTTGTCCCGCCCCTGGGAAAAATTCAGGCGGGTATGCGAAACGTGGGTCAGGCGGGCGGCCTTCTGGTTGACTTCCCGATTGTTTTCATTGAGCAGCCGAAGGCGCCCGTCCTTTTCCTCCAGGACCGCGGCACACACGATTCGCTGCTGGTCTATATATTCCACAATGGTTCCGGGTTCCATATATAATGCAGGTCTTTCCTTAATAAATCGTTTATCTGTTTTTTAAGCATACACATAAATAACCACATGCACAAGGCCAGTCAACGCGCAGGCGGCTGGGGCGCCGAAGACCCAAACCGTATACAAAGACAAACCATCTGCTTTCATTGTTTTTCAAAAGAATTATATTAAATGTTCACGGTTGCCGGTTTGCGGTTTACAGTTTACGGTTCACAGTTGATAAAGACAGACCCGCCTGTCGGCAGGCATTAAATAAAAACCGGGAACCGTAAACTGAGAACTGTGAACGGTTTCTCAAACGAAAATCTGAAATCAAAACCAAGGAGACTTATCATGAAACTGCGTCGTATTTTTACTTTGAGTGCCGCTCTGAGCACGTTTATAATGCTGTTCCAATTTGCCCGGCCGGCCCTGGCCCAGCAGGGCAGATACAACGACTGGCACATGGGCCCCGGGATGATGGGCGGATGGGGCTTTATGGGATGGTTCGGCGGGATCTTTATGCTCGTGGTCTGGGTGCTTGTGATCGTGGGACTAATTTACCTGATCAAGTGGCTGGTCCAGAGCACGCAAACCGAGTCCGGCTCCCCCCGCAACGATTCGGCAGGCGCCCTGGAAATTCTCAAACAGCGCTATGCCCGGGGCGAAATTGACAAGGCGGAATTCGAGGAAAAGAAAAAAGACCTGCTCGCATAACATCCCCAAAAAACGGGGCCCGTTTTACTGGCGCTGCACGATAAAGGAGATGATCCGGTTACCCTCGACATCCTTGACCGTGACCACGTACTTGCCCACAACGATCTGTTCCTGCTCCCGGGGGATGCGGCCAATCTGCTCGAGGATATACCCGGTAAAGGTTTCATAAGAGCCCGATTCCGGGATGTTCATGCGCAGTTTTTCATTTACGGTCCGGATATCGGCGGACCCCAGCACCAGCCATTCCTTTTCCCGGAGCTTTACCACAGGCGGCTTGACAATATCGGTTTCATCCACGATATCGCCCACAATGGCCTCGAGCACGTCCTCGAGCGTGATCATGCCGGAGACCTCTCCATATTCGTTGACCACGATGGCTGCATGCTCCTTTTTGCGCTTGAACTGGTTGAGCAACTGGTCGAGCTTTTTGTGTTCCGGCACAAAATAAGGCGCCCGCATGATTTTCTCGATATCCACGCCGCCGGAGCGGACGTCCTGCTTGAACAGGTCCTTGACATTGACCAGCCCCACCACGTGATCAATATCCCCGGAGATCACGGGAATCCGGGTAAAGCCGGACTCCAGGATCTTTTCCAGGTCCGGCTGTTTGTCTTTTTCAAGGACGAACATGTCTGCGCTCGGCGTCATGATCTCGGATACGTTGACGTCATCGAGCTTGATGACGTTGTATATCAGTTCGCGCTCCTCCGGATTGATCTGCCCGCCTTCGTGGACCACGTCGACAAAGGTGATCAGCTCGTCCTCGGTAACCGGCGGCGCCCCGCGAGCCGCTCCCGCCAGCCTGGGCACGAAGTTCAAAAGCCAGATCACCGGGAAAAGCAAAAAGGAAAGCCAGAACAGCGGCATAATAACAACCCTGCCGATGGCCACGTTGTGTTGGGCCGCCAGGGTCTTGGGAAATATTTCGCCAAAAACCAGGATCAGAAACGTCATGATACCGGTGGCAATGCCCACGGCATTGTTTGAAAAATACTGCATGGTAACGGCTGTGGCCAGGGACGAGGCCCCGATATTGACCAGGTTGTTTCCGATGAGAATCGTGGAAAGCAGCCTGTGGGGCTCCTCCTTCATCCGGAAAATCATCTGGCTGGCCCTGCCGCCGGACTTTGCCAGGTGCCGGGCCTTGGTCTTGCTGATGGAAAAAAGCGCGGTCTCAGATGATGAAAAAAGGCCCGAAAGTACGATCAACAGGCCCAGTACGACAAACTGTGCGGTCATCTTTCCTGCTCCTGTGTCCCGGAAACGGAAATACGGGTGTCTGATTTAAAATGCAGATCCCGCTGCGGAAACGGAATCCGAATGCCATTTTCCCTGAAAACCTTGTCAATGTCAAAGCGCACATCTGTTTCAACGATCAAAAACCAGTCAACATGCGCCCAGAAACGCAGCTTGAAAATCAGGGCGCTTTCGCCGAAATCGGAAAACAGCACCTCCGGGTGCGGCCGGCGCAGAATGCGCGGATGCTTGTAGGCCACCTCGATTAAAAGCCGGCGCACCAGCTCGATGTCCGAGCCGTAGGCCACGCCGACCTGCACGCTTCTCCTGACCCGGGCGTCGCGAAAGCTCCAGTTGGTCAGGCGCTGGCTGATAAAGTCCGCGTTCGGGATAATCAGGTCGGCGTTGTCAAATGTGCGCACCTGGGTGGAGCGCACGTTGATTTCCTGTACAGTTCCCCATATGCCGCCGATTTCAACGACATCGCCCACCTGGATCGGCCGTTCGAAAAGAAGGATGATGCCGCTTAAAAAGTTGTTGAAAATATTCTGCAGGCCGAATCCGATCCCGATACCCAGGGCACCGAATACCACGGTAAGGGATGTACCGCTGATGCCCATCACCCGAAGGGCGATCAGCACGCCAATGCCCCACAGCACATATCCCGTAATCCGGATAATGGAATCTTTGACCCCAGTTTCCAGCTTGGTATCTTTCAGGACCCGGCTTCGCAAAAGCTCCTTTGTGATCACGGCAATCGTGTGGATGACAAGCAGGACGATCACCGCGTAAACAAATCCCATCAGGCTGAGTTGGAAATCGCCGACATTGACCTTGTAATTCACGGCGTAAAAAATATCCGCCAGGATCGCCTGGGGCGTGCCCCAGGCCAGCAGCAGGACACAAAACCCGCCTGCCAGGCACCCCAGCCGAAACAGGCGCACGAGCAGCCACCGCACGGGGTACGGCTGCTTGCCGGCAAGATCCGAGGCGTCCACGTCAATATCCTCGGATCGTTCCATGTAGGCGGGAACGTCTGCTTCCCGAAGCACCCGCAGCAGGATAAAACCCCAGAACAACACCAGGATGCTTTTTGCCACCCCGTTGTACCAGTGCGCGGCAAGCCCGCCAAAACCCGCAAGCTCGGCAACCACGCCCGGCACGATCACCCCGTAGCCCAGCACCGGAAGCAGCATTTTTGCCCATGCAAACCCGGAATGCCCGGCATAGCCCGAATAATTCGCATTGCGCCGAAACATGTCGAAAGCATAGATGCCCCAGCCCAGCAGGAGAAATTCAAAAATCAGACGCCAGACCACCAGGCTGATGCAGTTATAACAGATCACCCGGCTGATAAAGAAATACCCGATCCCGTAGACCAGCACCCCGAGCAGCAGCTGCCGCAACGGCAGATAAAGCCGGTGAAACAGCACGTCTTCGGTCCGAGAGCCAACCATCCGCAGAAAAACCACTCCCCACCGGATGGCCAAAACCACCCCCAGGATGCGAATAATCAGGGGAAGCAGTGAAAAAAACGGGGCGATTCGGTATGCCGGCCGGACTGGATAAAAATAGAAAAAGGCAATTGCGCCCGCCAATGGCAGCGACTTCTGGATCAGCTTGACCAGGACGTACTGCCAGAACTTGCCATTGTCCAGGCAGTGCTGCATCCATCTCAGAAAATACCTGCCGAGCCCGTATAAAACCAGCTCAAGCACCGCCAGGAAAAAAGCAAATACTCCCAGGTAAATGCCGTATTGTTTCCACGTGATCACGTCGGGTTTCTGCCAGGCGGTATGCGCAAACAAGCTTCGGGTTTTTTCCCAGAATTCCTGCAGGTTGGTCTGAAGTTCTCCCTGATACAAGCGAATGACCGGAGTGGTGCTGTACTGAAAGATGCGGCTTTGCTTCTGCTGCGCGATGCGCTGGCCGAGCTGTTCGATTAGCGGGGCCATCTCGGCGCGCAAGTGCTCGAAGCGCTCCTCACGGCGGGTATAAGTTTTTATGAGTTCTTCGATTTTCTCCTGCTTGGTTTTCAGGATATCGCTCAGGGTGGAAAGCTTGCCTGTCAGCTCCTTTCTCCTGGGCATCTCGGCCGGATAAGCCCGGATATCGTTGCTCTGCCGTGTATAAAAACCAATCTGCTCCTCGGCCTCATCCCGAGCGGTGTTTAATTCCTCGATTTTTTTATGAAACTCCCGGATCTGCTCCCGGATGTAGCCCACGGCCACGGTCTGCCTTATTTCGGCTTGCTCCAGGGATTGAATATCCGTGGCAGGCAGCAGCAACAGGTTGGAATGCGTGGAAATCGTGAGCTGCAAACGGCCGAGCCTGCGGGTTATCTGCTCCTGCTCGGCCCTGGCCGCTTCAAGGCGCCGGGCAATCCTTTCCAGTTCCTGTCGTTCAACCGTCACGGCCTGTTCAAATGACTGGGTAAGCCTCTGGTACAAGCCCGGTGCGCCCACCATCCCCTCGTCGGTGCTGCCGGGTTCTGCACTGTTCTGGGCCCGAACAACGGAACAATGGAAGAAAAGGACAAGGATGACGGGTATGAGCAAAAGCCAGATACCGGAGGCCGCGGGCCGCCCCGATCTTTTTAATAACAGTCTGGTGTGCTTCATTGCCGGCTTTCAGGAATAAATTCGAAGTAATGTTTCCAGCTTTCTTCTTATCACACGGATATCTGAAATATCAATGCACTTTCACCGGTTTTCAGACCTTTGTTCGCACATCCCCGGGTATGAAAAAAATCTTTACACCTTCTGCCCGGCATAGTAAGCCAGAAGGCCACCATGTAAACGGAGTTGCCCATGGGCGCTTTTCACCTGATAAAACCTTACTTCCTCCAGAGACGCGGAATCATATGCATCGGCGTAGCCTGCCTGATGGTGGTGGACGTGCTCCAGCTCTTTATCCCCAGGGTGGTCAAATGGGCTGTGGACGAACTCACGGCAGGCACCATCGACATGGCGGGCCTGGGCCGGTATGCGGGCATGATCGTCATAATCGCCGCGTTCATGACGGTACTGCGTTTCTTCTGGCGCCGACTGTTAATCGGCACCTCCCGGGTGGTTGAAGAAGGCCTGCGCAACCGCCTGTTTTCCCACGTGCAAACCCTTTCATCGGCCTATTTTGACCAGCGCTCCACGGGCGACCTCATGGCCCATGCCACCAACGACATCAACAACGTGCGCATGGCCGTGGGCATGGGCATGGTGGCCCTGACCGACGCGATTTTCCTGGGCAGTGCAGCCATCGGGTTCATGGCATACATCGACATCCGGCTCACGGTCCTGGCTCTGATCCCCATGCCGGTTATCGCCGTGTTTACCCGCATATTCGGGCGCAAAATGCACAAGCTCTACACCCGGGTGCAGGCCACATTCTCGGATATGACCGAGATCGTACGGGAAAGCTTTTCCGGAATCCGCATGGTCAAGGCCTACAACCGGGAGGGAAGCGAATTTGCTCGGCTGAAAAGCGTTTCCAACAGTTACATTGCCGACAACATCAAGCTGGTCAATATCACGGGTTCCTTTTTCCCCATGATGGTGTTTTTCACCAATGTCAGCCTGACCATCGTGGTTTTTTTCGGCGGGCGGCTCACAATCGCAAAAAACATCACCCCGGGTGACTTTGTGGCATTTATCAGCTACCTCAACATGCTCACCTGGCCCATGATGGCCCTGGGCTGGCTGACCAACCTGATCCAGCGCGGCAGCGCATCGCTGGACCGGATCAACACGATTCTCGCAGCCGAACCCGACATCCGGGACCGGCCGGATGCGCGGCGTCTTGACACATGCCGCGGACGAATCTCATTTAAAAACGTCTCGTTTGCCTACCCCAAAAGCAGCGGGCCCGCGATCAAGGACCTGGATCTGTCGGTGGCCCCGGGGGCCACCCTGGGCATTATCGGTC
This sequence comes from Desulfobacterales bacterium, assembly GCA_018335195.1. Lineage (GTDB taxonomy): Bacteria > Desulfobacterota > Desulfobacteria > Desulfobacterales > Desulfosalsimonadaceae > Desulfosalsimonas. The sequence continues at coordinate 10,593 of JAGXKN010000058.1, forward strand.
CCCAAGGGTGCGGCAAAACCACCCTGCTCAACCTGCTCACCCGGCGCTATGACGTCACACAAGGCGCCATCCGGCTCGACGGGGTGGACATCCGGGGTTTGAAACTCGCGGACCTGCGAAGCTGCATCGCTCACGTGCCCCAGGAGCCGTACCTGTTTTCCGGCAGCATCCGGGACAACATCGCCTTTGGCCGGCCCACGCAGGAATCCGAACTCATCCGGGTGGCCGGGCAGGCCGCCCTGTATGAAACCCTCCGGACGTTTCCGAAGGGATTTGACACCCCGGTGGGAGAGCGGGGTGTGGTGCTTTCGGGCGGCCAGAAACAGCGAATCGTGCTAGCCCGCGCCCTGCTCCGGGATGCGCCCGTGCTGCTGCTCGACGACCCCATCGGCCAGGTGGACACGGAAACCGCCGCGGAAATTCTCTCAGTGATCCGGGAACTGGCCGGGAAAAAAACCATCCTGATCGCATCGCACCGCATCCCGGCGGTTTCGTTTGCAGACCGGATCATCGTGCTGCAGGACGGGACAATCGCGGAGTCGGGCTCGCACGAGGAACTTGCGGCAAAAGGCGGATACTATGCCAAAACCGAAATGCTTCAGCGATACGAGGCGTAATCCGGCGCTCTCATGACAGGACAAAGGGACATATTCGGGGAAAAGGAACTGGGCAAATCCGCGGACGTGCGCCTGCTGCGGCGGATTGTACCTTTTATCCGGCCATACAAGCTCCTGCTGACCGTCGCCCTGATTCTCATGGCCGCGGTGACCTTGCTGGAACTGGCCGTTCCCTACGTGACCAAGGAAGCCATTGACCGCTACATCGTACCCGACCACGCCGTTGATCGGCCCGCATCCGTCGGGGCCGCCGCCCCCGGGCCGGATTCGGAAGGTTCGGAAAAGGCGTCCGGAAAAAGACCCCCTCAAGAAAAACAGGCGGATTACCAGGGCTTAAACAAAATGGCCCTGATCCTTTTGGTGATCATCCTGCTCAACCTGGCGGTGAACTTCGGGCATGTTTTGCTCATGGAATACACGGCCCAGAGCATCATGCACGAGCTGCGGCTGAAGCTTTTTTCCCACATCCAGCGGCTGTCTGTGCCTTTTTTTAACACCAACCCGGTGGGGCGCCTGGTGACCCGGGTGACCAATGACATCCAGAACCTGCACGAAATGCTTACCTCGGTCATCATCTTCGTACTAAAGGACCTCTTCCTGCTCATCGGCATTACAGCGGTGCTTTTTGCCATTGACTGGCAGCTTTCCCTGGCCGTGTACGTGATCTTTCCGTTTGTGTTCTACGCCGGATTCAAGTTCGCCAACACTGCCAGAAATGCCTATCGCATCCTTCGCATCAAGGCCGCGGAGATCAACACCAAGTTCTCGGAGACCATCGGCGGCATCGGCATTATCCAGCTTTTCTGCCAGGAAAAAAACAACTACGACGATTTCCGGCGGATCAACCGCGAAAACTTCACCGCAGGCATGCGCCAGATCACGGTATTTGCCCTGTTCATGCCGTTTATCGAGCTGATGAGCTCGGTGGGGCTGGCCGTGGTGATTTTTGCCGGCGGATCAGGCATCCTGGCCGGCCGGGTGAGCCTCGGGGAACTGGTGGTGTTTATCTCCTATATCCGGATGTTTTTCCGGCCGATCCGGGATATTGCGGAAAAATACAACATCACGCAAAACGCCCTGTCATCGGCCGAACGCATTTTCCTGATCCTGGATGAAGACGACCGCCTGCCCGAGCCTGAAGCCGGACGGGCCGCGACCATGCCGGCGCGCTTTACCGAAATCTCCGGTCACAATGTCTGGTTCGGCTACGACCCGGACGAACCGGTGATCCGGGGAATTGACTTTTCCGTGCCCGCCAGCAGCACCCTGGCCGTGGTGGGTCCCACGGGCGCGGGCAAGACATCGCTGATCAACCTGATCGTACGCTTTTACGATCCGGATGCGGGCGCCGTGCGGATCAACGGCACGGATATCCGCAGATTCACTCTCGGTGCGCTGCGCAGCAAAATCGCCCTGGTCTCCCAGGACCCGTTTCTGTTTTCCGGCTCCATTCTGCACAACATCTTCGGGGCCAACGGCGAGCCGGACCAACAAACCGTCGAGCGGGTGCTGGCCCAGTCCCATGCCGGATCCTTTATCCACCGGCTGCCCGAGGGCATTCACACCCGGCTCACCGAACAGGGCGCCACGCTTTCCTCGGGCCAGCGGCAGCTGATTTCCATTGCGCGTGCGATTGCCGCGAATCCGGAACTTATCATATTTGACGAGGCCACCTCATACATCGACTCCGAGACCGAGGCCAGCATCCAGCAGGCCCTGTCTGCGCTCATGGCAGAACGCACAGCCATTGTGATCGCCCACCGGCTGTCCACTGCGAAAATCGCCGATACCATCATGGTCATGCACCACGGCCGCATTATCGAGTCCGGCGGCCACGAGCAGCTCATGGCCGCAGACGGTTTTTACCGGCGGATGGTGGAAATCCAGGGATAAGGAGGGGAAATTCGAAATCCGAATATCGAAATCCGAACGCCGGATTTTCAAAACCTGAAAAAATCCCTTTTGTTTGGAACATTTGAATTTCGGGATTCGAGATTTTTTCGAATTTCGAATTTCGGATTTCGTGCTTCGAATTTATGGTTAAAAATGCGTCCAGAGTTTTTTTCATTTCATTTGTTTCACATTGGAAAGAATCGCACGAACCCTTTTGATAGTTCTTGTCAAAAGCAAAGTGAAATGGTATGAATATCTTTTAATCCCCTGGAATGGCCGTAACCATTGAAAAATATTGATTTTTAACCTCAACGCCAAAGGAGAAGAAACATGGCATACGATGTAAGCAAAATGGCCGACTGGCAGGTTTCCGAGGCAGCCGAGCAGAACATGCCCATGCCCGAGGAGTGGCAGGACAAGCTGGGGCTTACCCGGGAAGAAATGATTCCCATGGGCCGGCTTTCCAAGATCGATTTCCTGAACGTCATGAACCGGATGCAGGACAAGCCGGACGGGAAATACATCGAGGTCACCGCCATCACCCCTACCCCGCTCGGAGAGGGCAAATCCACCACATCCGTGGGTCTCATGGAAGGCCTGGGCAAACGCGGCAAGAACGTGGGCGGCGCCCTGCGCCAGCCTTCCGGCGGACCGACCATGAACATCAAGGGTTCTGCAGCCGGCGGCGGCAATGCCATCCTGATTCCCATGACCGAGTTCTCCCTGGGGCTGACCGGTGATATCAACGACATCATGAACGCCCACAACCTGGCCATGGTCGCCCTGACCGCCAGAATGCAGCACGAGCGCAACTACGGCCCGGAAAAAATCGAAAAACTCTCCGGCATTCGGGCCTTAAACATCGACCCCAACCGCGTGGAGATGAACTGGATCATCGACTACTGCGCCCAGGCTCTGCGCAAGATGGTCATCGGCCTCGGCGGCAGGGCCAACGGCTATACCATGGAATCCGGCTTCAACATCGCGGTCAGCTCCGAGTGCATGGCCATCCTGGCCATTGCCAAGGACCTGGCAGACCTCCGGGAAAGATTGAGTAACATCACGGTGGGCTTTGATCTTTCCGGCAACCGGGTCACCACCGGCGACCTCAAGGTCGGCGGCGCCATGACCGCCTGGATGCGAAACACCATCAACCCCACCCTGATGTGCACCGCGGAATATCAGCCTTGCTTCGTGCATGCCGGCCCGTTTGCCAACATCGCGGTTGGCCAGTCTTCCATCATTGCCGACCGGATGGGCCTGAAGATGTTTGACTACCACGTCACAGAGAGCGGATTTGCCGCTGACATCGGTTTTGAAAAATTCTGGAACGTCAAGTGCCGCAACTCGGGCTTAAAGCCCCACGTTTCCGTGCTCACCGCCACCATCCGAGCCCTGAAGATGCACGGCGGCGGGCCCAGGGTTGTTCCGGGACGTCCGCTTCCAGAGGAATACACCAAGGAAAACCTGGACCTGCTGGAAAAAGGCATTGAAAACATGGTCCACATGATCGGCGTGATCCGGAAGTCCGGCATGAACCCCGTGGTCTGCATCAACTGCTTCCCCGCGGATACCAAGGCGGAAATCGATCTGGTCAAGAAAAAGGCAGAGGAAGCCGGCGCCCGGTGCGCACCCTCCACCCACTTCATGGACGGCGGCGACGGCGCCCTTGAGATCGCCGATGCCGTGATCGACGCCTGCGAGGAAGAATCCAAGTTCGAGTTCCTGTATTCCATGGACAAGCCCCTGCGCGAGCGCGTGGACACCATCGCCCGCGAGGTTTACGGCGCAGACGGCGCGGACTGGCTGCCGGATGCCGAAAAGAAGCTTGAGATGCTGGATTCCGATCCCCAGTTCAAGGAGTACTCCACGATGATGGCCAAGACGCACCTGAGCCTGTCCCATGAGCCCACCTGGAAGGGCGTGCCCAAGGGATGGAGACTGCCTGTGCGCGACATTTACATCTACT
>JAGXKN010000016.1 GCA_018335195.1 Desulfobacterales bacterium
GAAACCCTCCGGGATTTTCAATTTTGCCGCATCTACTGCGTCAGATGCAGCCTCGCATAGTCCACTATAGCTCGTCTGCATCTTCCTTGTATCTGCGGCAAGCTTGAAAATCGCTCAAATTAGGTTTCTGTTTGACTTTTTTCCAGTTTTTGTTAACAACACCCCGTAACGCGTAATGTGTGATGCGTGATGTGTAATCTGTAACCCATTACCCATTACGGATAACCCATTACGGATAACCCATAACTGAAAAAAATGGTGCTCACAGAGATACTGGCCAGAAATGCCCGGATGTACGGCGGCAAGGTCGCCCTGATCGAGCGGGAGCCTGAAAAGAAAAGCCGGCGAGAGATTACCTGGCGGCAGTTTTACCATCAGGCAAATGCGTTTTCAAACGCCCTGATCGGGATGGGGGTGAAAAAAGGCGACCGGGTGGTTCACCTTATGATGAACTGCCTGGAATGGCTGCCCGCATATTTCGGCATCCTGCGCGCCGGCGCCATTGCCGTGCCGCTGAATTTCCGTTTTGAAGCCCCGGCGATTTCCGGCTGCACGAATCTCTGCGATGCCCGGGTCCTGGTGTTCGGACCGGAATTTACAGAGCGGATCCGGGCGGTCAAGGCCGAGCTGGATCAGAGTGTTTTGCATTACCTGTTTGCCGGACCTGCCGAGGCATGCCCGGAATTCGCCCAGCCCTGCGATGCGGTCACCGCGGATGCGGATCCGGCTGAACCCGAGGTCCATATTGATCCCGGCGACGGGGCTGCCATTTATTTCACCTCCGGCACCACGGGTGCGCCAAAGGGGGTGTACCTGCTGCACCGGCAGCTGGAATCGGCCTGTTACGTGGAAAACCGGCACCACAACCAGGTGCACGAAGACAATTTTCTCTGCATTCCGCCCCTGTACCATACCGGCGCCAAGATGCACTGGTTCGGCAATTTTATCGTGGGCGCCCGCGCTGTGATTTTAAAGGGCGTCGGCCCGAAAGCGATCCTGGAGGCGGTTTCCGAAGAACAGATTACCATTGTCTGGCTTCTGGTTCCATGGGCGCATGATGTCCTGGTGGCCCTGGAAAACGATGAACTGCGCCTGTCAGATTACAGCCTGGACCAGTGGCGCCTGATGCATATCGGCGCCCAGCCGGTGCCGCCGAGCCTCATTGAAAAATGGCAACGGTTTTTTCCGGGCCAGTCCTATGACACCAACTACGGCCTGACCGAGGCAACCGGTCCGGGGTGCGTGCATCTGGGCATGGAGAACATGGATAAAATCGGCGCCATTGGCGTGCCCGGCTTTGACTGGGAGTGCCGGGTGGCCGACGAATCCGGATCCGATGCACCCGCCGGCAGGCCGGGCGAACTGCTGGTCAAGGGCCCGGGGGTTATGCAGTTCTACTATAAAAATCCGGAGGCCACCCGGTCCACATTGGAAAACGGGTGGCTGCGCACCGGTGATATCGTTCGAAAGGACGAAGACGGATTTCTGTGGCTGGTTGACCGGAAAAAGGATGTGATCATTACCGGCGGGGAGAACATCTTTCCGGTGGAAATCGAAAGCTTCCTTATGACCCACCGGGATATCCTGGATGCAGGCGTTATCGGCGTGCCTGACGAGCGCCTCGGCGAGGTGGTGGCCGCCGTGGTTTCGGCCAAGCCGGGCAGGCGGATCACAGGGGATCAGATCCGGGAATTCTGCAGTGCCATGCCCCGTTACAAGCGGCCCAGGCGGATATTTTTCGACGAAGTGCCGCGCAACCCCACGGGAAAGATAGAAAAACCGAAGCTGCGCAAAAAGTACGCCGATTTCCCGGCCGGCCAAACGGGCAGTTGACCCCGCCGCAGGTGTCCGATCACTTTTTCGTCTCCCGGGCCGCCTCGTTGATCAGGGCGCGCGCAACCCGGATATCATAGGCCTGCTTCGGGTCAAAGCCTTTGCCCGAATACATGGCAATGGCCTGCTCAATTGCCTCCCAGGCCACCCAGCCGTGCTTGTCCCAGAGGGCGGGGTCGTCTGCATGCCACATGCGGAATTCCACAGTACTGCCCGAGGACCGGATATACATGCGTACCCGCTTGTTCTGCGGAAACGGGTAATAGTAAAGTCCCTTGTCGTCTTTCATGCACGGCGCTCCTTAAACTTAACCGCATCGGGTATTCATAAACGGTATTGGTCGTAAACGCGTCACTGTAGGGGCGGATTTGCGTATTCGTCCGGGGAAAGGTCGGACACGCAGGTCCGCCCCTACGGATATACGATCGTCATTTGCATTAACCATCCGGATTTAAGCTTTCGGGTTTGAAGTCAAGCGTGGCAAAATAATCTTCCATGGTCTCGGCGCGGCGGATCCGCTCCACTGTGCCGTCGGCCTTGAGCAGCAGCTCCTGGGGACGCAGCTTGGCGTTGTAGTTAAATCCCATGGCATGACCGTGCGCCCCGGTATCCTGGATGATCAGCAAGTCCCCGATATCAATTTCGGGAAGCTTTCGCTGTACTGCAAACTTGTCGATGTTCTCACACAGGGATCCCACCACGTCGACCGTTTCGGCGGGATCGGTCTGCAAGGACTTGCCGAGTACGTCGATATGATGATAGGCACCGTACATGCCCGGCCGCATCAGCGCCGACATGCAGCTGTCCACCCCCACGTATTTTCGGTAGATGTTTTTCCGGTTTATAGCCCGGGTAACGAGCACCCCGTGGGGGCCGGTCATATACCTGCCGCTTTCCATGTACAGGTCCGGCGCTGTGCCGTGTTTTTCGCGGTACTGCGCGATCTGTTCGGTAATGCCTTCGCCCATGGCCGAAAGATTCAGCGGTGTGTCATCCGGGTGGTAGCAGATCCCGAGCCCCCCGCCCATATTGATGAACTCGAAGTCAATCCCCAGCCGCCGGCTGAGCGTTTCGACCATTTCAAGCAGCATGTGTACCGTTTCCACCATGTAAGTATAATTGCGTTCATTGGACACCAGCATGGTATGCAGCCCGAAGCGACGAACACCTGTGTCCCGCATGATCCGGTAAGCCTCTTCGATCTGGTCGCTGGATACCCCGTATTTGGCCTCGACCGGATTGCCGATAATTTCGTTTCCGGAACGCTGCGGACCCGGGTTGTACCGGAAACTTATCAGCTCGGGAACAATCGGTAGCTTGTCGATAAGGCTGATATCATCCAGGTTCAGGATGCTGCCGCCCCCGGCAATGGCCGCCTCAAAGTCCTCGCGCGTGGTGTTGTTGGAGGTGAACATAATCTGCTCGCCGCGGGCACCGATCCGGCGGCTCAGCGCCAGTTCGGGTACCGAGGAGCAGTCGAAGCCGAAGCCCAGGTCCTGTATGATTGCCATCACGTGGGGGTTGGGCAGCGCCTTGACGGCGAAGAACTCCTTGAAGTTTACCGGAAGCCTCGAAAATTGCGACTTCAAGGAGAGCGCAGTTTCCCGGATGCCGGTTTCATCGTAAATATGAAAAGGAGTGCCGAAATGTTCGGCAACTCCGGGCAATATCGGAAAAAGTCGCTTTGTAAATGCTTCTGACATTGGCATGGCGCCTACTCCTAATATTCGTACAGGCAGTTAAAAGATGATCTGTAAGTTTACACTCAGATGTCACCATACAGATCTTTCATTCCTTTTTCAAGTATCGGTCGTTCATCTTATCCTTGACTTTAAGTGTCATTCATGGGTAATTTAATCGTAAAACCGCATGAATTCGGACACCTCGTCGAGATGGGGGGTATACAGGATATTGTGGATAATTGTTAATATCTTCACCATATGTGGTTGAAAATGTAAAAAATAAATAATTTGCTTGACATAACAACGATTTAACGTATGATGAGGCCAGGCTGAAGAGAGAACATGCCTGATGACACCAACCATGTGGAAAACAATAGGTGAAAGGTTTGAGCAAATGACCATTTGCCGGTTATTTCACCAGTTCACAATCTTGCCTTTAAATGATTTTCAGCCCTTGAGGTATCGCGTTGCTTGTCAACCCCGATCGATCACCCATACAAGTGGAATGAAAACGAGACGATCATGGTATTCGGCAGAAAAAATCAATTAGTGGGTCTGGATATCGGCTCCCGGACGATCAAGGTGGCCGAGGCAGTGGAAACCAAAAAAGGCTGGGCACTGAAAAAATTCGGGTCCATCGAGGTTTCTCCCGGAATCATCGAAGAAGGGGTGATCAAAGATGCCGAAGCGGTTGCCGAGGCCATCCGGGAACTGTTTAACCTGTATAACGTCCGGCAAAGCAATGTGGCCATATCCATCGGGGGCTATTCGGTCATTGTGAAAAATATCACAGTGCAGAACATGCCCGAAGATCAGCTCTATGAATCCCTGAATTTTGAGGCGGAGCAGTATATACCCTTTGACATCAACGATGTCAACATCGACTTTGAAGTCCTCGGGGAAAGCGAAGCCAACCCGAACCAGATGAATGTGCTGCTTGTGGCCGCCAAGAAGGAAATGGTCAATGATTATGTCAACATCATTGATATGGCCGGCCTCAACCTCGGCATCATCGATATCGACGCTTTTGCCCTGCAGAACATTTATGAGCTCAACTACCCGGCCACCGGGGAAAATATTGCCTTAATCGATATCGGCGCGGGAAAGACCTCGCTGAATATCCTTAAGGACAACACTTCCGTGTTCATGCGGGACGTGTCCCTGGGCTGCAACCAGATCAACCAGAACATTGCTTCAATGGCCAACTGCACCATGGCCGAAGCCGAGAGCCTGAAGCTTGCTGAAAAACCGGACCGGATTTCAGCCGAGGATCTCGAGGAAGTCATTTCCTCGGTGGTCACGGACTGGTGCAATGAAATCCGTCGGGCCCTGGATTTCTTTTATTCCACCAACCCGGAGGATCAGATCAAGCAGATTGTCCTGAGCGGCGGCGGGGCCAACATCAAGCAGTTTCGCGACCTGCTGGCGGTGCAGACTGCCGCGGAGGTCAGCATGATCAACCCCTTTGAAGTCTTTGAGATAAAAGGCGGTCACCTGGATCCAAATTACGTGCAGCAGATCGCACCACAGGCCGCCATATGCATGGGGCTTGCCATCAGAAGGGTGGATGACAAATGATACGCATCAATTTACTTCCTTTTCGTGCGGCACGGACCAAGGAAAACATCCGGCGCCAGGTATCTGTTTTCGTTCTGTCGATGATCCTGTTGCTGGTGATCCTGCTTACGCTCAACATGTATCTGGGCCGGAAGGTCAATTCGCTGGAAGACAAACTCGCGGGTATCAAGGAGGATATCAAGCGCTACGAGCAAAAAGCCGAGAAGGTTGAGGAATTTAAGAAAAAACTGGCCGAACTCGAGCAGAAAATCGACATTGTCAACCAGCTCAAGACTCATAGAAAAGATCCACCGCAGCTGCTTGCCGAAATCACCAAGCTGGTGGTGCCGGACCGGATGCAGATGAAAAAGCTGGGGTATAACGGCAATTCGCTTTCAATCGAGGGCATTGCCATGGATAATGAAACAGTGGCCCTGTTTATGAAGCGCCTGGAGCGGCATCAAAGAATCGCAGAAGTGCAGCTGCAAAGCGCCAGGCAGACCACCGCATACAACATTGAAATGAAGAGCTTCGGCATAAACTGCAAGCTGGCCGAGTCAAGCAATGGTGCCAAGAAGAAGGCGAAGAAATCATGAAGAATATCAGCTTATCCATGGAAAGCCTTGAGCCCTTTTTCAGGAGAATCAGCCAGCTTACCAAGCTTCAGCGGATACTGGTATGCATCGGGACCGCGGTTGTGATCCTGGGGATATTCGGGTACTTTTTTTATATGCCGAAATTTGATGCCATGAGCGATCTGCGGGAGGAAATCAAACAGGCGGAAAGCAAGCTGGAGCGGACCAAAGCAAAAGCCCGGACCTATGAGGCGGTTAAAAAGGAGTTTGAAGAAGCCCAGGCACAATTCAGAATCGTTGCCCGGGCCCTGCCTGACAAGGAAGAGATCCCCTCCCTGCTCACCGGCATCTCGCAGGCCGGAAAGGCCTCGGGCCTGAAGTTTGTTCTGTTTCAGCCTCAGGATGAGTCAACCAAGGATTTTTATGCGGAAATTCCCGTGAAAATGGAGCTTACCGGCCAATATCATGATCTGGGCGTGTTTTTTGACAAGCTGGCCCGGCTGTCGCGGATCGTCAATGTAAAGGATTTCTCCATTTCCGGGGGCTCAGAGGGCGGCGGGAAGAATCTGAAGATTGCCTGTACCGCAGTCACCTACAAGTTTATTGAATCATCGGAAAACCAGAAGTCAAAAAAGAAAAGATAAAAACCATGTCAAAACGGACCCTATTTATCGCCGCATTGTTTTTTCTCCTGTCTCCCTGGTTTCTGATGGGACTCGGCAGTTCACCCGGGGAACCGGAAAAAGACGTTCACGTAAGCGAAGAGGTCAAGATCGAACAGGAGCAGGCGCAGGAGGACCAGGCCGCTTCAGCGGAAACGGAAGAACAGGAAAAGTCCCGGGAGAAAACCTCCCGGGCGCAGGCCGCGCAGGCGTCTGAACCGGAAAAGCAGGCAAAATCAGGCGAAGGTCAGCAGCTGCAGGATACCGACGACAGCAAAAGGAGCGCTGAGCAGGAACTCCGGGAAATGACGCTGAGCGGCGATGAATCCCTGATGGCGGATGAACAGAGGCTTTATACGCGCAAAGGTCGGGTCGATCCGTTTGAACCGTTTTTAAACAAAGGACCGGAATCAAACGGCGAAGGCGGCGAAGAAGATGCGAATCTTCCATCCCCGCCCGATACGCCGCTGACCCGTGTTTCGCTCAGCCAGTTGAAGCTGACGGCAATCCTGCAGATTCCCGGAGAAAAGAAATCCATTGCCATGGTCGAAGACCCGGGCGGCAAGGGATATGTCATCAACAAGGGCACATACGTCGGGGAAAGCGGCGGGAAGGTGTCTGAAATTTTATCCGATCGCATTCTTATTCGTGAAAAATACAAGGATGTTTACGGTAAAATCGCGGTGCGCGAAATCGAAAAAAAACTTCAGAAATAACCCGGAGAGAAAAACATGTACAGACATGAAGCAAAGGCAAGAAGCATCCGGCTGATTTCTTTATTAATCGGGTTTGTCCTGGTTGTTGCCGGCTGCAGCACGCTGTCTCCGCAGGAAGGCGCGGAAAAAGCAGCCGTCAATACCATTAACCGGGTTGAAGCCGCAAGCACAACTGAATCCGGGCGGGTAGAGATCCAATCCTCCGAGGAGCTGCAATATACGGCTGTAAAACAGCTCGAACCGCTGGGGGTGATTTTTTATTTTCCCCAGGCCAGGCTCGGCGAAATTGATACAAGCTACACCCCCGAGAGCGGAGTTATCAAGTCCGTGGACCTTTCGAGCGCAACAGACCAGCAGAATCAGAATGTGCGCATGGAAGTCGAGCTGGCTGAAAATCTGGCCTACGAGGTCGACAAAAACGGCCCGGTTTTCACAGTGGCCTTCAAAGGCAAACCCGACGCCGCCGCGTCCCGGGCCGGATCCAAATCTCTTGCTGCCGGGTCGAAAGAAACGGTTGGATCTGAAAATGCTACCGGGCAGGAAACCTCTCTGAACAGTCCGGAGCGCGATTCCCGGCAGTCCCGACAAGATGACGCGCAATACCGGGGACTGGCCATTGTCGAAGACATCGGCTTTGAAACCACAGACAGCGGAAAATCCGTCCTTTCCATAGGGACTTCCCGGCAGGCCCGGTACAATATCGACAAGATCGCAGACAAGCAGCTGAAGCTGACTCTTTCGGATGCCGCCATTCCCGAGCATATCGACCGGCGCCCCTTGATTACCACCCGTTTCGACACCGCCGTGGACCGCGTGATTCCCTATGAAGTCAGGACCCGGCAGGACACGGTCGAGGTTGTCGTGGAGCTCAGAGAGTCGGTTCCCTACTGGGTGGAGCGTTCAGACGGACAGATCAAGCTGCATTTTGACGCCTCCACCGTCGGTCCGCGGCCGTATTCCGCCGCGGAACTGCCGGATTGGCAGCGCGTGCTTGAGGATGCCGCATCCAGGCCCACGGCCGAAGAAGCTGCAGAGGCGGAATCAACCGAGGGTAAATCGGCCCGGGAGGCGGCCGAGGCCGAGGAAGTGGACTGGCTGTTTGAAAAGGAGGAATACACGGGCGAAAAAATCGCCCTGGATTTTCATGAAACCGATATCAAGAACGTGTTCCGTATCCTGCAGCAGGTCAGCGGGAAAAACTATGCCATTGACTCGGACGTGGAGGGAACGGTGACCATTTCCATGGACAAGCCGATCCCGTGGGACCAGGTGCTGGACCTGATATTAAAGCAAAACCGGCTGGGCAAGGTTGAAGACGACGATATTATACGGATTGCCACCCAGCAGACCCTTCGCGAGGAAGAACAGGCCCGGCAGGAGCGGATCGAGGCATACCGTGCCCGCAAGGAGCAGGAAAAAAGCCTGGAGCCGTTGGTGACCCGCTACATCCCGGTCAATTACGCCAACGCCCAGAATGAGGTGCTTCCCCATGTAAAGGACAGCCTGTCGGATCGGGGCAAGGTGAGCGTGGATGCGCGAAATAACCAGCTGATTATCACAGACACCCGGGCGCGGATTGACAAGGCGCGCGAAGTGGTCTCAGAGATCGACAAGGTTACCCCCCAGGTGGTGATTGAAGCGCGGATCGTGGAAATCAACGAAGACTTTGCAAAAGATATCGGCACTGAGTTCTCCCTGGATCGAAGCGATATCGCAAGCAGTACGATGAGCGGCATCTACGGCCACGACGTGGTCATGAATTATCCGGCCAGTGCCACATCCTCAATCGGATTCGCGTTTGAGAATCTCGGCACGTCCCTGACCCTGGACGCCAAGCTCTCAGCTTTGGAAGAGCAGAACAACGTGAAGATCGTCTCTGCCCCCAAGATTGTGACCCTGGACAACAAAAAGGCCTCGATCACCCAGGGTTTTGAATATCCCTACCAGACCGTCGAGGATGATGATGTGCAGATCGAGTTCAAGGAAATTGACCTGACTCTGGAGGTGACCCCGCATGTCACCCCGGATGATCGGATTTCGCTCCAGATCTTTGTAACCAAAAACGACATTGCCGAACAGACCGCAGAGGCCCCGGCGCTTTCAACAAACGAGGCCGAGACCGAGCTGCTGGTCGATGACGGCAGCACCATCGCCATCGGCGGTATCAAAAAGAATACCACATCGGAACGCGTCTCCGGATTCCCGGTGTTAAAAGACATCCCGGTGCTGGGTTGGCTGTTTAAACGGCATCTCAAAGAAAAGGAAAAGAGCGAGTTGCTGATCTTCATGACGCCGCGTATTGTCCAGCTCGAGCAGCGCAAGCTCACAGCGACGTCAGGTGACAGCACGAGCCAATAGTTGAAGACAGGACGGACAGACAGAATGAAGACATTGATTTTATTATTGATTATCGTGGGCGTGTGGGCGGCCCTCCAGCTGTGGATTCTGCCCAAAATGGGGATATCCACTTGAGTTCGGGATGCCTGCCAGGTGGCGGGCCCGAGTTCGCAAAGCCAGGAACCCGAAGACCCATCGGTTCAAGACCACTCAGATAACAGCATTACGCGAGGATAGCAAATGGCACGCGGCGTCAACAAGGTAATCCTGATCGGAAACCTGGGAAGAGATCCGGAGATCCGCTATACGCAGGACGGAAACGCAGTGGCGAATTTCACCCTTGCCACTTCAATGGAGTGGCGGGACAAGGCCAGCGGCGAGAAACGGGAAAAAACCGAATGGCATCGGATTGTTGCCTTTCGCAAGCTCGGCGAAATCTGCGGGGAGTATCTGTCCAAGGGTAAGCAGGTCTACATCGAAGGCCGCCTCCAGACCCGCTCCTGGGAGCAGGACGGGGTGACCCGGTACATGACCGAGGTGGTGGCCAGTGACATGCAGATGCTCGGCGGAAAGGGCGCAGGGGGCGGCGGCGGATACAATGCGGGCGGCGGTTTTTCAGGTGAACCCCAGCCCCAGCCGGCCCCCGGCGGCAGCGACGGCGGGAATGCAGACGATGACATTCCCTTTTAAGCTGAATCGGGGCGTCTGCGGAACAAAGAACAACATTCCGAAATCACTTCTCCCGATAGCTGTAGAAAACATTCCTGCAGGAGATAAAGCCGGGCACCGGCCCGGCTTTTATTTTTCCTTTTCCTTTTTTTGATCCTCGATCTGATCGGGATCCGATTCGGAATTCTCGCTGGAAACCGCCTTTTTAAAGTTGCGGATCCCCTTGCCGATGCCTGATCCGATTTCGGGCATCTTGCCCGCCCCGAAAATAATCATGATAATCACCAGAATGACAATCAATTCTGGCATGCCGATGCCAAACATGTAGGCGCTCCTCTTCTTGGCAGTTGGCCGCGCCCTGTTTTCGACGCGACAATTTTATTTAATTTTAGGCAAATCTGCATGTTCTGTCAATTGCTTAATAAAGCCCATGGCCCGGAGATTGAAAATTTTCATGGGATAGCTCTTGTCAATTTTTCGAAAATGGATTAAAATGATTATTTTTCAGTAATATAAGAAAGTGCGAAAACTCCGGATAAAAAGGATCGACCGACCATGAATACCGATTTTCGCCCCCGGGGCCTTGCCGCCTGGATCGGGAGCCTTCCCATGGACAATCATGACGAAGCGGTAAAAGTCATGCTTGAGTATACGCCGGATATTCCGATCTGGGTGCAGTTGCCGAAATTTGCAGCAGAGGGAATGGTCGCCCAGTTTGCAAGGGGCATGCCCGGACTGGCCCGCAAAGAGGGCCGCATGTTCGTCGATGCCGGGGATGAAAGCTTTGACGAGGCCATGGTGGATTTTTTTGAAGCCTACATGGCTGTTACCGAAGGGGGCGAAGATATTGCCGACTCCCGCTTTGCGCTGCATCAGGACGAAGCCCCGGGTTTTTTTACCTTTATGCGGGAACTCGATCAGCGCGCGGACAAGCCCGCTGCAGTCAAGGGCCAGGTGACCGGACCGTTTACCTTTGGCACGGGCCTTGTCGACGATGCGGGCCGGACCGTTTTCTACAACGAACATGTTCGGGACGCGGCGGTAAAGCTGATTGCCATGAAGGCCCGCTGGCAGGTAAACCAGTTGAAAAAATACGGCGTGCCCGTAATCGTATTCCTCGACGAACCGGCGCTGGCCGGATTCGGGTCTTCGGCCTTTATCAGCGTATCCCGGGATGAAATCGATGCATGTTTTGCAGAGGTGATTGCAGCGATCCACGAGGAAGGCGGACTTGCAGGCGTCCATGTCTGCGCCAACGCCGAGTGGTCCGTGATCCTGGATTCAGAGGCGGATATTGTAAGCTTTGACGCGTTTTCCTATTTTGACAAGTTTATCCTGTATGCCGACTCGCTTCGTCGGTTTTTGGAAAGCGGCCGAATCCTGGCCTGGGGTATTGTCCCCACCAGCGATACTGCGGCCATTGCGTCCCAGAGCGCGGAGTCCCTTTATGAGCTTTGGCAGGAGGAAGTCAAACAGGTGGAGGCCCTTGGATTTGACCGGCAGCAGGTTGTTTCTCAATCGCTGATCACTCCAAGCTGCGGCACCGGCGCTCTTTCCATGGACCACGCGATGCAGGTCATTGACATGAACCATGGCCTCTCAAAACGGATCCGGGGCGAACAAAGCTGATACTTTGAAAAACTTCACAGGTTTTCAATACAAAACAAACCTTTGACCTTATATAACTCATAACCTATAACGCATTACACATTACGCATAACCCATAACCATTCAAAACCGCAGGAAGAATCAATGATGACGGAAAACAGACAGGAACAGGGATATTTCACCGGCGCCCAGCGGTATGTGCTCGATGATGAACTGGCCCAGATCGTCAATATTTCCATGTCCCTGGAAATGCCGCTGCTGCTCAAGGGCGAGCCCGGCACGGGCAAGACCATGCTGGCCCATGCCATTGCCGAAAATCTGAGCATGCCGCTGATCGTGTTAAACGTGAAATCCAACATGAAGCTTATTGACGGGCTTTACCAATATGATACCCTGACCCGGTTAAACGACAGCCGGTTCGGGGACTCCACGCGCGATGTCAGCCGAATCGAGGATTACATCAAAATGGGCAAGATCGGCCAGGCCTTCACAGCCGAGCAGCGCACCGTGCTGTTGATCGACGAAATCGACAAGGCGGACACCGACTTCCAGGATGACATGCTTGATGTGCTTGACCAGATGGAGTTTGATATTATCGAGGTCGACAAGACCATCCGGGCCAAGCACCGGCCGGTGATGGTGATCACGTCCAACGCAAAAAAGGATTTGTCCGATCCGTTTCTGGGGCGGTGCAATTTCCACCACATCGCCTTTCCGGATCCGCCGATGATGCGGCGGATTATCGGGGTGCATTTCCCCGAGATCGACTCCGAGCTGATGAATAACGCCGTTGATACTTTTTACCGGCTCCGGGAAATCGACAACGTGGAGAAAAAGCCCGCGACCCGGGAACTGATAAACTGGATCCGGGCGCTTTCCATGGATCCCGATTTCAAGCCCAAGCAGCTGGCCAAGGGGGAAGTGCCATACTTGGGCGTTCTCTTCAAAAAGAGCCAGGACTATTATTATGCCGCCAACCAGGTCCAGCGGAAAAGACGGTTTTAAGCAGATACGGTCATGTTTGTCGATTTTTTCTATAAGCTCAGAGAAGCGGGCATACCGGCAACGCCAACGGCGTTTCTGACGCTTCACAAGGCGCTGCAAAACGGGCTGATCATGTCCCTGTCGGACTTTTACACCGCATCCCGGGCGATCCTGGTAAAAAGTGAACGGTATTTTGATCTGTTTGACCAGATCTTTGCCCATTTTTTCGAAGGCGCGGAAATGCCCGATGTCGAGGGGTTTGAGCTCGACGAGATCGCCAAATCCCTGCTGGATCAGTGGCTTTCCGATCCGCAGTCCGTTGCTGACGCGCTTGGTGTCGATTCCGCGGAGCTGCAGAACCTCTCGCCGGATGAACTTATCGAGTATTTCAAGCAGCGGCTCGAAGAGCAGACCGAGCGGCACGACGGCGGAAACCGCTGGATCGGCACGGGCGGGACTTCTCCGGTGGGACATTCCGGATACCATCCGGAAGGTATGCGCGTGGGAGGAGAGTCGCGAAACAAGTCGGCGGTCAAGGTCGCCAATGAAAGGCGGTACAAGGATTATTCACGCATGGGCCCCTTGACCCAGGCATCCATTGGAGAAGCCTTAAAGCGCCTGCGCAACCTGGTGCCCTCGGGCCCCAAGGATCAGGTCAATGTCCGCGAAAGCATCTACCAGACCATGAAAAACGCGGGCGAGATCGAGATCGTTTTCGACCGGCGGCTGAAAGACCGGCTCAAGGTGATCCTGGCAATTGACAACGGCGGGTATTCCATGGACCCTCACGTGCCGGTGGTACAGACCCTGTTCAACTATGCCCGGTCCCAGTTCAAGGAGCTGAAAACCTACTTTTTCCACAACACGATTTACGACACCCTGTGGGAGGACCCGGCACGGTATCGAAAGCCCAAGCCGGTGGCCGAATTTGCCGGCCTGGATCCGGACACGCGCCTGATCATTGTCGGCGATGCCAGCATGGCGCCTTACGAGTTGATGGCCCGGGACGGATCGATTTATGTGCACGAGCGCAGCGGCAGGGCCAGCATCGAGCAGCTGCGCTTTCTGGCGGAAACCTTTCCGCACAATGCGTGGCTCAACCCGGTGCCGGCCCGCATGTGGCCCTATACCCGGACGATCAATGTCATTCGCCAGGTTTTCCCCATGTTCGAGCTGACCATCGATGGGCTGGAACAGGCGGTGGATCAGCTCATGGCGGCATAAAACACATCAATCGGAGGTCAATATGCATCCTGCAAGCATGGCAGAAAAAATCATGAAGGTACTGGCAGTGCTGGTGTTATCCAGTCTTATAATTGCACCGCTGGCTGCCGGCGCAGAACGTCTGGCCGTATCCGCGGATGTGGCAAATGTTCGCTCCGGTCCGGGCACCGACAACGCAAAGCTTTGGCAGGTTAAGCGCAACACGCCCATCGAGGTGATCGGATCCCAGGACGGCTGGTATCTTTTCAAGGATTTCGAGGGGACCAAGGGCTGGATCCACGGGGACCTGGTGGATGATTTCGAGGCCGTGGCCATCAGGGACGGCAAGGACCTGGTCAATATCCGCAGCGGTCCGGGCACGGATCACGACGTGATCCTGCAGGCCGGGGAGGGCGTTCCGTTCAAGGTCCTGGACAAAGAGGGCGACTGGCTTCACGTGCAGCATGCAGACGGGGAAAAAGGCTGGATTCACCGCGCGCTGATATGGTAAAAACTTTTCCCGGATTGCCGGGTTAACTAGAGAAAGGACAACATGGCGATTTCAACAGGCCCGGATCGAAAGACAATTGTTTGCGTGGGTTCTGCGCTGGTGGATATGCTGGCAAAGGAAGGCGACAGTTTTCTGGAGGCCGCGGGCGCGGCCAAGGGCAGCATGACGCTGGTGGAGCGGGAATACATTGATGACCTGGCTGCCAAAACCACGGATCCGCCGATAACGGTTTCCGGCGGATCCGCCTGCAACACGGCTGCGGGCGTGGGCATGCTGGGCGGCGATTCCCGGTTCGTGGGCAAGCTCGGCCGGGATCACATGGGCGAGGTCTTTGAAGCGGACCTGGTCAAAAACGGGGTGACCCCCTACCTGTTTGACTCCCCGGCGCCCACCGGGCGGGTGCTTTCGGTGATAACCCCGGATGCCCAGCGCACGATGTTTACGTACCTGGGCGCGGCAGCGGAAATGGCGCCCGAAGAGATCACAGCGGAATGCTTTGCCAATGCAGCGGTGGTACACGTGGAAGGCTACCTTCTGTTTAACCCGGAATTGATGATGGCGGTGGTGAAAGGGGCCAAAGCATCCGGGGCCCGGGTCAGTCTGGATCTGGCCAGTTTCAACGTGGTTGAGGAATCCCTGGATCTGCTCAACCGGATCGTGGCCGACTACATCGACATCCTGATTGCAAATGAAGATGAAGCCTTTGCCTATACCGGCATTTCAGACGAGGAAAAGTCCCTGGAAGTGCTGGCCCGGGAGGTGGAAATCGCGGTTTTAAAAACCGGACCGCGAGGCAGCCTCATCCTCGGACCCGGGGAGGTGGCCCTCGTCGAACGGATGGGCGACGGCTGTGCCGTGGATACCACCGGCGCCGGCGATCTTTGGGCGGCCGGATTCCTTTACGGGCTGGTCAATGGGTATTCCTTTTCCAGGAGCGGTGCCCTTGGCTCGGCCTGCGGCTTTGAGGTCTGCCAGGTGGTGGGCGCCAAAATTGGCGAGGACGGATGGCAGCGGATCCGCCGGCAGCTGGCGGCATAATCACGGAACTTACAGGGCGGAGAAAAGACAGCTATGGCCACAGAATCAACCAGATCCCGCAACACGCAGCAAGAGCCGGAAGCATACGATTCGATCCAGGGGTATGGAAAAAAGCTCCTTGCCCGTGCCAAGTTATATCAGAAACAACTCATCTCGGCAGCGGCCGTTTTTTGTGTCGTACTCGTTGTCGGGGCCGGGGTGCTGTATTTTCTGGACCGCGCGGAAGATAATGCTTCGGCCATGCTGATTCAGGCCAGCCAGCAGTATGAAAGCATGGACAAAAATGCCGATGACGCGGCCTTTGCCGATATCAAGCAGCAGTTTCAAACCCTGATCGATGAATACGGATACACAGATGCCGGCAAAATGGCGCTGCTCAATTATGCCGGCATCTGCTACCAAACCGGTGACCACGATCGGTCACTGGAACTGTATCAAAGCGCCCATGAGGCATTTAAAAGCAATCCCCATTTCAGTCAACTGGCATTAAACGGAATGGCCTATACCCAGGCTGCCAAAGGCAATGATCAAGAGGCCATTTCCCTTTTTCAACAGGTCGTGGAAGACGGCTCCCCGGCGCTAAAAGCCCAGGCTCTGTTTCAACTGGGGATGCTTTACAGTCAGACGGGGAATCCGGAAAAAAGCAGGCAGGCCTACGAGCGCCTGGTTTCGGACTTTTCGGATTCAATCTTTGCCGAACCGGCCAGATCCCGGATTTCAGGTTAAAACCGGGTCAACCGCCCCTCGGCCCCGACACGCTGCTTTCATTTAACCATACGATTGCCCTATGGTCAGCGCCCGCCCAGATAATGTCACCCTGAACTGCCAGATCGAGCGTGTGACCTACACGAACCCGGAAAACGGATACACTGTTGCGCGGGTGCGCATTCGCGGCCGGCGCGAGCCGGTCACCGTTGTGGGCCGGTTCATGGAGCCCACCCCTGGCGAGGTCATGGAGATGACCGGGAGATGGAAGATTCACCCCGCCTACGGCGAGCAGTTCGAGGTGGATTCCTACCGCACCACCGCGCCTTCCACGGTAAACGGCATCCAGAAATACCTTGGCTCCGGCCTGGTCCGGGGCATCGGCCCGGAAATGGCCAGGCGGATCGTGGCAAGATTCGGCAAATCCGCCCTGTCGGTCATTGAAAACGAACCCCACCGGCTGCAGGAAGTCGAGGGGATCGGCAAAAAGCGCGTGGAGATGATCAAGGACGCGTGGGCCGAGCAGAAAGAGATCCGCAATGTTATGCTTTTTCTGCAGTCCCACGAGGTCAGCGCGGCCTATGCCGTGCGCATATTCCGCCAGTACGGCCGGGATGCCGTGGAGGTGGTCACGGAGAATCCCTATCGACTGGCCACGGACATTTCCGGCATCGGCTTTTTGACTGCGGATAGAATCGCCCAGAAGCTTGGATTTGAAAAGACGCATCCCCTGCGCATCCGCGCAGGGGTGCTTTACGTGTTAAATCAGCTCTCCGAAGACGGCCACGTGTATTATCCCCGGGACCTGCTGATCGGAAAATGCACGGAAATTCTTGAAACCGATGTCGATACCGTAGCAAGAGCCATTTCCGAAACCCAAAGCGACGGGCAGGTTGTCGTCGAAGAGACCGGCCTGGATGCCGCTTCCGGTGAAAACCGACAGGCGGTTTATCTGAAGCGGTTTTACGTAAGTGAAACCGGGATTGCGGCGCATTTTGACCGGTTGCTGGCTGCGCCCAAGTCCGTGCGGGCTATTGACACCCAACGCGCCCTGCAATGGGTGCAGCAGCGACTCGATTTTAACCTGGCAGACAAGCAGAAAGCGGCTGTGCGCGGTGCGGTGGAAAACAAGGTCATGGTGATCACGGGCGGACCGGGCACCGGCAAAACCACGATCATCCGGGCGGTGCTGGAAATTTTTTCCCGCCTCCACGTGCGCATTATGCTGGCCGCGCCCACCGGCCGGGCGGCCAAGAAAATGAGCGAGACCACCGGTCACGGGGCCGGCACCATCCACCGGCTGCTTTCCTTTAACTACCAGGCCGGCGGATTTCAGAAAAACCAGGACAATCCGCTGAAGTGTGACCTGCTGATCGTGGACGAGGCTTCCATGATTGACACGCAGCTCATGTATCACCTGCTCAAGGCGGTGCCGCCGGCAGCCACCCTGTTGCTGGTGGGCGATGTTTACCAGCTGCCTTCGGTGGGTCCGGGCAATGTGCTGCAGGACGTAATCGAATCCGGAAAAGTGCCCGTGGTCCGGCTTACTGAAATATTCCGCCAGGCCCAACAAAGCCGGATCGTCGTCAATGCCCACCGCATCAACAGCGGCAGCATGCCCCGGCTTGACGCCGAGGCGGAAAGCGACTTTTTTTTCATTGAGCAGGAGGATCCGGAAAAAGTTGTTGACATTATCGTGGAATTGGTGTCAAAACGCATTCCCCGGCGCTTTGGCGTTGATCCCGTAGACGAGGTGCAGGTGCTTTCGCCCATGCACAAGGGAACTTCCGGAACAGCCAACCTCAACGGCCTGCTCCAGGAGGCGCTGAACCCGGAAAAAACGCGGGTCAGCGTGGCAGGGGCGACTTTCCGGATGCATGATAAGGTCATGCAGATCCGGAACAATTACGACAAGCAGGTGTTTAACGGGGATATGGGGCGCATCTCGGAAATTGACGAACAATTTCGCCAAATGCGGATTGATTTTGAGGGCCGGCAAATCGATTATGCGTTTACCGAACTCGACGAGGTGGTCCCGGCATATGCCGTATCCGTGCACAAATCCCAGGGTTCGGAATTCCCGGTGGTGGTCATGCCGATTTTGACCCAGCATTATATCATGCTGCAGCGCAACCTGATCTATACCGCAGTGACCCGGGGGCGCCGCCTGGTGGTCCTGGTGGGAACGAAAAAGGCCATGGCTATTGCGGTGAAAAATGACCGGCCCAGGCAGCGTTATACGCGGCTGGCCGCCAGAATGGCGGGACCGCAGCCGGCCTCGGCAGTTTGACGGGTAAAAGGAGTCATCGCAGTGAAAATTATCATTGTGGGTGCAGGTGAGGTTGGATATCATATCGCCAGCCGGATGTCCTTTGAAAATAAGGACGTGGTCGTCATTGACAGGGATCCGGGCGCGATCAAGCGGCTTTCAGACAACGTGGACGTGGAGGCGATAAACGGGTCGGGCAGCAGTCCGCGGGTGCTCAAGGAAGCCGGGCTCAAGGAGGCTGAAATCCTGCTTGCGGTCACCGACAGTGATGAAACAAATCTCGTGGCCTGCCTGATGGCGGATATCATATCGCCCACCACCAAGAAACTCGCCCGGATCCGGGAAGGGGATTTTGACGCCTACCACAAGGTGCTCCATGAACAGTCCCCGCATATCGACACGGTGATCAATCCGGAAATCGAGGTGGTCAAGAGTATCGAGCGGTTTTTGAGCATACCCGGAGCCGTGGATGTCAGCGATTTTGCCGACGGCATGCTGAAGTTTGTCGGGTTGTACCTGGATCAGGGAAGCCGGCTGGCCGGGATCCGGCTCAAGGAGATCCCGGAGAAAATCGGACAGCGGATTCTGGTGGCCGCGGTGGTCAGAAAGGAGGAGCTGATCATTCCGGGCGGCGATGCCCGGCTGTACCCGGGCGACCTGATTTATTTTATCAGCGAGGAGCAGGGTCTTTCCTCAATTTTAAAAGCCTTTGACAAGCAGGTAAAGCCGGTGCGCAGAGCCATGATCGTCGGCGGCGGGCGGATTGGCACGCGGCTGGCGGACATCCTTGAAAAAGGCGGGATTCATACCAAGATCATTGAGCGTTCCGCCCATCGGTGCAGTGAACTGGCCGCAGAAATGAAAAAGGCCGTGGTGATCCAGGGAGACGGGTCTGACCAGCGCCTGCTGTTAGAGGAAAACATCCATGAAATGGATGCGGTGATCACGCTGACAAACGACGAGGAGACCAATATCCTGGTATCCCTGCTGGCCAAGCGGATGGGAGCCGGCAAAAGCATTACCCGGCTCAACAAGTTTAGTTATTTTCCCCTGATGCCGGCCATCGGAATTGAGCAGGTGGTCAGTCCTCGGCTTTCGGCAATCAACACGATCCTCCAGCATATCCGGCGGGGTAAGGTCCTCTCCGTGCGCACCCTGACGGATGAACAGGCCGAGGTGCTGGAGGCAGAAGCCCTTGAGACCTCGGATATTGTCGGCAAGCCCCTTCACAGCTCGTCGTTGCCCAAAGGTTCGCTGGTAATCGGTATTATCCGGGAGGGCCATGTGCTGATTCCTTCCGGAGACAGCGTAATCGAGCCCGGCGACCGGATTATTATTTTTGCCAAGCGCCAGGTGGTGTCCAAGATCGAGCGGATTCTTACCGTGAAACTGGAGTTTTTCTAAATGCGATGGGGCTTTGTGCTCCAGTATGTCGGAATCCTGGTTTTTTTCCTGGGCCTGACCATGTTGCTGCCCCTGGCTGTGGGCGCATTTTACGCAGACGGCGGTATTGGGCCCCTTGCAAAGTCCTGCGCCATTTCCGCAGCCGCCGGGATTCTGCTGTTTTTCGTGTTCCGGCGGGATAAGGCCGAGCAGATCAGCCAGCGCGAAGGCATGGCTATTGTGGCCCTCGGCTGGACCGCAATCGGGTTTTTCGGCGCCCTGCCCTTTTATTTTGCAGGCGTGTTTCCCACATTTGCAGATGCCTTTTTCGAGTCCGTCTCCGGGTTTACAACCACCGGCGCATCCGTGTTCACGGCAGTGGAAGGTGTCAGCCGGGGACTACTGTTCTGGCGAAGCCTGATCCAGTGGCTCGGCGGCATGGGGATTATCGTGCTCACAATTGCCATTCTGCCGTTTCTGGGAGTCGGCGGTTTCCAGCTTTACAAGGCCGAGGTCCCCAGCCCGGTGCCCGATAAGCTCAAGCCCCGGATCCGGGACACGGCAAAAGTGCTGTGGAAGGTGTATCTGCTGTTTTCCCTGTTGGAATTGCTGCTGTTGCTAATCGGCGGCATGACGGTATATGATGCCCTGTGCCACACTTTTACAACCATGCCCACAGGCGGCTTTTCCACAAAGAACCTGTCGATCGCCCATTTTGACAGCCTGTATTTTGATATCGTGTTCATCGGCTTCATGCTGCTGGCAGGGATCAATTTTTCCCTGCACTACAATATGCTCCGGGGCAGGCCCCTGGCTTACTGGCGCGATCCGGAATGCCGCTTTTTTTTGATTTTTATGCTGATTCTGGTCGGGGTGGTGAGCTTCAGCGTTTTGGGGCCGGTTTATGAGACTGCAGGCGAATCCCTGAGATACGGCGCTTTCCAGGTGATCTCCATATTGACCACCACCGGGTATGCCACCGCGGATTACAACCAGTGGCCGGCCATGGCCCAGTTGATCCTGTTGATATGCATGTTTCTCGGCGCTTCTGCGGGATCCACCGGCGGCGGCATGAAAATGCTCCGCGTGATGCTGTGCTTTAAATTTTGCTACAAGGAATTGTTTAACATGGTGCACCCCCATTCGGTTTCTTACGTGAAAATCGGGGGCAAACCGATTCCGGATCCGGTAGTGGGTAGTGTTCTGGGCTTTCTGGCCCTGTATGCCGCGGTATTTGTCGTGTGCGCCATTGTCCTGGCCGGCATGGGTGTGGATTTTGTTACTTCTTTTTCCGCCGTGGCCGCATCCATCGGCAATATCGGCCCCGGCCTGGCCATGGTCGGACCGGTGGGCAATTATGCGGAAATCCCCTATTTCGGCAAGTGGCTGCTGGCCTGGTGCATGCTGGTGGGCCGCCTGGAAGTCTACACGGTCATTATCTTCCTGGTTCCGGAATTCTGGCGGAAATAGTCCCAAAGGGGTCAAGTCTGCCCTTGACGCTTTGGTTAGTCGAAAGCGTCAAGGACAGACCCCTCAGAAAAAAATCGCCCGGGGAAGGCAGAAAAGTCTTCCCCGGGCGGTATATAAAAAAAGGGGATAGTTGCAAAACCGTTTCCTACACCGGTTCCAGCAATATCAGGGAGCGCACGGTTTTTCTAACCCCTTGATTTAATATAATGTGGCGTCCCCAAGGGGATTTGAACCCCTGTCGCCGGCGTGAAAGGCCGGTGTCCTGGACCGGGCTAGACGATGGGGACGCATGGATAACAACCCATGGTGGGCCGTGTTGGACTCGAACCAACGACTCTCTGCTTAAAAGGCAGATACTCTACCAACTGAGTTAACGGCCCAGTCCAGCAGGCTTCATAAAGTCCTCCTTGTATATACTTGCGGATAAATTGTCAACATTAAAAGTAAATCCCTTTGCAATTTTTTCAATGAATTTTTCCCAAAGGGGTCAAGTCTGCCCTTGACTCTTTAGTCAGCCGAAAGCGTCAAGGGCAGACTTGACCCCTTTGGCCGGCTACTTGAAGCGGTTGTCAGCCCTTTGTTCTTCGACGTTTCTTTTGGCTTTTTCCATCCATCCGGTCCGCACGGATCCCGGGGCGTCAAACTCCGGGGCGTAGGGTTTGACATCCAGCAGAGGGGTGCCGTCGAGCACATCCACCCCTTCAATATAAAGGATGTTTTCCTTGCGGGAAAGCAGCCGCACCACGGAAAGGCCTACGGGATTGGGCCTGCGGGGGGCGCGGGTGGAAAAAAGCCCGTGCGGCTTGTTGTCGAGAAACGGCGTGACCGTCAGGTCAAATCCGTCGACCTTGTGGAAGTGGTAGACCAGGAAGATGTGGGAGAACCCTTCCAGGTCGTGCAAGCCTTCTTCATAGGCCGGGCGCACTTCCACGCGGCCCTGGACGTCTTTTGCACCTGCCGGCTGAATGGGCATGCCCTCGGGTGTTGTAAAGGGGCTGTAAATAGTGCCGATGGGTTCATAACAGATCATCCGCATGCTCCTTATTTTTCTTCGGGCATGTCAAATGCGATGCCGTAGTTCCGGATTTTTTCGATGACGCTGTTTAACTGGTCCCGGGTGCAGTCCGTGATGCGGTAAACGTTGTTGACCCCGTCGTTGAACATCAGCACCAGGTCGCCGTTTTCGTTGACATATCCCTTTCGGATGTATTCCGCGGACAGCCAGGGTTCGACGGCCTCCAGAAACTGGGTCATGGAGCAGGTTTTCATCGTAACATCGCCTCCTTGGTATGTGGCGGATCAACCTTTTGTCAATCCTTACCGGTATCTGTTTGTTTATTATTTTATGCATGGTGGAGCCGGGATGCAACATCCTGCCTGGGTGTGAGGGGTCTGTGTGAGGGGTCAAGTCTACGCTTGACTCTTTAAGAAAACTAAAGAGTCAAGCGTAGACTTGACCCCTCACTCTCACTTACCGGATCTGTTGCCGGAGCGTTCTTTCAGCCTCCCGGATATTGTCGGTAAAGACAAACAACCGGTCCAGCCGCAGGATCTGAAACATCTGGTGCACGTACTCCCGTACGCCGCAAAGTATGCAGCTTCGGCCGTGTCTTGCCACATGGCGCTGGATCTTGACAAAGAAGTGCAGGCCCGCGCTGTCGATAAAATCGATGCCTTTTAAGTTGAACACCGCGTTTCTCCGGCCGAGGGTTTCAAACAGGGCATCGATGTCGATATCCAGGATGCGCGTGGCGTCAAGGTCGCCGTACATGTGAAAAATCGCCGCATTGCCCCGAATCAGGGCCAGGTAGTAAAAAGAAGCCGAATCCGCCCTTTGGGAAAGCACGCCGATGACATCATCAATACTCTGGTACATGCTTTTTTCAAAAAAATCCAGGGTTCGGCTCAGCCTGAGAAACCGGTAGACCGGTGGCCGTAGGCCGATCATGAAAATTTCCCGATCCATTGCCGCAGCCGTCCGCCACAGGCTCAACAGCAGGCCCAGTCCCGAGGAATCCATGAAATTCACTTTAGAGAAATCAAGCACGACCTTCGCGGAATGTTCAATGATGTGCTTGAGTTCGGTCTTGATTTCCTCGGCTACCGAGGCATCCAGTGGATCGGGCAATGTAATGGTTTTCAATGCCACGCCCTGGCCGGGGCGGGACATGCGGCTATTAATGGAAGGATTCGGGGATCGGAGCCCGAAGAGCTTGTAGGTAAGCTGCTGGTACTGCTGGTAAAGCACCAGGGGGAAAACGGTAAACCCGAACGTCACGGGGCTGTAAAAAAAGCGCATCCATATCCGGCGGCGAAATTCGGATTTCGTATTCTCGAGGCCAGTTATGCGTTGAACCCTGCCGCGGGCATGGCTGTGCCCGGCCGCGCGGATGAACTCCTGCGTGCCGGTTATCACAAGGGTGAGCGGAACATAGAGCCGATGGCGGTTTTTTTCATACCAAGCAGCAGAGGCCGGATCCCGTAAATCCAGAATCAGGAAATCAGCGGCTGTGGCGGTGATTTTTTGCAGCAGCATGGTGCGGGGGCCCGGGTTTTCAGTTTTCCGGGATGCCGGGGCGGCCGTGCCGGCAATGGCAAGGTCCGGATGGGTCGGCTCGATGATTTGAGCGGCCCGGTGCATGGATCTGGATGCATTTTCCAGCAGGAAGAGTGTTTTGCGGTTTTTTTCCGCGCTGCGGAAAAATTCGCGGAAAAATGCAACATCGGAAAACCGCTGTTTGAGCCGGGTGCCGACAACCCGGGCCGCCCATGCCACGGGCCGCCCTACCGGGATCATCAGGTCCGACTGCCGCAGGATGTTGATCAATTCCTCGTTGGCCCCGGCTTTGCTGCGAATTCCCGCATAAAGCCGGGTCACGGTGTCCGTGTTCACCACCACTGCGGTTCGTGGCCGACCGTCGAGCTCATAGTCTTCGGCCATTGTCAGGATCCGGCTGATGGTTTCTTCCAGATCGAGGTTGTCCACGGGGATGCCGAGTATGACAGCGGTTTCCGGAGTCAGGGTTTTCAAAATCTCACCATGCAAGCATCAGTACAATTCCGCCCACCGCCCAGCAGTAGGGAGCAAACAGCGAAAGATGCCCTTTTTTCACCAGGTAGACCAGAAACGACAATGCCGCATACCCCACTGCTGCAGCGCAGACCGCACCGGCCAGGACTGCCGGACTTCCTGCACTTCCCGCAGAAGCGCTTTCCGGCAGGCCCACCAGGGCGGCGCCGAGAATCGCGGGTATGGAAAGCAGGAAAGAATACCTGGCCGCGGTTTCGCGATTTAACCCCAGGTACAGGGCCGCAGCAATGGTGGCACCGGAGCGGGATACACCGGGAATCACCGCCACGCCCTGGGCAATCCCGATCAAAACGGCGCGCATCAGGCTCAGGCCGGAAACATCTTTTCCGGTCCCGGTCTTGTACCGGGTAAACCACATCCATATGCCCGTGCCCACCAGCATGCCGCCCACCAGCAGCACCGAGGAAAACAGCACATCCGCGATTTTGTGAAAACACAGGCCGATAATGGCGGTGGGGACCGTTCCGGCCAAAATCATGAGAGCAAGCCAGACGTCTGCAGGGGGATTTTTGAGGCCTGCTTTCCGGTTCCGGCCGAACACCCACTTTGCAAGTGCTGTGATCATGCGGATCAAGTCATGGTAAAAATATATGCAAACCGCCGCCAGGGTACCGAGGTGCACGGCCACGTCAAAGATCAGCTCGGGCTGGCGCAGTCCGAACAAATGCTGGAACAGCACCAAGTGCCCCGAGCTGCTGACCGGCAGAAATTCTGTTAAACCCTGGATAACGCCCAGGGCGATGGCCTGTATAATTGTCATAAAAAAATTTTTTCCAATAATTAACCTGTCATGTTTGCAGGCGCATATTATTTGAGAGAAACGTGAAAATGCAAATTTTTTTACTATCAGTCTTTGATCAGTCTGTAAAAAGTCTTGAAACCGTTATAATTGCCGGCCAATAAAATGATAAGTTTTTGATTTTACTTAACCACTTAATCACTTAAAACTTAACACTGCCTGTAAAAAGGACTTTTTACAGGCAACTCAGTCTTTAAACAGCAGAATTTTAAATCGGACACAGTTTTCTCCGGTCTTGTCGTCACGGTGGTATGCAATGTCATCGACCAGTTGTGAAACCAGGTAACAGCCCATTCCGCCTTCCTGGGTTCCGTCAAGTACCGGCGGCCGGATGTTGTTGGGATCAAATGCCTTGCCCGTATCCCGGAATTCCACTTCGATACGGTTTTTAAAGGCTTCTGCGGTGATTTTGATGGTGTATCCGGGCTGACTGTCCAGGCCGTGCTTGACGATGTTGGCCACGAGTTCGGTGGCCGCCACTTCCACCTGGGAAAGCCGGAGCGGGTCAAGCTGGCCGAAGGCGTTCTGCTCGCAGAAGCCGCGGACAAAGGCCCGGACTTTTTTGAGATTGTCCAGGTGGCTGTCGATTTCCAGTTGCTGCCGGTTCGTGACCTGCAGTGCGGCTGACGGGGAATCGTCAATTTTTGCGCCCACACAGGTAAAGTCGTCGATAAATACCTGCGTCCCGGTAAAGGCGGTGACATCCCGGTAGATGGCCCGGATCAGTTCATCTGCCGGCATGGCGGCATTTTTTTCAACGAACCGCACCAGCCGGTCTTCGCCGTATAACTCCCGGTTTTGGTCCGCGGCCTCGGTAAGGCCGTCTGAGTAGAACAAAAACAGGTCGCCCGGGGCAAAAGGCACGGTAAATTGCTGGAAAGGTGCGGTTTCGGGAAATCCCAGGGGCATGTTCGCGCCCTTTAAAAGCACCACGCTGTTTTTCGCGCGCTTATAGTGGATTGTCCTTACATGCCCGCAGTCCACATAATCAAACCGGTAGCGGTTCAGGTCAAAACGCCCGTAGCAGAAAGTGACAAAGGTTTCGAGCTCCTTCATCTGCTCGATCATGTTGTCATGAACCCCTTTTACGATCTGTTCGGGCTCGGGCACTTCCTTGCGGCCCGGAAGGGAGCGGCCATGGTTTAACACCCGCAGGAATTCGCTTTTCAATGCCGCACCCATAAATGCGGCCATGAGTCCCTTGCCCATGATGTCTGCCACAACAATGTCGAGCAACCCGGGAGCGGGGCGGATAAAGTCGTAAAAATCCCCGTCGATTTTTTCAGAAGGGATGGAGAGTTGGGCCACATGCATTTCCGGCAGATCCCGGGGTGGCCGTCCCAGCAGGAGCGTGCGCTGGATCTGGGATGCCACGAAAATCTGGTGCTGCCGGGCCTGTTCGAGCTTTTTTTCCGCTGCCTTCAGCCGGCTGGCCTGCCGGTATGCGTCCACGGACTTGTCCACCAGGGCGGCCACCTGGCCCGGGTTAAACGGTTTGGTCACATAATCGAGGGCACCCTGCTTCATGGCCTCCACCGCGTTTGCGATGTTTTCGCTGGCCGTGAGCATCAGCGGCGCCATGTCCGGAAAATGCTCGCGGATATAGCGAAGGCAGTACAGGCCGTCACCTTCCGGCATCCGCAGGTCGATTACCGCGGATGCCACCTTGTCTGACAAACGGCTCACGGTTTCTTTGCCGGTCCTGGCGCAGATGACGTTATATCCGCTTTTTTCCAGTTTCCGGCGCAAAAGAAGCCGTGTGCCGGAATCATCGTCGGCCACCAGCACCCAGGGCGCCTCGTCTTCGTTATTCTCCAGGCTGTCCATATGAAGTGTTCGGTTTCAAAAATTTTTGCAGAATCGGATAAACATCAACTGTATTCACAGGGGTCACGGAGCCGCAGTGGCGAACCCGCGTGCTCGCCCTT
Organism: Desulfobacterales bacterium; assembly: GCA_018335195.1. Lineage (GTDB taxonomy): Bacteria > Desulfobacterota > Desulfobacteria > Desulfobacterales > Desulfosalsimonadaceae > Desulfosalsimonas. The sequence continues at coordinate 27,021 of JAGXKN010000016.1, forward strand.
TTTCCCTGATCATTTTCTTCGGGCCGCTTTGCGATGACATTGATTATGCACTAGCGGGATAAAGAGTCAATGGATTTGTGTCCGGGCGGGTTTTCCAGGATTTCGGTTTTGAGGCGCTCCAGTACCGCCTTTCCTTCCAATGAGAACTCCGGGTGATTCGACAGGAAATCGCCAAGGACGGCGGGTTTTGGCCTATGCGAGCCGGAAACGGCGTTCTCCAGCAGCCCGAGAGTGCCTGCCCCCTGGTTGTATATGATCAGCGGATTGCCGAAAGCCGGTGAACCCGCCTCGTCGGTAGTGGGCCGGCCGAGGATCAAAAAGCCCTGCAGTTTGGATGCGGCCGGGGCCACGCGCAAATCGAGAAGTTCGGCAAAAAGTGTCAATGCTTCGGCCGCGGCCTCGGGCTGGTTCGCCTCCAGGGCCTGCGCCCCGTCTTCAAAGATGGATTCGATATCCGCCCGGTTGTAGCGCAGGTCCAACTGCATCACGCACCGACTGTGGAGCTTCATGACCGTGTCCGCCCCCCTGGCCCTGACCACGTCCTTGTCGTTTAATATGCGGATGGCGTTTCGGATGCTGAGCATTTCCTTTAAAAACGGATTTCGCCGCAGCAGCACATCGGGCAGCGTCGTGCGGTACAGGGGAAGTTCATTGTCCAGCACGATGATTTCCGGGGGCTCGGCGCTGAAATCCCGGCTGAACAGTTCCATGTCCCGTTCGACCCGGGATTCATACCCGGCTGTCTCCAGCAGACCGCGTACGGCCTCCCTGTCAATGCGCACCCCGTCTTCGGCCGGCTCCAGCGACCCCAGCGCCCGCCGGGCCATCCGGTCAATCTCGATTTTCTTCCTCAGATTTTCTTTGAATGACATTCCCTGCCTGCCCACTTGTCCGATTTTTAACACCTAATGGTTGATGGCAAAATGAAAGTGCACCACCTTATAGGTGCACTTTCATTTTGCATGTAACCCCTAATCACTTAAAACTTGATGGTTTCGTAAAAAGCCCTGAAACCATTATAATCGCCAGACAATAAAATGATAAGTTTCTGATTTTACATAACCACTTAATCACTTAAAACTTAACACTGCCTGTAAAAAGGACTTTTTACAGGCTGCTTAACCACTTAAAACTTTATTTAATCCTGCATCCGCATCGTATCACCCCCCGGCAGCCCGAGTTCCCAGGCCCGCAGCACCCTGCGCAGCAGTTTGCCGGTGCGGGTTTTGGGCAGGGTTTCCACAAAAACCAGTTCCTGCACCAGCAGGTCCGCGGAGAGGTTGCCCTTTAAAAACGCCCGGATCTCATAGTTCAGGCGGTTGGACGCCGTATATCCCTTTTTCAGGGTCACGTAGGCTTTCAGGTAGGAAACCCCTTTTCCCGGTTCCTTGCCCTTGGAAATCACTGCCGCCTCTGCCACCGCCGGGTGCATGGATAGTACCTGTTCGATTTCAAACGGCCCGATCACCTTGTCGCCGCCGGCCTTGAGCAGATCGTCGTTTCTGCCCTGGTGGTAGAAATACCCTTCCTCGTCCGCAACGGCAATATCGCCCGTGACAAACCATCCGTTGCGGAAGTACCTGTGGAATCTGTCCGGATCCTGCCAGATTTCGGACATGAGTCCGGGCCATCCGGGCTTCAGGGCCAGCTCTCCCAGCGAGAGGGGGGGCAGGGGCGCGCCGTTTTCATCGAGCACGGCCGCCTCGATGCCGGGCAGGGGTTTGCCCATGGAGCCGGGCTTGATGTCCGTGCTCGGAAAGTTGGCAATGCAGATCATTCCGGTTTCCGTCATCCACCAGTTGTCATGCGGCGTGCAATGCAGCTTGTCCCGGGTCCAGTAGAACAGTTCCGGCAGAAGCGGGGCGCCCACCGAGCAGATATGGCGGAGCGCGGAGAGATCGTAGCGCGTGGGCAGATCGTCGCCGGCCTCCATTAAGTCCCGGAGCACCCGCGGCGTGGTATACCAAGTGGTCACCCGGTTGGTTTCCAGGGCCCGGTACCAGTTGGCCGCCGTAAAATGCCCGCCCATCACGAAGCTGGTCACCCCGCACAGCCAGGGTGCGAATGCCCCGTACACGGTTCCGGTGACCCAGGCGGGGTCCGCATCCGTCCAGAGCACCGTATCCGGCTTGAAATCGAGAACCCAGCGGGCGGATGCCAGGATGCCGGTCATGTCGGTATGGGTGTGCACGATCCCCTTGGGCGGCCGGGTGGAACCGGAGGTGTATATTAAATACAAGGGCGTTTTTCCGGAAAACGGCGCCGCCGGGTAATCATCCGGCATTTCTTCGGCCTGCCCCGCGATGACTTGCTCGATGTCAAACACGTTCGGGGCCGGTCCGCACACCAGCAGGATGTGCTGCAGATGGGCCACGAAGTCAAACGGGATCTTTTCCACCAGGTCCGGGTGGGTCAAAATCGCCCTGGGGGAGATGTTTTCCAGGCGGATTTCAAGCTCATAAAAATTGGACGAGGCAAATACCGGGCAGAACATCACGCCCATGCGGGCGGCCGCGGTCATTGCAAAATAGGTCTCCGGGCAGGGCGGAAGAAACAGCAGCAGCCGGTCGCCTTTGACAAAACCGTACCGGGCCAGCAGATTGGCCCATTGGGCCGATTTCCGGCGCATCTGCGCAAACGTATAAGTCTGCCGGCCTTCGAAGGATTCAAACGACAGGGCCGGGTGCCCGGCCCTGTCCGGATCTGCCGCCCATTTGTCCAGGGATTCGGCGATTATGTTCATCTCCGTGCTGCCGGACCATGAAAATTCGGCTTCCACGTCCTTCCAGGAAAAATTTTTCCGGGTCTGGTCATAATCGGCCAGGTTCGCGGTATCCGGGGCTGTGGCCGGGATTCTCGCCTTGATCATGAAATCACTCCGTAGGGTCGATGAATTTCTTCAATCTGCCGGACCAGGTCAGCCGCCCCGGCTGAAGGGCTGAAAGCGGATTCGGTTTCCGTGCACCCGGATCCGGTCAACTCCCGGAGCAACTCCCGGATGCAGCGGGTCAGGGCAAGCGGCTCATATCCGCCTTCCAGGGAGAAAAACAGGGGTATGGGCCGGCCCGCGGAATGCGAGGCACTCAGAATCAGCCGGGTTATCCGGGCATACAGGCTTTCGGAAAACCGGCATCTGCCGATGGGATCGTCGCAGTGGGCGTCAAATCCCGCGGCCACCATGATCATGTCCGGGGCAAAGCCCCGGATTGCCGGCAGCAGCGTCCGGGAATAGAGGTATAACATGTCGTCATCTGTAAAATCCCGGGACAGGGGGATGTTCATGGTGTAGCCCTCGCCCCGGCCGGTGCCGATCTGCCCGGGTTCGCCGCTGTAGGGATAGAGCATCAGGTCATGGGTGGAATAGTAATATACCCGGTCGTCATGGTAAAAAATGTCGTTTAATCCGTTTCCGTGGTGCACGTCCCAGTCCAGGATGAATATGCGCCCGGCACCGTAGTTCGCCTGGGCGTATCTGACCGCTACCGCGATATTGTTGAACACGCAGAACCCGCTGGAGCGTTCCGGCAGGGCGTGATGGCCGGGCGGCCGCACCAGGGCGAAAAAGGCGTCGCACTGGTCTGTCAGCAGCATGTCCACCCCCTGCAGGCAGGCGCCTGCGGCCAGCCAGGCCACCAAGTAGCTTCTGGCGCTGACCGGGGTGTCGGGCGCCAGGTTGGTCATGCGCTGTTCCGCGGTTTTCAGGATTTTCCGGATATGGGCCGGTGTGTGTACCCGTTCCACGTCTTCCAGTGCCGCGGGCTGTGGCTGAACCGGCTGGACGCGCCCTGCAAACTCCCGGTCAACCATCCGGTAAAGCTCCTGGATCCGCCTGGGTTGCTCGGGGTGAAAATGCCCGGTCTTGTGCTCGGCAAACCGGTCATCCCTTGTCACCCCGACCCGCATCCCCATCTATATCCTTCTCCTTGCCTTTTCCCGCCGGTTTCGGGCGGACACATAGGTCCGCCCCTACGCTTTTATCTTAAAACTTAAAACTTAAAACTATTCTATTTCATATCCTCCACCGGCACCCGGTTTTCAATGAGCTTGTCAATGACGCTTTCATCGGCAATGGTGGAGGTATCGCCCAGTTCGTCGAGCTTGCCCGCGGCGATTTTCTTGAGAATCCGCCGCATGATCTTGCCGCTGCGCGTCTTGGGCAGCCCGTCTGTGAATTGGATGATGTCAATGGTGGCAATTGGTCCGATTTCGTTTCGCACCTGACCGATCAGTTCCTTCTTGAGATCATCCGAGGGGCTGGCGCTGGATTTGAGAATCACAAAGGCGTATATCCCCTGCCCCTTGATGGGATGGGGAAATCCGACCACCGCGGCTTCAGCGACATCCTTGTGCAGCACCAGGCCGGATTCGAGTTCAGCGGTGCCCAGCCTGTGGCCCGAGACGTTGATCACGTCGTCGATGCGGCCGATGATCCAGAAATATCCGTCTGCATCCTGTTTTGCCGCATCCCCGGTGAAATACATGCCCGGTGCCTGGCTGAAATAGGTTTCCCTGAACCGTTCGTGGTCCCCGTACACCGTCCGGGCCATCCCAGGCCACGGCCTGCGGATGCACAGCAGGCCCTCCTCGTCCGGGAACTGGACCGGCTCGCCGGTGTCATCCAGGATCACCGGATCCACGCCGAAAAATGGAAATGAGCAGGAGCCGGGCTTGATGGGCGCCACCCCGGGCAGCGGGGTAAGCATGTGTCCGCCGGTTTCGGTCTGCCACCAGGTATCGATGATCGGGCACCAGCTGTGTCCCACGTTCTTGTAATACCAGCGCCAGGCCTCCGGGTTTATGGGCTCGCCCACGGTGCCCAGAAGTGTCAGCGAGGACAGGTCGTGTTTCTGCACGTGCTCCTCGCCCTCCTTGGCAAGGGCCCGGATTGCGGTCGGGGCCGTGTAGAACTTGTTGACCTTGTATTTTTCCACGATGGCCCACAAGCGGTCGAAATCCGGGTAATTGGGCACGCCTTCGAACATGACGCCGGTCAGCCCGCAGGTCAGGGGGCCGTAGACGATATAGGAATGCCCGGTGATCCAGCCGATATCCGCGGTGCACCAGAACACCTCGTCGTCTTTTAAGTCAAAGACCATCCGGGTGGTAATGGCGGTATAGAGCAGGTAGCCGGCGTGCGTGTGGACCACGCCCTTGGGCTTGCCCGTGCTGCCGCTGGTATAGAGGATAAATAGGGGATCCTCGGCATCCATGGGCTCGGGCTTGACAAAGACGTCCGGCGCGGTCTTGTCCACCTCCTCGTGCCACCACAGGTCCCGGCCGTCTTTCATCTCAATTTCGGCATTGGTCCGGCTGACCACGATCACCTTTTGCACATCCGGGCATTTTTCCATGGCCTTGTCCACGTTCTTTTTCAAAGAAACCGGCTTGCCGCCCCGGTAGTTGCCGTCTGCGGTGATCACAAGCTTTGCCCCGCAGTCCTGGATCCGGTTGGCAATGGCATCTGCGGAAAAGCCGCCGAACACGACACCGTGAATCGCCCCGATGCGGGCGCATGCCAGCATGGCCACCGGCAACTCGACGATCATGGGCATATAGATAATCACCCGGTCGCCCTTTTTTACGCCTTGGTTTTTGAGCACGGCGGCAAACCGGTTGACCCGGGCAAACAAATCCTTGTAGGTCACGCTCAGCGTCTCGGAGGGGTCATCGCCTTCCCAGTAAAAGGCGACCTTGTCGGCGAGCCGGTCCATGTGCCGGTCCACGCAGTTATAGGAGGCGTTCAGCACGCCGCCCCGGAACCACTCGATCCAGGCCTCTGTAAAATCGTAGTCCAGGACCTTGTCCCATTTTTTATCCCAGCTCAGATATTTTTCCGCCTGCTCGCCCCAGAACCCCTCGGGATCCTCGATGGAGCGCTTGTAAATTTCCCGGTATTCTTCCAGCCCCTTGACATAGGCTACCTTGCGGTAGTGTTCCAGATGGGCATCGTATACTTGCGTATTTTCCGTCATAAAAACCCTCCTTTACTTCTTGGAGTTAGCGTTTGTCGGGGCGTCATGCGCTTCCACGGGTTCATCAAATCGGGAACTGAGAACGATGATGTCTTCATCCCGGTTTTTATGCATCTTATAGGGCAGTTTTTCAAAAAGGCGGATCATTCCCCTGTTTCCGGGTTCAGTGTATGCTACCAGCCCGTCAATTTCATTTTCCCTGGCAGCCTCGGCCAGCTTGTGGATCATGGTTTCGGCGATGCCCTTGCCCTGCCACTGCTTGCTCACGGAAAAAGCCACTTCCGCCATGTTTTTCTGCGGCTCCAGCATGTAGGCGCCGATGCCGATGACCGAGCCGAAACCGAATTCCCCGGTCAGGGCCACCAGCGTGAGGTTGCGCACGTAGTCGGTTTCAATGATGGACTTGACATCATCGCGCAAAAACCGGGTTTTTTCGTAGAAGAACCGGGCGACCACGTCCTGCTTGTCGAGATTGTAGAAGTGCTCCTGGATGCGCCGGTCGTCGACCGGCTTGGCCGGCCGGAAGGTCACGGACTGGCCTTCAATTTTCCGGATTTCCTCCAGCCCGGCCGGGTAGACGCTTCGAAGCGATTCCGAGAGCTGGCGGGAGCGGGTCATCAGGCCCAGGTCCTTGGCGCGTTCAAACAGCTCATTGCGGTAATCCGGATGGGCGAGGCTGATCATGGCCGTGGCCCGTTCCTGGAGGTTTTTGCCGAACAGGTTGACCGCCCCGTATTCGCTGACCACGTAGGAGACGTCCGTCCTGGGCACGACCACGCCGCCGCTTTTGATTTCCGGCACAATGCGGCTGATGCTGCCGTCCACGGAAGTCGAGGGGATCAGTAGGATCGACTTGCCGTTCGGGCACGCGGAAGAGCCGCGCATGAAATCGAGCATGCTCGAGACACCGGCAAAATAGTTATGCGGCAGGGCATCCACTGCCGCCTGGCCGCTTAAGTCCATTTCCATGACCATGTTAATCGAGACCATTTTGTTGTGCTGGCCGATGATGCCCGGGTTGTTGACGTAATCCGAGGGATAGAACTCGATTGACGGGTTGTCATGCACGAATTCGTATAAATAGGGCGATCCCACCGCATTGGTGGCCACGATCTTGCCGTCGTTGACTCCTTTGTACTTGTTGGTGATCACGCCCATGGACACCAGGTCCATGATCCCGTCGATGACAAACTGGGTGTGTACGCCCAGGTCGTTTTTCTCTGACAGGGCCAGCAGGATGGCCTTGGGCGTGGCCCCGAGCCCGAGCTGGAAGGTGGAGCCGTCTTCGATGACATTGGCCACCAGCCGGGCGATCCGGTGGGCGGACTCAAACTCGGGCAGTTGTTCAATGGTCAGCAGGGGCTCATCCTTTTCCACCACCAGGTCCACGTCATTAACGTGAATGAAGCTGTGGCCCAGCACCCGCGGCATCTGCTCATTGACCTGTACGATCACCAGGTCTGCCGACTGGATGGCTGCCGGCCCGACATCCACGGAAATCCCCAGGCTCATCCATCCAAAGTCGTCGGGCGGGGATGCTTGTACCAGGGCGGCGTTAATGGGCAAATAGCGCTTTTTAAACAGATTGGGCACGGCCGAGAGATTCATAGGGGTGATAAACGGCCGGTTGGCCTCCATGTGCTTGGCGCTGGCCGAGCCCTGGTAGATGCTGCGGATGCTGAACTGCTCGAAATTGCCCTGGGTGGCCAGGCGGGTGAGCGGGGAATTTTGGAGGCTCATCAGGCGAACGACTTCCAAGTCGCTTAAATGAGGCGCTTTGTTTACCAAAATATTGACCAGATGCTGCGGTTCACCGCAGGAAGAGCCGACAAAGACACGCTGCCCCGATTTGAGGCGTTTCATGGCTTGTTCTGCGCTGCATTGCTTCTGGAGGTATTCATCCGGCCAGTATTTCGCGGTCATTCAGGCCCCCTTGGGGATCTCCGCCTGTTTGCTGAATCAGCTTCCTGTAAACAACGTATCATATGCAAAACAGTGGTGACAACAAAAATTCCGTTTCCTGTGCGGATTAAGCTTCTTTTGGCGCACCATTGCCGCTTTGATCCTTGTCAGCCTTTCAAGTCGGGCTTTTTTCTTCGGTTCGGTCCGCGGAAAAGCGTCTCGTGACGGCTGACGGGCATTGTATCTAACCGGTTTCCCCGGCTGTCAGTCTTAATACGGTTTGCCCCGGTCATCGACCATTGGGACGAAAAGTACGGGCAGAATCTCTTTTTTCAACAGATCCCCTTCTTGTTTTTCAAGCAGCACCAGTTGCTGGTCCGAGCTTTTGCCAACGGGAATCACCATGCGTCCGCCTTCGGCCAGTTGTTCCTTTAACGGCTCCGGAATCTCGGTGGGGGCACAGGTGACGATGATGGCATCAAATGGTGCGTGTTCGGGCCAGCCCTTGAAGCCGTCCCCGATCTTCACGTGCACGTTTTCATAGCCGAGCCCGGAGAGGGTCTTTCTGGCGGTCTCTGCCAGGGACTCGATGATTTCAATGGTATATACCCGGTCGCAGAGTTCGGCGATAATGGCCGCCTGGTAGCCGGACCCGGTGCCGATTTCCAGGACCCGGTCGGTTTTTTTCAGTTCCAGCGCCCGGGTCATCACCGCCACGATATAGGGCTGGGAGATGGTCTGCCCTTCGCCGATGGGCAGCGGGCGGTCCGCGTAGGCGAACTGTTGCAGCCGATCCGGGACGAACCGGTGCCGCTGGACTTTTTCAAAAGCCTTCAGGATTTCTGGATCCCGTATGCCCCGTGCCTTGAGTTGATCGTGAATCATCTGCATGCGCTGCTGCCGGAATTCGGGCGCGTTTTCGGCCTTGCTTCGGAGCGGATCTATTTCATGCGCAAAATTCATTGCCGCCATAAACAATATAACGGCAGGCACCGCAATCAGCAAATTTCGAACGACTCGCGGGATATTCATCATTCTTCCGACGGCCTGTTTTTTCCGAGCCGGCCGAACCGGGTCACCGGGGTGACAAAGTAGATTCCCTGCCGGGGTTTGCCCTTTTGCCGGCAAATGTTTTCAATAAACCCGATGGCCAGGTCGAGCAATTCCTGGTTTTAAATAACGGCAAAAATGGTTTTGTTATGGCGGCTGCCGCCGCTGGTCAGGCTGCGCAGACCCGCAAAAATCGGGACGTGCTGGGATATCAGCTGCAGGGCGCCGGTGGTCTCGATCACCGTGGCCCCGGATTTGCCCATGTCCAGCCATCCGGTAATCATTTCGTCGAGCAGGTCCTCGTTTTCAAGCACGACAAAAAAGAGGTACAAGGTTTAAGCCCGGATTTGCGTGAATGGTTTTTGTTGATCAGTAATAGGCGGTGCTTTTTTCAAGGTTCCGTATTTCCCGGTCCAGTGCAGGCGAATCAGCGGCATCCCTGACGGACTGCACAAAGGAATCTTCCCGGCAGAGCCGGGAAACCCGCGCCAGCAGACGCACGTGCATATCCGTGTCTTTTTGCGGGATGATCAGTGCCAGGACGATACTGACCGGATTCTTGTCCAGGGCGTCGAAATCCACAGGCCTGGCCAGGCGCAGCAGCATCACCGCAGCTTCTTCGGCCTCCTCGCTTGTGGTGTGGGGAAATGCCAGGCCGTTGCCAACCCCGGTGCTCATGGTCTCCTCGCGCTGCACGAGACCCTCGTATATCCGGGATCGTTGACGGACAATGCCGTTTTTTGCGCAGGCCTCCGCGATAAAGTGAAGGACCGCGTCTTTATCCGGCAGATCCACATCCAGGAAGATGTTTTCCGCGCGCAGGTAATCGGTGATTTTCATGGCATCCCGGCCCCGTGTGGAGAATAACCCATAAGAATCAATGCAAATCACTATAGATCAACCCGCCCCGAAAGTCAAGCGCAACCCCGCCGGGTTCCACAGATTTTTACAATCGAATATCCGGGCGAACACGCAGGTTCGCCCCTACACCGGGGATCTTGAAGTCATACGGGCCTGGATGCAGGAGGGGGTGCAGCTGACGAGGCGGTTGGCCAGGGCGGGACGGCGGGGTGGTTTGCGCAGATGCATCGGGCGCGGAAGCGGACGGCAGATGCGCAAACTTCCCCGGTGGCCACCCCTGCGGAAGAACCATGAAGCCCGGTGTTTTTTTGCAGAGCCTGACAAGATTGGTGAATTCGTAAAAAGCTGATTATCCCGCCCGGGCGGTATTTTTGCAACAAAGGAAATCCGTAAGCGCCTTGGCTGATCGGCGACGCGAAAAAGGCGTTTCCTTGGAAGTCCTGAAACCGTTATAACCGGAAAATAAAATGATAAATTTCTGTTTTTACTTAACCACTTAATCACTTAAAACTTAACACTGCTTGTAAAAAGGACTTTTTACAGGCTGATCAATCACTTAAAACTTAACACTGTCTGTTGACAGGCGCATGGGAAAGATTATAATCTGGATTAAATTAAACTTTTTACGAAAAGACCCCCATCACCTTCAATTCCTTGTGGAGTCAAAGAGATCGCCCATGCACCGCATTCCGGTCCCCCGGACCCGCGTAATATTTTTCCTCTGCCTTGCACTGCTGTGCGTCGGCTGGTTTTCCGCGCATCTGAGTGCTCAGGACCCGGCCGGGCAAAAGGTATTTGTCATCCCTGTATCCGGCACCGTGGATCCCGGTATGGCCGCGTTTATTGAAAGGGCCCGGCAGGAGGCGACACAGGATCCGCAATCCCTTGCCATCCTGGAAATCAATACATTCGGCGGCCGGGTGGATTCGGCACTGCAGATCGTGGACACCATGCTCAAGTTTCCCGAAGACCAAACCATTGCCTATGTTTCGCCCAAGGCCATTTCCGCCGGCGCACTGATTGCACTGTCCTGCAGCGACCTGGCCATGGCCCCGGGCAGCACCATCGGGGACGTGGCCCCGATCATGCAGTCCTCGGAAGGCCCCAGGGAGCTGGGCGAAAAATTCCAGTCCCCCATCCGGGCCAAGTTCCGGGCCCTGGCCGAGCGCAACGGATACCCGGTCCCGCTTGTGGAGGCCATGGTGACCAAGGAAAAGGAGGTCTTCGAGCTGAAAACGGCAGACGGCACCACCCGCTACATGGATGCCCAGCAGTACGCGGACCTGCCGGAAGACGAAAAAGATGCCGTGGTCACCAGGAGAACCATCGTGGAAGAAGGCGAACTTTTGACCATGCACGATACAGAGGCCAGGGCCTACGGCATGTCCATGATGACTGCGGGATCCATCGAGGACCTGCTTGCGCGCCTGGGCATGGAGGAATACGAGCTGACCCGCATCGAGGAGACCTGGTCCGAGGCCCTGGTGCGGCTGATTGACGGCATCGCCCCGATTCTGATGATGATCGGCCTGGCCGGACTCTACATCGAGATCAAATCGCCGGGCTTCGGTGTTCCGGGTGCCGTGGGGGTGCTCTGCCTGGCCCTGGTGTTTTTAAGCCAGTACCTGGTGGGCCTGGCAAACTACACGGAGTTTTTCATCCTGGTGGCCGGAATCATTCTGCTGGGCGTGGAAGTGTTTGTGCTGCCGGGCTTCGGCCTGTCCGGGTTTGCCGGAATGGTGCTCATCGTTGTCGGCATTATACTGGCCATGCAGGATTTCGTGGTCCCGGATCCGTCGATTCCCTGGCAGAAGGATCTGCTGATCGAAAACGCGGTGCGGGTTCTGGGCGCTTACGTGGCGGCCGTGATCGCGGGGCTTTTGTTTATCCGCTACGTAATGCCCCGCATCCCCAGCAGCCGGGAAGGCCCGTACCTGGCCGCTTCCCTTGAGGGAGCGCATGCCGACAGCCGGGAAACGCAGATGGTGTCTGCCGGTGATACCGGCGTGGCCCTGAGCTACCTGCGGCCTTCGGGCAAGGCGGAGATCAACGACGAGATGTTTGACGTGATCACGGAAAACCAGTTCCTGGATAAGGGCACGCCCATCCGGGTCATTGATATTCGCGGCAACCGGATTGTCGTGGATAAGAAGGAGCAGGCATGATCCAGCCTTATATTGCGCCGGTGATTTTCCAGGTCGTGGGCATTGCCGTGCTGCTGGCCGAGGTGATGCTGCCTTCCGGCGGGCTGCTTGCCATTGTCGCACTGGGCTGCCTGGGATACTCCCTGTACCTGGTTTTTACGGCAATATCGGCGTTTGCCGGCATGATCTTTGTGCTGGCAGATATCGTGATTCTGCCCGTGGTGCTGATTGTCGGACTCAAGCTGCTGGCCCACTCGCCGCTGGCGCTCAAGTCCGAGCTGTCGAGCAAGAGCGGATACGCCTCGTATGACGAGAAAAACGCCGAATACGTGGGCAGGCAGGGCGAGGCCCTGACCGACCTCCGGCCGGCGGGCACCGCCAGGATCGACGGAAAACGGGTGGATGTGGTCACCCGGGGCGATTATATTGAACACGGATCGGCAATAAAGGTCTCCGCAGTCGAAGGCGGCCGCATCATTGTGCGAAAGATTTCGCAATGAGAAGGTTATTGCCCCGGAATAGGTATCGGTATCGGGTCTCGTTTTCGATCCCGATCCCGAACCCGATCCCGATTTTTAAGCATGCCGGGCGGACACACAGGTCCACCCTACAGCCGGTTTTTATTAACCACATAACCACTTAAAACTTAACGCACTTAACACTTAACACTTCAGGAGGCTTTATGACCGCTCAATTCATCATTCTCGCAATTCTGGTAATTGCGCTGATCGTGCTGGTCTATTTTATCGGATCCGCGATTTCGCTGTGGGTCCAGGCCCTGGTATCGGGTGCGAGCATCGGCTTGTTTAACATCATCTTCATGCGGCTGCGCAAAATTTCGCCCAAGCTTATTGTCAACGCCAAGATCATGGCCGTCAAGGCCGGCATCGATATATCCACCAACGACCTGGAATCGCATTTTCTGGCCGGCGGGGATGTCATGCGCGTGATCCAGGCCCTCATCGCCGCGGACAAGGCCAACATTGACCTCAAGTTCAACCGGGCCGCGGCCATAGACCTGGCCGGCCGCAACGTGCTGGAAGCCGTGCAGATGAGCGTTAATCCCAAGGTGATCGAAACCCCGATGGTGGCTGCCATGGCCAAGGACGGCATTCAGCTCAAGGCCATTTCCCGGGTGACCGTGCGCGCCAACATCGACCGGCTGGTCGGCGGCGCCGGCGAGGAAACCATCCTGGCCCGGGTGGGCGAGGGTATCGTGACCACCATCGGCTCCTCGGACAGCCACAAGAACGTGCTGGAAAACCCGGACAGCATTTCCAAGCGGGTGCTGGAAAAGGGACTGGATGCGGGCACGGCCTACGAGATTCTCTCCATCGATATCGCGGACGTGGACGTGGGCAAAAACATCGGCGCGGAGCTGGAAACCGACCGGGCAGAGGCGGACAAGAAGATCGCCCAGGCCAAGGCAGAGGAGCGCCGGGCCATGGCCTATGCCGCAGAGCAGGAGATGAAGGCCAAGGTCCAGGAGATGCGGGCCAAGGTCGTGGAAAACGAGGCCCAGGTGCCCGTTGCCATGGCAGAAGCCCTGCGTTCCGGCAATATCGGCATCATGGACTACTACCGGTTCAAAAACATCCAGGCTGATACCCAGATGCGCGACAGCATCGGCAGCCAGGAGGAAGACGAAACCGGCCCGCACGGCCAGGAAACCGAGGAATAAGGAAAAACCGCCATGGAATCCCTGATTTTTATACTGGTGCTGGTGATCATCATTATCTCCAACCTCGTGCGGGTGCAGAAAAAGCTGAAGACCGCCGCCCCGGGCGACCGGGAGGAAAAACCACAGCCGGGCGGCTGGAAACAGAGCCTCAGGGACACCTGGCAGCAGGTGAAAAAGGAAATGGATGGGCCGGCCGGGGACGCGCAAACGCGCGAATCCGGCGGGCGCCGGCCTTCCGGCTGGGAGGGGCTCATGCCCGCACAGGAGGCGCCGGAGGAAAAATCCGAACCGGCCCCAGCCCGTTCCGGGGCCCCGTCTTCCCCGCCGCGGCCCGAGCCTGTCCGTGCCGGCCGGGGCCAGACCCTGATCGAATCCAGAAGCCGGGAGGGCCGGACCCCGGAGGCGCGGGTCGGAAAAACCGAGCGCCGGGCCATTGCGCCGCCGCTGAAAGGGCCGGGCGAACCGGTAAAACATCGCCCGCACCGGCTTGCACTTTCCAGGGAAAAGGTGCGCCACGCGGTGATCTGGTATGAGGTCCTGGGGCCGCCCATGTCCCTGCGGGACCCGGAACGGGAAATGTGGCTCTAACCCGCCGCTTTTTTTCACCCTTGAAACCCGCCCCAAAATATTATATAAGTACGCTTTCAAACTGATCCGAATCGGTATCGGGTTTCATTTTTCGAACCCGATACCGATTCGATTTAGTCACATAATTCCGGGCGGACACACAGGTCCACCCCTACAACGGATTTTGGTTCGGGCGGACACACAGGTCCGCCCCTACAGCCGGTTTTTATTAACCACATAACCACATAACCACATAACCACATAATCACATAATCACTTAAAACTTAACGAACTTAACACTTTCTGAGACTTCGCCATGACCGAAAACCAAGTAACCATCAACGGAAACCCGTTTCCCGTACAGCCCGACGATACGATTCTGGACGTGGCCCGGCGCAACAGCATTGACATCCCGACTTTGTGCTACCTCAAGGGCGCCACGCCGACCGGGGCCTGCCGGATATGCGTGGTGGAAGTGGAAAATGCCCGCAACCTGCTGCCGGCCTGCTCCACCCCGGCCCAGGCCGGAATGGTGATCCACACGGAATCGCCCGCAGTGGTGACCTCCCGGAAAATGAGCATCGAGCTGCTGCTGGCCTCGGGCAATCACAACTGCGCGGTCCGCGGATCCGATGAAACCGGCAGTTTCACCGATTTCCAGTTGGGTGTTCAGGCGCAGGATCACAGCGACCGGCTCTGTCCGGCGTGGGGGGACTGCACGCTCCAGGATCTGGCATACCGGTACCAGGTTTCCGGGGAGGCTTTTCCGGCCACGGAAGTCAAGTATCCCCTGGAATCCGTCAATCCTTTTATCGTGCGCGATTTTTCCCGCTGCATCCTTTGCGGCCGCTGCGTGCAGGCCTGCAATGAAGTCCAGGTCAACAACGCCATAAATTTCGGGTACCGGGGCAAGAACAGCAAGATCGTGGCCGCGGGCGACCGGCCGCTCAAGGATTCGGACTGCGTGTTCTGCGGCGAGTGCGTGCAGGCCTGCCCGACCGGCGCGCTGATGGAAAAGGACGCCAGGTACCGGTGGCGGCCCTGGGAAGCGGAAAAGATACGCACCACCTGCAGTTACTGCGGGGTGGGCTGCCAGCTCGACCTGCATGTAAAGGACAACACCGTGTTCAAGGTCACCGGCGCGGAAGAAATTGCCCCGAATTACGGCAGCCTTTGCGTCAAAGGGCGATTCGGCTACAAGTTCATCAATTCCCCGGAGCGCCTGAGCAGTCCGATGATCAAGGAAAACGGCGAGTTCCGCAAGGCCGACTGGAACGAGGCCCTGGACCTGGTGGCCCGCAGGTTTGCGGAAAACCGGGACAGCCACGGGCCCGACAGCATGGGCGTGTTGACCTCCGCCCGGATTGCCAACGAGGACAATTACCTCGCCCAGAAATTCACCCGGGCGGTGCTCGGGACCAACAACATCGATCATTGCGCCCGTCTCTGACATTCCTCCACCGTGGCCGGTCTGGCCGCAGCGTTTGGAAGCGGGGCGATGACCAACACCATCGCGGATGTCGAAGAAGCCGACGTGATCCTGGTGACCGGGTCCAATACCACGGAAAACCACCCGGTGATCTCGAGTTTTGTCAAGCGGGCGGCATCGCTTAAGGATACAAAGCTGATTCTTGTCGATCCGCGGCGCATAAAGCTTGCAGAGCATGCCGACATGTGGCTGCGGCCCAACCTGGGCACGGACGTGGCCTGGATCAACGGCCTGCTTCACGTGATTTTAAAGGAGGGCCTCTACGACAGGGATTTCGTGGAAAACCGGACCCAGGGGTTTGAAGCTCTCCAGGAGATGATCGAAAAGTTTACCCCGGACTACGTATCAGAGATTACGGGCATACCCTCCCGGCAGATCATCGAAGCCGCCCGCCTCTATGCGGGAGCGGAAAACGGGGCCATTCTCTACTGCATGGGCATCACCCAGCACATTTCCGGCACGGACAACGTCAAGTCCCTGGCCAACCTGGCCATGGTTTCGGGCAACCTCGGCCGCCCCGGCACGGGGGTCAACCCCCTGCGGGGCCAGAACAATGTCCAGGGGGCCTGCGACATGGGCGGACTGCCCAACGTGTTTACCGGGTACCAGAAAGTCACGGATGCAGACACGGTGGGGAAAATGGAAAGCGCATGGAACACCACCGGGCTATCGGACAAGGCCGGCCTGCCGGTCACGGAGATGATTCCCAGGGCCCATTCCGGCGAGATCAAGGCGCTGTACGTGATCGGGGAAAATCCCCTGGTTTCGGACCCGGACTTGAACCATGCAGAGGAGAGCTTTTCGCATCTGGATTTCCTGGTGGTGCAGGATATTTTCATGACCGAGACGGCGCAAAAGGCAGACGTGGTGCTGCCCACCACCTGTTTTGCAGAAAGGGACGGCACGTTTACCAATACCGAGCGCCGGGTCCAGCGGGTCAGAAAGGCGGTCCACCCGCCGGGCGCGGCCCGGGAGGACTGGCGGATCATCGCGGAGATCTCCCGGCGCATGGGCTATCCCATGGACTACAAAAACGCCTCGGAGATTTTTGACGAACTGGCTTCGGTCACGCCGTCTTACGCCGGCCTGAGCTATGCGCGCATCGAACGGGAAGGCCTGCACTGGCCGTGCCCCAAGCCGGAGCATCCCGGCACGCCGATACTCCATGCCCAAGCGTTCCCCATCGGCCGCGGCAACCTGCACGCAATCGACTACATCCCGCCGGCAGAGCAGGTCAATGATGAATACCCGCTGTATTTGACCACGGGCCGGGTGCTTTACCAGTACCACACCGGCTCCATGACCCGGCGGACAGAAGGGCTCAACGAGCGGGCCCCGGAAAGTTTCGTGGAGATTTCCCCGGCGGATGCGGAAAAGTACGGCCTGCAGGAAGGCGACAAGATCCGGATTGCCTCCAGGCGCGGGGAAATCATGGCCCGGATGACCATATCGGACAAGGCCGTGGACGGCACCGTGTTCATCCCGTTCCACTACGCCGAGGCCGCGGCCAACCGCCTGACCAACTCCGCCCTGGACCCGGTTTCCAAGATCCCGGAATACAAGGTCTGCGCGGTCAAGCTGTCACGGGCGGCATAAAAGAAAAGAAGTGCATTAAGTGTTAAGTGCATTAAGTGTTAAGTGGACTTGCTGGGCGGGGGTCTGCCTTTTCACTTAATCACATAAACACGTAACCACATAACCACTTCTTTTTTTCTTAATACACTTAAAACTTGATGCTCTCGTAAAAAGTCTAATTTCAGATGGCGCCATAAAAAGTTCAAGATCAAGGCTTGCGCAATTTCGAAGAATGCAGCGTACTTCGCCGTACGTGAAATTCTGAGAAATTGCGCGTAACGCAGATATTGGACTTTTTACGGTGCCATCAAACTTAACGCACTTAAAACTGCAAACCTACCACCGATTCATGATTTCGTGGCCCCGCTGTTTGGCCAGTTCATCCTGGAGTTCCTGGAACTGGGTACCTACGGCGCTCAGGGTGTACTGCATGATTGCAAACCCCACTTCCGGGGCTTTTTCGCAGAACCGGAGGAGATCGTCTTTTGGCAGCCGGATCAGCCGGCATCGCCTGGAGGCGCAGTAGCCGGAAAGCTGGTATTTGTAGGGGGGCACAAAACAGGTCCATCCAAAGGCCTGGGCAGCGGACATAAACGCCATCTGCTCCATCGGCGCCCCGTTTTCTGAAAGCTCGGCGCAGAGCCTTACCTCTCCTTCCACAACGATCCAAAGATCCGTGGCATCCGCGCCGTGCGCAAAGATGCGGTCTCCGTTCCTGCATTCCACCAGTTCGGCGGTTTCTGCGATGGCCGCCAGATGCTCGTCGGTCAGGTCATTGAATGGTGCCGTGCTTTCGAGAATTTCCTGCTTTAGCATGATTGACCTCCCTGGAGCACAAGGTCATCCTGGACCTTGCCCCCGATCACGTGTTCTGCAAATACCCGGCGCATCTTTTTTTCATCCATGTGCTGATAGATCACCGGTTCCTGGTCCTGGAGGCGGACCGTGACGTTGGGCTCGCTTCTGCAGAAGCCGAGGCACCCGCCGGTGGTCACCTGGATATTCTGCCGGATCGAGCCGGCCACTTCCTCTGACAGGGCCTTCATGACCTCGCGCGCCCCGGCGGCGATCCCGCAAGTGCCCATGTGCACGGTCACCCTGGCCCCGGCAAAGGCCGCCTGTCCGGCCGATGCCTGAAGCTGCCGGAATCGTTTGCCAACCACCCGGATCATGCCGGAGAGCACCCGGTAGCCGATATCCGGATGCGCACGGAAATATTCCATCAGCTTTCCGGCGTCAATAACCAGGACCCGGCATTGCTTTGAAATGCAGTAGGCCGAGAGCTTGTATTTGTATGGCGGAATCATGCTGGACCAGCCGAAAATCTGGTTTTCCCCCAGCGTGGAAATGGTCTGTTCGTCGGAGGTTTCCCGTCCGCCGGGCAATTCAAAACGCAGGTCAACGGTTCCCTCGGAAAGCACCCACAGGTTTGCGGCAGACCCGCCGTCCTGGAACAGGCGGTGGCCCTTGGTAAAGCTGCGAAGCTCGCTGAAATCCTGGATCGGTGCCAGCTCCGGCTCGGTCAATTGTTGAAATGCTTCTGTCTGCTGCAGAATTTCTTTTGGCTGCTCTGGCATTCACACCTCCCGTGATAAATTGCGTAGGGGCGAACCTGTGTGTTCGCCCTTTCCTCGGGCGAACACACAGGTTCGCCCCTACAGATATGCAATTGTCAATGTCAGCATTCTTTTGCAAAAATTCTTATCCCCGCGCCAGTGCAAAGTCGGTCTGGACTTCGCCTTCCAGGACGTGGCGCCGGAACACCTGCCGCATCTTGTTGGCATCCATGTGCTGGTAAACAATGGGTTCCTCGCCCTCGACCGCCACGGTCACGTTGGGCTCGCTGCTGCACATGCCCAGGCAGGCCGAGGCCATCACCCGGATATCCTGGCGCTCTGTCTGCCCCATTTCCGCCATCAGCGCGTTCATCACTTCGCGGGCGCCGGCGGCGATCCCGCAAGTTCCCATGTGCACGGTTATTTTAACATTTGCCGCGCCGTGGCGCAATGAGGTTTCTTCCGAGGTCTGTTCCTTGATTTTTTTCAGGTCGTCTATGGTCATTTTGCCCATGATTTACCTCTCTGTTTTGATTTGTTCCATCTGTTTCATCAGGTGCCGGAATACATCCGGATCGGTGATCGGCCGGTTGTTAAACTGCTTCCGCACCTGCTTTGTATCAATGACGATTTCCCCGTCCCCGGACTGGCGGCGGTAGACCAGGTCCCCTTCCGGGTTGCTGTAAATCAGGGTCATCAGCGTACCGGCCATGTCTCCCAGGGGCGGCCGGTCAATGTGGTCATGGACAAAAGTGGCGGTCACCCGGGTGCCCTGACCGGGTTCGGAATCGATCGTCATGGATCCGCCGCACCTGCGGGCCGTGTTTTCGAAAAGCGACAACCCCAGCCCCACTCGCCGGGTGGTCCGGGTTGTGTAAAACGGGTCGGTGATCCGTTTCATCACGTCTTCGGGCACGCCCCGGCCGTTGTCCGCGATGGAGATCTCCAAGCGGTTTTCCGCCGGATCCTGCTTCACCGTGATGCAGATCCGGTCCGCGCCGGCGGTGATGCCGTTTTCCGCCACATCCAGAATATGGAGCGCCAGTTCCTTCAATTTGCGATGATCTTTCGGCCGTCTTCTCCCTTAAGCGCCATCCGCAGTTCGGCAAAGCAGGGCGAGGCCATCTGCAGCCCGTACCAGGCGCGTCCGATATCCTTTAAAAAGTGGGCGTCTGACGCGGTCACGCACGGATACCCGGCAATGCCGTTCACGCTTTCCCGGGCCCGGGAAAGCGGCACCCGAAAGGAAACTTCGATGCCGTCAATGTCAAGGTCCGGCGGGATAAAGCCCAGGTTGCCGATGAGGCTGTATGCCGGCCGGTCCACATGGGATGCGATGCACAGGCCGCCGCAGGCGTGCACCTGCGCGACAATTTCATACAGGTTCAGGGTGGTCGCCCCGATGAGCAAGCGGGGGTTTTCCCCCAGGACCTCGTTTTTCTCATTGGCCACGATCTGCTCGCCCCACACCGCGCGCTGATTTTCCCCCGGCAGGCGGGCGTACACGAATTCCTGCATCTGGTGCGCCGATTCCAGGGTTTCAAACAGGGCCACCACGTGGACTTCTTCCCTGGAGCAGATTTCCAGGCCCGGCAACACCGCAAGGCCGAGACGATCCCCGGCCCGCATCACCGCCCCGGCATTTTCAGCTGAATTATGGTCGCATACGGCGATCATGTCAAGGCCCGCGTGCCGGCTTTGCGCCGCAATATCCCGCGGCCCCATTTCCAGGTCGCCGCACGGGGAAAGGCAGGTGTGGATATGGGTATCCGCCCGGAAGTGCTTGAGCTCCTGTGTTGCCCGGGCCGGGTTCATTCGTCTGCGGTTTCGTTGACAATGCCTGCGGCGTAGAGTTTTCCGGCCAGTTCGTAGGAACTCCCGTTGTAGAGCAGAATGGGGATCTTTTCCCGGTCGGCTTTCTCGCAGGTTTCCAGGTCCGGCTGGTTGTCCATGGCAAGGACGATGGCGGCCATCTCCCGGAGCACGGCCACTGCCACGATGTTCTGATGAACCTGGATGGTCATCCAGACGCACCCGATCGGGGCGTTGGCCATGACCTCGCTGAGCAGGTCGCCGCAATAGCCGCCGGCGATTTCCCGGTCTATGCCCGCTTTTCCGGCCGCGGCGGTGAGTCCGAACTGGTCGATCAAGTCCTGGGTTTTCATAAGCGCCTCAATTCTTCCGTACATCCGGATATTGCAGATATTTGCCGATCCTGCCGGGGTGGACACACAGGTCCACCCCGACGTGTCCGCATAGAATGGAACATATTCCCATTTGCCCTCCTGGATGCGGACCTGCGTGTCCGCCCCGGCACATGCCCCATCGCGAAAAGTATATCGTAGGGGCGGACCTGTGTGTCCGCACCTGTCCTGCAGAAACCTATGTATTGCCCTCCTTGTTGTTGTCGATTTCCCGGAGCCTGAAACAATCACTGCGTTTGGCCCGGCCGCGAACCACGTCTTCGGCAAAGGTGCGGCAGTCCGGCGCCCCGCAGACCCCGCAATCGACTCCCGGCAGCAGCGACACCAGATTCTCGATTTCCTGCATTTGGTCAATAGTCAGCGCCCGCCGCTGATCCGGGTAATAATCGGTAAAATCCGAAGGCCGGATATTGGCAAAAAACCAGCCGCGGTCGTAGAGCCGCTGGAGTTTGTACGGGGGCAGTCGCCGGTTGACACCGAATGTGCGCACAAGTTTTTGTACGGTCTGCTTGGCCATATGACGGTCCACGGCGGTCAGCGGTCCGCCGAGACATCCTTGCGGGCAAACCCGCAGTTCAATGTAATTCATTTCATCAAAAACGCCCATCTCGATTTTTTCGAGGCAGTTGCGGACCTCTCTTAACCCGGAAACCGCAAGCAGGCCCTCATCGCGCAGGGGATTGATCTCCCCGCCGGACTTGCTCCACATGGGTCCCCGGGCATTGGGGATGTTGGCAAACGGGTCGGTATCGTAAATATCGAGCTCCTTTTCCCGGATGTTTTCCACGTGCTTGCAAATCTCCGGATAGACGGCATTAATGCCGATGGTGCGGTCCACGGATCCAATCTCGTCTTTGAGCACCATCTCCTGGGACAGCGCCTTGGAGGGGCAGGGGGTGATGTGGAAGATCTCGATCTCGGAGCCGGTGATGTTATGTATGGACTGCAGTTTTTTACGCACGTCATCGGCGATCATGACCGCCGGCCGGCGGATCGGCAGGATATTGTCCAACAGCGTCGGGTGCTTGAGCGCGATGAGCCGGATCACCACCGGGCATATGGGGGAGATCAGCGGAAACGGGGCCTGTCGGGTCTCCCGGTTCTGCGCGATAAACCGCTCCACTGCGAATTGGAACATTTCCAGGTGAAAGGAAAGATCCACCACGTGGTCAAAGCCCATTTTCTTGACCGCCCGGAGCACATCGCACGGCATGGTATCCGGGAACTGGGAATAAAGCGCCGGCGAGATAATTGCCGCATTGGTTTTGTCCTTGTCGAGAGGGAATCGGGATTCGACGTTGGACTGGATCACCCCTTCCGGGCATACCCGGAGGCACTCCCCGCACCCGATGCACAGATCCGGGTGGTGGACGGCCTTGTGGCCGCGGATGCGGATGGCCCGGGTGGGGCAGGCTTTTACGCAGTGTGCGCAGCCCGTGCATTTATCAAGCTGGAATGTTACATATTCCCCGATCATGCGCTTTGCCCTGTTTTATTTTCCCGGGACCCTGGGGACAGCGAAAAACGCATCACCACCCTGGTGCCCTGTCCCTTTTCGGATTCAATGTCCAAACGGTCGGAATGGGTCTCCATGTTCGGCAGTCCCATGCCGGCGCCAAAGCCCATTTCCCGGTACTCCTCGCTGGCCGTGGAAAACCCTTTTTCCATGGCTTTCGCGATATCTTCAATTCCGGGCCCTTCGTCAGAGATGTCCAGGATGATTTTATCGGTGTTGACCTCTATGCGGAAGCTTCCGTTTTCCCCGTGCATCACCGCGTTCATTTCCCCTTCATATGCGCAGATGGCCACGCGCCGGATCAGCGCGGACTCGATGCCGATCTGCTTGAGCATGTTTTGCACGGATATGGATGCCTCACCTGCATGGATGAAATCCCGGCTTTTGAGCTGGAAGCTTTTTTTTAGCGCCGCCATTTACCTCAATCCGTTCAGCCCGGTAAATCCCTGGGCGTACAGGCGCCCGCTGGTGACAAACATCGAATACGGACACGTCAGCAGGGGAATGCCATGGGAGTTTGCCGTATCAATGACCGCCTGGGGCGGCCGCTTGTTCCGGACAAACAGAATGGCCTCAACACCGGCAATCACGGCGGTTTTAATGGACTGCACGTTGGTCAGGCCGGTTAAAAGCATACTGCTGGTACCCAGGTTGGCCGCAAGGATATCGCTCATCATGTCGCTGGCGCCGATACGCTCGATGTCCAGGTCGAGCTTATGGTCCCCGGAAATGACAACCGCGTCTATCTTGTCGATCAGTTCGGAAAGTTTCATCGGCATGCTGCTCTTCTTGTTGGAAAGTGGCCCCGGATGTGTATAAACCTGTTTATACTTTCAAAGTAAAAAAAACCCGGATAAGTGTCAATAAATTGTTGCCCTTCCGCCGAATCGGAATCGTTCCCGGGGTCGGCACCGGGTCTCGATTTCGATACCGAACCCGAACCCGATCCCGATTATTCGGGCGGACACACAGGTCCGCCCCTACAGATCATATCATCTAACCACTTAACACCCTTAAAACTTTACCCATCACCGCCCACCGACCCCTGACCACCGACTACCGACCACCGACTACCGACCACCGACCACCGACCCCTGACCACCCATCACCCATAACCCATAATTGACAATCGCAGCAGACTGTGACATATTCATTTCTTCTTTTTCGAGCAAGTCTGGCAATTTATTCTGATTTTTCGGATATGCATGGCAATGGTAACCTATAAAATAAATTGCTTTTAAAAATCTGAAACGCTCAATTTAGGGGTAAAGGAGACCCATGATGCTTTCTCACCCGGATATCACCCCGGAGATGAAACAGCGCATCGATGAAATTATCGCGTCCCATAAGGACACCCCCGGCGCCGTTATCCCGGTGCTTCGCATGTGCCAGGACGTAGTGGGCTATCTCCCGGTTGAACTGATCGACTACATCAGCCGCGGCCTGAATCTTCCCCGCAGCGATGTTTACGGCGTAGCCACCTTTTATTCCCTGTTTTCCCTGACACCCAGGGGCCGGCACACCGTCCGGGTCTGCCTCGGCACGGCCTGCTATGTCAAGGGGGTCAAGGAGGCCATGGACCGGATCGGCCGCACATACGGCATCGGTTCCGGGGAAACGACCGACGACCGCCGGTTTTCCCTGGAAGCCGTGCGGTGCCTGGGCGCCTGCGGACTGGCGCCGGTCATGATGGTGGATCAACACACCTACGGCGGCATCAAGCCGGACCAGGCCCTGGAGATCCTGGAGAAGTATGAATAATAACAAGTGGTTAAGTGTTAAGTGTGAAGTGTTAAGAAAAAAAGGAATAAATCCGGATTTTGATCTTAAAACTTAAAGCACTTAAAACTTAAAACTTTTTGGAGAAAATATGAACCAGCACAGATTAGACCTGATGCTGTGCGGCGGCACGGGCTGCCATGCCAGCGGCGCCAGTGAATTCAAGGAAGCGCTTGGCGCCGAACTCGAGCGCCAGAATCTGGACCGGGAAATCCGGATCATTGAAACCGGCTGCAACGGGTTCTGTGCGGTCGGCCCGGTCATGCTCGTCCAGCCGGAGGGCATTTTCTACCAGCAGCTTCAGCCCGGGGACGCGGAAGAACTCGTGGAGGAACATTTCCTGAAGGGCCGCCCGGTCCAGCGCCTGCTCTACAAGGAGCCGGCCTCCAAGGAAACCATCCCCATCATGGACGAGATCCCGTTTTTCGCTAACCAGATGTTCCGGGCCATGCGCAACAAGGGGCAGATCGACCCGGAAAGCATTGACGAATACATCGCCCGGGACGGGTATTTCGGCATGGCCCGGGCGGTCAATGAACTCACGCCCGAGGAAATCATCGAGGAGGTGAAAACCTCCGGACTGCGCGGCCGCGGCGGCGCGGGATTTCCCGCGGGGGTGAAATGGGGGTTTGCCGCAAAGGCCGAAGGCGATATCAAGTACGTGCTGTGCAATGCGGACGAGGGCGACCCCGGCGCGTTCATGGACCGCAGCATCCTGGAAGCCGATCCCCACGCGGTGCTCGAGGGCATGATCATTGCCGCCCGCGCCATCGGGGCAAGCCGGGGATATATTTACTGCCGGACCGAATACCCCCTGGCCATCGATCGCCTGAGCCTGGCCATTGAAAACGCCCGGAACTACGGCCTTCTGGGCGAGGACATCCTGGGCAGTGGATTTGATTTTGACATCGACATCTACCAGGGCGCAGGCGCTTTTGTATGCGGCGAGGAAACCGCCCTGATGCGATCGATCGAGGGCAAGCGCGGCATGCCGCGCCCCCGGCCGCCTTTTCCCGCAAACAAGGGGCTCTGGGACCGGCCCACGGTGCTCAATAACGTGGAAACAATGGCCAACGTGGGCCAGATCATTTTAAACGGCGGCGAGTGGTACGCCAGCGTGGGCACGGAGTCCTCCAAGGGCACCAAGGTGTTTGCCATGTCCGGGGACGTCAACAACATCGGCCTGGTGGAAGTGCCCATGGGCATTACCCTGCGCAAGATGATATTTGACATCGGCGGCGGCATCCCGAAGAAGCGCAAGTTCAAGGCCGTGCAGCTCGGCGGCCCGTCGGGCGGATGCGTGCCGGAAAAATACCTGGACACGCCGGTGGATTACGAGGAAATCGCCAAGGTCGGCGCCATCATGGGCTCGGGCGGCGTGATCGTCATGGACGAAAAAACCTGCATGGTGGACATGGCCCGGTTTTTCATGGATTTCATCCAGGACGAATCCTGCGGCAAGTGCACCCCCTGCCGCGAAGGCACTCGCCGGATCCTGGAAATCCTGGACAAGATCGCCTCGGGTCACGGCACGCCCGGAGACATCGAAATCCTGGAAGACCTCTGCGACGTGATCAAGACCTCTTCGCTGTGCGGGCTGGGCCAGACCGCACCGAACCCGGTGCTTTCCACCCTGCGGTATTTCCGGGAGGAATACGACGCCCATGTCTATGAAAAGCGCTGCCCGGCTAAGCGGTGTGCCGCGCTGCTGAAGTTCACCGTGGATCCGGACAAGTGCAAGAAGTGCGGCATGTGCTACAAGGTCTGCCCCAGCGGCGCGATCACTTGGCAGAAGAAGGAAGTGGCTTCCATCGACCGGGAGAAATGCGTCCAGTGCCTGGCCTGCTATGACGCGTGCCGGTATGATGCAATCGAGTAATCTATACGGACAACCCATAGAACCGGAGATAGCCTTTGCACGAAGAGCAATTCGAAATATTGCGGGAATTTGCTGAAAAGGTGCGTGCTGTTTATCCAAAGGCGCGGATTTGGGCGTTTGGCTCATATGTTAAGGGCACTGAAACAAAGGAATCCGATCTGGATGTTTGTGTCGTCATTAAGCAAATGACGCCCGATGACCGCTTGACCATCAGTGATGTGGCTTGGGAAGTCGGGTTTGCACACGATTTGCATCTTTCAACCATCGTGATCTCTGAGAAAGACTTCGAACAAGGGCCCGTCTCAGTCAGCCCCTTACTGGACGCAGTGCGAAATGATGGGGTTGCCGCTTGAAACAGGATCCGCAAACACGTGAACTCTGTAAATACCGCCTTCAGCAGGCAGAGGAAGCCCTGTCGGAAGCCCGTCTGCTTCAAAACGCGGGGCATTTTCGCGGAGCAATAAACAGGGCCTACTATGCAATGTTTTATGCAATTCAGGTTCTGGTTGTTTACCACAAGGCAAAGGTGTCCAAGCACAGCGGCGTGATTTCATATTTTGACCGGGAGTTTGTGAAGCCGGGAATTATTGACAAGAAATTTTCGAAATGGCTTCATCGGCTCTTTGATCTTCGGCAGGATGCCGATTACGGGGTTTTCTTTGAACCTTCGGAAGATCATTGCAAGCAGGCAATCGAACAAGCCGGGGAGTTTGTAAACCGAATTCAAAGTTATTTTGAAAACAAGTGAAAGTTTCGTCGGATGAAACTTAATCGCCTAATCACTTAACCACTTTTTTTACAATCGCCTCAACCAACCCATCAATCGTATACGCATCCGCCACGATGTCGGCTTGAACGCCCATCTCCGCTGCCGTTTCGGCCGTAATCGGCCCGATGGCGGCAATGGTCACACCGGACAGCATTTCCCCTGCCCCGGATTCGTCCAGCAGGGCCATGAAGTTTCGCACCGTGGAGGAGCTGGTAAACGTGACCATGTCGATCTCCCCGGCGCGCAGGCGTTCAACGAGCTGATCGGCCCCGCCCGTTCCCTGCACGGCCCGGTAGGAAATCACCTCGTCGACCCGGGCGCCCATATTCGTGAGTTCGACCGGCAGTACCGGCCGGGCGCCTTCGGCCCGGGGCAGGAGGATCTTTTTTCCGGCCACGTCCTGGTTTTCAAAGGCTGAAACCACGGATTCGGCCCGGTAGCTGTCCGGCACGATATCCGCGTTTAACCCGTTGTCGGCCATCCGCTGCGCAGTGGCCGGCCCGATGGCAGCGGTCCGGATCCGGCCCAGGGCCCGGGTGTCCTTTCCCGCGGCCCGCAGGCGGTCAAAAAACACGTCCACCCCGTTCACACTGGTAAACACCAGCCAGTCGTAGCCCGAAACCGCTTCCACCGCCGCATCCAGGGGGCCGAGATCCTCGGGCGGCACGATTTCAATGGCCGGCACCTCCAGGCAGGCCGCCCCCAGGCCGGACAGCTTTTGCACCAGGTCGCTGGCCTGTTTTCTGGCCCGGGTCACCACGATGCGTTTGCCGAACAGGGGACGCTTTTCAAACCACTGCATCTTTTCCCGGAGCCGGACCACCTCGCCGATCACGATGATGCATGGCGGCTTGAGCCCGGCTGCCTGCACGTTATCATAAATCGTCTCCAGGGTGCCGGACACGGACTGCTGGTCCGGCGTGGTGCCCCACCGCACCAGTGCGGCCGGGGTATCCTTTGACATGCCGGCTTCTACAAGCCGGCGGGTGATGTTGGGCAGGTTTTTCACGCCCATCAGGAAAACCAGGGTGCCGCCGGTGGCAGCCAGCGCATCCCAGTTAATCATGGAATCGGTCTTGGTGGGGTCCTCGTGCCCGGTAATAAAGGTCACGCACGAGGCAAACTGCCGGTGGGTCAGGGGAATGCCCGCATACGCCGGCGCGGCCACAGCAGAGGTCACGCCGGGCACCACCTCGAAATCCAGGCCGGCTGCGATCAATTCCTCGATTTCCTCGCCCCCGCGGCCGAAGATAAACGGGTCCCCGCCTTTTAAGCGCGCCACCGCGTTTCCGGCCGCTGCCTTTTCCACCAGCAGGGCGTTGATCCCGTCCTGGCTCAGGGTATGATCCCCGCCCTTTTTGCCCACGTAGATCAGCTCGGCATCATCTCTTGCATACTTAAGCAACTCCGGGGATGCCAGGTAGTCGTATACCACCGTGTCTGCCGCGGCAATGCACGCGATCCCCTTTTGTGTCACCAGCCCGGGGTCCCCGGGGCCGGCGCCGATCAGGTAAACGATTCCGCTCATGATTGTTGGAATTCTTCTATAAGGCGTTGCACAATATCCCCGGCGCCGCGCGCAATCAGCCGTTCTGCCAGGGCTCTTCCCAGGGATTCGGGAGATTGCGCCGAACCCGTCATCTGTTCTCTGAGCATGACCGAGCCGTCGGTTTCCGCCACCATGCCGTCGAGTTCCAGGTTGCCGTCCGAAAGCACGGCAAAAGCCGCAATCGGTACCTGGCATCCGCCTTCCAGGCGCTTTAAAAACGCCCGCTCCGCCAGTACCGTGCACGCGGTTTCCGGGTGATGGATTTCAGCCAGCAGGGCGGCGGTCTCCCGGTCGTTTTTTCGGGCCTGGATGCACAGCGCGCCCTGGCCCACGGCCGGCAGCACCACTTCCGGGTCCAGGTGCGCGCTGATCTCGTGATCATACCCCAGGCGCTTGACCCCG
This sequence comes from Desulfobacterales bacterium, assembly GCA_018335195.1. Taxonomy (GTDB): domain Bacteria; phylum Desulfobacterota; class Desulfobacteria; order Desulfobacterales; family Desulfosalsimonadaceae; genus Desulfosalsimonas. Next base: position 55,916 of record JAGXKN010000016.1, read on the forward strand.
GCAGCCGCCAGGATCACGGCGTCCAGGCCTTCAGTGGTAAGTTTTTTGATGCGGGTGTCAATATTGCCCCGCAGGGGCCGCACGTCAAAATCCGGCCGGAAATGCAGCACCTGGCATGCCCGCCGCAGGCTGCTGGTGCCCACGGCCGCACCGCGGGGCAGCTCGGCCAGCGTGGTCGCCCCTTTGGCAATAAGGACGTCATAAGGGGTTTCCCGCACGGGAATTGCGCCAATATGCAGGCCTTCGGGCATCTCGCCGGGCATGTCCTTCATGCTGTGCACGGCCAGGTGAACCCGGCCCGCAAGCAGGGCCTCCTCGATTTCCTTGACAAACAGGCCCTTGCCCCCGACCCGGGCCAGGGGCACGTCCGTGATCTTGTCCCCGCTGGTCTTGATGACCTCGAGTTCGACATTGATTTCCGGATGGTGTTCTGCGATCCGGTCTTTTACCCAGTTTGCCTGCCACAGGGCCAGCTTGCTGCCGCGGGTGCCGATGCGGACGGTCTGGCCCGTCATATGCCGCAACCGGCACAGCCCGTGGATGTACAACTGCCGCAGGACGATCCCGCAGACGCGCTGACGGTCTCGCCGCCTGCGCCCTTGCTCACAAACCCGCACGTGGACAGCAGTTTTTTCAGATCCCGGCTCTGCCCGCACTGCGGACACACCGGCACCTCGCCGCCCCGCACCAGGGTTTCAAACTTCTTATCACAAGCCTCGCAATAATATTCATAAATCGGCATTTTCCTGTATCTCCTTTTATTAAAAAGATCCCGATTTTCGTCTTTGGTCTGGAGTCAAAAGATCTTGACATACAAAGCTATAAATAACGCTTTATATCAAGCGCGCCATGGAAGATGCCCAGGATTTCAACCGTATCGGGATGCCGAAAAAGGTATGCGATACGGTAGTGTCCATACAAGAGAACACGAATATGTCCTTCTGGTTCTGTACGGTAGTGATATCCGATTTCGGGAAATTCAGCCAGAAATTGTACTTTGTTGTAAATTCCTTCTACAACTCTGTTCGCAGCATCAGCATTATCCTCGGCTATATATTTGTAAATGTCTTCCAGCCATATTACAGCTTCCTGGGCCCACCTTATTTCTGCCATTGGCGAATGCGTTTTCCCATATCTTCATTCGAAATTACGCGTTCTTCGCGAACGTCCCGAAGCCCCTTTTCAACCATTCCTGCAAATGCCAGCTCACGGACAATTTCCTCATAAGTGGCATCTTCCGGTTGATTTTCGATGATTTCTTTTAACTTATCTTTAGCAGTCATTTTTACTCCGTAGCTCCGTCATTTCTGCTTTTTTCTCAAAATAACAACGAATCCGCCAAAATCAATGTACAGCAGCCGTCTGATGTCGGGATCGGTATCGGGATCACCCATCACCCATCACCCATCACCCATCACTCATCACCCATCACGCTTTTCTCCCCGCCCCGGATCATCGCAATATACTCGTCCGAAGCCGTATCGCCCAACCCCCTTGCCGCCTCAAACTCTTCCAGCGCCTCGTCATACCGGTTGCGGTTGTAATACAGCCGGCCCAGGCGGTGGCGGAACAGCGCGTTGTCCGGGGCCATCTCCACTGCCTGCTGGCAGAACAGCAGGGCGATGTCCGCGTTTCTGGACTGCATTTCATAGAGATACCCAAGCGCGGAAAGGGCTTCTGCGTCTTCCGGCCGGATTTTGAGCACGTTCTTGTAGGCGGCTGCGGCATCGGCATCCCGGTCGATCTCCATGTAGCAGTCGCCCAGGTAGCGGTGGGCGGCCGCTGAGCCGGAATTTAACGCCACTGCCGCCTCCAGGTATTTTTTGGCCTGGATGTGCCGGCCGGTTTCCAGGTACACCCGGCCCGCCTGAAACGCCACCTCGAATACGTTTTTATCCAGGGTTTCGGCTTTGTGGAAAAACTCCAGGGCCCGCTCGTAATCGCCCTTGCACATGCACGCGTAGCCGGCATTGTACACGGGCATGACCTCTTCGGGGTCCAGCCGCGCGGCTTCCAGGAAGCATTCCAGGGCCGCATCATATTCCTCGCGCACCCCGTAGCAGACCCCCAAGCTGTTTAGCACGTTGACGTTTTCGGCATCGAGTTCCAGGGCCTTTTTGAACTCGGCCACCGCCCCGTCAATGTCTCCGGCCTGGTAGTACTTGTCGCCGCTGATGTTCAGGCTGACCGCGTCAAACACCACCCGGCTGTCCGGGCCGAAGAACTCGGCATGAAGCACGGCCTTTTGCGCATTTTTCAGAATGCTTTGCCGGTCGTAGTCAAGCACCGGGTACCCGGCAATGCCGATGGTAACAGTATCGTTTCTGCTTTGCGCCAGTTTTTCGCGCACTGCGTCGGCAATTTCCAGACAGGCCTCTCCCTGGATTTCCGGCAGAAAGCAGGCCAGTACGTCCGCATCCACGATTCCCCAGGTACCGCCCTGATCCTGACAGATCTCATCGACAACCCCGGCTACATCCTGTATCAGGAATTCCGGCTCGGCCGCGAGGTGAAAATCATCAATGCGGACCGCCATGACCGCAAACCGGTCCGCATCGGCCACCCCCTCCAGGCCGGCTTCCAGGATCCGCCCCGGGCCGATGACATCCGGAAAAATCCGGGTCAGGGTCTCGATGGTCCACGCCGCGGCCGCGTCTGGCTGGGTGCCGTAGTCTGCCACAGGCTCGCTGATATCGCTCCTGGACAGCAAAAACGCACTGCTCGAAGTCTGGCTCCGTTTTATCCCCCCGCTCTGATCACTCATAAATCATTTCCCTGATAAAAGTTCCCGGCTGGTTTCCCGCAACCACCTGACCATTTACACACTCATCGGTATCGGGTATCGGTATCGGGTTTTGATCCCGATACCGATACCGAACCCGATTATTCGGGCGGACACACAGGTCCGCCCCTACCTACCTTAACCACTTAATCACTTAAAACTTAACGCACTTAACGCACTTAAAACTACATCTACAATCCCGGCAATCTCCCCGTCCTGCACCGTCCGCAAATCGAATAACAATTCGTCATTTTCAATCCGCCCGATCACCGCCGGCCGCTGACCCCGCAGGGCCTGATCAATCCGGGAGGCATTCATCCCGTCCACCGTGATGGCCACGCACTTGGTGGGCAGCTCCTGCAGCGGCAGGGATCCGCCCCCGGCCCGGGACACCGAATCCATCACCCGGCATTTCAATTTCGCATCGCCGATTTCGCCGAGCGCTTTTTCCAGGTCTGCGGCCTTTTTCTCGATGTGTTCCATCGGACAGGTCAGCATGTACAGGGTGGGGATTTCTTCCATGGCAGCAGGCGCGTCCCGGTAGGCCCGAAGCGTGCTTTCCAGGGCCGCCAGGGTGAGCTTGTCAATGCGCAGGGCCCGGGTCAGGGGATTTTTTTTGATCCGGTCCATGATGGCTTTGGATCCCACGATCACCCCGGCCTGGGGCCCGCCCAGCAGCTTGTCCCCGGAAAACGTCACCAGGTCCGCCCCTGCGGCCACGGACTCCTGCACCGTGGGCTCCTTGATCAGCCCGTACCTGGAAAAATCCACGAATGTTCCGCTGCCCAGATCCTCCATCACCGGCAGCCCGGCATCCGCCCCCAGGTCCACCATCTCCTTTAGGGAAACGCTCCGGGTAAACCCCACGATCCCGTAGTTGCTGGTGTGGACTTTTAACAGCAGGCCGGTGTTCTCGTTGATCGCGGCCTGGTAATCGCGCGGGTGCGTGCGGTTGGTGGCGCCCACCTCCCGGAGCACGGCCCCGCTTCGGCTCATCACGTCCGGAATCCGGAAAGACCCGCCGATTTCCACAAGCTCGCCCCGGGAGACGATCACCTCCCGGTTTTTTGCCACGGTATCCAGGCACAGCAGTACGGCCCCGGCATTGTTGTTGACCACCATGGCCGCCTCCGCCCCGGAGATCTCGCAGATGATGTCTTCTACGATCTCGTATCGCGACCCCCGCCTGCCGGTTGCCAGGTCAAACTCCAGGTTGGAATACCCGGAAGCCGCCGCCCGGACATGTGCCATCGCCTTTTCACTGAGCAGGGACCGGCCGAGATTGGTGTGCACCACAATACCCGTGGCATTGATGACGTGCACCAGGTTTTCCGCCATGGCCGCGTCCGCTTCGGCCCGCACAGCGCCCAGGATGGATTCCCGGCCCAGATCATTTTCCGCCGGCGGCGCCCCGCTTTCCAGGATCTGCTTTCGCATCCCGGCCAGCACCCGCCGCACGCAAGCCTTTAACACGGACCGGGGGACACCTGCCAGCCCGGGATCTTCCGCGGCCCACGCCAGCACGGCATCCACCCCCGGCAGCCGCCGCAGCATCTCCTGGCTTGCATTATCGGTTTGTTTGTTTTTTCCGGACATATATTCCGTTTCTCATGCCGGGCAATAAAATGATAAGTCTCTGATTTTACTTAAACAATTAATCACTTAAAACTTAACACTGCCTGTAAAAAGAATTTTTACAGGCGGATCAAACTTAACACTTTCATAAAATTCCATATCATTCCAAATCCCATCATTCAACTCCTGATCCGCCCCCGTGCCCCATTTTTTCCAAACCGCTTGATGGCACCGTAGAAAGTCTTAAAACCATTATAATTGCCAGACAATAAAATGATAAGTTTTTGATTTTACTTAACCACTTAATCACTTAAAACTTAACACTGCCTGTAAAAAAGACTTTTTACAGGCTTGAATTCCCGCTTGTTACCAGTTATGATATCAAATATGAAACCCTGTAATCTGACACCCGAACAAAGAGAAAAGATTCTGGCGAGCGTCGCCGCGAAGCTGGATCTGCATCATGAGGTCCGCTTTGCCTTTGCTCACGGATCTTTTGTGCAGGGCGGGGCGTTTCGGGATCTGGATGTAGCCGTATTCCTTCTTCCGAAAATCCTCCCGGAGATTGGCTTTAGATACGAAATGCGGATGGAATCAGAGATCGAAAAAGCACTTGATCCACGGGTGCCCGTAGATGTCCGGATTTTGAATACTGCAAAGCTTGGCTTCCAGTATCAGGCGCTGCGCGGGCACCTGCTGGTTGATCGGGACCCGGATGAGCGGGTTGCGTTCACCAGGAAAACCGTGGCCCGCTACCTTGATATCGCCCCGCTTCTGCGGCACCATACAAAGGAGGCCTTCAGCATTGAACCTCGACCATGATCGAATCCGGGACAAGCTCAAGGATATTCACCGCTCAGTTGAGCGGCTGAAGCGGTTTCAGGAAAGCGGCAGGGAAGCATTTCTTTCCGATGCGGATAGCCAGGATATTGCCCGGTCACGGCTGCTTTCGGCCATCGAGGCGGCCCTGAATATCTGTTTCCATGTGACCGCCAAGAAGCTGAAAAATGTGCCTGAAGATTATGGTGACTGTTTCCGGAATCTGGGACAGGCCAATCTCATAGACGCCAGCCTTGCAGAGCGGCTGGCAGATATGGCCAGATTCCGGAATCGGCTCGTACATCTCTACTGGGATATCGATTACGGTGCCGTGTATGATATTATAGCCAATTCCCTGAACGATCTGGAAGATTATGCCGCCGATACCGCGAAGCTTCTGTGATCCCTCATTTCGTAATCCGCGCCAGCCTCCCTCTACCACAACCGCTTTTCCCACCTACCCACTTAACCACTTAACACTTAATGGTTTCGTAAAAAGCTGTTTATCCCGCCAGGGCGGTATTTTTGCAACAAAGGAAATCCGTAAGCGCCTTGGCTGATCGGCGACGCGAAAAAGGCGTTTCCTTGGAAGTCCTGAAACCATTATAACCGCCAGGCAATAAAATGATAAGTTTCTGATTTTACTTAACCACTTAATCACTTAAAACTTAACACTGCCTGTAAAAAGGACTTTTTACAGGCTGATTAACACTTAAACTTCTGGCACAAATCGTGCTTTAAATCATTCGTGACCGATTGTATCAGCCCTGCAAAATCCGGGTCGCAAAACGTTTTTGCTGCTCCGGGGATAACACAACAATAAGGATGCACGCCATGGATGATCAACAAAGCGCAAAGATTGCTGATGAGCGGCGGGAATACCCCAGGATCGAAACAGAAAACCATGTGAGCTACATTCTTTTCAATGCCGGCCGGGAAATCACCGATCAGGGCCAGGGGAAAATCCTGAACCTGAGCCAGGGCGGCACGCTTCTGGAAACGGAAAATCCCCTGGTCGGTTCATTCGTGATCCTGGTCGCCCTGGACCCGCACGGAAAGAAGGTCAAAGTTCCGGGCCGGCTGGCAAATGTCCGCCAATCGGAAAAGACGGGCGGATATCAATCCGGGATCGAATTCAAGGGGTCCAGGGAACAAAAGATCCGTGCCATTGTGGCCTTTGTGAAGGACGCCAGCCGCCGCAGGCACCCGGAACGGAAAAACCGCCTGTACGCAGTGAAATCACTCGGGGAAAGCTTCAAATGACCGCAAAACAGCAAATAAAAGCGTTTTTTATGTCTTTTTTCTTTGACAAAGAACGAATTTAGCGCACTTTGAGAGGTGTTAGATGGCTATAGATGTTTCAACATCCAGGAATCGGCGAACTTTCGAAAACCATAATCCGATGGCAGGGAGGCGGAGTATGGAGGCATTCGTGATATGTGCCTTTGAATTCAAACACGAGAAGAATCAGGATTTTCGGAATGCATATGCAGCCTTGGCAAAACTGGGTTTGAAAAGAGACCTTGTATCTGAAACGGGCCAAAGGTTTCTGCTGCCGACAGGTATTGCAGCCGGCGAATTGAAAAGTTCCAGTGAAAGCAAATTAAGAGAAGATCTCTGTGTACAAGCAAAGAAAGCCTTTGACGCGTTTGGTGTTGAAGCCGAGATTTTTATCACTGTTTGCGGTAAGTGGGCCTGGGGGTATCTGTAATACCGGAGGCCGATCCACCGGCGGGCCGCTTTGATTTTATGCCCGTTGATATGTCGGGAATCCGAAATTGCAACATCTTTGAGACCTCCTCAAGGCCGGCTGCTTTTCAAATCCGCACCTTCGCAGACACTTATCACTTGCTCCGGCTCCCATGAATTGCCCCGCCAATGGGCGGACACAGAGGAGAATATTCTCGGCTTCTACCTGTTTCGCTAAACCGCCACATTCTTGTTTTTTCTTAAAACTTAACGAACTTAATGCACTTAAAACTTCTTTTTCCCCGGCGATTCCAGCCCGTGCCTGCGCAGCAGGTCGTAAAAATGCGGCTTTGAAACCCCGGCCCGCTCGCACAACTGCTGTACGTTTTTCTCCCCGCCGGCCAGCAGGCGCTCCAGATAGCGCTTTTCCGCTCTTCTGGCGCCTTCCTGCCGGGCTTCCTTCAGGGTCATGTCCGCCTCCCCGGCCTCCCCGGTCTCCACTGCTTCGGTGACCTGCGGCGCGTTATCCGGCTTGTCCAGCTCCCCGGAGCGGATCCGGATGCGGACGTAGGAAGGCAGGTGCTGGGGGTAGAGAATCGGCTCCGCCCCGGCGTTGACCACGGCGTTTTCCATGCAGTGGCCGAATTCCCGGATGTTGCCGGGCCAGGTATAGTTTTTCAGCGTGGGCAGAAAATCCGGTGAATTGCCCTTTGTGGGCAGGCCGTAGCTTTCGCAGATTTTCTGCAGGAAGTGGGCGGTGAGCTGGGGCAGGTCTTCGGGGCGCTCGCGCAGCGGGGGCATGAAAATTTCCTGCCCCATGATCCGGTGCAGCAGGTCCTGCCGGAACAACTGCTGATCGGCCATGGCCGCAAGGTCCCGGTTTGTTGCGGAAACCAGCCGGAAATCGCTTTTCTTTTCCCGGGCCGCGCCCACCGGCAGAAAGGTCTGCTCCTGCAGCACCCGCAGCAGGTTTTTCTGCGCACTCATGGGCAGCTCCCCGATTTCATCCAGGAACAAAACGCCCTTGTCCGCAATTTCGACCAGGCCCTTTTTGTCCGCATTGGCGCCGGTGAATGCTCCCTTCACATGCCCGAACAGGGTGCTGTTAATCAAACTTTCCTGCAGTGCCGCACAGTCCACGATGACAAACGGACCTTCACACCGGGTGCTGTTTTCATGTATGATCCGGGCGGCCAGCTCCTTGCCCACCCCGGTCTCCCCGTGAATCAGGCACGGTGCGGCGCTGGAGGCCGCCTTTGCCACCTCCTGCAGACAGCGGTGCAGTGCCGGACTGTCGCCGACCATGCCCGGCCGCTTGAGCGCAACGAGCCGGGTCCGGCCGGCCTTGTCCTGCCGGTAGCGCAGGGCCTGGCGGATCATGTGGCGCAGGGCCCCTCTTGAAACCGGCTTTTGGACGTAGTCCCACGCACCCAGGTATATGGCGGTTTCCACGCTTTTTTCATCCCCGCTGCCGGAAATCACAATCACCTCGGGCTCTGAGGACAGTCCCAGAAAGGTGCCCAGCAAATCCATCCCGCTTCCGTCGGGCAGGGAAATGTCCAGGAAAATCAGATCCGGCGGGTCCTGCCGGGCCAGGCCCAGGCCTTCGGCCAGGGTGTGGGCGATTTGGTACTGGTGGTCCTCGGCCTTCACGGCTTCCCCGATCAGCCGGGTGGTGACCGGGTCATCGTCGATGATCACGGACTTGGTCATAATAAATTGAATCTTCCCCCGTATCCAATTATGACGGTTTCGGAAATCGTCTAAAAAATGTTCCGTCCGCCAAGCAACGAAAATATAAGATTTTGATTTTACTTAATCACTTAATCACTTAA
>JAGXKN010000059.1 GCA_018335195.1 Desulfobacterales bacterium
GGCATCCGAGGGCGCCCGCCTAACCGAGTATTACGCTTGCAACGCCGTCTGCGCACCCTCCCGGGCGGGGCTGCTGACCGGCCGCTATCCCATCCGCACCGGCGTCATCGGCAACACTTATCCCGAGGACGAGCCCCTGTCCCGGCGCATGGTTCGAAACTTCGGGGATATGCTCAAAAACCTGGGAGTGATGGACATGCGTGAGGAGTATGTCGCTCGCGGCCTGGACAAGGCCGAGATCACCCTGGCCGAGGCGTTAAAAACCGCCGGCTACCGCACCGGCATGCTGGGCAAATGGCACCTGGGCGACTACAGCAGCAATCCCCAATTCAATCCCGTCCGCCACGGCTTTGACTACTACTTCGGGGTGCCCTACAGCAACGACATGAAACCCTTTCCCCTCTACCGTAATGAAACAGAGCTTTCCCCGGACCTGGGCCAGGACGAGGACCAGGCCATGCTGACTGGCCGCTACACCGAAGAAGCGGTCCGCTTCATTGAGGAGTCGGCCGATTCGCCCTTCTTTTTGTATCTGGCCCACACCTTTCCCCACCAACCCCTGTTTCCCTCGGAAACATTTGAAAAACGGTCGGGCGCCGGCAAGTACGGGGACGTGATCGAAGAGATCGACTGGAGTGTGGGCGAGATCCTGGCCTGCTTGGAGAAAAACGGTCTGGCCGAGAACACCCTGGTCATCTTTACCAGTGACAACGGCCCCTGGTACGAGGGCAGCCCCGGCGGCCTGCGCGGCCGCAAGGGCCAGAGTCTCGAGGGCGGCTTCCGGGTGCCCTGTCTCGTCCGCTGGCCGGCCCGGATTCCAGCCGGGCTGGTCAATTCCGCCCCCGCCATGAACATCGACTTTTATCCCACCCTGCTGGCCCTGGCCGGGGTGGGCCCGCCCACTGACCGCCTCATCGACGGTCGCAATATCAGCGACCTGCTGACCGGACGCAGCCGAACATCACCGCACCAGGCCCTCTATTTCTTTCATTATGACCATCTGGAGGGCATCCGTTCCGGCCGCTGGAAGTATTTTGACCGCATTCACCGCTATACCTGGCCTGTTCCCCTGGACGCGGCGCCCCTGCCCAACACCCTGGGCGGCGAGCAGATGGGCGACCGCTGGCCGCTGCTGTACGACCTCCGGCGTGACCCGGGCGAAGCCTACAATGTTATCAACACTTACCCGGACAAGGCCGCCGAGCTGCACCAAGCCCTGACCGATTTCCGCCGGAAGATCCGGGAGAACCCCCGGGGATTTTTCTGATGACTTCGCTGTCTTTGCTGGTCAAGCCCACCTCCTGGCGCTGCAACCTGGACTGTACCTACTGTTTTTACAAGCGGGTGGCCGATGCCTACCCCACGGCCCCCTATATGAACAGGGCTACCCTGGCGGCCGTCATCCGCACCGCTCTGGAATCCGGCGCCGACCAGATTTCCTTCTGCTGGCAGGGCGGCGAGCCCACCCTGCTGGGGGTGGATTTTTTCCGCGCGGCCGTGGCCTTGCAGCAGCGATACGCCCGACCCGGCCAGCAAGTGGAAAACTCCTTCCAGACCAACGGGATTCTCCTGGATGAGGACTGGCTACGATTTTTCGCCCAAAACCGCTTTCTGGTGGGCGTCAGCCTGGACGGCCCGGCCGAGATTCATGATGCCTGCCGCCGCGACAAAAGCGGCCGCGGCACCTTTGACCGGGTCATGGGGGCTATTGACGGGATGCAAACCCACGGCGTGGACTTCAACATCCTGACCCTGGTCCACGATCAAAACGTTACCGCGGCCGACCGGCTGTATGACTTTCTGCGGGGCCAGGGCTTTACCCATATGCAGTTCACTCCCTGCTTTGAGGCCCCGGACCCGGCCGCCGGCCCGGTGGACGGGCCCGCCCTGGGAGATTTCTACTGCCAATTGTTCGACCGCTGGTATGCCGACGGCTTTGCCCGCGTCTCGGTGCGTCTGTTTGCTGACATTCTCATGTACCTGGTGGACGGGGCCGCGCCGTCCTGCTGCTGGCAGACCGAATGCCGCTCCTACCTGGTGGTGGAACACAACGGCGACTGCTATCCCTGCGACTTTTACGTCTATCCTGAGTGGCGCCTGGGCAACCTCGTCCAGGACGGCCTGGCTGCCATCGCCGACAGTGACCTACGCCGCGCCTTCAGCGCCCGGAAGGCCCAGATGCCCCCGGCCTGCCGCCAATGTGCCTGGTTCGGTTTCTGCCGCGGGGACTGCACCCGCTTCCGGCAGGACGCCGCGGGCCAGCCAGCCGGGACCAGCCGCTTTTGCAAAGCCTGGTCCAGGCTGTTGGAACATATTCAGCCGGTACACCGGGAAATGCGGGAACGGGCGGTCAACCTGCGCCAGGCGGTCCTCAGCGGACGCTTTGCCGCCACCGGCCGCAACCAGCCCTGCCCCTGCGGCAGCGGTAAAAAATTCAAAAAATGCTGCGGCCGGGAGGAACTGGTGCTGTAAGCGCCTCTGCGCCTCTTCGTGTACCGATCAATGCCCTGTCGTAAGGCCGGCAGAATAAAAAATTGCTTCGAACCCGCCGAGTTGGCGCCGAAACCGCCATCCAGCAATAATTTGATTTGAAAAATTATTATTCCCTCGCTCTATTCTCAATTTGTATCAATCCAGATAATAAGCAGCGCTGCGTACCGTGCACGCACATCGAATGCGCTAAGCGTCATCTGAACATGCGGGATTCAATGAATCCATATTGCAAATTTTTTAATTAATATAGGGCTTCCTGAAAAACTTGATTCAAATTTCGACGCATAACCCCGGCCGAGCCTGAAGAGAGCTTCCAACTTGACTCGGGATAAGCAAATTATAAAAAACCAAAAAAAATGGCTTTCAGCCACCTTTCCAGGTTTATTACCAGGAAGATTACCAGAACAGCGCTTTCAGCAGTGCTTGCCAGTTTGTAAATCACCCGGCCAAGCCCGAAGCGGCGTTTTGCCTCTTTGGATTTCATTTCGGTTTTAATATGTTCGGGTTCAAAAATGCATCATACTTGCCAGCCCAGACAGCATTCCCGGGCATCCACGAAGCTGCACCTTGAATCTGTCATTCCTCTGTTCCGCCAACTCCGGAATACTGGCGCGGCATAGCCGCAGTTCTTGGCCTTGATGGTTCGTGCCGGTTCAAATCTCCTTGAGCAAGCCAATTCCAGAGGTCAACCTCCATTTTTGAGATCCGGTCCAAGAACGCCTTGATTTCCCCGCCGGTGTGAAGGATAAAACGTTATTGGGTGAAATTGTCGAACCCGCTTTTTTTCTTCGATGCGGGGTTTAGAAAGGATTTGCACTAGAGGTACCGTTACGGCAGTACGAAAACATGAATGGAGGTTAGGCAAGGCATGGTGATTAAAAAACAGACAGCACTAAAGATCGTCAACCCGCTGCTCGGGCTTTTCATAGTCAACCAGGCTTTGACGGGTACTTTTCACCTGTACCTGTCTAACCGCGTTTTTACGTTCCTACACGAATGGAGGGGATTGGCGCTATTTGTTCTGAGCATTCTGCATGTCGTGCTGAACTGGGGTTGAATCAAGGCGCAATTTCTTCAACAGCGAGCGTCTCGGGGAGAAAAAACCTGAGATTCAAAAGGCATTTGCAGTCTTTGACTTGTTTTTCTCATTAGTGAGCATAGATTAGGAAAAAAGAGAACAAAAAACTGAAATGGAGGCGAATCGTGATTAAATGGACTGTTATGATCGTGGGCATCCTGTTGATATGTGCAGGCTGTGGTCACCAGGAGGTCATCGTGGATTCCGGAACCCACGAAGGCTCCATCCTGAAGGTGAATCCTGATGAAACTGAGATCTATGTCGCCCTTGACAAGGAACGCGTTCTGGAGCTCTATTTTACAGAAACCACGACGGTCTCACGTGGAGAGGCTAAGGCCACCTTCGAGGACTTGGAAAAAGGACAATCCGTTCGGGTGCAGGTCGAGCGCCGCGAGCAAGAGATGGTTCCTTTGCGTGTCACCATCCTGAACTGATGCGGTTGGCGGAAACGCCGACAGATAGACATTTTGAGGGGCCGGTTTCCGCCAGATTCCTGTCTATTTGATTATTCGTCCACAATTCATGTGGGTTTGGATAATTTTTTCCAAAGATGACAGGCAGTCCTCAATGGAATCATAGACATATCCTGCCAGCAATGCGCCCTGGTCATATACGTCCACAGCCGGCGTGCACGGAAGATGCGCCAGCAGAACATTGACAATAGTGTCATGAAATAACGGACGGGTAAACAAAACAGCTCCGTCATCCGCGGGTTCGAATTCACTCGCCGGTATATCTTTGCCCCGGTTGGTGTAAAGCATCTGATTGCGTACACTGGGCGGCAGATAAACACCGCACACGTCATCGGAAATGTGGATGGTGCTCACGATTTCCTCAAACCGATGGATTTCCTGATCGAGCAGATGCTGGAAAGTAATAATTTTTCCCGGCTGCAGATAAGGCCCCATCTGCTCCAGAAATTGTGAAAGAAAATACTGCCATCCGCTGACGGAGGAACTGTAGCCCACTCCCGTCCGCCGGGATATGGTTACGTCTATGGGGTCAGGGTTGCTGTCTGGTTTATGATTCATCGGTCCTTGTCAATTCGCAGGCCAGATATCACATAACCTAGCATTCGTTGTCTCCATATCAAAGGTTGAAAACATTCAATGCCGTCGCTTTCAAGCGTTAAGGTCGCCGCATTTCGGCCGGCATTCGCTCTGGAGCATAATCAACAAACCGAATATAAGGATGCCGGCTGCAATGTCAATACATGCCAAATTTTAACTTATTACTGTATCAACTTGGTCGGGCTTGATTACCAGATATCGGATTTATGATGTACCCTGATGCCCAAATCTAACCGGTGCGTATTGACACCATCGACAACATACTTACTTTCTACACTAAAAGGAGGATAAAGAGAATGAACGCCACTTATCATATCAATACAGAGGCGGTTGTTGAAGATGCCATTAAAGCGCATCTTGGGAACATCGACGGTTTGCCTGATGCTGCCAGACAAAAAATCCATCAGGTTTACCATGCCTTTTATGATGCCTATTTGAAAATTGCGGATCTTAAGAAAGCTTCAGTCAGCAAAGACACAGGGAAAACTGATGCTATCGGCTTTGATCCAGATATCATTGAATACATGCAGCATTTTTTTTCAGATTATCAGAGTATTTACCGGGACTTTAAATCCACAAACCGCTATGCCAGAGCGCTGATTCAGGCTGAGCAGAATAAAAATTCCGAGTCGTTTGAACGGCAGCTGAATGCCCTGATTTCCGGGAAAAATGATTTTACTGAAGAATCTGTTATGTATGAAATCTTAAACGAGAATGAAGCTGTCGCTTTTTAAAGGTGGCGGACGCGAATGGATGCTCACTTTGAATCTGTTGAAGGTTTGATATTGTTGCGCGAGGAACTGATATATAATGTCAAATTCGTATCAGGAGAATCGATATTACTGTCAAGAGAATCCCCGCAAAACCAGCCGGTTTTATTTTTTCGTGAAAAATAACCGCGGAAAGTACAATGGCGATTACGAAATGCATTCCAACCATTGCCGCAATCAGGGACAGAGGACCGCGTTCCAGAGCATATAAAAACAGATAGAATCCCGCAAAATTAAATCCGCCCATGACAAACCCCAGCCCCATTGCAGCCGATCGTCTCTGCCTGGCCTTTTTATAGGACAATGCCTTGTTTATTCCCAGACTCCCGATCATCCCGAATAAATATGACATGGCCATAAAGGCAAATTTATCCGCATACATTGCGGCAAATTTGGATGAAACGCTTGCCGTGGCACCACCCAGCAATGCCAGAAAAATAAACACCGCTCCCTGCCGCCGCCGTTTCAATGAGGGGGTGTCTGCTGTCAGCTGTGTTGTTAGCAGGATCATGGCGACAACGGCAATAGCCAGGCCCAGAATCTGCAGCAGGGAAACCTGCTCCTTGAAATAAAAAATTGAAAAAACCGCCACCACCACCACGTTTAACCGGATGATGCTGTAGGCGATGTTTGCCGGGACATATTTAAGCGCTTCAATATGCGATACCGTGGCCACCAGAAACGACGTACTGTTAATAAGGGCCGCGACCAGCAGGAAGCCGATGGCGGGTTCATTCTGATCCCGGGAAAAGTATGCCCCCGCACTCAGCACCGTGACGGTGGCCATAAATGAAAAGGTTACCCATTCCGTGGGATATTTATTTTCTGCGGCGACTTTATAAAAAAAACGCTGAATTCCAAGCAGCAGCAGTGCAAGTAAGGCGGGAAGGTACCAGGAGTTCATATATCAAGCATCAAGGGGTGTCATCAGATTGGTAAAGATATTTTAAAACATCCAATCCCGGTTCATTATTTGCTGCCATGCATCCGGGCATTGAATTCTCAATGGTCTGAAAATCAGAATATTTTAAACCCAATAAGCATCAAAAAGCAAGACCAGACTTGCCCACTTTATGGACGCCATATGTTTTATATCTCATGTATAAAACGCCTTCCAATGTTTTTCTTGTTTTCACAATGAATTGTCCTGATAAATATTTTATGTTTTCGCGGTCGTTCAATTCTCAGGATATTACAGACAAATCCGGGAATTAATGTCAGATAAAAAATTTGATATCTCCATCTGTGATCACAGTTTTTGAAAATTTGACTATCCGCAATATATTGGAGTGTCCCCGCAAAAAGAAAATCAGCGAGCGCTCCTGCTTGTTAGCCTTTGGTATCAGTGTTTCTTGTTCCTCCGAGAAATCCACAATGCTTGCCAGGACTTTTTCAAGTGCGGCCTCCTGCCTAATCTGCGCCTTGAATCTGGCATTCCTCAGGGGGCCAGAATTCGCACTCCTGCCGGGGAATAGCCGCTTTCTCGAACTGTCGATCATCTGGATCCGGATTCTTTCGCCTTCTGAAGCTCTGCTTTTACTAGCTGGCTCCTTTCATCCGCAGTCCCCTTCAAACAGCCTACGGCCCCGGAGCCGCCGATTTGGTTGACGGCCCAGACGGCCATGGCGCGCACCCGTTCATCCGGGTTTTCTTCATAAGCGCGCGCCAGTTCCGTTATGTAGTGGGGGTCGCGGCTGTTTCCCATCACCCGGGCCACATTCATCTGCCAGCGCCAGATGTCCTTGGATGACATGTAAAACATATGCGGCCACACATTAGCCTCAAAGTATTCGCGGTCCATGTGAAGAAGGCGCGGCAGCAGAAAATTCTCCTGCTTCTCAGCCACCTTTTCATTCACCGGGAGCTCCTTTGCCAGCCAGGGCTGATTCCTGGGGCACACATTCTGGCAGCGGTCGCATCCATAAACGAACATGCCCATGGGCTCCCGCAGTTCCAAGGGCGTGAGCCCCTCCCCGAAATAGGTCAGATAGGATATGCATCTGCGGGGATCGATCCGGCCGTTTCCTTTTAAAGCCCGAGTGGGGCATGCGGCAATGCAGGCGTTCCGGCACCAGTCCGGGCAGCCGATCTCCAGGGTGGGATCTCCCGGCTCAAGCGCCTTATCAATGACAACGGCTATTGGCAGGGTCCATGAGCCGCCCCTGGCCGTCTTGTTGGAATAGAACAGGCAGTTTTTCCCGAATGTGCCCATTCCGGCCCGTGCCGCGGCCACCCGGTGAGGGAGGTTGAAGGGGACTTTTGAATTGATGCCATGTTCGCCGAGATATGACCGGAATGCCTTGATCCGCTGATAGAGCCCGTCCTTTGTCACCCGATCGTCATCCAGGTAGCAGCGCCCGAAATGGCCTTCCATGAAGCGCGGAAAGGACTGCCTGAAATAAACCTCCATCAGGACTATGATGGTTTTGGCTTCCGGCATAATGGTTTTCGGATCCGTGCCGCGAAGCAGCGAAAGACCGACAGTCTCCGCCCATTCATACTCTTCTTTCATTTCAAGCAGCTGCTGTTTGTGCGATTCAAAAGGCTCGGCCGTGGTAAAGCCGATGTCTTCAAATCCGCAGTCATGGGCCGCTTTGATGATATCCGATTGATCAACCATTCAAGTCTCCTGTTTTTTGTCTTTTTCTTCTCATCAATTATTGCATTGGCGTCAGTCGAGATCCACGGTCGTCCTGCACTCGTTGCAGCGCTTTGCCCCGCGGAAAAGCTGATGCCCGCAGGAAGGGCAGACATATCGAAGCTCCTCCTCGGCCACCCATTGCTCTGTCCCGTGATCCCGCCAATAGGGAATCGCACGAAGTATAACTTTCTTTCCCACAGGCACCGGAAAATTTTCAATATGCGTGCAGGGAAACTCTCCACACTGGTGACAGCCGGCAATGTCCTTTTCCCGTGTGCATTCCTTTATCGCACAAACGCGACAGAAAAACGAGATCTGATCGGACAGGCAGCCCCGGCACTTGAGGTCCTCAATGGTCAGGTGATCGATTCCGGAAATCGTGGACTGGTAGAAATGGAGAAGTTTTTCGAGAAATTTGGAATTGTCGTCCCGGGTGGCGTAATAGACGCCACAGACCCCGCAGTAGAGTCCGCAGGGCGCAAGAAAGGCTTCATTAATCATTATTTTCCTCCATCAAGCAACTGTCAGACAAATTGTCCGGCATGGTCGGCCCGCCACGGCAGGAGCCTTTGGGCCTGCTGCCCCATTCCGCTTATTTGGAAAATGGCGAGATGATTCTTACATTTATGAGCAGTCGGGATTTGGTCAATCAGCTAAATGCCCGTTACCCGGATGTGAAGATCTTGTTCATGTGCGGCCTTATGCATCGGAGGCTTGAAAAAGTTTCATGAACTTGATGAAGGCAATTTTGCCACCTTTGACGTCAAAGTCCGCGGCAATGGTTATAAGTGGCGAGCGCAGCCTAGCCAGCATTTCCTTGAAAACTTTTGAATCAACGGTTGCGGTTATGTCCGGGCGGCCCGCCCGCCCGGGGGTGATCTCGCTTACCCCGTTGCGCACGCAGACCGTGTAGGCCGCATCAATGTCCGGGAACACAAAATGCACTGTCTGCCTGATGTCCGCGGCGCGCTGAGGGTCCAGGTTCACGGCCATGCTGTCAAAAAAGGTGGAAAGGGGCATGGCGTGCACCATTTCCGGGTCCGGCGTGGCTCGCTTGTCCATATCCAAATCCTGCTCCAGCTCGGCGGCGCAGGTGAGATAGTAATGCCGGGCATTGGGATTTTTCTGGGCCTTTCCCAGGGCGGTCAGGGCGCCTGCCCGCAGATTTTTCACCCGGGTATTTTCCGGATTCAGGCGAAGCAGATGGTCGGTCAGCTCGAGCACCCATTGGTACTGGCCCTTCTCGTATCCCGCCTCGGCCTTTGCAAGCAATGCCGCTTCTCCGCCGGCAAGGTCTGCCATTTTCTCTGCCTTTTTTTTCGGCGGCAACTGGAAGAGATTCGTTGGGTTGCCGTCAAACCACCCCAGATTGCCGTCAAAAATCGAGCGCACCGACCATTCCACCGTGCCGTAGAACTCCTGGAGATAGGGATGCTCCGCCAGGTGCGGCGGCAGTTGAATTTTCTGCGCCAGTTCATCCGGGGCAAGCCCCTTGTTCATGCCGCGGATGGTCTGGTCATGGATAAAGGCGATGGCATCGCGGTAAATGGTCAAAAGCTCGCGGATTTTTTCCCGGCCGGAGACCGGGCCCGTATGACAGGGCACCAGGTGTCGGGCACCCAGGTCCCGCATCCGCTCAAGGCTGTCCACCCATTTCCTGACATCCCGGTAGGGGGTTCCCCGGATGGTATAGAGGTTGGGAAAGGTTTTATAGATATTGTCGGCCGCGATGAGAGCCTTTTTTTCCGGCAGCCACACGCAGATCTGGTCATTGGTCTCGCCCGGCACGTGAATCAGCTTAAACCGGATGCCGCAGATGGTGTCGCTGAGTTCATCGGCAAAGGTCCGGGTGGGGCGGACAATGCCGATGCGGCTGTCCGGATGCACATTCAGCCGATAGCCGATTCCCGCATTGACAATGGCCGCATCATCCAGGCGATTGCCGAACATCCGCATGCTGCGCCGGTTGATCACGGGCGTAAGCACGCTCACGATACGGTCCATGTAATAGCTGGTGGTTTCGTGGGCATATACCGGAATATAAGGGTCATCTGCGAACACCGAGGCACCAAACACATGGTCTGCGTGATTGTGGGTATATATCACCGCACGCACCGGCTTATCCGTAATTGTTCTGAACGCGGCCTGCACTTTCTGCGCAGTTTGAACGGATTCCAGGGTATCGATAATAATCACCCCGTCATCGCCCTCGAGCATAACCGAGTTGGCAAGACCATAACCGATGGCAACGTGCACCCCGTCAGTGACGGTTTCCACCCGTTTTTCAAATTCCCGGCTGTGGGCTTTTAAGGCGTCAACTGCGCTGATGTCTTCAAATGATGCTTTCTGCGTCGGGTGCTGACAGGCCGCGGTCAGGAGAAAGAGCAATGTAAGGATTCCGGCATACCCAAGGACGTTTTTCATCGTAGCCGCCTTTCTTTTTGTTGTCCTGCTGCCATGTTTTAACAATTCGCTTATATCTCTTTACATGCCGGAACCAATAAATCAAAAAAGCGCTTTCCTGGACTGGTTTTTGCTGTGTGATTTTCCTTATTATATCAATTTAATAAAACAATAAAAGGTTTTCTGCTCAGGCCCTTAATGAATATGCAATCCGGCTTTCCTGAATTACGTTGAAAGGCTGCTGGATTGCAGGTAAGGGGGGCTTGTGTTAAGAACGGATCGGGAAAATAGCGGGGATGCTCATTGCATCAGTTCTGGGTGGCATCCTCCTTTTTTCGTAGCTTGCGGGCATTTTTGCAAACAACTTGCCATTGGGAACCGCATTCCCGGCCATCCACGAAGCTGCACCTTGAATCCGTCATTCCCCTGTTCCGCCAACTCCGGAATACTGGCGGGCCATAGCCGTAAGGTGCATTTCCTGGTTACCCGGAAAAATCCAGTGTCTATTATTTCGATACATATTTCGGTCGGGGTAGGCCAACAAGATTAATCTGTTTATAACCGGAATTCGCCGCTTACTGTAGCAAACCGGCCAGCCAAATTCTGAAAATTAAAGAAACAAACGGGAGTTGTGACCATCTCCCTTTAAAACAGATAACGCGCTTTGCTTTCCGGGGCGGGTATGGCAGGCGAGATTATAAAGCGTTTCGGACCTTCAGAAGCCGGTGAGCAAAAAGTCAAGTGCTGCAATTATTTCATCGCGCCGATCTTTATCGGAAATTCATGAGTAGGAATAGTTATGCTGGAAGGCAGGATCTCTGAAATCCTGGGTTGATCAGAATCTCAGCCTTCCGGGAACTTCCTGCCACGGAAGGCAATTTTTCCGGTGACATCAATAAAATGCAAAGTTTGATGGAATGATTATATTAAGATAAAGGAAACACCGTGCTGCGAACAAAAGAACGAAAAATTCAGAATATTACCGAAAGGAGATAACCATGCCGCTTCGAACTCCCGACCAATATATCCAATCGCTGCGGGACGGCCGCGATGTCTGGTTCCGCGGACAGCGGGTACCCGATGTGACCGAACACCCGGTCATTAGAAAGGCCGTTGAGCATGGTGCCATCGATTACCGCATGGCCGAGAGCAAGCGCTTCGGCCGCCTGGCCGTTGTCAACGAAAACGATCAAGCCTACAGTCGTTACTACAAAATTCCACAAAGCGCAGAGGATCTGCTTCTGCGGTCCAACTTGATTGAGGCCGCCACGGCCGAAGGCCACACCCTGGTAGTGCTGATCAAGGAGATCGGAACGGATGCCCTCTTCGCCCTGCTTGCGGTAACCTCACAGATGGAAGATCCCGTCTACCACGCCCGGGTACGCGCCTATTACGAAAAATGCCGCGATCAGGATCTTGCACTGGCAACGGCCCAGACCGATGTCAAAGGCGACCGCGTGCGACGTCCTGCAGCGCAGGCCGATCCGGATCTCTATCTTCGCGTGGTTGAGCGTCGTGACGACGGCGTGGTCGTCCGTGGCGCCAAAATCCACACCTCGGCCACCACCAACGTCAACGAGGTGATTGTTCTGCCTACACGTGCCATGGAGGCGGGTGAAGCCGACTGGAGCATCGCCTTTGCACTGCCGGTCAACACGCCCGGCGTGAAACTCTTCACCAGCCCGTTTGGCGACGGGCCTGCGCAGCCAGGTGAACGCCCCATCAGCGCACGCCACAAAATGATGGAAACCATGACCGTTTTCGATAATGTTTTCGTGCCCAACGAGCGCATTTTTCTAGACGGCGACACACGTCGAGCCGGCGAGCTGGCCCTGACCTTTGTGGAGTATCACCGCTTCACGGCCATTTCCTACAAACTCCCCCTGGTTGATGCAATGGTGGGCGCGGCTGCCACCATCGCCGATTACAACGGCATCGCAAAAGCTACACATGTGCGGGATAAGTTCATCTCCCTGATCGCCTACGCCGAGACCTTGCGCGCACTGACGCAGAAGGCTGCTGAACGTCCGGCAACCAAGCCCAATGGCCAGGTGGCGCCCGATCCGCTGATGGTCAACATGGCCAAGAGCCACTTTGCCCATGGCTACCATACAGCCGTCCAGCACCTGCAGGAACTGGCCGGCGGTCTTTTAGTCACCGGTCCAGGCGATGAGGATTGGAACAGTGCCGAAATGCGCGGCTATTTAGACAAATATCTGGTCGGCCGAGACGGCGTCAGCGCCGAAAAACGCATGCAGATGATGAACTTCATCCGCGATCTGACCGCCTCGGATTATGGCGCCTACCAGGAGGTGCTGGCCATTCATGCGGAGGGATCGCTGGAAGCGGAGAAATTGCAGATATTCCGGGCATACACGGACGAAGGCAGCGCCGGCCGGGTGATGACAATGGCCCGCAAAATGGCAGAGTTATAACCGATATAAATTGTATCCTTATCCAAACCAACGGTACTTACGCAATAACCTCGGGACCAAAAATATAGTCCGGTGACCTTTTGTTTTAGGTATAAGTACCCGGCCGCCCAGGCCGTGCACCGGACGCATCACACTCTTTTTGCGCTATGATGCCGGCCACGGCCCTGCCGGTTTCCATCTCTCCCTCATGGTAGCGCAGACAACGAAAATCACGAAACATAAGAAGAAGTTCATTGTGCCCGAGCAGGTGGTCCGGGTTTTTGGGCCGCCCGAATCGCGCCTGGTCCACGAGAAAAATTTCGTACACCACCATCCCGCCGAGGCGAAGGCCCTGCTTTATGGTGGGAATCAGTGGCCGGTGCAGGTAATTGAAGCAAATAATCACATCATAGGCTTCCCTGGGAATGGAATAGTGCCCCTCCTCCAAGTCCGCCACCCGGGCCATGAGGTCGACCCCGGCTTTTCGGGCGGCCTCCAGGGTCCCGGCCACAGCCTCAGGCAAGATATCCACTCCTTCCACCTCAAAACCGGAACAAGCCAGGAAGACCGCATTACGGCCGTATCCCATGGCCACATCCAACACCCTGCCCCTGGGTAGCAGATGCAGGTTTTCCACAAGGAACCGGGAAGGGCGCAGATCATGTTGGTGCGAATCGTTCATATCCTCCTTTTGTTTCAGGCATATTCATGCTGCCCGCGTGTTTGGTGCGTATTTTTATCCCTGGCGGTTTTTATCATAGCAAAAACAGACAGGATGTTAATCTGTAATCATTATTTATGCAAGACTGGTTCGGGCATGCTGGGCATGTGGCAGCCTGTTTTTGCAAAGCGCCTATCCCAATGTTATATTTACCTAAATTGAGCGATTTTCAAGTTTGCCGCAGACACAAGGAAGATGCAGACAAGCTATAGTGGACTATGCGAGGCTGCATCTGACGCAGTAGATGCGGCAGAATTGGAAATCCCGGAGGGTTTCAGATTTTTAAATATAAATGGGTATAATCCTTTACAAAATCATGTTTTTAATAATCTGAAACGCTCAATTTAGGATTTAAGAAAATACTTATTACTTTTGCCAGGCTCCCGGGTTCCTGCTATTATAATTGTAATTTGCCCCGCCAGAATAAACTACACTATATTATACTCTTGGTTTCTTCAGCTGCCTGATAAGGATTTAAAAGATAGCCCCGCGTAAAACCGACTTTGGAGGCTACAAAACAAAATTTTCAGGAATAAAAAATGGCAGATTCCAAAACATCCGAAGAGGAAGCCCTCCAATACGCAGAGAGTATCATCAACACAATCCATGAGCCCTTAATCGTTCTGAATCATTGTTTAAGGGTGATTTCCGCCAATCGTTCCTTTTATGACACTTTTCAGCTAAAGCCTGAAGAGGCCGAGGGCCGGCTTATCTATGACCTGGGCAACAAACAGTGGGACATTCCCAAACTGCGACAGCTTCTCGAAACCCTGCTTCCCCAAAAAACTGTCATAGAGGACTACGAAATTGAACATGAATTTGCCGACATCGGCAGTCGCGCCATGCTTTTAAATGTCCGGGAAATTCACAGAAAGTCCGGAAAAGAGCGGCTTATCCTGCTTGCCATAGAAGACATCACCGAGCACAAGCGAGCGGAAAACTTGTTGTCAGAGTCTGAAGAACGCTACAGGCGACTTTTTGAGACCGCCAATGACGGAATACTGCTTCTGGAAAAAGCTGAAGGAAAGATAACCCATGCCAATCCTGCTATCAAGAAAATGCTGGGTTATGGCCCGGATGAGCTTATCGGAAAAGGGTTGGTAAATATCGGTTTTCCCAAGGATATCGGGACCATTCAGGAAATATCTCATACACTGGAAAAAGACGGCATTCTTCATTACGAAGATGCCCCGGTGCAGGCAAAGTCCGGACAAGTCATTGATACCGATGTTTATATGGTCGATAAGGCAAGG
>JAGXKN010000092.1 GCA_018335195.1 Desulfobacterales bacterium
TTTCGACATGGTCCGCCCCGCACTGGAGCGTCTGGCCCGCCAACTGGAAAGAACCATAGACCACTCGGTCAACGTGTTGAGCCACCCGGCGCCGGAACGCATTTACATTTGCGGGGGCATTTCCTTTCTGCCGGGTCTTGCCGAGTTTTTCAACGAACAGTTGAGCATTCCGGCCGTGATAATGGACATACCGGACCCGGAAAAGGAAGGGGCTGCAGACAGAATTTCGCTTCAGGACAGCGACGAGCGTCTCAGCCTGGTCTCCACGGCCGCATTGGCAATGCCCTCGGATAAAATCATCAATTTTCTGCGC
Source organism: Desulfobacterales bacterium (assembly GCA_018335195.1). Lineage (GTDB taxonomy): Bacteria > Desulfobacterota > Desulfobacteria > Desulfobacterales > Desulfosalsimonadaceae > Desulfosalsimonas. The sequence goes on from JAGXKN010000092.1 coordinate 314, forward strand.
ACGGCAGGTGACAGGGACAAGGAGCGCGAAGCCCTGCGCAATACCAACGCCGTGGCAGCAGCTTGCGCGCTTTTGTTTGTGCTGACCGCGGGCTGGTGGTGGATGGCCCGATACGATCTGGAACAGACGAGAAAACACACCGCGCAGGTCCAGCAGCAACTGGAACAGTATTCACCCGTAATCCAATCGGAAGATCTCGCCCGGCTGGCAGCAGAACTGGAGGAAAAAAAGGACGAGCTGCGAACCTACAGCCGAAAACTGCGCCCCGTGTCGGTGTTCAAGGAGTTAAACCAGCTGACCCCGCAACACATAGAACTGCTCAACATCCGAATGGATCCGGAGGCAGGGGGGAATAAAAACGGGAAAGACAAATCAGGGACCCTGATGGTGGAAGGGTTTATCCGCAGTGCCCCTTCCCTGTTTGAAACGCATCTGACCGGATATCTGCTAAGACTCCGGCGTTCACCGCTGTTTCGTGACTCCTCCATTCGCAAAAGCTCCCGGGACACGCTGAATACAGGGGATAACGTGTTCCGCTTTACCCTGAATCTTGATCTTGCAAAGGTATGAAATGACCCGATGGCATGAAATCAGCGCAAACCGGCGTGCCCTTGCCTATATCCTGTTCAGCGCAGTTTTGCTCGGAGCAATGCTGTTTCTGGGCATTATTCCCACCCGGCAGCAGATTACGGATGCCGAAAAAAAGACCGAACGCCTGAAGGCCAGGATAGAAAAGCAGAAAATTTTCCATCCCCTGTACACCCGTCTGCAGGAAAAACTGGCAGCGGAACAGGAAACAGACGTTGCAGGTCAGATGCCGGCATCCGGGACGAAGGGCTTTACCATTGAAAATGTCTCAAAAGTCCTGTCAGACATGGCGGTTTCTGCTGGAATCCCGGAAACTTCCTTTTCTCCCGCCCCGGAGTCCATGCGCAGGGGATCTGACAGACTGCTCGTGCACGGCCAAATGCAGGGAAATTATCTGAATTTCCGGGATTTTTTGACCGGACTGGTCACGGCGCCCGATTTTCAAACCTTTGAAATGCTGGAAGTGCAAAGCGGTACCCGGCATCCAAACTACCGTATGCAGATATGGGTCACTGTCAAATGAAATAAGCCTGTAAAAAGTCTTTTTTACAGGCAGTGTTAAGTTTTAAGTGGTTAAGTGTTTAAGTAAAATCAAAATCTTATATTTTCATTGCTCGGCGGACAGAACATTTTTTAGACTTTTTACGAAGCCCTCAATTAAAGATCGTATCATAAAAAGTCAATTTAAGATGGCAAGGATTGCAGATGGGAACCAGGGAAAAAATACTGGTGGGCCTGATGATTGTCGCCCTGGTATACGGCGCGTTTGAACTGTTTATCTCACGGGGCGAAAACGTGGGCCAACAGCAAAACTCCGGTCCGGACATTGAAACAGCCCGGCAGATGGAACAGGAAATCAACACCCGGATCAGCCAGGCGGACTTGAACGCGGAACAGGCTTATATCCTGGAAATGGCAAGCAGGCAGTGGCAACGGGATCCTTTCTACGTGCTGCCGGAACAGGAAGATATTACGGAAGGACAACCAGAGACAGGCGGCGGTCCGGGCAAACTGGAATATACCGGATACCTGGAGATCGGAAATACGGAAATGGCCATTATCAACGGCCTGGAATACCGCACCGGAGAAAGGCTTGAGCAAGGCGGCGGGATGGTGCGCAGCATTTCGCCGGGCCGCGTTGTGGTTGAATCGGCAAGCACCGGAGAAAAAATTTCAGTGCCGTATAAGGACTAAAAACAACTTAACCTGACCACAGGTTCCGGGGGGGCGCCTCTTATGGATCAGCATCAGGATAAACATCTTCGAAAACAAGGGGGAAAACGCATTTTCTGCCTTGTTGTCTTTCTTGCCGCAGCTTTCTGCCTGGCGGGCTGCGCGGCTTCGCCGGAGAAAAAAGAAAGCGCGTTTACAGATAAGTGGCTGGAAAAGGCCGAAAAATCCAGGGCCCACTCCCCGCCGGAGAAAACGCGGGACATGACCCAAATGAGTGAAGTGCTGGAAGAAGAAGACAGGGCCGCCGCAGCTGGGCCGCAAAAGCCCCTGCCCGAACAGCAAGTCACCCTTCACCTGCGCGAAGCTTCCGTGCCCAGTGTACTGCGGGCCATGGCCAGGGCCGCAGACCAGAATATCCTGATCAATGAAACCGTCAGCGGCACCATGAGCGTAAACATCGAAAACGTGCCCTGGGATAACGCATTTAAAGGCATTCTCAGCTCCCGCGGGCTGACCTATAAGTGGGAAGGCGACATTCTCCGGGTAAAGAGCATGACGGATTTAAAGCAGGAACTGGAAATGGCAAATCTCCGGCAGCAGATCAGCCGCCAGGAAACAGCGGTCAGAAAAGCCGGCCCGGCGGTCCAGCAGATTATCAAAATCGATTACGCGGATGCTGAAAAGCTGAGCCAGCTTTTGGCCCGGTTTCTCAGCAAAGATGCCGAGGAAAAATCCCCGGACGAAATCGCGGTGGACAAGGAAACCAACTCCCTTGTGGTGCAGGCCAGCCAGAATGAGCTGAAGCGAATAAAACGCATGATCCGGCACCTGGACAAGCCCAGGTCCCAGATCTTAATCGAGGCCAACATTGTAGAGGCCAACCAGGAAACCGCCAAGGAGCTGGGCACGCGCTGGAGCGGGCGCTACGTAACCTCAAGCGGCTCCTTTGATGATTTCGGGGTTGCCGGACAACCCCGTCAGCCCGAGGAGTCCTTTCTCGGATCCGAGGGGATGTCCCTGGAGGCCGTGGCCGGCCGCATCGGCGGAAACGTGCTTTATGCCCATCTCCAGGCGCTCCAGGAAGACGGGAAGTTAAATATCCTGTCCAGTCCCTCGATTACTACAATGGACAACCAAATGGCCTTTACCGAGCACGGGGAAAAGGTGCCTTTTGAAACCACCGACGAGGAAGGCCAGCCCGAGGTGGAGTTCGAACAGGCTGTGCTGCGCCTGGAGGTCGTCCCCCACATTATTGACGGCGAGCACATGAAAATGGAGATCAAGGTCAAAAAGGACCAGGTGGATTTCACCCGGACGGTTGAAGGCAACCCGCTGATCCGGACCAAGCAGACCGAAACCAACCTGGTGGTGCAAAACGGCGAAACCATCGTCATTTCTGGGCTC
>JAGXKN010000093.1 GCA_018335195.1 Desulfobacterales bacterium
CGGACAGCCGGGTTGCCTGTAGCCTTGCTGCAGTAAAGGAGGCAAAATGAGGAAATCAGCATATTGCATATGGATAATTGCGCTCTTGGCAGGATGGCTGCTTCTGGGACCCGCAACCGCATCGGCCGACCTGAAGTCTCTTAGCGAAGCAGAGATGGAAAGCATCAGCGGCCAGGCCGGAATAGCAATACATACCGAGGGCGTGGAATTTGAAACGACTGCCGATGTCATCGCCCTCGGAAATCCGGGCGAAGACAAAAGCGCCGTGTTTATGAGCCTGTGCGGGGTGGAGATAAAGGGCAGCGTCCACATGAAAAACCCCCTGGAAATCACCACCACCACCGGGCCCAACCCATATACTGACAAACCGGTCACCAGCGTCAACATCCGGATGGACGGGGTGGTGATGAAAACCGACCGGTTCGTCGTGGACGCGATCCGGGTCGGTCCGGAACCCGGCAAGGGACCCAGCTTCGGCAGCCTGTACATCAAGGGCATGCACTCCGAAATCTCGGGAAACATCTCGATCTGGGCGCTTTAAGGCGATGGTGCCCTGCATGGAAAAAACAGCATTGTATGGCCTCTGCCTGTTTGTCAAAAACCGCCGCCTTTCTACCCCCAAAATTCCCCCGGATTTTGCTTGCATCCGTGCAACCTGTTTAATATATTATTAAAAAGAGGAAAAATTACCCACCCGCAGAATTTTTCTGTACGCCTCTTTTAAATACCGGGGGATCAGCAATGAAAAAAGCATTGGTTCTCGCCTTAGTTATTATCTTTCTTCCGCTTTCCGCATCCGGGATGACCATACTTACCATCCCGGAAATGGCAGCCATAATTGCCCGCGCCGGGGTGGCAATAGAGATAAACAACATCGAATACCGCGATTACCGCGGGGAGCTGGAGATCTGGTACCAGCCCGAAGACGTGGCCATAGGCTTTGTCTGGGGCGAGGGCAGTCATGTAATCTGGCACATAAACGCCGTGCTTTCAGGCGATCCTGACAGCGACCGGCCCTTCGGCTTCTACAGCGAAGGCAACCCGCTTAAGGGCAAGTATTCCGGGGACTTCAACTACGGAAACACCGTCAACCCCATAACCGGCGAGCCCGAGTTCGAGCCCCGCCCGATGGAGGTCTCGGCAAAAGAAGACCTGCCGGTTATCGGACAGATGCTCGATGCGGCCTGGGAAAAACAACGCCCCGGACAAAAGCGTACCGAAAAAGTCTACGGCATGCAGATAAAGCTGCCCACCATTGAAATATACACGGAACCCGGCAGCTACGACCAGTTTGACGTGCTTATCACCACCGCGGACAACCCCCTGCACCGCACCGGCAGAACGGGCGACCCGGAAACGCAGGACACCTGGTCCTACGGCACCATATATTATTCAGAAGGCGGATCCGCCATGACCGTTCTTTCCGGCACAATAGAAATCACCCCCTTGGACGCCTATCTTGCGGCACTGCCATAGGGCATGTCGCCTTGGCTGCGCAAGGGCCTAAAACAATGAAAATTCAGGCATCGGCCCGCAGAAACGTCCGCCCTGAGCCAAAAACAAAGCACCGCAGCCCGATTTTCCTGCTTTATTAACTACCTAAAGTATTGACAGAGTCTTGTAACAATGATACAAATAAGTGAACATTGATCCAAAGACCAATGAAAAACGCCTTTGCCGAGTGAGTTTGCCGGTATATGACAAACTGCTGTTGTGCTTTCCTTTTTGCCCCTATTGCGTGTTTTTTCACCGGAAATTGCTGTAGCGGGAATAACCGCATTGACAGGTTTTCTGTTCTTTCCGGACCATCAACCTGGAATCTGCCATGAACGAAAATATTTCACGTCCCCGGGACGAAATCAAGCGGCTGTCCCAAAACAACCGCCTGCTGTTTGACCTTCTGCCCGACATGCTGTTTATCGTAAAAGACGACTATGTAATCGAACGCATGAATCAGGCGGCAAGGGAAAAGTTCGGCAACCGGGAAAAAGAGCCCTGCCACCGGGTTATCGTCGGGCTGGAGGCGCCCTGCCGGGCAACGGGATGCCCGTTCGGCCCGGAAGGCAAAAATTTCAGCGGACAGATCTTCGATGTTGAGGTCAACGAATCCTTCCACGTGGAATACGCCCACATCCCTTTTGCGGGCTACTTAAACGAAAACCTCTCCCTGATCGTTTTGCGCGACATCACCCGCAGAAAGCTCCAGGAAGCCGAAATCGAGCAGTACAGGCAAAACATCGAAAAGGTTCTTTCCCGGAAGATATCAGATCTGGACAAGAGCGAATCCGAGCGCGAGCGCCTCTACAACGAGTTAAACTGCCTTAAAAAGGAAATGGAAAGGCATTCGGGCGAAGAGGTGATGATCGGGGAAAGCCGCCCCATGCGCGAGCTGCGCGAGATGGTCTACCAGGTGGCCCCGTCTTCTGCCACGGTGCTTATCACCGGGGAGTCGGGCACCGGAAAGGAGCTGGTCTCAGACCTCATCTACCAGCACAGCGACCGCAAGGGAAAGCCGTATCTCAAGTTTAACTGCGCCGCGGTAACCGAGACCCTGGTGGAAAGCGACCTGTTCGGATACGAAAAGGGCGCCTTTACCGGCGCCAACGCCACGCGCAAGGGCAAGTTCGAAGAAGCGGACGGCGGCACCATATTCCTGGATGAAATCGGCAACATCAGCCCCAAGATGCAGTCCGGGCTGCTGCGCGTCCTGCAGGAAGGCGAGATCGTTCGCGTGGGCGGCACCCGGCCCATATCCGTGGATGTGCGCGTGATTGCCGCCACCAACACGGATCTTGCCGAAAAGGTCAACCAGGGCCTTTTCAGGGAGGACCTCTACTACCGGCTCAATGTCATAAACCTGCACCTGGTGCCCTTAAGGGAGCGCAAGGAGGACATCGCAAAGCTTGCCACCAACTTCCTGGTAAAATACCGGGATCGCTTCAACAGGGACGTCACCTACCTTCCCAAAAGCGTGCTCGAGGCCCTGTGGGACCATGACTGGCCGGGAAACGTGCGCGAGCTTGAAAACGCCATCCAGCGCGCGGTCCTGCTTTCAAAGGACGGCATCATCACCCCGGACGAGCTGGGCATCCTTTCGCGCCGCAAAAACGGGCAGGACGCCCCGCCCATAAAAATCGAGGCGTTCAAGGACCGCAGCTTAAAGGAAAGCCTTTCCATCATGGAATCAGAGCTTTTGGCAGGCATCCTCAGGGAAAACACCGACACCATCGAAAACCTCTGCAGGCGCCTGGGCGTGGGCAGGACCACCCTGTACCAGAAAATGCGGCGCTACGGCATAAACCCGGACGGGATAAAAAAGCCGGACTCCTGATCAATGGCCCGGGGTTTGCATGTATTTGACCGGAAACCATCGATGCAGGACACCTTTAATGGCGCATTTGTAAGCCAAAATCGCTTTTTCTCCCGGAGGGTTACGCCGGCCATGGACGAACGCGGCGCACACGAAACGGA
>JAGXKN010000017.1 GCA_018335195.1 Desulfobacterales bacterium
CTATCATGCCGAACCCAAATTCAGTTCATAAAAAACGGGGATTATCGTTTATAGTTTGCATTTTGTTTGGATAAACGAGCTGCTGGAGGATGTGGATAAGATGGCCTTGATTGGGGGATGTCGTAGGCTTTTTTTCAGGAGGTAGAGCTTCGTCTGAAAGCTAAGCTCATTTTCCGCCAGGAACTAAAAAGGCTTTTGCTGGTTCAGCACTCCCGTCTCTTGTCCAAAACGCCTCAAGGATCTGAAAAAACGATGCCGGCAATCCAGGACGTATTCCTAAGAGGGATTCGTCTTTGGATCGTGTGGAAATACAGGTTGACTTCAGGCGGCCGGGTAGGGTATTCAGCGATTGATGGAAACAGTCGATGGAAAAATACAGGGGTTTATCGGTTTTTATATCCTGTCTGGATGGCCATGGCAAGAGTGATTTGGGGGTGGTAATCATGAAAGAGACCGGTGCGTTAAGCGGCATTACGGTGCTGGATCTGTCCCGGCTGCTGCCCGGGCCGTATGCGTCCATGATCCTGGCAGATCACGGCGCCCGGGTGATCTGCCTGGAGGATCAGCGGTTTGCAGCAGAGGCCTTTGCCGACAATACGGTCAATCGCGGCAAGGAGCACATGTCGCTGAATTTGAAATCAGACCGGGGCAAAAAGATCTTTTTTCAGCTTGCGCAATCCGCGGACGTTGTTCTGGAGGGATTCCGGCCCGGGGTGACCGCGCGGCTTGGGGTGGATTACGAAACGGTCAAGTCCCTGAATCCGAAAATCGTGTACTGTTCGGTTACGGGATACGGCCAGAGCGGGCCTTATTCCGGTTTGGTCGGCCACGATGCCAATTACCTGAGCGTGGCCGGGGTCCTGGATGTAAACGGCGAGGCCGGCGGCAGGCCTCTGATACCCGGCATCCAGATCGCGGACATGGCAGGCGGCGGTATGAATGCGGTGATCGGAATCATGCTTGCCCTTTATTCCCGGGAAACCACAGGAAAGGGCCAGTATATCGACATTTCCATGACAGACGGGTCCCTGAGTTTGATGTCTCTTGCACTGACTCTCCAGCAGGCTGCGGGCGGTCCCCTGCGGCGGGGAGATTCGCTCTTGTCCCATCATTATGCATTTTACAATACCTATGAGACCGCTGACGGGCGTTATCTGTCCGTTGGTGCGCTGGAACACCGGTTCTGGAAAAACCTGTGCGAGTTCTTCGAGGTCCCGGAGTACATCCCGCTGCAGTATGATGAAAACCGGCGGCAGGAAATCCTGGAATTTTTCCGCGCGCAGTTCAAGTCCCGCCCCCTGGCGCACTGGAAGGAAGTGCTGGCCCAGCGCGATATCTGTTGGGCGCCGGTGCAGAATCTTTCCGAGGCGCTTGAAGACCCGAATTTTTCGCACCGGGAAATGGTGGTGGAACTTTCCGGAAAAAACGGCCGCAGGCTTACCGCCTTGGGTGCGCCGGTGAAGCTCTCGGATACCCCGCCGCGGGTTAAGGGCATGCCCCCGGACTTTGGTGCCGATACCTGGGCGATTCTACAGGAGCTCGGCTACGAAGAAGCGGCAATCGAGTCCCTTTTTCAGGAGGGGGCGGTCTGAGGTTTTTCCCGGAACCCGGATGCAGCAAAAACGTGAACAATCCGCAGGTATGCAATAAAAAATGACAACATCCCTTGAAAAGGCCAAGCAGAACCCGGAATCCATGAAGGCCCGGATCCTGGAAGCTGCCCGCAAGGCATTCGGCGAGTATGGATTTCACGGCACCACCACCCGTATGATTGCAAATGTGGTGGATATTGATATTTCCACGCTGTACTACCATTGGGGGGAAAAGGGGGATCTCTACGAGGCCGTGATCCGGGACATCAACGACGGGATGGGCGGCAAGCTCGTGGAGGTGGAAAAAAAGATTAAGGGCAAGCCCCTGGCCAGGCGGCTGGATATCGCAATTGATGAAATGGTGGATTACCTGTTTGAAAATCCGGAAATTTCAAACCTGACGCTGTTTCGCTACTTTATGAAAACCCGCCACGGCAGTCTGCTGGATTTCAGGGTCCCGGAATACCTCTCGGATATCGCCTATTCCATGGGGCTGGCAGAAGACCGTAAAAACGTGCCTGTGGAGGCCCGGATGAAGGTGCTGTCCATCATGAATGCCATTCACAATTTCGTATCCGGAGAGAATTTTTTCCGGCCCATGATGGAACTGAACCGGGAGCAATACATCCGCCAGGCCAAGGAAACCCTCAAGTTTTTCAACCTGGCGGCGTTTACCTAAAGGTTCGCATTTGCAGGCCGCGGCCGGCCCGGCGTTTTATTCGGGCGGCACCATGTTGAGTTCCTTTAAGCGTCGCAGGACCTTCTCCTGCACGGTGAGCAGGTCTTGCTTGAGGATTTCGAGTTCCTCCATCCGGCTGTTGATTTCCTTGAGCTTTTTCTTGCCGTAGGCATACGTCTTTTTCAGCTGCTTTTCCTCATCCATGTCAAAGTCGGCCATGCCGATCATCTCGGCGATTTCGTCCAGGGAATAGCCCAGCCGCTTGCCGCGCAAAATCAGCTTTAGGCGGGCGCGGTCCCGCTTGTCATAGATGCGGTGGTTGCCCTTGGTGCGCTGCGGGGAGATCAGCCCTTTTTCCTCGTAGAACCGGATTGCCCGGGTGCTGATATCGAGTTCATCTGCAAGTTCTGAAATGGAAAAGGTTCGGTCTTCCGGTTTGACTTTCGGCGGATTCATATTGCTGCTCCTTTCAACGATTGTTCCGTGTGGACGTCCGTGATCCGGCATCCGGTCCGCGATCCCTGCAGTCCGGAGGCGTTTTCCGCGTAAACCGGTATATAATTTTCACTGAGACCTTTTGACAAGTTATTATTTTGTCCCCTGGTTTCTTCAATGACTACATCCAGGGTCTTTCCGATCATGCCTTGGTAAAACCGCCTTTTTTTTTCAAGGCCGAGCGCGTGCACGGTTCGGCATCGCTCCTTGATGCGCGCCTGCGGCACGGATCCGGAAAACCGCGCGGCCAAAGTGCCCGGCCGGGGGGAGTAGGGAAACACGTGCAGATAAGTGACTGGCAGGCGGTCAATGAGGCTGCGGGTTTGTTCAAACGCCGCGTCATCCTCGCCGGGAAAACCGATGAGCACGTCCGCCCCGACGGCGGCATCCGGAAACAGGCTGCGGATTTTTTCAACCCGCTCGGAGAAAAGCTCCGGTTCATACGGCCGCTTCATTTTCTTTAAGACCCGCGGATCACCGCTTTGCAGGGGAACGTGAAAGTGGGGGCAGATGCGTGCAGAATCCCGGATCACCCCGAGCAGTTCATCGGTGATCTCGGTGGGCTCAATCGAGCTGAGCCGGATGCGATGGCCGCCCTCGATGGCATCGAGTGTTTTCAGAAGACCGCACAGGTTTGTTTGCGGACTGAGGTCTGTGCCGTATTTGCCGATATGAATGCCGGACAGGACGATTTCCGGAGCACCGGTTTCAAGCAGATCCCGGAACGCGGATACCGCTTGGTCAGGCGGCAGGCTCCGGCTTCTTCCCCGGGTATACGGAACAATGCAGTATGAACAAAACGTGTCGCATCCGTCCTGGATTTTCAGAAAAGGCCGGGTACGCGCCGTGACCGCCGGGGCGTGTATGGGGGCGAAACGCCTGTAGCCGGAAATATCGGTGTGGCGGATCTCCGGGCCAGGGGCGCATGATTCCGTGCCCGCGGCCGAACGGAAGTGCGCTTTCGGGTGGACGATCTCCGGAAGTTGGTGTTTGTGGCCCTGGCCGATCACGTAATCTACTCCCTCGATTGCGGCAAATGCGTCCGGGTCCAGCTGGGCATAGCAGCCCGTAACCACGATTGCGGCATCCGGGTGGCTGCGCACGGCTTTTCGCACTGCCTGGCGCGACTGCATTTCCGCCTTTTGCGTCACCGCGCAGGTGTTGATAATGCACAAACCCCCATCCCCGTTGGAGCCGTGGTTTTCCCAGCCGTTTTGATTCCTGCAGCGGGCGGCAATGGCTTCGGATTCGGACTGGTTGACCTTGCAGCCAAGGGTGATGATATGTACGCCCTGATTCATCATATGATCTTTTATGCTTATTCAATCCAACCGGCGGCAGCCACTGCTTCCTGCTGGTAGCATACAGCCGCCTGGCCCGGCGTGATGGCTTTCTGGGGCTCCCGGAACCGTATTGTCGCGGAGTTGCCGGGACCGGGTTCAATCCGGGCCGCTGCCCCGCGGTGACGGTAGCGGATTTTTGCATGCACCGGGACCGGTTTTTCCGGCTTCGGGATCAGCCAGTTGACATTGCTGATGCTGCAGGTTTCTTTATACAACGTATTTTCAAATCCCACAACCAATCTGTTGTTTTGCGGGTCAATGCGCACAACGTAATAGGGAGCCTCTGCCGGGCAGTCGAGCCCCCGGCGCTGGCCGATGGTATAGCGGTGCAGACCCTTGTGCCGGCCGATGACATTGCCTTCGGTATCCACGATGGGCCCGGGTTCGGATACACCCGTCTCCCGGGCTTCCAGGAAATCGCCGTAGTTCTGTGCCGGGATAAAACAGATATCTTGGCTTTCCCGGCCGGAAGCGGGATGCAGGTCGTGCGCGCGTGCGATTTCCTGCACCCGGCTTTTTTCCAGATTGCCCAGGGGGAAAATTGCGCGGGAAAGCTGTTTTTCCGCGAGCATGGAAAGAAAGTAGGACTGGTCCTTTTTGCGGTCTGCGCCCTTGAGCAACTGTAGCCGGTTTGCTTTTTTTTCGATCCGGGCATAATGCCCTGTGGCCAGGTGCGTGGCGCCAAGATTGCGGGCAGCTTCAAGCGCGGCGCCGAACTTGATGATCCGGTTGCACATTACGCAGGGATTGGGTGTTTTGCCGGTCCGGTAGGTCTCAATAAAGTAGGCGACGATGTTTTCTTCAAAGGTTTTTCGGCTGTCGATGATGTGCAGAGGGATTTCGAGCTGCCGTGCGATTCGCTGCAATTGCGGGCCCGGCCTGTGAGATGCGGGACTGCCGGGTCCGGGACTCCGGGGGTTTTCATTTCCGTGCCGGCGGGATTCGTACCCGGTGATAAAATGAATGCCGATGATGTCCGGGTTTTGCTGCTTTAGCAGGTGGGCTGCGACCAGTGAGTCGATCCCCCCGCTTAATGCAACAGCTACAGTCATGTCACACCGGGGCGTCGCTGATCAGCATGGTGGAGGGATCCAGGTATAACTCGGAATTGCTTTCGGCTTCCGCCGCGGTTTCGCCCGGCACCTTTTTTAGATATACGCGGTTCTTGTCCGGATGAAGCTGAAGCATCAGATCAAAAAGGCCGGAAAACGGGACAAATGAATTCGGAATGCCCGAAGGCGCCACCGGGTCGTCGCGGTGCGTGCGCACGGTGAACCAGAATATCAGCTGGTGCTCCCGTGCGAAATTTTTCAGCCCGTCGAGCCGGGTGTCGTTTTCGTCCGCAAAGGTGAACCCGTCGATCATGATCTGCTGCGGCCTGAAAATCTCGCTTGCCATGAGTTCGGAAATTCGTTTTTCCAGCTTATCCACGTTGAAGCTTTCGGTTTCAAACGTCATGATAAACCGGTTGTGCAGCAGCTGGTTCCAGAGCTTTTCCGTCTGCGGGGTGGCATCTGACTGGGTCAGGCGGTAGAAGACTTCCCGGTGCCAGAGATTGACCTTGTCCACCGGGTTTTCGGTGCTAATATGCAGGATGTTTTTATCGTTTAACATGGCATAGATGGCAAGCTGGACCAGCAGGGCGGTCTTGCCCACGCCCGCCCGGGCGAGGATGGCTGCAAAGCCGCCGTTTTCAATTGTGCCGGCGGCCTGCTCGCCGATTATTTTCAGTGGGTCTCGGGATATCAGCGAATCTTTCAGCATCTGTATTTAGCTCCTTATCTTTGTGCTCGTTATGGATATTGTCCGGTCCGCACGCGGCTCCGGTCCGGCCGGGCGATTACTGGGCCGCTGTTTTGGACGACTGGCGGAGGTTTTTCTCGATTTCCTGGAGCACGGACTTGGGAACTTCCTTGTAGGTTTCAAATTCCATGGTGAACTGGGCTTTTCCTTGGGTCAGCGACCGAAGCACCGTGGAGTAGCCGAACATTTCCGCAAGCGGTACGTGCGCCTCGATCACCGTGGAGACGCCTTCATCCTGAACCCCGATAATCACGCCGCGCCTCTGGTTCAGCGAACCCATCACGTTGCCCTGGTATTCATCCGGGGTTTCCACGGCCACTTTCATCACCGGTTCGAGCAGGACCGGGCCGGCCTTGTGATAAGCCTGCTGGAATCCGCCCCGGGCAGCGGCCTGAAAGGCCATTTCCGAGGAGTCCACCGAATGGGAGGATCCGTCGTTTAAAACGACCCGAACCCCGGTTACCGGGAATTTCATGTAGGGACCCTTTTTCATGCACTCCCGAAAACCCTTTTCACAGGCCGGGATATACAGTGTGGGAATGTTTCCGCCGGAAACCTTGTTTTCAAATTCGAATTCCTCTTCAGTCGGCTCCATGTACCCGATAACGCGTCCGAATTGCCCGGCGCCGCCGGTCTGCTTCTTATGCGTGTAGTCAAACTGGCTCTGCTGGGTAATGGCCTCTCGGTAAGCCACCTGGGGCTCTCCCGTGTGCAGCGCGACACTGTATTCCCGTTTCATTCGTTCCAGGTATACCTCCAGGTGCAGCTCACCCATGCCGGAGATCAGTGTTTCGCCGGTTTCCGGGTTGTAGTTGGTCTGAAATGTCGGGTCTTCCTTGGTAAACCGGTTGAGCGCTTTTGACATGTTGGTTTCCGACTTGTAGTCTGCGGGTTTGACCGCCAGCGTGATCACCGGTTTCGGGATATACATGGAGGACATGGAGAGGTTCATGCCCGGTTCGACGAACGTGTCGCCAGAAGCGCAGTCCACCCCGAACAATGCGCCGATGAAGCCGGCGGGAATTTTATCCACCTCTTCCATCTTGTCTGCATGCATCCGAACGATCCGGCCGATCTTGATTTTCTTGCCGGAGCGCACGTTGTATACGGTGTTGCCCTTTTTGAGCTCGCCCTGGTAGGTCCGGATATATGTGAGCTGGCCATAGGGGGTATCCTCGAGCTTGAATGCTAGGGCCACCAGCGGCTCCTTGTCGTCTGCCGTTAAAGCCACCGGGGTTTCCTCCTGGCTGATGTCCAGTGCGTGGCTTTCCACCTCCCTGGGCGAAGGCAGGTAATCGGTCACCGCATTGAGCAGGGGTTGGATGCCCTTGTTTTTGTAGGCCGAGCCCATGAGCACCGGGGTAAGCTTTCGCTTGATTGTGCCGTTGCGAATGGCGCCTGCCAGCAGTTTGGCGGAAACCTCCTGTTCTTCCAGAATGGCTTCTGTGAGATCGTCTGAAAAGATGGAAGCGGCTTCCATCAGTTCCTCGCGCTTTTGCGCGGCCTCGTCTTTCAGCGCATCCGGAATTTCATCGGTCTTGACGGTTTTGCCCCATTCGTCTTCAAAATAAAAAGCTTTCATCGAAATCAGGTCAATTACGCCTTCGTGGCCGGCCTCCAGGCCGATGGGAATCTGCAGGGCAATCGCATTGTGGCCCAGTTTTTCCCGGAGCTGGTCGATGACCCGGAAGGGGTTGGCCCCGCTGCGGTCGCACTTGTTAATAAAGGCAATGCGCGGGATGTTGTAGCGCTTCATCTGCTGGTCCACGGTGATGGACTGGGACTGCACGCCGCCAACGGCGCAAAGCACCAGGATCGCCCCGTCCAGAACCCGCAGCGACCGCTCGACTTCCATGGTAAAATCCACGTGTCCGGGCGTGTCGATAATATTGACTTCGTATCCGTTCCACGTGCAATAGGTCGCTGCCGAGGCAATGGTAATGCCCCTTTCCTTTTCCAGGGCCATGGAGTCCATTGTCGCGCCCACGCCGTCCTTGCCGCGCACTTCGTGGACCTTGTGAATCCGCTTGGTCAGATACAGGATCCGTTCTGTCAGCGTGGTCTTGCCGGAGTCGATATGCGCGCTGATACCGATGTTTCTTACGTTTTTGATTTCCAAACTCATATACCGTTCACCTTGCCCAAAAAAGATGTTGTCCGCCCGAGGCGAAAATCCTACCTTTATATCTGACTGCAGCTTAACCTGTCAATCGGTTTCTTGCAGTTTTTTGAAAAAAACGGAACCCGGGAGGTAAAAGAAAGCAACGCAGATAGCAGATAATGGACTTTAAATATAAACATTTCCGTCGGGCACGCAATGGCCCTTATTCCGATTCGACGAGCCGGTCGTGGATCAGTCCGTAAAAAGGCGAGGCATGAACCGAGGTAAACCGCCAACCCACATGGGTCATGCAGGTTGCGCAGATTGCCACCTGCCAGAAATATCCGGAAAACCATGTGAATTCATCCGTGGGAGAGCCAATGGCCCCGCACCCCCAGGCATTTCTGAAACAATCGATTTCAAAAACAATGCCGTGCGGGTTGGCAAATGTATGCTGGTGTGCACCGCCCACGGCAATGCGCTCCTCCGGGCTGGTGATTGCAGCCAGGCATTGCCGGCACAATAGTTGACGTCCATCATAGGGGGTTTCTTCGGTTTCGGCTTCTTCCTGCCCCTCGGTTTTTTCGGCAATGTCGGGCTTGAAGAAAAAAACCGGCATCGGCACAGGGAAATCGGATTTTTCCGGGACTTTAACCATCCACATGTGATATTTCATCCTCAATCGGGTGATATCCAAATTTGCCGCTGAAACGTTTGAAACCCTCATTTTTTTAATATAATTTTGTTTGTATGAATTGTAAATTGAAAAATCAACGGCACAACCTTTACAGAAAGGCGGAGAACAGGCTTTATGTGCGGCGTATCCGGCATTATCTCTGAGTCGCTGTCTGCAGACGGGCTTCGCCGGCGGGTCGGGAAAATGGGAGAAATTCAGGGCCACAGGGGTCCGGATGACCGTGACGCCTACGTCCATGAAGGCCCGTGGGGCAGGATGGGTCTGGGTTTTGTGCGGCTTGCCATCCTGGATCTTGACACTGGGATGCAGCCGATCCGTTGTCCTGCAGACGATACGGTGATCCTGTGCAACGGCCAGATATACAACTATGTGGAACTGCGCCCCCAGGTGGCGGACGCCCCGTTTGTTTCCCGGGGGGATGTCGAGGTTGCGCTCCACCTGTACCGCAAAAAGGGGATTTCGTTTTTAAACGAACTAAACGGGATGTATGCGGGCGCAATTTTTGACCCGGGGAAAAGAAAGCTGTTTTTGTTCCGGGATCGTTTCGGCATTAAGCCCCTGTATTATGCCGCCGGGCCGGACGGGTTCGCGTTTTCCTCGGAGATCAAACCCCTTTATCAGGCCCTGGACCTGGAATGCCGGATCAACGAAGCCCGCCTGCCCACGTATTTCGTCTACCGCTACGTGCCCGGCAGTCAGACATTGTTTCGCCATATCATGCGCGTGCCCCCGGGCGCGTACATGGAATTCGACCTGGACGAGAAAACGTTTTCAGTGCACCGATACTGGAATTATCATGTATTCCGGAAGGATGCGCCCATTGGTCTTAATGCGGCGGCGCAAGGGTTTTACGATCTTTTTCAGGATGCGGTTCGCATACGGCTCCGGGCGGACGTGGAGCTGGGGAGCTTTATCAGCGGCGGCATTGATTCCTCAGCCGTGGCGGCAGCGGCCGTGGAGAGTCATCCGGATATGCGGATGTACACGGCCACTTTCGACGAGCCCAAATATGACGAGCTGCCCGAGGTTCAGCGTTTTTTAAAGTTCCATGCGGCAAGCTTTTCCGGTGCAAGACTGCATCCCGCAGCCTGCGGCAGGGACATGCTGCAGCGATTGCCGGGCATTGTCCGCGCCATTGAGGAGCCGATTTCCCTGGGGACCATACTGCCCACGGACCGAATATGCGAGGCTGCCGCCCGGGATGTCAAGGCGGTGTTGACCGGCGAGGGCGCCGATGAGATATTTGCGGGTTACCGGAAGTTCATGCTTGAAATGGCGGCAGCGGAATACAGCAGCCTTTCTCCGCGGCTGCAGCAAAAGGTGCAGCAGCGGTACCCGGAACTCGAGGGTTTCCTGGCCTTGCGGAGCGCGAATCCGGCAGAGCGCTACATCCAGTCCGAAGCCCTGTTTGGCGGCGATGAGCTCAATCGGCTGCTGGGAAGCCGCACCGAAGAACCTGTCTTCCCGGAGGACGCCATGCCGGAGCTCAGCGGAGACGAACATCCGGTCAATTCGGCGATTGCCTTTGAAAGTCGATGTCGGCTGCCGGATTACGTAGTGCTTAGGCTGGACAAGCTTTCCATGCGGCACTCCCTGGAGACGCGAACGCCGCTGCTTGATTACCGGCTTGCGGAATTTGCCGCAAAGTTGCCGCTGTCCATGAAAGTCAACCTGGCCCTGGACCGGGAAAAGTTCATTTGCGGTTATGCGTTTGCCAAATACGGGCTGCTTGACGCCAAAACCGCGTTTCGCAAAAAACAGCCCTTTACTTTTCCCATGGCCAACTGGTTGTCAGACACGGCCCGGCTTCCGGAAGCGATCCGGGAGGTCCTGTTCGGGGATTTGGTCAAGCGCCAGAACGTTATCAATCCCGGGTTTGTCCGGGAACTGGCAGACAGTGTCACCGTGGCCGAAATCGGGCCTCAGACCCTGGTATCCCAGGCGGATCGGCTCTTTTCGGTGATTGTCTTTACGTTGTGGTACCAGGCGTTTATGCGGGATACGGGAATATAAAAAAGTGAGGGCATTTGGGGACAGGTAAGGCTATATACGACCTGGCGGAAACGTTTACACGGGGATTTCTCGACGTGATGTCTGAGGTTCTGCCCAAAACCGAGCGCACATACGGCTTTGAATTCGAGTTCCTGCCCCACCGGATTATGGACGCCAGCGATTTGACGGCCGTGGAAGACCTGTTTGCGCAATACGGCCAGCGGCTGGACAAAAACGGGGTGCGGTTTGAAAACGGCACTCTCGTGGACTTTGAGCCCGGGGGGCAGATTGAATACTGCAGCCCGCCGCTTTTGGCGCATGAAGAAGCGGCGATAGACGAGTTGCTGGCGTTCATGGTTGACATGAACGCCCGGGTCAAAGATCAGGTCGGCATTGAATATCTGGCTGTCCCGTATTTTCCGGGGCGAAAAGACGCGCCCCTGTGCCTGAGCTCGGATCGATACGTGAACCTGCATCGGCGCCTGGCAAAAAGCGGCACCCGAGGTCATGAAATGATGAAGGCAACCGCCGGGATTCATTTGCACGTGGCCATATGCAATATGCCGGAATTGCTGCCGCTGTTTTACAGGCTTTGCGAGCTCTCCCAGGATGAGACGTTCGGGATGTCAGCAGTACGCCGGGATATATGGAGCCAAACCGATGACACGCGATGCGGCAGGCCGCCGTGTTGTGCCGAACCCATGGATGAACCGGCGGTGTTGATCGATCGCTTGGTCCGTTTCGGGCTTCAGGCTGTTGTGCTCGGCGAGGAAGTGCCTTTTTTCAGGTGCTCGGATCAATCGTTTGAAGCATTTTTGGATCATCTGACCACCATTTTTACCGACGTCCGGTTCAACCTCAAGGGCACAACCCTTGAGCTGCGGACCCCGGACAGCATGGCGGTGGAATCGTTTAAGCCGGTCTGGCAACGGTTTATTGAGAAGACAGAAAACATTTTTTGAATCAGGAGGGTGCGATGACACAAGTGGAAATTTACACAACGCGGAACTGCCCGTATTGCAACATGGCCAAGTCGCTGCTGGGCAAAAAGGAAATATCCTACCAGGAGATTGCGTTGGATTCGGACCCCGACAGGATGACAGAGGCCGTGGAGCGAAGCGGCGGGCGCAGGACCGTGCCGCAGATTTTTATTGATAATCAGCATGTTGGCGGATATGATGAATTAAACGCACTGGAAAAGGCAGGAGAGCTTGATCCCATGATCGGCCGGCAGTAAGTCCTGCGCATCATCAACCACTCATTCCGGGGATGATATGAAAAAGTCAGGTCGGAAAAAAAAACAGACGCGGGAAAATACCCGAACCCGGGTGTGGGAGGATACCAGAGCCGTCATTAAGGTAGCCGATCCCTACAGTCAGTCGCGGGAAGTGCTGACGATCAGTGGCGATGTGGCGGACCTGGGGGGTACCGGCATGTTTCTGGTCACAGGCGATCCTGTGCCGGTTCCCGCGGAAGCAGAGATTTCCATTGAGTTTGATTCCGCCCGGCCATCATTGCGCAGAGTCCATGCCCGGGGCCAGACCGTGCGGACATCTACAGACGGGGTGGGAATCCGGTTTACAGAGATTGATTTGAATCGCCTCCAGCAATGCATCCTGGCCCGGATGAACCGGTAACAGCCGGGGTTGCTGCCCGGTGCCTGATCGCAAAACCAGCGTTTCCGGATAAAAGCTGCTTAGACGTCTTCGGGATACCGTGTAGCAGCGGCGGCATTACTGTGCGCCCTGCCCGCCTGTCGGCGTTCATCAATGGCCAACAGGATCATATAAGGGTAGGTGAGAAGAAATTCGAAAACAAAGCCGAGTCCGATCATCAGATAGATGAAAGGCAGTTTGACCGCATAAAACCGGATTGCTTTGCCGAGTTGTTGGAGCCCTGAGACCATTTATATGCCTGCGTCGCGTTTTTTTGGTCCTGATTTCTGCCTGATATTGTGTAATCCTGCAAGTGCGAAAGATACATGATTTGGCCGCATTCGTAAACAGAATATCACGCGGTTCCAATTTCATTTTCTGGGGCGTGGGATCCTTCCAGGCCCTGGCCATGTTCCGCCGGGGCCTTTTCTACGCCTACCTGTCCATTTACCTGAGATACTACCTCGACCTGTCAGTTACGGAAACCACCCTGTTTGCCACCCTTCCCATGCTTGCCAACATCATCGCCCAGACCTTTGTGTGGGGACGGCTTTCAGACCGCTTCCAGCTTCGGCGGACCCTGATCCTCTGGGGCGAATTTTCCGGCGCGGCCGGGACGGTTCTGATCTGGGCGTTTCACGTGTTGACCGACTCTCCGCATGTGGCCGGGTACATCGTCATCCTCGGCCTTACGGTCGTGGAGATGTTCTGGTCCATGAGCAACATCGGCTGGAGCGCCCTGATTTCCGATCTTTACCCGGAGCAGAAACGCAACGAAGTCCAGGGGCGCCTGGCAAGCGTGGGCGGCCTGGGCCGGCTGTTCGGCATCTGGCTCGGCGGGCTGCTGTATGACGGCATGGGTCGGATGTACAACGGCTGGGGGTTTGAATCCGGGGTCCTGTTTTTTGCCGCCGCCGGGGTCATGCTGATTTCCATGCTTCCGGTCCGGTTTCTGCCCGAGGGCGGTGTGGATCGGCAGCATGATACGCAATCGGAGTGCGACGCCCGATGCAGGGCCGATTCCATAAGGCTGTACGCGGTTTTCCTGGTGGCCATGACCCTGATTAATTTCGGCAGAAACTGCGTGATGACCATTCAATCACAGTACTTGTTTCTGGATTCCGGGTTTGCCGTATCCAGTAAAATGCTCGGCTATATTTTCAATACAGAAACCGCGGCCATCATTCTGCTGGGCCTTTTTTCCGGCGGCATCGGGCGACGGATCGGAAACGGCCGGGCGGTTTGCCTCGGGGCGCTGGCTTCGGCACTTTATTTGATCCTCTTTGTGACATCCGACCAGCTTGTCTGGATTTTTATTGCCAACTTTATCCGGGGGGCGGGCGCGGTCATCATCCTGGCGGCTTCCTATGCCATGGCCTCGATTTTGATTCCGCCGGATCTCCGGGGGCGTTTGTTCGGGTATTTCAATGCCACGCTTTTTCTGTCCTGGGGGGTTGCCGGCACCCTGATCGCCGGGCCCATCGTGGATACAATGGAGTTCATGGGTTTTGCGCAGGTAGCCGCATACAAGGCGGCTTACCTGGCGGCCCTGGCAATGACACTGGCAGGTCTGGTCCTGCAGCTCGTACTGGTTTTTATCCTGATGCCGCGGGCGGGCATACGCAAGGCCTTGAAATAACCAGCATTCGCAGCATATGGTAAAAGGAGGAGTGCCATGATCGTTTTCCGCAGTGTTCTGGGCTTTTTGCTGCTGGTGGCGATTGCCTGGTGTATCAGTGAAAACCGCCGGCGTTTTCCCGTTCGTACGGTTCTGGCAGGGCTGGCCATTCAAATCGCGCTGGCGGTGGCACTTTTGAAGCTTCCGCTGTTTGCTCGTCTTTTTGTGTATCTCAACCGGGCCGTGCTGGCCCTGCAGGAGGCGACCCAGGAAGGCACTTCGTTTGTATTCGGTTACTTGGGCGGTGGCGAGGCCCCGTTTGCCGTCAAGGATCCCCAGGCGACCTTTATCCTGGCATTCCAGTCACTGCCGCTGGTACTGGTAATCAGCGCATTGTCCGCGGTGCTTTTCTACTGGCGGATTTTGCCGCGCATCGTGAAGGGTTTTTCACGGCTGCTGGAGAAAAGCATGCGCCTGGGGGGTGCCGAGGGGCTTGGCATCTCGGCCAATATTTTTGTAGGCATGGTGGAGGCGCCGCTGTTGATCGGGCCCTACGTCTCCCGCATGAGCCGCAGCGAACTGTTTACCCTGATGAGCAGCGGCATGGCAACCATAGCCGGCACGGTCATGGTGGTGTATGCCAGCATTCTCACCGACGTGATTCCCAATGTCATGGGGCATATTCTCACGGCTTCCCTGCTCAGCGCTCCTGCGGCCATCGTGATTTCAAAAGTCATGATCCCGGAGACCGGAAGGCTGACAAGTGCCGAATTAACAGGCGCGCAGGAAGCCTCCGGTGCCATGGACGCGCTGACCCGGGGCACACTCCAGGGCATGGAACTGATGCTAAACATTATTGCCATGATAATCGTGCTGGTGGCACTCGTTCACCTGGTCAACCTGGGGCTCGGCCTTTTGCCGGGCTTCCGGGGAGATCCGCTCACGCTTCAGCGCATGCTGGGATGGCTGCTTTCCCCCTTGGTTTGGGTAATGGGCGTTCCCTGGTCCGAGGCCCAACAGGCCGGATCCCTGCTCGGAACCAAGACCGTGCTCAACGAATTTATCGCATACGTGGAGATGAGCCGGATGGAAGCAGGCGTTTTGAGCCCGAAAACCCTGCTGATCATGTCCTATGCCCTGTGCGGTTTTGCCAACCCGGGGAGCCTGGGCATCATGATCGGGGGCCTGGGCGGCATCGCACCCGACCGTCGCGATGAGATTGTTTCCCTGGGGTTTCGCTCAATTGTTGCAGGCACGCTGGCCACCTGCATGACCGGTACGGTGGCGGGGATTCTGGGGTAAGCAGGCAGAAAAAACATACCGTCTTTTTTCTTGCACCGGCATAGGGGATACTTTGCACCTGGAAAGATTGGCAAGAGTTGACAAGTAGTTATATATGCATATGTTTGAGTATATAAAATAAGAAGATCCAAGAGTGTATTTCATTTCTGGTGCGGTAACCGGGAATCTTCACAGAGTTGAATTTGAATTCAGCAACAATGGGGATTCTGTAGGAATCACATGAAATCCTTTCCTGCAGTCGAAATATAGCTTGCTTTCACAATAATCCTTAAGTGCATAGGAGGAGGGCACAATGGCTATAAATTTCAAAGGCTGGAAGGATCTGATGCCCAAGCGGACCATGGCGGAAAAGGTGCTTGGGCAGGCATTGAAATATCTTGGCAAAGATACGGACAAGAATGCCAAATACGTATTAAAGGCCGTGGACCATATCGCCAGCGGTGAGAAACAGGAAATGGTCCAAGAATGGTTTCATCATTGGATGCGGGAAAACGGTCCCGGCCGGCAGTTCCTGCACCGGGTGGTGCAAAATACCCATCCCCGCGTGCGGGAGCGCTACGTGGCGCGGATGGTGGCCAGCATGTTTTTCCGGGATCCGGAGGCACCCCGGCGGGCAGAGCAGCAATTCGGCATCCAGCCGCCGCCCACCATGCTGATTTCACCCACCATGCGTTGCAACTATCGTTGTGAAGGTTGTTACGCAGGCAGTTACGAGCGCAAGGACGACATGGATCCGGAAGTCTTTGACCGCGTCCTGACAGAAGCCGAAGAAATGGGGTTGAATTTTATCACCATTCTGGGCGGCGAACCCTTTATCTACCCCCATCTCTTTGAAGTACTGGAAAAGCATCCCAAATCTTTCTATCAGATTTATACCAATGCCTCGCTTATTGATGAGAAGACCGCCGAACGCTTGGTGGAACTGGGCAACGTAGCCCCGCAGATCAGCATCAACGGGCCGCGGGAATTCACCGATGCAGTGCGGGGCAAGGGTTCGTTTGATAACTGCGTGCGCGCCATGGACCGGCTCTATGAAGCCGGCTGCCCGTTCGGGTTTTCATCACTTGTTACCCGCAAAAACATGGACGTGATCTGCTCGGATGAATGGATCGATTTCCTGATTGAAAAAGGCGCTTTGTACGGATGGTATTTCCTGTTCATGCCGGTGGGCAGCGATCCGGAGATGGAACTCATGCCCACGCCCGAACAGCGGGACCAGATGCGGCGGTTTCAGTCCCATGTGCGGGAGACCAAGCCGCTGCTGCTGGTGGATTTCTGGAATGACGGGGTCCTGTCCGGCGGCTGTATCGCCGGCGGCCGGCTGTATTTCCACATCAATCATCGCGGAGATGTGGAACCCTGCATTTTCTGTCATTTTGCAACCGACAACATTCATGACAAGCCGCTCGCAGAGGCTTTGAATTCTCCGTTTTTCCGGGGAATCCGCGCAGAACAGCCGTTTTGCTACAATACCCTGCGGCCCTGTCCGATGATCGACCATCCCCAGACAATGTGGCATATTATCCGGGAACACGGCGCCAAGCCGACGCATGAAGGGGCGGAAACCATGTTTACGGACCTGGCCCCTGAAATTGAAGAATATGCCAGCGGCGTCAGGCAGGTCATGGATCATGCATGGGAAAGCGAAGGCTACAAGGACTGGGCTGCCAGGTGGATGCATCACTGCGGCCTGGCTCCGGAAAATATTGAACGGCGGCGCCGTGAATTCGAGGAAAAACAGCAAGAAGAAACAGCGCCGGAATCGTCGGCGGATTCCGTAAAGCAAACCAAACAGGCATAAGATGACGCAAAACTGCAGATTATTATAGCCCGTGTCAAAAAACCCTCCCTTGCGGAGGGTTTTTTGCGTGCTGCTCCAGCGCGTCCGGGCATGCGTAGCCGATTGGATATTGTGATACGCAGATATTTTTGTTATGTGTATAATTTGTGTTTTCTTTGTGCCCTGCCGCGAAGTGCGCGAGGTAATGATTTTCATATAACCGGAAAAAGGCTTCGTTTTTGAGCTCCAGGCAGCCAGTAATCGGTATCACAATGGGCGATCCTACGGGCGTGGGGCCTGAGATCATTTGCAGGGCACTGGCGCGTCCGGAGGTTTTTCAATATGCCAGGCCCCTGGTTATCGGGGATACAGGCATCCTGGAAAAGGCAGCGGTCACCGCTGGCACGGCGAAGCGGTTCACCAGAGTCGATTCTCCGGGCCAGGCCGTATTTGACACGGATGCGATCCCGGTGTGGAATCTGTCCGCGCTGGATCCGCAGGCGCACCAGTGGGGGCGGCCCGGCAGGGAAACCGGGCGGGCCATGATTTCCTATATCGAGCGCGCCATTGACATGGCAATGGCCGGAGAGATTTCAGCGCTGACCACATGCCCCATCAACAAGGCGGCCATGAAAATGGCCGGCGGCCAGGATCCCGGGCATACCGAGCTGCTGGCCCGGCGCACGGGCACGCAGAGCTATGCCATGATGATGGCCGGAAAACGCCTCAGGGTCGTGCTGGTCACGATCCACGTGGCCTTGCGGGCGGTTGCCGATTCCATTGATCCCGGCCGGATTGCGGAAATGATCCGGCTGACCGACCATGGGCTAAAGGCCCGCTTCGGCATTGTCGCGCCGAAAATCGCCGTGGCCGGGTTAAACCCGCATGCCGGTGAAGAGGAGATGTTTGGCCACGAGGAAGTCCGCTTAATCCGGCCGGCAATTGAGCAGGCGGTTTCCGAGGGCATTCTTGCCACCGGACCCCACCCGCCGGATACCGTATTCTATCATGCTGCGGCCGGCACATATGACGCGGTGGTCTGCATGTATCACGATCAGGGATTGATTCCGTTTAAAATGCTCCATTTCAGCGACGGTGTCAATACGACCCTTGGGCTGCCCATTATCCGGACTTCCGTGGATCACGGCACCGCCTACGATATTGCCGGCAAAGGTACTGCAGATCCGGGAAGCCTGATTGCCGCCGTTGAAATGGCCGCCGCACACGCCGGCCGGGCCGGGCTATAGCTTGAAACGCCGACTGATTTCATGATGCGCAAGGAAACCGACAAGATCATCATCCGGGGTGCCAGGCAGCACAACCTGAAAAATATCGATGTGGATTTGCCGCGCAATCAGATGGTCGTGATCACCGGGCTTTCCGGATCCGGCAAGTCCACCCTGGCTTTTGACACTCTATATGCCGAAGGCCAGCGCAGGTACGTGGAATCCCTGTCCACGTATGCCCGGCAGTTCCTGGAGCGCATGGAAAAGCCGGATGTGGACCAGATCGAGGGGCTGTCGCCGGCCATTGCCATTGAACAAAATAGCGGCGGGCACAATCCGCGTTCCACGGTCGGCACGGTAACCGAAATTTACGATTACCTCAGGCTCCTGTTTGCCCGGGCCGGCACGCCGCATTGCAACAGGTGCGGACGGCCGATTACCTCCCAGTCCATTGACCAGATCGTGGACCGGGTTATGTCCATGCCCGAGGGCACACGGATTATTATCCTTGCGCCCCTGGTCAGCGGGCAGAAGGGGACGCATGAGCGGCTGCTTGCCTGGTTGAGAAAGGAGGGCTTTGCCCGGGTTAAGGTCGACGGCGAGATCCGGGAGCTTGACAGTGTGGGCAAGCTGGCTAAAACCCGAAAGCACAATATTGCGGTGGTAGTCGACCGCTTGGTGGTCAAGCAGAACATGCGCAACCGGCTGGCCGATTCCCTGGAGCTTGCCTTGTCCCATTCCGAGGGATTTGCGGTGGTGGAATCCCCGGACAACAAGGACGGCGATCCGCTTTTATTTTCCGAAAAGGCTGCATGCATGCATTGCGGCATCCGTTACCCGGAGCTTACCCCGGCCAGCTTTTCCTTTAATTCCCCCCAGGGGGCTTGTCCAAAATGCGACGGCTTGGGTACCACAATGGAGTTCGATCCGGACCTGATCATTGCAGATCCCGATCTCTCGCTGCGCGAAGGCGCAGTACGCCCCTGGGCCAACCGGAACTCCGTGCATTTTGCCGAATTCCTGGACGCATTGACGCGTCATTACGGGGTGGACATTTATACGCCTTACCGGGATCTGCCGGAACGTTTCAGGCAGGTGCTGCTGTACGGGTCCGGGGATGAGGAGATTCCTTTTTACATGACCCGGGCAAATCGCCGGGTGGATTTTACCCGGCCCTTTGAAGGCGTGATTCCGAACCTGCAGCGACGTTACGTGGAAACCGACTCCAATGCCGCGCGCGAAGATATCAAGCAGTACATGAACTTTGCGCCGTGCCCCGAGTGCGCAGGGTCCCGGCTGAATTCGGTCAGCAGCGCCGTGCGTGTGAGCAACATGACCCTCCCGGAGATTACCGCTTTTTCCGTGGAAGGGGCATTTGACTTTTTCAGTATGCTCAGCCTGGAAGGCAAAAAAGGGGTGATCGCAGACCGGATCGTTCGGGAGATCACCGAGCGGCTCGGTTTCCTGAAAAATGTCGGCCTTTCCTACCTGACCCTGGACCGGGCGGCAAGCACTCTTTCCGGCGGTGAGAGCCAGCGCATTCGCCTGGCCACCCAGATCGGCTCCAAGCTCACCGGCGTGCTTTACGTGCTTGATGAACCCAGCATCGGCCTGCATCAGCGGGATAACCGGCGGCTGCTGGAAACGCTTTTTCAGATGCGGGATCTGGGCAATACCGTGCTGGTGGTGGAACATGATGAGAACACCATCCGTTCGGCCGACCACGTGGTGGATATGGGGCCGGAAGCCGGGGTCAAGGGCGGGTACCTGGTATTTTCCGGCAGCCCGCAGCAGCTGGCGCAGTCGGCGGATTCCCTTACCGGGCAATATCTTGCCGGTAAAAGGCGGATTGAGACCCCGGAGATCCGGCGCCAGGCAGGAAATGCGCATTTTGTCATCCGCGGGGCCTGTGAAAACAACCTGAAAGACATTGATGTTTCCTTCCCGCTCGGCTCATTTATTTGTGTCACCGGGGTGTCTGGCTCGGGCAAGTCCACCCTGGTGATCGAGACCCTGTACCGGGTGCTTGCCCGAAGACTCTACCGATCCGGCGTGCCGCCGGGAAAGCATGCTTCTGTGGAGGGATACGAGCATATCGACAAGGTGATCAACATCAATCAGTCGCCCATCGGGCGCACGCCCCGGTCCAATCCCGGAACCTACACGGGGGTGTTTTCGTTTATCCGGGAGCTGTTTGCCAAGACCCCCGAGGCCCGAAAGCGCGGGTATAAGTCGGGACGATTTTCCTTTAACATCCGGGGCGGGCGCTGCGAGGCGTGCAACGGAGACGGGATCATCAAGATTGAGATGCATTTTCTGCCTGATATCTTCGTGCCATGCGACGTATGCAACGGCAAACGTTACAACCGCGAAACCCTGGAGGTCAAGTACAAGGGAAAGAATATCTCAGAAGTGCTTGATATGACGGTAAACCAGGCGATGCGGTTTTTTCGGAACATCGGAAATATCCGGGTGAAGCTCCAGACCCTGGTGGACGTGGGTCTGGGCTATATTCGACTGGGCCAGCCGGCAACCACGCTTTCCGGCGGAGAGGCCCAACGGGTCAAGCTCTCGCGTGAACTGGCAAAGCGCGATACCGGCCGCACGCTGTATATCCTGGACGAGCCCACGACCGGGCTTCACATGGAGGATATCAAGCAACTGCTTTCCGTGTTAAACCGGCTGGTGGAGGCGGGAAATAGTGTGGTGGTGATCGAGCACAACCTGGATGTGATCAAGTATGCCGATCATGTGATCGACTTGGGGCCCGAAGGCGGCGATGCGGGCGGGCAGGTGGTTGCCACCGGCACTCCGGAGGCAGTGGCAGCAAACCCGGAGTCGCATACGGGTGCATTTCTGCGCGATGTTCTGGAAGCAAACGCGGTTTCCCGGCAATAGGCAAATGCCGCCGCCCGGGAAACCGTTTTAAAATAAAAAAAAGCCTCTGCCGGGAAATTGCCGGGCAGAGGCTTTTCATTTTTTCAGCAGTTGCTGACTACACCCCGAGCAGCGTGTTGACAACGCCTGCCATGGGGGTTGCGTAGATGATAATCAGCGAGACAACCAGTGCATAAATACACAGGGACTCGATCATGGCCAGGCCGATGAGCATGGTCACGGTGACTTTACCGGAGGATTCGGGATTGCGGGCGATCCCTTCCACCGCGGATCTCAGGCCGATTCCCTGGGCGATGCCGCAGCCGAAAGCCGCAATCGCGATGCCGAAACCGGCGGCTGTCACACAAGCGATAAAGAATTGTAATGCTTCAGCTTCCATTTAAAAACCTCCCTTGAATAATGAGTTTACGTTACCGGCTTCTTCCAAAAACCGTGTTTATAACATCCCAATGGGATTATGAATGCTAGTGCGCTTCTTCCATGGCTGCTGAAAAATACATCACCGAAAGCAGATAGAAGATGAATGCCTGGACGAATGCCACGAATATGCCCATCGCCATGATCGGCAGGGGCGCAAAAAAGGCGCCTGCCAGCATGAACAGGATAACAAGCACCAGTTCGTGGCCCATCATGTTGCCGAAAAGCCGGAAGGACAGGGAAAGGACCCGGGCCAGGTGGCCGATAATCTCGATGGGCATGATAATGGGGATCATCCACCAGACCGGTCCGAGAAAGTGTTTAATATAACCGAATCCATGACATTTCACACCCACGTACTGGGTAAAGAAAAATACCGGTACGGCGCAGGACAGCGGGGTGTTTAAATCCGCGGTGGGAGCAGTAAATCCCGGTATCAGCCCGAGGACGTTGGATACGAAGATGTAGATGAAAATCGTGGCCACAAACGGAAAAAACCACCGGCCTTCCTCGCCGGCCACGTCCACGGTGAATTCTTCAAGGCCCGAGAGAAACAGTTCAAATACGTTCTGCGCCTTGTTCGGGATCATGCTGATCTGCCTGGCGCCGAGGGCGCCCAAAATGATCAGAATTGCCATGACCACCCACGTGTAAATCACGTGCGGGTAGGCGTGGGCGAAGTGATCCAGCCCGACCAGTTCAAACAGCTTCACGAAAATAAGAAACGGATGTTCCACTTCAGACCGCCTCCTTGGATAGAAGTTTGGTAAGTTCCCGGATTGTGGCCAGCATAATGCTTGCCACAACAATCGAAAGACCGATAAATAACCCTAGCGGTTCCACGTATCCGCCGGAGATCAGCAGGAACAGGATGATTCCGCTGATCACGAATCGGATATAATACTTGACCAGCACCACGTTGTGAGATGTCAGATGCGGGGGCGTCAATGCCCGCCTCAGGGTTCTGTGAAGAAGGTGAAAGTTGACGGTGGCAATCAGGCCGCCGGCAATAATGCCCAGGGCAAAATCCGGAGGCGCAGCCAGGGTTCCGGCAATACTGACAATTGCAAACAGAATCCAGTTCGTCCAGATAACAAATTTGAGCAGACGCTTTTGTACAACCATTCTATAAAAGCCTCAAATGTTTCTGCTGCGTTTCATGGCCCGGTAGATATTGCTGAAACCCGCAAGGATGCCGAATCCCAGAAATATAAACATGAATACGGGAGTGCTGTTAAACAACCGGTCCAGCCCCAGCCCGATAAACAGACCGATAAATATGGCCAATGCGACCGAAAAGCCGAGGCTGCTGTAATAAGCCAGCTCCCGGAACATCTGCCTGGTTTCCCTTTTCATATTCGCCTCCGGGCAAGAAATTTCCCAGGCTGCTAAAAGTCGATTTTTTACCACAGCTAAATCCCGGGGTCAATAAAAAACGGACCAATCGTCTGTGCATTGCAGGGAGAAAATGCCTTTTCTATCGGCTCAGGCGGCGATACTTGATCCGGTGGGGCCGTTCGGCCTCAGCACCCAGCCGCTTTTTGCGGTCCGCCTCGTAGTCAACGTAATTCCCTTCCACCCAGACAATCTGGCTGTCGCCTTCAAAGGCCAGGATGTGGGTGGCAATGCGGTCGAGAAACCAGCGGTCGTGGCTGATGACCACGGCACACCCGGCAAAGTTTTCCAGGGCGGTTTCCAGGGCGCGCAGGGTGTTGACATCCAGGTCGTTTGTGGGTTCGTCAAGCAGGATGACGTTTGCGCCCTGCTTGAGCATGCGGGCCATGTGCAAGCGGTTTCGCTCGCCGCCGGAGAGCATGTTCACTTTTTTCTGCTGGTCCGCGCCTGAAAAGTTGAACCTGGAGACATAGGCCCGGGACTTGACCTCCACGTCGCCGAGCCGGATGACGTCCTCGCCGTCGGATATCGCCTCCCATACGGTTTTTTCCGAGTCCAGGCTGGCCCGGCTTTGTTCCACGTAAGCCAGGCGTACGGTATCGCCGATGCGTAACTTCCCGGAATCCGGATTTTCATCTCCGGTGATCATCCGGAACAGGGTTGTCTTGCCGGCGCCGTTGGGGCCCACCACGCCGACAATGCCTCCCGGCGGCAGGCTGAAGGTCATGTCTTCGACCAGCAGTCGGTCCCCGTAAGCCTTGGATACCTGGTCTGCCTCGACAACCACCTTGCCCAGCCGTGGCCCCGGCGGGATGTAGATCTGCATCTCCTTGACCCGTTCCGGACCCTGCTGGGAGAGCAACTGCTCGTAGCTCTGGATGCGGGCCTTGGACTTGCTCTGCCGGGCCTTGGGAGACATGCGGATCCATTCCAGTTCCCGTTCCAGGGTTTTTTTCCGCTGGGTCTCGGCCTTTTCCTCCTGCCAGAGCCGTTCCTGCTTCTGCTCCAGCCAGGAGGTGTAATTTCCCTTCCAGGGCACGCCGCGACCGCGGTCCAGCTCCAGGATCCAGCCGGCCACGTTGTCGAGAAAGTACCGGTCATGGGTGACTGCGATCACTGTGCCTTCGTACTCTTGCAGGTGCCGTTCCAGCCAGGCCACGGTTTCGGCATCCAGGTGGTTGGTGGGCTCATCGAGCAGCAGGATGTCGGGTTTCTGCAGAAGAATCCGGCAAAGGGCCACCCGGCGGCGTTCGCCGCCGGAGATCACTTTTACGGGCGTATCGCCTTCCGGGCAGCGAAGCGCCTCCATGGCCATTTCCAGGCGCGAGTCAATGTCCCAGGCATCCGCGGCCTCGAGCTTTTCCTGGACCTCTGCCTGGCGCTGGATCAGTTTGTCCATCTCCTCGTCGCTCATGGGCTCGGCAAACTGTTCATTGATCCGGTCGTATTCGGCCATCAGCGCCATGGTGTCGGTCACTGCTTCTTCCACGACCTGCCGGACGGTCTTTTCATCGTCCAGCTCGGGCTCCTGTTCGAGCAGGCCGACCGTGTATCCCGGGCTCATGGCCACCTCGCCGTTGTACTCCTTGTCCCTGCCGGCCATGATCCGGAGCAGGGTGCTTTTGCCTGCGCCGTTTAAGCCGAGCACGCCGATCTTGGCCCCGTAAAAGTAGGATAGGGAAATGTCCTCGATAATCGGTTTTTTATAGTGATACTTGCTCACCCGGTTCATGGAGCAGATGACTTTGTTTGGCTGTTGCTGCTGCTGAGTCATAGCGAAGTTTTTCTCCTGTTTGATTCCGCAGGTGCCGATCAATAACTTTATTGCCCGCGGGACGGGAATTCAGGGACGAACCTGTGTGTGTTCGTCCCTACGGATATAGGATCGTCAATTTTCGTCCACTTTTCGGATATCAGTTCGTTTCCGCGAGTTCAAGACAATTGGATCTTGCGCTTTTCCGGATCCGGATGCCGCCGGTAAAAAATGGCCATGTGGCCGATCATGCCCACTAGTTCGGACCCGGTCTCGTTTTCGATGGTGCCGGAGATGGCTTTTTTCTGATCCTTGTCCTTGAAATCCAGGAACTTGATCTTGATCAGCTCATGGGTATCGAGTGCTTCGTTGACTGCCTCGATCACCGCAGGGGAAAGCCCATTCTGGCCGATCATCACGTGCGGCTTGATCCCGTGGGCAAGCCCCCGCAGATGCGTGCGTTGGTGGCCCTTGAGTGTCTGCAAATATTTTCCTCCGGTATTTGGTGATTTACTCTGGCTTGCGAATTGCCGGTTTCAGTGGTATGGATACGGTGTCCCGGGTATACCGGAACGACCCGGTTTTTTTCAACAAAGAATTGCACAAGGAAACAGTTTTGGCCAAGCGACCGATTACACCGGCATATATCATATTCTACATTCTCTTTCTTCCGGATTCGTGGCGGATTGCCGCAGGACTCGCTGCCGGGGTGTTTCTGACCCCCTACGTGACTCGGCCCGAGATGGGAACAGGCGGGCAGGCCATGATGTTTGTGATGCTCGTGGCCATGGGGTATGCGGCCTTTGGTATCCCGGCCCGGTTGATTACCGGAAAATTAAAGAAATGGTTCCTGGGCGATAGATATGGATAGTGACAAATGTGTTCTGCAGCGCCCGTTGATCCGCTGAATTCCTGAAGGTAACCCGGGGAGTTAACCACCCGGTTCGATCGGTCCGCTTTTCATGACTTGGCCGGGAAGCGGACGGGCCAGAAATTTTTCCAGCTGGCGGGCGGCTTTGATGAGGGTGGATAGCTGCATTCCGGTATCAACGCCCATGGACTCAAACATGAACACCGCGTCTTCCGTGGCCAGGTTGCCTGCGGCCTGCGGTACGTTCGGGCATCCGCCGATGCCGCCCAGAGAGGTGTCAAACATGGTGATTCCGGCCAGATACCCGGCATACAGGTTGGCCATGGCGATGCCGCGGTTGTTGTGCAGGTGCAGGCAAAGGGCTGTCTCCGGCAGATGCTCCCTGAAAAAGGCGATCGTCTCGGTGAGCTGTTTCGGGTTTGCCATGCCCGTGGTGTCTGCAAGCGTGATGCGGTCGGCGCCGCGCCGGACAAACTGCCGCGCAATGGAAAGCACGTCAGATACTGGCACCCGGCCTTTGTAGGGGCAGCCAAAGGACGTGGCAATGGCGGCTGCCACGGGTATCCGGTATTCGGCAGCCGCTGAAAAGATTGCTTCCAGATCGGCAAGGGACTCGCTGATGCTGCGGTCCACGTTTTCGCGATTGTGGGCCTCGGAGGCAGACACAAACACGATTAGCCGGTCTACGCCGGCATCCATGGCCGCCCGGGCGCCTTTCAGATTGGGCACCATGACTTCATGCCGCAGGCCGCTGCGCTTGACCCGGGCCATTACATCGGCTGCATCCCGGAGCTGGGGGACGACCCGGGAACTGACAAACGAGGTGGTTTCCAGGTACGTGACCCCGGCCCGGGCCAGGGCGTCTATGATTGCCAGTTTGTCCGCTGTGGAAACAAAACCGTTCTCGGACTGAAGCCCATCTCGCAGGGCCACTTCCCGGATGATCACCCCGGGTGGATCATTCATTGCCGAATACGTCCCTGTAGTTTTCGCGCATGTCGCGCTTTAACAGTTTGCCTGTCGGGGTTTTGGGCAGGGCGTCGACAAACATCACTTTCTTGGGCACCTTGAAGGGTGCCAGGTTTTTCCGGCACACTTCCAGAATTTCTTCTTCGGCAATGGTTTCGCCTTTTCTGGGCACCACCACCGCGGTCACGGCTTCCACCCACTTGGGATGGGGCACGCCGATAACCGCCACTTCCTCCACCCGGCTGTCCAGGTACACGGCTTCCTCCACCTCCCGGGAGGGCACGTTTTCGCCGCCGGT
This sequence comes from Desulfobacterales bacterium, assembly GCA_018335195.1. GTDB lineage: Bacteria > Desulfobacterota > Desulfobacteria > Desulfobacterales > Desulfosalsimonadaceae > Desulfosalsimonas. The sequence continues at coordinate 26,885 of JAGXKN010000017.1, forward strand.
TTTGACCATGTCCTTTTTGCGGTCCACCACCGTGATATACCCGTCTCCATCCAGCACGCCCAGATCCCCGGAGTGAAACCACCCGCCGCGCATGACATCATCGGTTTTTTCCGGATCCTTGAAATACATCATCATGGCATGCGGTCCTTTGCCGCAGATCTCACCCGGCTTGTCAATCTCTTTGATGACCTCCCCGGTGTCGCTTTCCAGGTGGGTTTCCATGTTCAGGCCGGCGCGGCCAGCAGAGCCAAGCTTCTCCCAGGCATCCTCAGCCTTGAGGATGGTGTGGTAGGGCGCCAGCTCGGTCTGGCCGTAGTAATTGTAGACTTTTGTGCCGGGCAGCCGTTCCAGCAGCTCCCGCAGCACCTCCACGGGCATGATCGAGGCACCGTAGTAAAGCTTTTTTAGGCTTGACAGATCATGGGCGTCAAATTCCGGGTGCCGGAGGATGCCGATCCAGACCGTTGGCGGGGCAAACAGCATCGTCGCCCTGTATTTTTCCACGTTTTTCAGGATTTCCCCGATATCCGGGGCCATCAGGATATTCGTGCCGCCGATGTAAAACATGGGGTTTAAAAACACGTCCCGCTGGGCACAGTGGTAGATGGGCATGGCGTTGATATTGATATCCGAGGTTTCGTAGCCGCCGTCAAAAATGCATCCCATGTACTCGGAAAGCAGTGCCTGGTTATTGATGATCACTCCCTTGGGCCGGGATTCCGTGCCGCTGGTATAGGTCATCTGGCAGGGGTCCTCGATGCGCAGCAGCGTATCGGGTTCGGTATCCGGATATTTTCGGTACCAGTTGTCAAACTCCAGGAATCGTTCATCCGGGGGCGCCTGGCCGGCTCCCTGGTTTGACCAGATCAGGGTTTTGACAGTCGGCATCTCGGCAATCACGTCCTTGGCCAGGTCATAAAGGGCGTCTTCAACAATGAATACCGTGCTTTCGCTGTGGTTGATACAGTATTGAATGTCTGGCCCGTGGAGCAGGTAGTTGATGGCCAGGTATACCGCCCCGGCCTTGCAGCAGCCCAGCCAGGTAAGCACGTGATGCAGGGTGTTGTGTGCGAGAATGGCCACCCGGTCGTATTTCTGCACCCCCAAGTCCAGTAAGGCATTGGCCGTCTGGTTGCACGTCTTTTCCAGTTCAGTGTAGCTCATGGCCTGATCCTGGAAAATCAGGGCGGTCTTGTCCGGGTGGTGATAGGCGCTGCGGCGGATCATGTCTGCAATAACCCACCGGTTAACGCGGTTGTAGCGATTGAGCAGATATTCGACGTTTTCCCGGTTCAATGTGTTGAAAGCGGCGTTTTCGTTCATTTGATTTCCCTCCGCATTTGGTTTTCCATGGCAGACAAACGGGGTTATGTCTCGGGCGCCTCGTTTAAGGCGATTTCCCGGAGCTTGAATTTCTGGATTTTTCCACTGGCAGTGGTGGGAAATTCATCCACAAAATGAATATGCCTGGGAATCTTGTAAAAGGCGATTTTATCTTTGCAGAAATCCTGAACTTCTTCTGCAGTTGCCTGATCCCCGTTTCTTAGCCGGATAAAGGCAGCCACCTCCTCGCCGTATTTCCGGCTGGGAATCCCGACCACCTGGACATCCTGGACCTTGGGATGCGTGTAGAGGAATTCCTCGATTTCACGCGGGTAGATGTTTTCCCCGCCCCGAATGATCATGTCTTTTAAGCGGCCCTGAATGGTGCAGTTGCCCTGTTTATCCATGCTGGCCAGATCCCCGGTGTGCAGCCATTCGTCTTCGTCAATGGCTTCCTTTGTCTTTTCCGGCATTTTGTAATAGCCTTTCATGATGTGATACCCGCGGCTGCAAAGTTCGCCGGTCGCCCCGGGACCGAGCGTTTCCCCGGTGGCCGGATCCACGATCTTGACTTCCACGTTGGGCAGGGCCCGGCCCACGGTTTCGGTGCGGATCTCCATGGGATCGTCCCTGCGGGTCTGGGTGATGCCGGGCGAGCTTTCGGTCTGGCCGTAGACAATGGTCAGTTCCTCTGCGCCCATTTTTTCCACCACGCCTTTCATCACTTCCACCGGGCACGTGGAACCCGCCATCACGCCGGTTCGCAGGTGTGTGGTGTCGTATGCCTTCTGGTCCATGGCTTCGAGTTCGGCAATGAACATGGTGGGAACGCCGTGCAGAGCGGTGCATTTCAGTGCATCCACGGTTTCGAGCACCTTTTCGGCGGAAAATGCGGTAACCGGCGCCATGGTGGCCCCTGAAACCGTACAGCACATGGTGCCGATGACACAGCCGAAGCAGTGGAAAAACGGAACCGGTATGCACAGGGTGTCCTCGGGTGTCAGGGCCATGATTTCCGCCATGCTTTGGCCGTTTCCGATCAGATTGGCGTGGGTGAGCATCACGCCCTTGGGATAGCCGGTGGTGCCGGAGGTATACTGCATCATGACAACATCGTCGGGATCCACTTCTGCGGCCCGCTCATCGAGCTGTGAATCTGAAATGCTTTCGCCCAGTTTCAGCATGTCTTCCCAGCTGTACATGCCGGGGATATCTTCGTCGCCCAGGTGGACAATGTTTTTCAGGTACGGCAGTTTTTGGGTCTGCAGGTCTCCGGGGCTGCACGCGTCGACCTCCCGGCAGACCTGGCGCAGGATCCGCAGGTATTCATCGGCCTCGCGCACGCCATGGGTCAAAATCAGGGTGGTGGTATCAGACTGATCCAGAAGGTACTCGAGTTCATAGGCCCGGAAGTTGGTGTTTACCGTGACCAGGACCGCGCCGATTATGGGGGCGCCGAATTGCGTGTAAACCCACTGCGGCAGGTTGTTGGCCCATATGGCGATATGATCGCCGCGCTTTACGTTCAGGGCCATCAGGCCCTTGGCGACCTGACGGCAGATGTCCCGGAATTGTGAAAAGGTATTTTTAAAGCCGTGCTCGTAGTAGGCCAGGGCGGTGTGATCTGCGAGTTCACGGGCGTTCTGCTCGACAATGTCACCGATTCGCGTTTTGCTGGCTTCAAATTTCCAGGCCATGAATGTTTCCCTCCTGTAAATGCTGGTTGTAGACGTTCGGGGAGTTTCAGGGGTGCTTTTGCGTAAAATCACCGGACGGAAATGTAAACGATGTTTAAAAAAAAATAAAGAGTAAATTGACGTTAACGTTAAAATTTTTCGAGGGTAAAGATCCGTCCGCGCGGGGCAGAGGGGTCAGGCAAAAAGGACGAGGCTGGCGGCCATGACCGCCATACCGGTGATCAGGCCGTAGATGGACAGGTGATGCTCTCCGTATTTTTCCGCGGCAGGCAGCAGTTCGTCAAGGGAAATAAACACCATGATGCCGGCAACAGCCGCGAAAAGCAGTCCGTATACCATGTCGTTTAAAAAGGGCATCAGGATGAGGTATCCCGCCAGCGCTCCCACGGGTTCGGAAATGCCCGAGAGAAACGACAGGGTAAAGGCGCGTTTTCTGCTTCCGGTGGCGTAATAAACCGGCACGGAAACCGCGATTCCCTCCGGGATGTTGTGAATGGCGATGGCCACTGCAATGCTGATGCCCAGCGCCGGGTCCTGCAGGGCGGCGGTAAAGGTTGCCAGGCCTTCGGGGAAGTTGTGAATGCCGATGGCCAGGGCGGAAAGAAGACCCATGCGCATCAGGCTGTTTTTTTTGTGTATGGCCTCCAGGGTTTCAAATTCTTCGATCCCGCGGATTTCATGCGGGTTTTCAAATGAGGGCACCAGCTTGTCAATAACGGCAATGAGCAGGATTCCGCCGAAAAAGGCCAGGGTGGTTGCCAGGTATCCCGGTTGCTGCCCCAGGGCCCCGACCAGGGATTCTTTGGCCTTGAAAAAAATTTCAATCATGGCAACATAGATCATCACGCCTGCGGAAAATCCCAGAGCCAGGGAGAGAAACCGGGTGTTGGTGCTTTTGGCAAAGAAGGCCAGCGCACTGCCGATACCCGTTGCCAGGCCGGCGGCAAGGGTGACTCCGAAAGCAAATAACACGTTGTCCGGCGGCATCAGGGTTTTGCCTTTTGATATTACGGGTTATCAGGAAAGCCGGACCGTCCGGTTGGTAAAAATGATAATCAGGTTCCCGGAAAATGGCAAATCCGGAGCTGCCCAACGCCGGTTTCTTATTTGACACCCCACGGTTTGCCAATACATTTAGGAAAAAGTCATAAATAATAAAAATCACTGTCCACAAAAGGAGGAAACCGTGAAATACGAATGCCCGTGCGGTTATGTATATGATCCCGAAGAAGGCGATGCCCAGGCCAATATCACCGGCGGCACGCCGTTTGATGACCTGCCCGAGGGGTGGGTATGCCCCAAGTGCGCGGCTGAAAAGGATTATTTTGAACCGTTGGAGCAAGACTGAACCCCGAAACAGGTAAGGAGGAATGCCATGAAATGGAAGATTACCGGATTTGCGCTGTTGATCCTGATGCTGGCAGGGGCCTCACTTGCCCACGCCGAAGCAGCGCAGGAGTGGGAAATCGATAAGGCCCATACCAGTATCTACTTCGATGTGAAGCATACCTATGCCACTGTTCGCGGCCAGTTCGGCAACTTTACGGGCACCCTTCGTTTTAATCCCGAGAACAAGGAGGCCAGCGGACTTGATATCAGGGTTCACGCCGCAAGCATTAATACGAATATCGCCAAGCGTGACAACCATCTGCGCTCAGAGGACTTTTTTGACGTTGAAAAATACCCGTACATCACGTTTAACAGTACGGGCGTGCGGCATGTGGAGGATAATTCGTATGTTATCACCGGACTTTTGACCCTCAAGGACGTCACCCGGCGGATTGAAGTGCCGGTCACCTTTTTCGGAATTCAGGACAACCCCATGGAAAAAGGACAGACGGTCGCCGGGTTTGAGGCGGAATTCACCATCGACAGGATGGACTACAATGTGGGCACGGGCCGGTTTCTGGAAATGGGCGTGGTCGGCCGCAAGGTTAATATCGTGGTCACCATGGAGGCCTTGAAGGACAGCAAATAACCGGGATCCGGTTCCTGCGGGCAAGGCCCTGGCAAAGGTGGATGCCATGATGTTTTTATTTTGACTTTTGGCATTCAAATATGTTTAAAACGTGCTGACAAGCGAGCCGATCCACTTAATATACAGCTTTACTTGCAAAGGAGGATGTGCGTGCCGAGTCTGCTGCCCACAGAGGAGCAATTCCAGAACATCCACACGGTTTCCGATCAGGGCGAACTCGTGATGGTCAACCTGCTATGCTTCAAGCCCGAGGGCGGAGAAGCGCTTTATGAAAAATACTCCCAGCTCATTTATCCGATCTTAAAAAGGATCGGGGCCCGGGTGATTTACTACGGCAGCGGAGTGATGACGTTTATCGGCGATGAATACTGGGACGCGGTGCTTCTTGTGGAATATCCGTCGCGTTCGGTTTTTGTGCAGATGGTGCAGGATCCCGAATACCTCAGGGCTAGTAAATATCGGGAAGAGGGACTGATTGATTCCCGCCTATATGTCACGCGCCCTCAGTGGATGGGATAAAACCCCGTAATTTTTTTTGTTATTGGATCCGTACCTGGCCGCATGAATCCGGTCCCGCGACTTCACCGATAATTGCGGCTTCGATGCCGGCATCCCGCATTGCGGAAAGACATTTTTCCGCCCGGCCTGCGGCTACGGAAACAACAAGCCCTCCGGAAGTCTGGGGATCGAACATCAAGTCTGCAAGGGTCTCGTCCACTGCATCGTCAATAAAAACCACATCTGAGAAGTGTTTTTTGTTGGTGTAGGCGCCTGCAGGAAACAGGCCCATGGCGCCGTACTCCAGCGCCCGGTCCATGACCGGCACGCTTCGGGTATCCAGCCGGATCCGCTTTTTGCCCGCCCGCGCCATTTCCAGCACGTGTCCGGCCAGGCCGAATCCGGTGATGTCCGTGCACGCGGTGGCCGCAAACCGGCCGGCGATTTGTGCGGCTTCCCGGTTTAGACAGGCCGCGGTTTCCACCAGTGATTCCAGTGCTGCCCCCTCCGCAATGCCTCCCTTGAGCGTGGTGGCCAGCACGCCCATACCGACGGGTTTGGTCAGAATCAGCCGGTCTCCCACATTGGCCCCGCCGTTGGTGAGGATATGCTCCGGGTGCACCAGCCCGGTCACGGACATGCCGTATTTGAATTCCGTGTCGTTTACGCTGTGACCGCCCACCAGAACGGCTCCGGCTTCGTGGAGCTTATCGAGTCCGCCTTCCAGGGTTTGCGCAAGAACCGACTCGGGTAGTTCATCTGCGGGAAAGCACACGATGTTCATGGCTGTCACCGGGTAGCCGCCCATGGCGTAAATATCGCTCAGGGCGTTTGCTGCCGCGATACGGCCGAAATCATAAGGGGAATCCACGATGGGGGTGAAAAAATCCAGGGACTGGATCATGGCCGTAGTTTCGTTGATCCTGTAAACGCCCGCATCGTCGGAACTTTCCATGCCCACCAGCAGATCCGGGTGGGTATTGACCGGCAGCTTTGCCACAACTCTGTCCAGGACCCCCGGACCAAGCTTTGCCGCTCATCCCGAGGCCCGGGTTTTGGCGGTCAGTCTGTAATCGTCGCCCATGTCATTTGCCTCTTAAGATTTATAAAAGTACCCGTGCGTCAAATACCGGCCCGTCCTTGCATACATGTCGATACCCTTCTCCGGCCTCATTCGTGGAAACCGCGCACCCCATGCACACGCCCAGCCCGCAGGCCATAAGGGTTTCAATTGAAACCTCGCACGCAATTCCTTGGTTTTGGGCAATTTCGCCCACCGCCTTGAGCATCGGGTGCGGGCCGCAGGCATATATCATGCCCGGATTGTTTTTTTCCAGCCATTCCTGTAAAGGATCCGTGACAAGGTTCTTTTCTCCGGCTGTGCCGTCTTCCGTTGCCACGCTGACCTGCATGCCGAGTTCGTAAAAAATGCCTTCGCACAGGATGTCGGTTCCGGTGCGCCCGCCGAGAAAGACCATGACCCGGTTCATGCCCATTCCCGCCTGTTTCAGCCTTTCGGCCAGAAAAACCAGCGGGGCCACCCCTATGCCCCCGGCTGCAATGGCCACGGGGTGTTCATGGCATCGGACCGAAAATCCATGCCCGATTGGGCCGAGCATGTCCAGCTCACTGCCCGGAACCTGCCGGGCCAGTTGGCGTGTAAAGCCGCCCACCACCCTGTAGAGAATCTCCATGTACAGGGTGCCCGCGCCTCCGGAAGGCAGGCGGTGGATGGAAAAAGGTCGGCGCAGCAGTGGTTCGGCCTGGTCCGGCAGGCGGATGGTTACAAACTGCCCGGGTGTCGCTGATGCATAATGCGCGCCGCAGTTGAGGCGGATTCTGTGATATCCGTCCGAGATTGCCTCATTGTGGATAATTTCAACGGTTTGCTGTGTGATCATGATTGATTTCCCTTTTCAGGCCGACAACTGCGGCAAAACGGCCGGTGCTGCCCTCGCGGCGATAAGAATAAAACAGGTGCGGGTTGCACATGGTGCATACGTGGGCGCATTCGACGTTTTCCGGCTTGACCCCGGCTACCCGGAGCTGGTCGCGGCTGATCTGCCAGAAGTCAAACCGGTCTTTGTCATCCCTGTACTTCCAGAAGCCTTTCGGGATTTCCTGCCGGTAGTGGACAAATTCGGCGCAGCACGGCCCCAGAGACGGGCCGATACCTGCTGACAGGTCTGCCGGATCCACGGCGAATTCCCGTTTCATGGTATCAATGCATGCATCTATGATGTTGCTGATGCTGCCCCGCCACCCGGAATGGATATTTGCGGCCACACCCCGGACCGGGTCACAGAGCATCACCGACTGGCAGTCCGCAGCCTGGATGGCCAGGCCGGCACCCGGGATTTGCGTAATCACCGCATCGGCAGTTGGCGGTGATTTGACGGCGCGCTGGCGCTCATGGCCGGTTTTGATCACTGCCACTTCTTTTCCGTGGACCTGGTTGAGAAAGACCAGTTCCGCATCGTCCATGCATCCGGCAATCGCCCGGCGGCCGGATTCCACGGCTGCAGGCGGATTGCCGCTGTTTGTCCCCACGTTCAGATTGCCCTTTGATCCGGGATGTTGCCTTTCCAGGCGCGTAAATACGCCATGAAAAATTCCGGGCAGGGCGGCCAGGTTTGAAAAAGCGCCATATAGCAGTTTGTCTTTCCGGCAAAAAAACATGGGCGATCCAACCAGGGGTCATTTGTTTTCAGAAACGACAGGCTCCGGGTACCCGTTCATCAATGGTGGAAAATTTTCCGCGCAAAACTCTGTTCCAAGCGTAGAAGTATATTATTATAAACGCATCATACGGCCCGTGCAAGGGTCAGCACAAAAACGCCTGCCGCGCGCGCGCGCACAAGCACGCGGGCGCATTCCTCCACGGTCGATCCGGTAGTATATACGTCATCGACCAAAAGTACGTTCTTTCCGGCGACCCGGTCCGGGTGCTTGACGACAAATGCGTTTTTCATGTTTTTGATGCGCGTACGGCGGTCCAGGCCGGTCTGGGTTGCGGTGTTTTTTCTGCGAACAAGCATATCGGCATCAATGCCCATCCGGGAAGACGACGAAATCCCGTTTTTTCGTGTCATTTGTGGCCAGCGGCGGATCATGAGAAACGTCTGGTTATAACCCCTGCTGCGAAGGCGCCTTTGGTGAAGGGGTACGGCGGCCACGGTGTCGATGTCCGCATCGCTGTAATGCCGTATGAATTCCAGATACATCAGAAGCCCGAACGGCTTTGCAAGCCCGATTCTGCGCTGGTACTTGTATGCATGGATGAGATTCAGCAGGGCGCCGTCGTATACGGCGCAGGCCCGGGCGCGGTAAAAGTGCTTTTTGTGGGTGATGCAGTCGCCGCACAGGTGATCGGCATCCGCCCGGCTTTTAAAGGGTTCTCCGCACTTGGCGCATAACGGTGTGTCCACGGGGGCATAGTCCGTCAAGCAGGCAGGGCACAAATATGGGTGCATGACCCGGTAAAATGCGGCTTTTGGCGGCATGCCCGCCAGCTCTGCCGGATTGGCCCCAGTTGCCCGCCGCTCAACGGGTATGAAATTGCCGCAGGCATAGCAGGTTTTTGGAAACAGCGCATCGGATACGGATTGCCGCAGGCGCAGACCGGCTTCACCGAGCATCTTCCAGCCGGCAGATGCCCTCCACGATGGCGTTTGCGAATTCCGAGCAGCACACCTCGCAGCTGCCCTGGATCTGTCTGGCCAAGTCATAGGTCACGTTGCCGCATTTCACGGTCTCAGCAAGGCATTGCCGGACGCGTTGGGCAGCCTGGTCCCAGCCCATGTAATCCAGCATCATGGCGCCCGAGAGAATCAGGGAACTGGGGTTAACCTTGTCAAGTCCGGCGTATTTCGGAGCAGTTCCGTGGGTGGCCTCGAAAACCGCACACTGGTCGCCGATATTGGCCCCGGGTGCCATGCCGAGCCCGCCGACCTGTGCGGCCAGCGCATCGGAAATATAGTCCCCGTTTAGGTTGGGCGTGGCAATCACCCCGAATTCCTCCGGTCTCAGCAGAATCTGCTGAAAGAGCATATCCGCGATCCGGTCCTTGATCACGATTTTGCCCGCCGGCGGTTTGCCGTTGTAATGCCTGTAGACGTCGTTTTCCGTGACGGTTATGTCGCCGAAACGCTCCTTTGCCACTTCGTAGCCCCATGTGCAGAAGGCGCCTTCGGTGAACTTCATGATGTTGCCCTTGTGCATCAGGGTCACGCTGGGATAGCCGTTGTCAATGGCATAGGTGATCGCGCTGGCCACCAGGCGTTTGGTGTTTTTCGCGCTGATGGGCTTGATGCCGATGCCTGCGCCTTCGGGCAGTAAGGCGTGCATCTCGCTGCGCAGAAAATCTGCCACTTTTTCGGCCTCCGGGCTGCCGGCCTGCCATTCGATGCCGGCATACACGTCCTCTGTATTTTCCCGGAATATGACCATGTTGATATTCTCCGGATGCTTCATGGGGCTGGGTACGCCGGGAACGTATTTTACGGGCCGCACGCAGGCATACAGATCCAGTTCCTGGCGGAGGGTCACGTTTAAGCTGCGGATACCTTTTCCCACGGGCGTGGTCAGCGGCCCCTTGATGGCCACCATGTGCTGCCGGATGGTGTCCAGGGCCCGGCGGGGCATCCATTGGCCGGTTTTCTCGTATCCCTTTCCCCCGGCGTCCACTTCCTTCCATTCGATCCTGCGCTTGCCGCCGTAGACGTTTTCCACGGCCCCGTCAATGACCGTTCTGGTGGCTTTCCATATGTCCGAGCCGGTGCCGTCGCCTTCAATAAAAGGAATAATGACATGATCGGGCACGTTAAGCTTTCCGTCCGGGTCTTTTGTTATGGATTCGGCTTTGTTCATTTGATGCGGATTCCTTTTCATGGTTTCTTCTTTTTCTGCATGCGCTGGCGAAGCGCTTCGTACATGGCGATTCCGCCGGCCACAGAGGCATTCAGCGAATTGATCGCCCCGGTTTGCGGAATATGGCACAGAAAATCGCAGTGCCGTTTGACCAAGGGGCGGATACCCCTGTCCTCGCCGCCGATGACAAGGGCGCGCGGTCCGTTCATATCGATATCATACAAGGGATCGTTTCCCTGCTGATCCAGACCGATAATCCAAAAATGATTTTTTTTCAAGTCCTTCATGCAATTGGCAAGATTTGTGATCATGCAGAGCCGGGCGTGTTCCAGTGCGCCGGCGGATGCCCGGGAAACCGCGGGCGTGGGTGCCGCCGAGCGATCCCTGGGAATGAGGATGCCGGCAACCCCGGTGCATACCGCTGTGCGCACAAGAGCGCCCAGATTCTGCGGATCCTCGATGCTGTCGATAATCAGCAGAAATGCATCCTCTGAATACCGGCCGTATTTCTTGAGCAGAGAGCCGAAGTCCATAAGCGGGCACGGGCTCGTGCGCGCGGCAATATCTTGGTGGTGCGGCGTGTCGGAGATTCTGCGAATTTCTTCCCGGGTGACGGAAGTAAGGGGAATATCCAGCCTGCGGGCCTGGTGGGCGATTCTTTCGATGCGCTTTGCCGGTTGCTCCCGGCTTACGTAGATTTCGTGGATCTTCCGCCTTCCGGCGCGCATTGCTTCACCAACCGGGTGGCTGCCGGAAAGAATTTCGGTCTTTGGAAAATTGCGTGAATTCAAAATACCGACAAATCTGCGTGGGGTTGGTGTTTTTCGTTCTCGTACGAGCCCATGTGCAAGAACCGGATCTGTTATGTGTGAAGGCGCTTTCCGGCATCCCGGTAGCTTTCGATCAGCTCGATCAGCTCGGCTGCAGCGGTTTCCAGTTCATCGTTGATAATGACGTGGGTGTACTCGCTGCTGCACGCGATTTCCTCTTCCGCGGCCTTCAAGCGTCCTGCAATCACCTCCGGGGGATCGCTGCTGCGCTTTTCCAGCCGGTGGCGGAGCACTTCCATGGACGGCGGCATTATGAATACGGCAACGCTTTCAGGGAATTTTTCCCGGATCTGGCGGGCTCCGTTGACGTCGATGTCCAGCAGGATATCATGGCCGGCCGTAAGATCGGCCTCAAGCAAATCCGCTGAAGTGCCGTAATAATTGCCGTGGACTTCTGCCCATTCCGCCCATCTGCCTTCGCGAATCCGGCGTTCGAATTCCTCCCGGGAGATAAAATGATAGTCCGCTCCCTCGGTTTCGCCTGTCCTGGGCGGCCGGGTGGTGTAGGAAACAGAATACCGCATGTCAGGAAACCGGGAGAGGATGCGTTTGCACAGTGTGCTTTTTCCGGTGCCCGAGGGGGCTGAAAGGATAAACAGGCATCCTTTTTCTGTATGTGCAGTTGCAGCCAAACCGGGTTTATACCTTGCGCTTCTGCTTTTCCATCTCTTTTTCCTTCAGCGCCATGAATCTTTGGGAAATGGTTTCCGCCTGCATGGCTGAAAGGATGATGTGATTGGTCTTGGTGATAACAAGCGACCGGGTCCGGCGGCCGTGGGTGCCGTCAATCAGTCGGTTCTCCTCCCGGGCCTCGTCCTTTAATCTTTTCATGGGCGCGGAATTGGGCGAGAGAATGGCGATCACCTCCTCGGCGACGATGGCGCCGCCGAAACCAATGTGGAGTAAATTGTAGTCCATTTCAGGCTCCTGCAATTGATTGTTTTATCACAACCCCGCTGCTTGGCAGCGGGCCCCAGAACTTAAACAGAGACACTTCGTGTCTTTTTATTCTCCCGCTTCGCTGGAAAATAAAGCAACCCGCTTTGCGGGTGGTTGTTTACTCGGTTAGAATTCAGATTTATTCGATGTTTTGCACCTGTTCCCGGAGCTTTTCAAGCTCGGCTTTTGCGGAAACCACCAGGTGGGAAATATCCGCGCTGGCCGCCTTGGCTCCCATTGTATTGAATTCCCGGGCAAATTCCTGGAGCAGAAAGTTCAGCGGCTTGCCCCCGGGCTCGTCGGCTTCCATAATCTGCCTGAATTGTTTGGCATGGCTTTGCACACGGGTGACTTCCTCGGAGATGTCGCTTTTATCGGCCAGCAACGCGGCCTCCTGGGCGATGCGCGACGGATCGATTTCCCCCGTGTCCCGGGTAAGTTCCCGGATCCGGTTTTTCAGGCGGTGCTGGTAATACTCGAGCAGTCCCTGCCGGAGATGATCAATGCGTTGCATACAGTTTTCGATAAACGCAAGGCGGCTTTGCAGGTCCGCGGCCATGGCCTGGCCCTCATTTGTCCGCATGGCGTCAAAGGAGGCCAGGGCACGTTCCAGGCTCCGGCCCAGGGATTGGCGCACGGCTTCCATGTCCGCGGGGGGTTCAACGCTTTCTACAACTCCGCTGACACCGGTGAGATGGGAAATGCTCACGGGTTCCTCAATACGGAGATGATCCCGCAGCTGGTTTAAGGCGTTGTAGTAGGCTTCGGCAAGCTGTTTGTTGACGGTGAAGCTGTGGGTTTGGGTATCCTGCCGGGAAATGCCGACGCGGACCTCGACGCGTCCCCGGGAGATGGTGCAGTTGACCCTCTGTTTGACATAATCCTCCAGGCTTGCGTATGTCGAGGGCAGCCGCACTGCCAGATCAAGGTAGCGGCTGTTGTAGCCGCGGATCTCAACCGTTGTGGTGATGCCGTTGTCCGAGTCCTCGGTCCCGGAAAATGCGGTCATGCTTTTAATCATAGTGTCTTTCTTCTGCACTTTTCAGATCGAGAATGTATTTTCCGCGGACCCTTTGCAGAAAATCCAGCATGTCCCGGGCGGCATAGTCCGGGTATGTCCAGGGCAGACTCCGGAAAGCACCTTTGCGGAACACCAGGGTCAGGTCTGCGTACATCCCGTCGCCGATATATATGCGATGGGAAAAATTCTTTCCTGTGGCCAGCACGAACCGTTCGCGCAATAAATAGCCCGGGTCGATATTGACCCGTCGGTTTTCTCCGGCGGCAAACACCGATTCGATGGCATTGGTGGCGTGCTTGATGCCCGCGATGGCATCCTGGGCGATCAACTGCTTGAAGGCCATCATGCGGCGCCAAAGTCCGGTGCCCATCTCCGGGGTATAATAGTCCGTGTAATCAAACCGAAACCAGTTGCTTGTCAGGTCAATCTCGCCGAAGTCGCTGCAGAGTTGTTCGGCAACCGGTACAATCAGATCCGGCTCGGCGGTAAAGACGCCGATGACAAGCTTTGCGGGCGCAGGTGAGGTCGGCCGGCTCATTACTGCGAGATCGGTTTGGCTTCATCCACCAGCATTATCGGTATATCGTCTCGGATTTCGTAGATCAGTTCGCAGTTGTCGCAGATCAGGCCGTCTTTGCTTTCATTGAGATAGATTGTGCCCTTGCAATTGGGGCAAACCAAAATATCGAGCAGTTCCTGGCTGATAGCCATGCGAAAAATCTCCTGTTAAGGTTTTTGAAACGCTTTGTTTAATAAAAAGAGTTCTATAGCAAACAAAGCTGGTGCATGCAAAAGGAAAAATAGATCCGCCCTGCGGATAGGCGGGAAGATTCGTTTTTTTGCAGAGCCTTTCAATATGAAAAGCTCCCGGAAAGCCCCCGGCATTCAACGCCAGGCCGCGAGCGTCGCTTGCCGGGACAACCGCCTGTCGCTTCACTCGGGCCGTGCATCTCTAAGGCTCGCTTCGCGGCGGCTCGGCAATCTCGCCCACGATCGTGGGCTCAGACAATGCCGGCCGCCGGCTCAGTATCGTCAAGAGCTGCTCCGAGCCTCGTGCAATGCGCCATGCGCCAGCCCCGTCAATTTCCGCACGAGAAAATCCGGCCGGGTCCCGTAGATATTTACACTCGAATATCCGGGCGAACACACAGGTTCGACCCTACACAGGGGATTTTGAAGCCAGATGTTTTTTTGCAGCACCTCCCTAAGCTGAAAGCTTCCGGGAAAAAACACCTGGCTTCAATGCAGTCCCACGCCGGGGCAATTGCATGAAAAATGCTTGACGCCGTATAAAGCCCTCGATAGTTATGGATAAACATAAAGGGTGATGATATCGAGTGAATCCGAAGATATTGCCGCCCCGGCAGCTTTTGGCCAGCCCGGATTTCCGCCTGATCCCTGCTTTCATCCAATTGCGTTGCCTGCATTGAAACTTCCCGGGCCGGGATATGCTGCCTGTTCCTGTTATAAAACACACGAAATCGTGTGTGTCTGTTTGTCAATTCCTTATGAAAAGGGGTAGCCATGAACGTCACCGAGGCGATTAAAAAAAGAAACAGCATTCGCGGGTTCAAGACCGATCCGGTGCCTGCAGAAGTAATTGAATCCATACTTGAAACCGCCGTTTATGCTCCGTCTGCCTTGAACTCACAGCCCTGGGAATTTACCGTGGTGGCCGGCCGGGTGCTGGAACACATCTGCAGGGAAAATGTTGAAAAACTTCGGGCCGGGCAGTCGGGCGGTCCCGAACACACCACCGGCCTGTGGCCCAAAGACAGCGTCTTCCGCCAGCGCCAGGTGGGTCTTGCAAAACAGTTGTTCTCCCTGATGGCAATTGAACGTGACGATAAGGAAAAGCGGCAGCAATGGCTGGAACGGGGGTTCCGGTTTTTTGACGCCCCGGCGGCCGTTATAATCTCTACTGACCGTGTATTGGGCGAATCCGGTCCGCTGCTGGATATCGGGGCCGTGATGCAGAATATCTGCCTGGTTGCACTTGAACAAGGACTGGGCACCTGCATCGAGGATCAGGGGGTTTTTTATCCGGATGTGATCCGGAGATACACCGGGATTGATGAAGGCAAAAATATCATTATCGCTATTGCCATCGGCTATCCGGATCCGGAACTTCCCGCCAATCGGGTGGACAGCGGCCGCGTGCCGGTATCCGAAAACACCACCTGGCTCGGTTTTTCGTAATTTCTGCCCGGGAGGGTGTAATGGCCATACATAACAACGAAATCCGCGACATTCTCGAAAAAGTGGCCGATCTCCTGGAAATCCGGGGAGAAAACCCGTTCCGGGTACGGGCCTATCATGAAGCCGCACGCGTGGTCGAGTCGATGTCCGAGCAGATTGTCCGGCTGGTGGCGGATAATCAGGACCTGACGCAATACCGCGGCATCGGAAAGGACATGGCGGGCAAAATCCGGGAAATCGTGGAGACCGGCACGCTCAGCCAGTTTGAAGCACTCCGGGCCGAAATGCCCCTCACCCTGCTGGATATGCTGCAGGTGCCCTCACTGGGCCCCCGCAAGATTTCCCTGATTTATAACAAGCTGGGTGTAACCACTCTCGAAGAGCTCAAGGATGCCGCGGTACAGGGTAAAATCGCACAGTTGAGCGGATTCGGGGAAAAATCCCAGCAGAATATCCTCGATTCACTGGACCGGATCGAGGAGGCCGAGGAGAGTCGCATGCTCTGGAGCGATGCCGAACCCTTTGCCAGGGCTCTGGAAAAGTATATCCGGAAGGTCGAGGGCGTCCGGCAGGTTCGGGTGGCCGGAAGCTTCCGCCGCGGACGCGAGACAGTGGGCGATCTGGATATCCTGGCAACCTGCCTTCGCGGGTATGAAGAAAAGCTGATGACCGCATTTGTGGTCTTCGAGGATATAAAACAGGTATTGGCCCACGGCAGAACCAAGAGCAGCATTGTGCTGCGCTGCGGCCTGCAGGTGGATCTTCGGATTGTGCCCCAGGTGAGCTTCGGGGCGGCGCTGCATTACTTTACTGGTTCCAAGGCACATAATATCGCGGTTCGCAAGCTGGGCACGGACCTGGGATACAAGATCAACGAATACGGGGTTTACCAGGAGGAAAAACGGATTGCCGGCAAAACGGAAAAATCGGTCTATGAATCGGTGGGCCTGGTCTACATCGAGCCGGAATTGCGGGAAAACCTCGGCGAAATCGAGACTGCGGAGGACAACCGGCTCCCGGTTCTGGTCAAGCGGTCTGATATCCGGGGGGATCTGCACGCGCATACCCGGCGCAGCGACGGACACGGAAGCCTGGAGGAAATGGCTAGGGCGGCAAAGGCGCTGGGCTATGAGTACCTGGCCATTACCGAGCATTCCCAGAAAGTGGCCATGGCCGGCGGCCTGAGTGAAAAACAGGTGCGCGTCCACATGGAAAACATTGACCGGGTAAATGCAAAACTCAAGGGCTTTTGCCTGTTAAAGGCAATGGAAGTCGATATCCTGGCAGACGGCAGCCTGGATCTGGCGGATTCGGTTTTAAGGGAACTGGACATGGCCGTTTGTTCGGTGCATTACCAGCAGCGCCTTCCCATGAAAAAGCAGACAGAACGCATCATCCGAGCCATGGACAACCCGAATTTCGATATTCTGGGCCATCCCACCGCCCGCCTGATCAATACGCGCGATCCCATGGAGATCGACCTGGAAAAAATCATCGAGGCCGCAAAAGAGCGCAACGTGGTCGTTGAACTAAACGCCCAGCCGGATCGCCTGGATCTGCCCCATGCCTATTGCAAGACGGCTGCGGATCTGGGCGTGAAAATCGCTCTTTCCACCGACGCCCACAGCATGGACAATCTCGGCTTGATTCGAAACGGCATCATCGCCGCCCGCCGGGGCTGGCTAACCCGGGATGACATCATCAACACGCGCCCGCTGTCCGAACTCCGCAAGCTGCTCCGGCGGGGGTGATCTCAGCCGGGTCTTGCCGGACGCATCGGGTGTTGTTCGGATTTAAAACTTCCACCTATGTGATGGAGGACCCGGAAAGGTTTTATCGTTCCAAACAGATAAGCCAAAACACGAAATTCGAATATCGAAATTCGAAACAAATCCGAAATCCCTAATGACAAAAACAAAACAGCTTCATACATCGCCGGTTTCGTATCAATTGCCCGATACTGCATTTGTTTATCCCTTACGGGATGCTAACGCGCGGACTTTGAATTTCGGTGATTCGAGTTTGTTTCGATATTCGTGCTTCGGCTTTCGAGTTTATGCCTGTTATTATTTTTTTGCCTCCTTTCAGGAGGCCACCAGCTAAGCGGGTGGAGAATCACTCTTCCGCCGTGATATCCACCTTTTTCCAGCCGCCCTCGGGATGGACACGCTGGTCTGTTCGCTTTAAGCGGTTGTAGTATGGAGTGTCCGAAAGATAGAGCGCGGCCAGCGGGTTGTGACCCAGCACCCGGTCCTTGACGGCAAGCACCGTGCAGGGGGCATTGCAGTACTTGAAAAAAAGCGTGTCATGCCCCACGCAGAGCCCCAGCAAAATTGCCAGGTCAACGTTCTGGTGGTTCAAGAGCCGGGCCTGCACGATTGGGTTGCACATGGACTCCATGGCCTCCGGCCCCCGGATTTTTTCCCCGCCTGTCAGGCCGAGAGACTCCTTGGGGCTCCGCCCGACCTTGCAGCACACGGAAGCCATGTTAAACCCCTTGGATTCGAAGATTTTGGAAAGCTTTCGCGCCTCCCTGCGAAGACCGATGCAGAAAGCCAGCCCCAGGGTCTGGTAGCCGCATTTGCCGGCAAATTGAATGACTTCTTCAATTCTGGGTATGCGGGTCTTGAGTCCCTCCTCGTCGATTTCATAGCACTGGGCCTCCTGGATGGAGGCCTGCCTGGCAAATTCCTTGATATTGTGCTTGTAGTAATGGGTGGCGCCTTCCCGGATGATCTCCTCATAATTTTGCATGGGACACGTGGATGGCGCCTTTTCAATCGGGGGCAGCGGGTCGTTGATCCCGGCGTCTGGATAGCATGTACTGCCGTCGCAATAAGCGCACTGGCTGAGCGGGTTTTTATCATTCATATGCGAAGAACTCCTTGGATTCTCGAATATTTTTCGACTCTAGTTGACAGCCGCGTCTAGATGTAAGATGCATTATTTTTCAAAAGCGCAGACTTTTTATTGTACCGTAACTTTAAGCAGTTTCAATGAAAATTTTTCGGATTGAATTTTGTTGTGTTGTACCGGGGCAGGAAATAAGGTGTCGTATCAGGAGATTTTGTTTGACTCCGGCGATCTGAAGTGCGTGGGCTGGTTTTTCAAAGCTTCAGGCGAATCTCCCGGCCCATGCGTGATTCTGGCGCATGGTTTCTGCGGCGTCAAAGAAGCGCGCCTGGATGCCTATGCACGGGAATTCGCGGATGCGGGATATCATGCGCTCGTATTTGATTACCGGCATTTCGGCGGCAGCCCGGGCAGCCCGAGGCAATTGCTGTATATCAAAAAGCAGCAGCAGGACTGGCACGCCGCGATAACCTATGCCCGATCCCTTCCGGGGGTGGACCCGGACCGGATCGTCCTTTGGGGAACGTCGTTTTCCGGCGGTCACGTGGCCGAGACGGCGGTTAAGGATGGCGGCATGGCCGCGGTGATTTCCCAGGTGCCCCACATGAGCGGAATTGCCACAGCCATGGCCGCAGGCCCGGTTCAGGGCATCCGGTTCTGCCTGGCTGCGGTTTACGACTTGATTCGTTCACGGACCGGCTTCAGCCCGTTTTATATACCGGCTTTCGGCAAACCCGGGCAACTAGCTGCAATGACAGCTCCCGGGGAGTTCGAATCCTCCCGCAAGCTAATCCATTTCGGTTTTTACGAAAAGGGCCATGACGTCCATGACGGGCCCGGTCATGGCGCCCTCGGCAAGGATCAGCTCCAGGATTTCCTCGTCTTCAACCATTTCATCGACCATTTCCCTGTTTGTTGTCAGTTCTGCCAGCAGTTCATTGTTTTTACGGGTTTGGATGTCGACTTTAAAGTACGGGGTTTTCACATACTCCCGCATAATGGCGGTAGTGGTTTCTTTCAGGCCCTCCTCGGAAAAGCCGGCTTTGAGGGTGACTTTTACGAGTTTGGCGTCTGCCAGCACCGTTTCAATGATATGCGGATCATTGAAACGGGTGCGCAGGATCGATTCCGCAATGGTCTCGCTTACAGGCATATTCACCGGGTTGAAGGGATCGGCATTTTTGTATTGATCTTTTTTTACAAAATCTTTCAGGTTTTTCAGCGATTCATGCGGAACGCCTTCCAGGGACGGGTTAACCGTCATGGCCGGCAGATTACCGCCGGCTTCCAGGAAAATCGAATAGGTGACCTCGGTTTTCTCCATTTCCCTGAAGCGCATGATATACCGCTGCAACATGGCCGGCACCCGGACCAAGCCGTCTTTTTTACCGACTTCCGGATCGTCCATGATCCGGGTGGTGGTAATAGTACCCGGCAGATCGCCGCTGACCTCGGTCTTGGCAGTTGCCACGGCATCCCGGTCGCTGGTGGGCCAGGGAAAATTCAATATCAGGTAAACATTCATATCATTGGGCGAATATCGTTTGAGAACTTCTGCCTCCTTCACCTTTGCCATCCACTCGGGGTAATTGGGTACATCCCGAAGGACTGCCCCGATTTGCGCCATGGTTGCATCAATGGTAGTGGTTGCTTTAAAGGCATGATAATTCGAGTCTTCAACGACCCGGGAGTAGCTTTTAATGCTGTCTTCTTCGTCCTCGATCTTCCAGTTTTCAGCAGCGGCAGGCGCCTGGAAGCATGCTGTCAGAGTTATTCCGCAAAAAGCGACAATCGCTGTAATGGTGGCCTTCTGTATCATTTCCCTTCCTCCTTATACAGGCATTGTTCAGAAAAATGAATTTGTGACTGTTTTCTTTCCGGATAGATTTTCAGGACTCAGAAGGCGTGCAAGGGCGCTGCAAGGTAAAATATTCCAAGAACGGTTCGGTATCCGAAAACAAGATCAAGCACGATCAGATTCGCCAGCTACTTGATCATTTTCTCCAGAAACCGGATTCGCTTGAGGGGCGCGATTCCCAGCAGGGCTTGCATATGTTTGGCGTCGCGCATGCGTTTTTCCTGGCCGTAGTCCTTCATATAGCCCACGCCGCCCATTAGCTGCACCCCGTCAGTGGTGGCCCCACATGCCATTTCCTGGATGTGAAGCGCCGCGGCCCGGGAGCTCTGTTCCCATCCGGGCAGGCCTTCATCCACTGCATGGCAGGCCGAGGTCATGACCATGTCCGCGTTGCTCATTTTGACTGCCATGTTGGCCATAAGCATTTTCACCTCCGACCATTTGATGATTTCCTGGCCGCCCTGAAATCGGGCCCGGGCATATTCCATGGCTTCCTTAAAGGACCCTTTCATCACGCCGGCCGACATGGCCGCGGCCGCGGTATGAAACTTGTCTGCCATTCGCGTAAAATAGGTGTCTCCCCGGCCCGGGTCGCCGATGAGCGCGGCCCCGGCATTTGTAAGTTGCAGGTCCACGGCCGGGCATGCCCTTAATCCCAGGCTGAGCACGGGCTCGCTTTTCTCCACGCCCGGTCCTTCGAGGTTGACCAGAAAGAAACTGTAGCCGTCTTCTTTTTCGAGTCGGGCCGGGATCAATGCGTGACCGGCAACTCCAGCAAGCACCACGTATTCCAGGGATCCGGAAAGGGTATAGGTGTGGCCGTTTTTGCGGGCCTCTGCCATATTCGGGATTTCGGCCGGATTGTTGAACACCGGCAGTCCGATCAGGCAGTCCCTGGCGGTCTGACCGCCGGCAAGCTTTTCCAGCTCCGCCTCGTTTCCGGCCTCGAGCATGATCTGCTGGGCTGCTGCAGTGGTAAAAACAATCCCGCCCATGCTGCTGTCCTCCCGGCAGAGATTTTCAAGCAGGCGGCTTAAGGCGGTAATTCCCTGGTTCATGCCGCCTGCGGATTCCGGCAGGATCAGGTGAAAAAAATCGAGCTCAAAGGCTTTCTGCAACACGGAGTCAAAAAACGGGCCGAACGGGAACCTGTCGTTTTCCTCCCGGTTCGGGGCCAGTTCTTTTCTGGCAAATTCCGCGGCTGCCTTGTCAAGCATTTCTATTTCTTTGTTTTTGACTGCCGGCATGATTTTTCCTTCTGTCAATGCTTTCTTTTCTGTTGGTCTATTTTTTCCCGCCTTTTTTAATTTTCCGTCTGTCCAGAGGGGTGCCTTCCCAGGCGTGTTCGAGTACCATCCGGGCGTCATCCGGAAGCAGTTCCTCGGGGTTGTACATTCGGGCCCCGTCGGCCATGATGTTTCGGGCGATTTCCGACAGCATGGATTTCGGGATCGCCTGCTCGCCCTGGGGATTGTAGATTTCCTTGAGGAATCGGGGATGTTTTCCGTCGGTGGCATCATGCAGGTCCTCGTTGAGTCGGCGCACAAGGGCAATGACTTTTTCGGGTCTTTCGTTTTTACGGGTTTGCGCATACGTTTCCGGGCCGCCGAGGGCAAACAGCAGCTCGCCGATATAGCCGGCCCGGCGGTGAAGGTTGTACTCCATTCCATAGGGCATCAGAATGCTCATGCAGTTGCCGTGGGGCACGTGGCAGATCGCGCCGATGGTGTGACCGATGTTGTGCACCATCCCGACCATGGAGTTGGAAAACGCCACCCCGGCCATGGTGGAGGCATTGGCCAGTTCAAGCCGGGCTTGTGTATCATCCGGGTTTTTGACCACGTGCAGCAGGTTTTCGCTGATTGCCCGGATGGCCCGCAGGGCAAAGGCGTCGCTCAAGGGGTTTTTTTCCATGCAGTAATAGGACTCGCAGGCATGGCTCAGCGCATCCATGGCAGTGGCGGCGGTTAGAAACGGGGGAAGGGTTTTGGTCAGGCGCGGGTCCAGCACAGCCAGATCCGGCAGCAGGAAATAAGAGACAAAGCCCATCTTCACGTGACGGTCCGGATCGGCAATAACGGCCACCAGGGTCATTTCTGAGCCCGTCCCGGTGGTGGTGGGCAGGATGGCCAAGGGATTGAGTCTTTTGCGCACCTTCCCGGCACCCTGGTAGTCCAGCAGGGATCCGCCGCCCAGGGAGACCACGATATTAACACCCTTGGCGGTATCAATCACCGATCCGCCGCCCACGGCAAGGATGGAGTCGCATGATTCCCTGCTGTAAATGCCGGCGATCTCGTCTACGACCTTGTAATCCGAATCCACTGGGATATTGTTGTAAACAGGACCGATCTGCAATTCATCTCCCATGGCATCCCTGACCATGTCAATGAGCCCCGCGTCTTCCACACCCTTGTCCGTGATAATCAGCGGGCGATTCGCATTTAATCCGGCCAGGTGGCCCGGGATCTTTTCAAGGGCGTTTTCGCCGGATATCGTTTTGGCACGGCTGCAGAAATCATAAAAATCTGGCATGAACATGGCGCCCCCCTATGTGTTACAGATTCCTGTAAATGACCTTGATCAGGCCCGGAGAAAAGGACTTCAGATAAATCCGGACTCGGTTGAGGTGCTTTTTCACCGGCGAGAGCTCGGACCACTTGGGATATCTTTTTACCGCCAGCCTGGCAATAACTTTGGGCAGCAAATGAATTTCCACGATATCGATCACCCGGACCACGGCCAGTGCTTGGGGCAAATTGCCCTCGACAATGAAGCGGTCATACGCGAAAGCCTGAGCGGTGGATTCCTGAAACGTAAAGACTTTGAATGCGGATTCGAGGTTTTTGATGTCCAGGCCCAGGTCGATTTTTCTGCCATACAGGTTCCATCCCAGGTATTTGACATTGCCTTGTTTGTCTTTGCCGATCACCATATAAGGGCCGCCCGGGGCCACTCCGAGATAGAAGGTAAACCGCTCGGGAAGGTCGCCAAAGATTTTTTTGACGGATTGATCCACCTTTGACGCGGCCTCGATGGCACGCCCCACGATGAGCAGCATGACAAATACATAGCCTTTCTTGATCAGTTTGGTCCCGGGGGGAATCTCGGGATATCTGCTGATGTTCAGGGTTTTGTTCACGGATTTTGAAATGCTTTTCATCTGCCGCCTCCTTTTTGGGTCTGCTTGATGATCTCCAGGCAGTCCTGGGGCGAAAACGGGAAATCCTTTCTGGATCCGGCATGCACGCAGGCCTTTTCAAGCCGGTAAGCGGGGATGTGAAGGGATGAAAGGGTTTCGGGGATCTGCCCGCGGGTTTCGTCAAGAAGCGCAAGAAACATCTCAACGCCCTTTTGCGGCCGCTGTTGTTCGGGCGTTTTTGCGTATACCGCCATGCCGCCTGCGGCCAGTAGCAGATCATCCCCGGGCGGTCCGGTTTTCTGCGTCATCCATGCCAGGGCCGCAGGTGTGAAAATCCGTATAAAAACACCCCTGGCGATGCCGGTGATTTTTTCAAGTTCCTCGGCAAGCCCCCGAACCACACCGGGAGCGGCGTTTGCAGCGGCAATACCGGCCATAACGCCGGCGTTGGCCATTGCCAGGCTGTGTTTTCTGTTTTTCGGTCTTTTGATGGCTTTTTTCAGGCTGGCGGCTGCAAATCCAACCCCGGCATGGGCAAATGCATCTTTCATGGGGCTGTGCTCCCCGTCCAGGAATGCGGTTACGGCATTGTCCATGGTTGTCAGAGCGGATTGCGCAGCACACCTGCGGGTGCATGCCGCTGTCATTCGCTTGTCAAGGATAATGGCATCCGGGTACAAAAAATTCGAGGTCAGGCGCCGGTTGTCAACGGTTATTGTTTTGCCGGACTCGCTTCCGTTTGTGCAGCATGCGGGAATATGGATAAATGGTTTTAAGCGTTTTCCCGGCGGGCTGCCGTTAAAAAACTGGAAAAGGTCCTGCGTGTCATGGGAAACTAGAAGATTGGCCGCCCGGGCCACATCTGCCACAGGGCCGCCGCCCACCGCGACAATGGCATCACAGCCCCGCTCGGCAAACAGCACGGCCGCCTGGCGGGCCAAGCTGATGCCGGCATAATCGCGGATTTCATCAAAAATCCCGCCCAGGGGGCACCCGGAATCGGCAAACGCCCGGATCAGGGTTTTGTCCAGCCCCCGCCGCGTATGCTCCCGGCCCGTGATGACCAGCGGCTTATGGGCGTCGTTGCTTGCCAGTTCCGTGGGGATGCTTTCCAGGGCGCAGGCGCCGGAGGTGATTTTCGGCTGGCTGTAAAATTCGTAGTGAAGATTCTGCATGATCCATCTCCTCTAAGGGCGCAAATCGTTTTGGAAAGGATGGTGCAGTCGGGTCCGCGTGTCGGTACACCGTCTTGTTTTGTGATGAGGGTCAATCAATGAAACCATACCCCGGGAAAAAAGTCAAAAGTCGGGAATCGGGAAACACGAAACGTCGGTATGGATTGACACGTCATTCTAAGTCAGGTATGATAAATTTGCAATCACTTATTTTGCTGTCCGGGGAAAACGACTCATCCTGCCGAAGAATTACTGTTGCTTGTGTGCGGGAATCGGATGTAGACTGCAGGACCAAAGCCTGCGGAAAGATTGCGGACGCCCGGCCGGCAGGGCGAAAACGATTCTGCGCACTTTTCGCAAATATTCTAAAGGAGTCTGCCATGCAGGAAATTGTGGGCACAAGCAACAAGGTGCTGGAAGTGGATTTGACAAACCAAAGTTTTTCTGTCTCCGAGATTTCGGACAAGGACCGCAGGCTCTATCTCGGCGGCAAGGGCATCGGGCTGAAACTGCTTTATGACCGTCTGTCCCCGGGCATTGAGCCGCTCGGGGAGGAAAACATATTTGTCCTGGCCATGGGGGTGTTCATGGGCACCGGCGTGCCGTGTTCCGGCCGGTTCGAAGCGGTGACAAAGTCGCCGCTTACAGGTTTGATGACCTCGAGTTCATGCGGCGGCCCGTTCGGCA
The DNA here is from genome assembly GCA_018335195.1 of Desulfobacterales bacterium. GTDB lineage: Bacteria > Desulfobacterota > Desulfobacteria > Desulfobacterales > Desulfosalsimonadaceae > Desulfosalsimonas. Next base: position 51,954 of record JAGXKN010000017.1, read on the forward strand.
TGGCCCTGAAGACTTCCGGATGGGACGCCGTGGTGATCCGGGGGCAAGCTCCCGGGCCCGTTTACCTCCGTGTGGATGCAGAAGGGGTCGAGTTCAAGCCTGCCGGTCATCTCTGGGGGCAGGGTACCGGAAAAGCCGAAAAAGCCATGCTTGCCGAAGGCTCGGGCGCCATGGTGATCGGCCAGGCCGGGGAAAACCAGGTTCGATTCGCCAATATCCGCTCCGGGCATCGCTTCCTGGGAAGAGGCGGCATGGCCGCAGTGCTGGGGGCAAAAAACGTCAAAGGCATGGTGGCAAACGGAAATGAATACAAGATCGTACCCGCGGACAGGGAGAAGTTCCGCAAGTCCAATCGCCGGTTTTTTCAATATATCAATCACAATTTCGTGACTGCCGGCTCATTCCGGGACTATGGAACCAACGCAAACCTCAATCCCGGAAACGCCGGCGGCATCCTGCCGATCCGCAACTTTACCGGCGGCAATCACGGTCTTGCCGCCAAGGTGTCCGGCGAAACCATGGCCGAAAGATTCAACACCAAGCACGACACTTGCAAGCCTTGCGCCATTCTGTGCGGACACCGGGGCACCATCCGGGGAGAGCAGCGCCATGTGCCGGAATACGAAACCATTACGCTCATGGGCACCAACCTGGAGATTTTCGATCCCGAGATTATTTCGGACTGGAACGAGCTTTGCGCGGAATACGGACTGGATACCATCTCCACCGGCGGCACCCTGGCCTGGGCCATGGAGGCCACGGAAAAGGGCATGATCTCCACGGATCTGAGATTCGGTTCGCCCGAGGGGGTTGCCGGGATGATCGAAGATATTGCATTCTGCCGGGGGATTGGAAAGGACCTGGCCATGGGATCGGCCGAGGCATCGAAAAAATACGGGGGCGAGGACTTTGCCATGCATGTCAAGGGCATGGAACTGCCCGGATATGACCCGCGGGGGGCGTTCGGCCACGGCCTTTCCTATGCCACTGCCAACCGGGGCGGATGTCACTTATCGGCATATGCGGTGGGCCTGGAGGTGCTGCTGGGCATGGCCGAACCTCAGGCGCTTCGCTGGAAACCCTACATGGTCAAGTTCATGGAAAACAGCTTTTCCGCGGTCAACTGCCTGCACATCTGCATGTTTACCTCTTTTGCGGTTTTTCTGGAGCCGCCCCTGATCCGGTTTACCCCCAATTTCATGATCAGGCTGTTAAATCAGAACATGTCCAAACTCGCCCTGAATCTCATGGACGTAAGCCTTTGGCCCGAGCTCTGGCATGCCATCCTGGGCAAGCGCTATACACCGTATCTGGGCATGCTCGCCTTTTACAAAGCCGGCGAACGGGTGCATGTGCTGGAGCGCTACATGAACACCCGGGAGGGCATATCCAAAAAGGATGATACACTGCCCCGTCGCCTGCTCACCGAGGGACGCAAATGCGATGCAAAAGAAAAGACCGTTCCCCTGGAGCCGATGCTGAAAAAATATTACAAGACCCGGGGGTATGACAAAAACGGCATTCCCAGGGAAAAAACTCTGCGCCGCCTGGGCATAGAACCAGGATAAAGGGCTGAATGCAAAGGGTATTTTCCAATTTCGTGTTAATCGGCATGCCGGGTGTCGGAAAAAGCACCGTGGGGGTCATCCTTGCCAAGCGGGCCTCCCTGGGTTTTGTGGATACCGATGTGCTGATACAGACTTCGCAGGGATCTACGCTGCAGGAAATTGTGGATATCGACGGGCATGAGGCCCTGCGCAGGAAAGAAGAAGAAGTGATTCTTGCCCTGTCTGTGCGGCATCACGTCATTGCAACCGGCGGCAGCGCGGTATACAGCAGCCGGGCCATGTCGCATCTGAAGTCAGACGGAATGCTCATCTACCTGGAAGTCGATCTGCCCACCCTGAAAGCAAGAGTTCCGGATTACGGCAGGCGGGGCATTGCAAAACGGCCGGATCAGAATTTTTCAGATCTGTTTGCCGAACGCGCCACACTCTACAAAAAATACGCGGACTTGACGATTCCCTGTTCGGGCCTCAGCCAGGAGGCGGTTTGTGAAAAAATTCTTGATGCAGCAGAAAACCGCACCGGCTGAAAATCGAGCGGGCGCCGGGCGCGCGTGATCCCGCGTATCCACCGCGATTCGGAGTCCCCCGCCCGGAAACCTTTGTGCACCCGCACCGTGCAATTCCCCGTCTCATCCATGTCGAAGACTGCTTTCCGGCCCGGTGTTTTCACATCCTTTACTTGAGTCCCGCCGCGAGTTTATTGTTCGACAACGCATAAAACGGGCATTATTTTTTTACAATACAAGGCGGAGATGTTCGGGTTGCTTTTTTCAACACTGATTTTTAAATCAAAGGAGGGGGTAAAATGGATGGAAAAGATTTGAAAAAATTTCTTGCCGGCCTGACGATTGCAGGTCTGGTAAGCCTCGGCGGCGGGTCCCTGCCAGCGGTCCATGCAGGAAGCGGCTGAGGTTCCAGCGGCTGAGGGGCCAAAGAAGACAGCGCAGGTGGCGCTGACGAAAAACAAGAGCATAGGGACCATATGACGGAAGAAGAAAAAGAAGAAATGGAGGCCAAGGACAGAGAAGAAAAGCAGGACAGGGAGAAACAAAAAAAGGATGAAAATGAAGATGCCGGTAGAGACAACTCCGGCGATTAATGGTTGATGATGCGGCATAAAGTCATGCCGTTTAAGTGACGAGCGCCTTGTGTTGCCAGGACCTATCAAGAGCCGGCATGTTCAGACTGCCGGCTCTTTTTCCGCATTATTGAAAACACTGAATTTTTCCCGCGGAGCAGTTTATGTCCGAATCCGTTTTCAGCCCGGATCCGCAGCGACGATATCCTGTTTGCCTTGCAATTCTGCCGGATCTGAAAAGCAGTATGCCAAAAGAGGTCCTGCTGTCCGAGTTTCTGCAAACCTCTGCCGATCATGACGTTTTTCCTCCGTATCTTGTTGACCTGGCAAGGATAGAGGAGTGCAGGTATGCCCTGATAAATTCCCCGCCGTGTTTTCCGGAAAGCGTGCCGGCACGAAGGGTCAATCCGGCCCTTGACCTGCTTACCGTAAACTGGTCCAACCTGCCGGAATTCATCAATGATCACAGTGTTGTTCCCGCGCCCGGCACGGCGTATGTACTTGTCTGGATCCCGCCCGGGTCCCGGGATGTCAGGATTTGCAGCGCAGACGCGGATGATCTGCTGGCTCTTAAAATCGTGGCCGAGGGCACGGATCCTGCCAGGGCTGCGGCCGAAGGCGGCATTTCAGTCGGCGCCATCGAGAATCTGCTTTTCCGCAGCCAGCAGCGCGGCCTGATCCTGGCTCCGGATACCCTGATACGGCGTCCCCGCCGATTTCCCGCAGGGCAGATAAGCAATCCGGATTTTTTTTCCTCGGAAACCTTTACGCTGCAATGGCACCTTACCCAGGCATGTGATCTTAACTGTCGTCACTGTTACGACAGAACCGAAAGAAAAGCCATGACACTGCAGCAGGCGCTGGGGGTTCTGGATACGTTCCTTGATTTCTGCAGCCGGCATCGCGTGTTCGGGCACGTGTCTTTTTCCGGTGGCAACCCAATGCTTTACCCGCATTTTGACAGGATTTACAGGGAGGCTGCAGACCGTGGTTTTATGACCGCGGTGCTCGGCAATCCCATGCCCACCCGGCGGATTGATAAAATGATGGCGGTTCAGAAACCCGGATTCTACCAGGTCAGCCTCGAAGGGACGAAAGCGCACAACGATTACATCCGTGGCCCGGGGCACTATGATCGCACGATGGATTTTCTGAAACAACTTGGTGATCTCGGGGTCTGCCGCATGGTGATGCTCACCCTGACCCGGCACAATATGGACCAGGTACTGGAACTGGCGCAATCTTTGAAGAGACATGCCGAGTTGTTCACTTTCAACCGCCTGGCAAGCGTGGGGCAGGGGGCGCAGCTCTCAGCCGCCCCTCCGGAATCGTTTCCGGGTTTTCTGAGTGCGTACATGGAAGCAGCAAAGTCCAATCCCGTTATGGCTTATAAGGACAACCTGTTTAATCTTTTGAAATGGCAAAAAGATATTTCGGTGGGCGGAGGCTGCACAGGCCACGGCTGCGGAGCGGCATTCAACTTCGTATCAGTGCTGCCTGACGGAGAAGTGCATGCCTGCAGGAAATTTCCTTCATGGATCGGCAATATTTACGAGCAGTCCTTAAACGATATATACCACGGCTTTTATGCCGGAAAATACAGGGGCGGGTCGAGCGCCTGCAACGAATGTCCGGTCCGCCCGGTCTGCGGTGGATGCCTTGCAGTGAGCTATGGGTACGGCCTTGACATCTTCAATGAGAAGGATCCTTATTGTTTCTTGGAAAATCCGAAAGGCGGGACGTTTTAACCGCCCGGTTTCGGGCGAATTTTGCGAACCGCCTTGCGGAAGAAATTTTATGGCTCACTGGAGTCGCTCCAGACTGCCCGGGAGGTCCTTGACTTTTGCAGTTCACACAGCCACGTATACACCCCGCTTTTTCCGCTTGATTTTGCCCTCTTTATTTAACCGAAACACAATATTTCTCAGTTTCTTATCGTCATAATCCGTCCGGGCCTTGATATCAGCGAAGCTGGCGCCATCCCCGATATCCTTGATTACATTGAGCACCACTTCAGCCGCTGATTTGCCCTTTGTTGTTTTGGAGACAGATTTTTTGGTCACAGACTTCTTTGGCAGGCCTTTTTTCAGCGCATCAATTTTACGTTCAAGGCGAGTGATATCTTTTTTCGTGGCGATATCATATTTCTGCAAAAAGAACTTGATCATTGCGTCAAAACTGGGTTTGTGCTGTCTTTGTGCCATGGTATGCTCCCATTATCCTTGTTGTGAATAAAAGACATAGAGATTATAACGTTTTTCTTAATTACTCTTATAATAGTAATGTTTTGGAAAGTGTCAACGAATGCTTATAAATCAATTCTTTTTTTTTAAGTTAATGTTGTTTCGCTAACACCTAATGATCTGAATGGTTGGCATGCCAATCTTTTCCGGGTTGATCGAAGAAAATGTTTCATATCAGCGCATGACAGAACATAATATTCCCTCATAGCTGTCTGCCTCGCCAAACCCGATTTTCAAAATTCAGGAAATTTTCAGGAAGTCGGATTTGAACCGGCCCGGACGGTGCCCGGTACCCCTCAAGATAGCGTGTCTGCCAAATATAAATCGAGTTCCAATAAGAGGGATTGAAGAAGTTTCCGGGAGTTATCAGTTACAGAAATTTTTTGAAGAGCAGGGCGGATAGTTGAGTTACAGACGTTACGCCTTTGGCTTGGTGCTATGGGAGCCAGCGCTTCTGTTTCCGATATATTTGTGTTTCTGTGCGCTTGTCTTTATTTTGGGTTGTTTATCGAGAGGTTCGGTTTTTTGTTTCGGTCAGAATGCTTGCAGCGATAATACGCTTTTACAAAGGCAACAATAGTATCTCTCTGTTCTTTTTCAGGTCCGATAAATTCAATCCCGCTCAGATAAATTCCGATCCTGCTTGATTGCCGGGTATTTGCCACCCTGCCTTTGACTTTTAATTTCTTCCCATCCAGGTTAAGCGTGATCAGCAGGACGGATGAACCATTTAACGGTTTTTCGGTTTTTAGCAGAGCCCCGCTCAGGCTCAGGTTCAATGTTTTGCCTTTGCCCTGATCTATTATTTCCTCGTTTCCATCAAACAGGATATAGCTTACAGTGTTCTCGGTCTTTATCCTGGGATGTTTACGCCTTTCCATAATTTTGGAGGCAGTTTGTTGGTTGTCCATTTGGTCGCCCTTTTATATGAGAGAAGAGTTCACGAAGACTTTTAATGCACCTTGTATCATTGAATTTTCATGCATGTCAATCCCGGATAAGCAGAAAAGTTGAATAATATCACTGGATTTTCGCTTGATCTGTCAAGTCTTTGATTGGGCTTGTTTCGCCTTTTCAATGTACATGTTGTCATCGGCGATCTTGAACAGGGCTTTGGTGTCCACAGGAGGTGCACTTCTTGTTGCCGTACCGATAGCTATGGATAAATTTGGTTCCATCTTTTGAGAATTAGATCTTTTCGTGACTTCTTTGATTCTCTCCACACATGCTTCGATTACCTCGTCACTGCACCGGGGGAGAAGCACAGCGAATTCATCGCCTCCGATGCGGGCGATGATATCACTGGCACGAAAAGATTGCCGTAAGATATCGGCGGCCTTTTGAATCAATTCATCTCCCTTCTGATGTCCCATCGTGTCGTTGACGCGTTTCAATTTGTTTATATCACAAACAATGATCCCTATGGGAAGATGCCGGCTTTTTCCCAGGCGTTCCATTTCTTCTTCAAAATAGGCGCGGTTGTATACCCCGGTTAAGGCGTCATGAAAGCTCAGGTACTTGAGTTTGTCTTCCGTGATTTTCCATTCGGAAAGGTCCCGGAGAATACTCAAACTGCCAAGTTTTTGTTTTTTTTCATCATACAGCAGGCTCATGGAAACCGCACAAGGGATTGAAGACCCGTCTTTACCCTTGAAGTTGATTTCGTAATTCTGAACAGTTCCCTGCTTTCTGAGCAGATTTGATATCTTCTCCCTTGCTTTGCTGTCGGTGTAAAAATCAAAGGCTTTTTTGCCTTTCATTTCCTCGAAATCGTATCCAAACATTTCTGCCGCATTGTTGTTCCAGCGCGTAAACCGGCCATGTTCATCCACAATAGCGATTGCATCCGGGGAGTTTTCGAAAATATTATCCAGAAAATTTCTTTCGAGTTTGTATTTTTCTTTTTCTTCCTGCAGATTGCGCTCTGCCTGTTTTTGCCGGGTGACATCCAACAACATGACAACGAGTGTATACATCGGGGCCTCTTGTGGATCATCTTCAGAATAGGGAAGGATTTTAACTGAAACCACTTTATTATTGAGTTCCAGGATTTCATCCAAAACCGGCCCTTCCCAGGCCTTGCCGACCCCGGAAATCTTTTGTCGAATCCGGGCTTGGGTTTCATTTTCAAAAAGCTTTGTGAAATCAGTCGACAGCAGGTTTTCCTCAGCTATACCAATAATTGAAATTGCTGCCGGGTTCGCATAGGTAATTTTTGCATCGTGAGTCAGTTCCACCAGGCCTTCAGACATGTTGTTAGATGTCATCTCATTGTGTTTCTTAGAGGCAAGCAGCTCCTTGGTGATTTGTCTTGCAAACAGGTTGTTCCCGCCGACGGTTTCGCCCTGCAGGTGATCCAAGCGTCCGGCTTCCACATGTTTGATTATATAATCGACGTGCCATGCAAGCCTGTCAAAAGGGCCTTTGGCAAGGATGAGATCGGCTCCCAAGTCTTCGGGAGAGTGTTTTTCCCCCTCTTCTACGGCAATCCCGGAAAGTATAACAATAAAACATTGATGCAGATCTTTGCGGCTGCGAATGACTTGGCAAAGCTTTTTCCCGTCAATGTTGGGCATCACAAGATCAACAAAAATGACATCCGGGGTATAGGATTCCAGTAATTGTAGAGTGGAAAGCCCGTCTTTGGCGGTAATGATCTCGTGTCCTCTTTTTGTGATCAAATCGGACATGAATTTGCGAACCACCGGATGATTATCTGCCACCAGTATTTGCATCAATCTTAAATCCTCGGGGTTGCGGAATTGAGTACAACCGGTTCATAAAGGAGTGTAACGCGTATTTTCTGATCGGATGGCCAATGCAATTAATAAGGATCAAAATAGTTCATCGATTAACGCATTTCAACCCTGCCATCAAGTTTATTCGTTTTTCCGATCTGTTTAATGCCAAGTTTTCGTTGTATATGACAGATGCAGCGCCCGAACAATTTGCGGCGTTTCACGTAACTATTGACGAGGTCTGGGTACATCGGGCTGAAACCGGCGAGGCGGCGGAAGATGTCAATGGCGGAAGCGGGGTGCCGCCCGGGGGCCCGGAAACCGACGGCGGGTGGGAACGGGTTGCCTCCCCGGAGCGGACATATAACCTGCTCTCGCTGGTCAACGGAGCGCTGGCCGAACTTGGCACCATGGATCTGCCGTCCTGAGGCTACCCCCAGATCCGGCTGATGCTCGGAGATGAACCGGACGGCAGCGCAAATATCAGGGGCAATACCCATCCGGATGAAATGCCGAACTATGTAATTCTGGAGGATACCAACAATGACCCAACTGAGGATATAGAACCGCTGGAGTTACCGAGCGGATACCAGACCGGGATCAAGCTGGTGCATGAGTTTACGCTCGAGGCCTGCATCACCGCGGATCTGGTCCTTGATTTCGACGCGGCCCGGTCCGTGGTGGTGGCCGGACAGAGCGGCAAATACATCCTCAACCCCACGATCATGATCATCGACATCGAGGAATTTCTGCTGGTCAGGGGAGTGGTCACCAGCGGGGGAGATCCGCTGCCCGCTGCCCGGGTCAGCGCTCAGGTTTTTGATGCGGAAGCGCCCGACGGCGAAGATCCGCTCACGGTCGTGACCTCGACCGTAACAGATGAGAACGGGGCCTATCAGATGTACGTGCCCGTTGGGTCTTACAATATCGTGGCATATAAGCGCCCGGGCGCTGCCTTGGAAAAAGACGATTATTACGGGCCGGCGTGCGGAATAGTCAATGACCGGTTTACGGGTTCCGTATATGAACAAAACCTTTCACTCGGAATCTTTCAAACCGGCGACATTCTCATTACGGTCTCTTTTCCCGCAAACGGTGAGGAAGATCTGCAGACTGCTTCAATCAGCGTGAGTGAGGCCTCTGTATGTTCTCAGAGCACTGATTTTATCGAAATCGCTTTGGTTGTCGGCAGCGAAAGCACACCTGATAAGAATATGTTCGAATATACGCTGAGCGTACTCGGAATACTTGCAGAAGCCGAAAAAGAAGGAACGCCCTATACGGTTGTGGCCGAAAGCGGGGGAGCGTTGATCGAAAAGAAATCGAAGTGCGGGCAAACCTGAACACGCCGGTTGCATTTGATTTCAGCAGCTCGGAATAGGGCAGCCGTTTTCATGCGGGCGCCGGAGCCATTACGGCCGGTTTGCACAAAAAATCAGTCCTAAATTGAGCGTTTCAAATTTTTACACGGATCAATATTTTATATTTTTTTAAGGCATTAAGTCATTTTCAGGTGTTCAAATTTGAAACCCTCCGGGATTTTCAATTTTGCCGTATGTACTGCGTCAGATGCAGTCTCGCATAGTCCACTATAGCTTGTCTGCATCTTCCTTGTATATCCGGCAAACTTGAAAATCGCTCAATTTAGGTCAGTATTTCACCTTGATGCCGGCCAAGATCAGCTTCCGCCGGATTTCTCTTTCCAGGGCGGCGGCGGTGCTGGCAGTGGTGCCGTGGTAGAAGCGCGCAATATATTGTCGGATCTTATTGATCGCGCCCATAAAATTCGGACTCCAGGAGATTCTCAGATTGTCGGAGGATTCGGTTGATTCCTGTCGGGCGTAGATCCGCCGTTTATCCATGCCGACCGATAGGGTGGCATGGATTCGCTCAAGCGACAGATCGAATCCGGCCCCGAACGGATATCCAGCGGGGTTTTTGTCCGCATCCGGCCGGTCAGGCTGAAGAAGCCGCTGGGGCATGATAATCGGGGTTTCCGGCATACAGAGTCGGGACGGCTGATGCAGAGTGATTCCGGGTTCACCCCGGGGACCTGCGGTTGTATAGTTTTCCGGGAATTGAATGAATTTGTATACTCTTGTATCTTTTTGATAAATAGATACGGGTTTGCGGGTCTGTATTTTTCCGGCCGGTCAAAAGCGGTATCCAGTTTTGCCGCAAATCCGGTGATGAGCGGCTGACACATTTTCCCGGGGCCGGCCGAGAGAAGGCAAGGCATGTCTGCCCGGCAGCCCCTCCAATCCATTAATATTTCCTTGCGATTCAGTTTCTTGACAAAATCGGGGGTGGATCGGACCGAGGGGGTAGCCAGCGGGGGCGTCGCTAATAATTTGATTTGCTTATGAAATGTGTAATTCGTCCCTGCCGGAAGAAACGCCGGCATCATTGGGTTGAACAGCAGGACGAAAACGGCAAGGGATAGCAATCGATGTTTCATGCCGTAAATAACGCAAAAACCAGTCCAATTCGCTCCTTCCTGTCAGACGGTGGCCTCCCAATCCGCCATTTCACCGCACATGGTCAAATACAGGCAAATGGGGCCAGGCCCTTTTTCCGGCGCACGGCCTCAAGCAGCCCCACGGTTCCGGTCATCATGTTGTCTCCCCAGGGCGCGCCCCAGTGAACCGGCAGCCGGCTTTGGGCCATGAGGGCTCGCTTGGGCCCGGTGGCGATGATGGCCTGGATATTGACAAATCCGACAGTCTCCCGCAGGTAGGCGCCGTGGCCGCCTTCGGCTAGGATCTGCGCGTGCTGGATCTCTCCGTCGGCCAGCTCCCGGATGAGAGATTCGATACGATTCAGGCTCACATCCCGGGTGTGGTATTCGACCATCCCGGCCACCTGATCTCCCTGTAATGCCGCCACCACCGTGTGGGAGGTTGCGATATCCAGGACCACAACAGGCGTTTTATTGCGCGCACCGGCATCCTGGGCGGCGCCGGCAAGGGCGGCCATGCCGGAGTCCATCACGCAGATCTCCCGGGTATTGAGCCAGCGTGCGTCCCGGGCGATGCTGTTTAGGCGGTTGAACGCCGTTGGCACCGCCTCGCCTGAAAAGAGCAGATTGGTTGGCACCGGGCTGGCATCTAGCATTTCCCGAAACAGGTTGTGCCGGAAATCCAAGTGGGACACCCCTTTGGGGGCGGCCCCATGGTCCTGGGCGCACAGGGCCACGGCTTCCAATTGCATGCTGACGCCCAGTCCATTGAAAATCTGCTCTATGCGTGCAGGTTGAACATCTGCGAGAATAATGGGGGTATGCGTCCCTTCTGAAACGGCTCGGGCCAGTTGCCGGTCATTGGCGCAAACCATTCCAAAGCGTTTCACCCGTTCCATGTCATGATGCAGGGTGGCTGCGGCGGCAGGGGAAATGAGCACCTCGCTTTCGGCAGCCCGCTGCTTCAATGCCTCGGTTACAGGGCCGCCGCCCATCTCCGCCCCTGTCACAGCAAGGGGGCCTCGGCTTTGCTCAATATGCCGGGCAATGTGGCGCACCGGCGACATGACCACCGCCTTGAAGTGCTCCCCGGATGCTGAGTCCCAGCATAAAATATCCATGGTGCCGGCCCCGATATCGATTGTTAAGTAGCGGCTCATAAACAGACTCCTTTTCTGCCGGTATTGGCTGTATTATACGTGGCGGCATAAATAATTGCTTCTATTGAATAACAACCACGAAGATCGCGAGGATCCCGAAGGTTTTCAATTTTAAAGCGATGTTTCTTCGGGCGCTTCGTGAACTCCGCAGTGATAAATACTTTTCAAAAAACGATTTATGCGAAAAAAAGAATCACGCTTTGTATAAAAACAATGGTCCTGTTGCAGATGGTCTGTAGCGCGTTTATAACAGCCGCTGGCTTTTAATTCCGGCTGATATAGCAGTTGGCCCATATTTGTGCTGGATTTTCCGGATATAAGTCTTCAGCCCTGGCAATACTGCTGAAGTTTTTGCGTATCCACTTGCGAAGAGCCTTGACAAGGGCGAGGTCATGAAAGCGGATGACCTCCCCGAGGCTGTTCAGGTCCTGTTGTATACGGCAGTACATATACATGCCAACCTAGCTCATTTATGCAATTACGGCATGATAAGGGTAAGCCGTAAAAGCGCTCTGAAGGCTGGTTTCTGACATCCGGGCAATTGTTGTCTCCGGCCGGATACATACTGCCTAATGTCCTTTATTTAATCACTTTTTATTCAAAAAACAATTGAAGATCATAAGCTTCCGTTTCAGCCGGATTCCCGGGTCCGCATCCGGGGCGAAACCGTGCCCGCCAGCGCGGCCCGGGGCAATCAATATGCTGTGGCCAACAAAAAAGCCCCAAGGATGCGGCCGGGGGGAACCCGCGGCACATTCATGGGGCTTTTGGGATTATACTTTTTGAATTATTTCTATAAAAATGGTGCCGAAGGCCGGATTTGAACCGGC
>JAGXKN010000018.1 GCA_018335195.1 Desulfobacterales bacterium
TGCTTTTTCTTTTCCCAACCCCCACTATACCAGAATGTTCTGGTATGAAGGAGGTGCCTTTTATATGATTATCAAGTCTGCCCTTGACTCTTTTGGCAAAAAAGAGTCAAGGGCAGACTTGACCCCTATGGACACTTTCCGCAAAAATGATTTTACTTGCGAAGCTTTCCCTGCTATATATTTTTTTACAAAAACAATTTGTTACATCAATCCGCCTCCCGCCCGGAACACGCGCAGGCGGGCCGGAGTGAAGTCAAAAAAGCCGAACTCACCAATTACACAGGCTGCCGCTTTTCGATGCCCTGATTTTTGGGCGCTTGGTGCGAAAACATTGAGCTGAAACCATGGAACAACAAGATTCTCATCTGCAGCCAGCCACAGCCCCTGGGAAAAACCAGGTGCATGAAGCCGAGCAGATTGTAACCCGGTTTCTCCTGGCTGCAAAAAACCTCAATCTGTATCCGGACGATCATGCCATCTCCCGAAGATCCATCCAGGATCTTCACGAAAAGCTGACTGCGTTCATAAACCGGTACGGGGATTTGTCCCTGGAAGTGTTCAAGACCCATCTCGAATACGAGGGCCAACAACTGCTGCCCGGAACCGATCCGGAGCAGAATCTGGCTTACCTCTGCTACCGCGACGGCATCCAGTGGCTAATTTTTTCCGAGGGTGTTTCCGACACCGAATTGGAGGAATTTTTAAAAATCGTTAATACGCACCAGGTCATGGAAGAGGAAACCCAGGGAGATATTGTAACCAACCTGTGGGAAGCCGACCTGTTTAATATTCAGTACCGCACCAATGAAAAAATCTGGGAAAACGAACCATTGCTCGATCTTTCCAGTCTGGACACCGCCCCCCGGGGTGAGCCGTTTGCGGCGGCAACGGGTCCGGAATCCGTTGAAAGCGCTTCAGCCCTGGACAAAGAACTTTGGCGGCTCGCTCCCGAGGAAATCGAAAAAACCCAAAGTATGGCAGCCAGAGAGGAATCCCGGAATTTCAACGAGGATGTCTTCGAGGTCCTGCTGGTCATCCTGGCCGAACAGCGCGTCCACCAGGATTATGCTAATCTGCTGGAGATCATATACGAATGCTTTGTGGATGAACTGGCCAAGTGGGATTTTCCCCGCATCAACGGGTTTCTGCGAAGTTTTTACGCCACCCGCCGCGCCTACGAGGCAGACGGGCACTGGGCCCTGCCTTACCTGGACGATTTTCTGCGCAAGATTTCAGGGCCGCACGGGCTGTCGCCACTGAATACATATCTGACAAAAATCAATACCCAGGATCCAAAGCAGCTTAAAGCCCTGGAAGAAATGATCGGCCTGCTGGCTCCGGAAAGCATCCTGAGTCTCGGGCCCACGCTGCCGAAGGTAAAATCCAGCGGAGCTCGACGGGCAATCGTATCCGCCCTTGCCGGACTGGCAAAAACGGATCTGCGCCCGCTGATCCATCTGTTCAGAAACTCCCAGGCAGCCGTGGCAGCCGAAGCGATCATGATTTTATCCGAAACCATAACACTTTTATCCGAAACCCGGAGCAGGGAAGCATTGGCTGTACTTTTCGAGGCCAGCCGGTCGGATGCGGACAGCGTCCGGAAATCCGCGGTTTTTGCCTTGACAAAACAGGAAAGCGCAGAGGTTTACCCTCGCCTGATCCCGTCTATTGCCGACAGCAACCCCGCAATCCGGAAAATGGTGTTCCGGTTTTTCTCCCGGCAGCGCAGCCCGGAAGCTGAAGCCGCATTGATAAAACGAATCAAAAAAAATGATTTCACCAGAAAAGACGCCGCATTTCTGCAGATACTTTATCAGGCATTAGGCAGTTGCGGCTCCCGGAAAACCGTTGATTTCCTGCGGACCCGGTTATTTGCACGGCCCCTGCGGATCGGGAAGGTCCGGGCGCTCCACCGCGCAGGCTCGGCCATGGCACTGCGCCGGATGGAGGCACCTGAATCCGGGGCGCTGCTGGAAAAAGCGTCCAAAAGCCTCTGGCCCACGATACGCAGGGCAACACGGCGAGCCAAGGAGACCGGCGATGAGCTATGAAGAAACCAACCCCGGCGCCGTCGAATCCGAAACCGAAACGCACCGCTTAGAGGAAACCTTTATCTGCCGTTTCATGCGACTTCTCCAGCTGGCCCGGATTCATGAGTCCGGCAATCGTCTGACAGTGGAAGCCCTCAACAACTTTATTTCCACAGGGCGCCGCTTGCTGGATGAAGAAGGCGATGAGATAACCATTGAAGCCAGCCACGGCCGGTTTTTCGTCCAGGGGCGGAAACTGCTGATTCGCAAGCAAAGCGCGGTTTTTGTGCTTTCCCTGCTGGGCTGGTTCGAACGGCTGGGGCTCTACGGCCTGCGGTTTAATGCCGACTTTGACAAGGTTACCAACAAAAAGGCCTATGATTTCATTCTGGAAATGATCGAGGCGCAAAATCACAACGAACCGGCGGAGTGGCTTGGCAAACGCCTTGAAGAAGAACGGTTTTTCTGGGTGGAAACGGTTGCCGCCCCGCAGAGCGAAGCCGGGGCATCTGCCGTTGAAAATCCGGAGCTGGCCCATAGGCTTTATTCCTACGCCTATAATTCGCTTAAATCAGTCGGGCAAAAAATCCTGAAAGGAAAACCCTCCGGTATTCGCAAACCATTGCGGGTGATTCAGGATATTACAGACCTGGCCTTTGTTAACAATGAGGTCCTGATGGGAATTACAACCATCCGGGATCATGACGACTACACGTTTACCCATTCGGTAAATGTCGCCATTCTATCCATCTGCCTGGGTCAACAGATCGGTTTATCGCGCAGAAGCCTGGTGCGCCTGGGCATCTCCGCCCTGTTTCACGACCTGGGCAAGATCGATGTGCCCCTTGAGATTCTAAACAAGCCGGGCCCCCTGGATACCCGTGAATTCCAGGAAATTCAACACCATCCATTAAACGGGGTCCGCCGGATCATCAAGCTGAACGCCGATTCCGAGCTGAAGGCCAGGATCCTGCTGCCGCCATTTGAACATCACCTCCGCTATGATCTTTCCGGCTATCCGGAGACAGACTGGAACCGGCCGCTGAGCCTGTTCGGGCGGATCATAGAAATCTGCGATGTCTACGACGCCCTGACATCCGCCCGGAGCTACCGGCAGACCCCCCTGAGCCAGGATCGGGCGCTGGGCATTATGCTGGCCAAATCGGGCAGGGATTTTGATCCCGTGCTGCTCAAATGGTTTGTCAACTTGCTGGGAGTACTGCCCATGGGCACACTGGTGAAACTGAATACCGGCCATTTCGGGCTGATTTACAACGGAGGAAATTTTAAGGAAGACCACCTGCCCAAGGTCCTTGTGCTCAGGCAGCAAAACGGGCGATACACAAAAGGCGAAATCCTTGATTTGAACCAGCGGGACACCAAAACCGGGCAGCCCCCGTACACCATTGAAAGCACCCACCACCCCACGGACCTGGGCATCCAGCCCGCTGTTTATCTCATGTAGTACCGCAAATACCGGTGATGATAACATTCTCAACCCGATTTCCCGCTGCCGTGTGACAAACAATTTTTGCTTTTCCGGATACCCGGAGTTAATTTATATATTTAAAAAACCGCCGTCATGGAGCTGAATCATGTCTCAGGATCCGTCCGTTCCGGAAGCAAAAAATCGACCCGGCCAAATCAGCCTCCCGGAAAAACAAGACATTCTGGAAGACGCGCCAGTGGGCATCTTCACCTCCACCCCGGCCGGAGGCGTTTCATATGCAAACAAAACTCTGGCCCGCATGCTGGGTTATGAATCGCCCCGGGGCCTGATTGCCGCCGTAACCGACATTGCCACGCAAATATATGCCAATCCCCGGGACAGGAAGGAGTTCCAGCGCCTTGTGGACATGCACGGTGAGGTGAAAAACTACGAATGCCGTTTTCTTGACTGCAACGGGGCAGCGTTCTGGGTGTCCATCAATGCGCGTTCCGTCAGCGGCCGGAAAGCAAGCACCACATGTTACCATGGTTTTGTAACCGACATTGATGAGCACAAGCGGGCCGAAAAGGCGTTGCAGGAAAGCCGGAACTTACTTGCAAAAGCCCAGGAAATCGCCCATATCGGAAGCTGGGAATTGGACCTGCAAGCCGATCGCCTGACATGGACAGATGAGGTATACCGCATTTTCGGCCTGCACCCGCAGGAATTTGGTGCCACCTACAGGGCCTTTCTGGATCACGTGCATCCGGATGACCGTGCGAGAGTGGATGCGGCCTATGTAAAATCGCTAAATGAAGGAAAAGACACCTACGAGATTCAACACCGGGTTATCCGTAAAAATACCGGTGAAATCCGAGAGGTTTATGAAAAGTGTTTTCATGAACGCGACTCCTCCGGAAGGATCATCCGGTCTGTCGGAATGATTCAGGATGTCACCAAACTCAAGCGCGCCGAAGAGGCGCTGCAGAAAAGCGAGGAGCGCTTTCAAAAAATGCTCGCCCTTGTGCCGGACATGATATCAATACAGGATGCCGACATGAATATCGTTTACAGCAACTGGAAGGGAATCGCCGAGGTTCCGGAACAAAATCGGGCCCTTGGCACAAAATGTTACCGGACCTACAGGGGATATGATCATGTATGCCCTGATTGCCTGCCCATATCGGTTATTGATTCAAAACAGGCCTTCCAGGAGGAGATAAAATTGCCTGACGGGGGTTGGCTCGATCTCCGGATCATTCCCATTTTGGATGCGCAAGGAAATGTCGAGTGTTTCGTGGAATGGGCCAGGGACATTACCCAGCAAAAGCGCTTAGAGGAAAGGCTGCAGGCCCTGGCCACCATAGATGACCTTACCAATCTCTGGAACCGCAGGTATTTTCTAAATAAGGCCACCCACGAAATCGAGCGTGCCAAGCGCTACGGGACGGTTTTTTCCGTTTTGATCCTTGATATCGATGATTTTAAAAATATTAATGACACTTACGGTCATGCTGCAGGTGACGCCGTATTAAAACATTTTGCGGCAAAGATAAAAGACAGCCTTCGTCAGGCGGATTTATCAGGGCGCCTGGGCGGCGAGGAATTCGGCATACTCCTGCCGAATACAGGCATTGACGATGCATATCTGCTGGCCGAAAGGCTGAGACGGGTAACAGAAAAAACGCCCGGAAACTATGCAGATAATGATCTTTTTATTACGGCGAGCATCGGCGTGGCAGTTTACCGCCGGGATCTTGCCAGCGTGGATGAACTGTTTCTGGAGGCAGACAAGGCCTTATACAAAGCCAAAACAGACGGCAAAAACCGCGTCAGAAAAACGGCTCCGGGATAACCACGGTCGGGCCCCAAAACCGGCCCGCCTGCGTATCGATCGGCGGGCCGGCAAGGGATAGAAGGCGATCAGCCACTGTTTACGCCCTTGGCAATGCGGTCGCCGATCTCCTGGTCAATGTTTCTCCAGTATTCAAGCGCGCGCTTTAACACGGGTTCGGATACGCCTTTTTTGAGATGCCCGACCACGTTGGCCACCAGCCGATCGCGCTGGGCATCGTCCATGACCTCGCGCACCAGCTTGCCGGGCTGACTGAAATCGTCGTCATCCTTGCGAAGGGTGTAGGCCGCGCGGATGAAATCGCCGCTGGCGCTCCAGACGGCGTCTTCCGGGTAACGCTTGGCATCAGCCTGGGGGCCGCCCTTTGAATTGGGTGCATACACCGGATCAGATACATTTTCAAAGCGCATCCGGCCGCCCTTGCTGTAGCTGTGCACCGGGCTTTTGGGCCGGTTGACCGGAATCTGCTTGTAATTGACGCCTAGTCGCGCACGATGGGCATCAGCGTAGGAGGTCAAGCGGGCGAGCAGCATTTTGTCCGGGCTCGGGCCGATGCCGGGAACAAAGCTGTTGGGTTCGAATGCCGCCTGTTCGATCTCTGTGTGAAAATCGCTGGGATTTCGGTTCAGGGTCATCCGTCCGACCTCGTGGAGCGGATAATCACTGTGGGGCCACACCTTGGTCAGGTCAAACGGGTTGAACCGGTAGTTTTCAGCGTCTTTAAAAGGCATGATCTGCACCTTGAGTGTCCAGCTGGGATAATCTCCGCGCTGGATGGCTTCACAAAGATCCTTCCGGTGGTAGTCCGGATCCGCGCCAGCCATCCGGTCAGCCTCCTCATCGGTGAGAAAATCAATACCCTGGTCGGTTTTGAAGTGATACTTCACCCAGAAGCGCTCTCCGTCCGCGTTGACCCACATATAGGTATGACTCGTGTAGCCGTTCATGTGCCGATAGCTCTTGGGCACCCCGCGGTCACTCATCAGGATGGTGACCTGATGGGCGGTTTCAGGCGACAGGGTCCAGAAGTCCCACTGCATGTCATGGTCGCGCAGGCCGTTGTCGGCGCGGCGTTTTTGCGAATGGATGAAGTGCTGGAACTTCATGGGATCGCGCACAAAAAACACCGGTGTGTTGTTGCCCACCATGTCGTAGTTGCCCTCGTCGGTATAAAACTTCAGGGCAAAGCCGCGCACGTCCCGCCATGTGTCGGGACTGCCGGCCTCGCCGGCCACGGTGGAGAACCGGGCCAGCATGTCGGTTTTCGCGCCCGGTTGAAATAAGTTCGCCTTGGTGTAGGCGCTGACGTCCTGCGTGACCTCGAACTGGCCAAAGGCCCCCGAACCCTTGGCATGGGGCTGGCGGTCCGGAATCATCTCCCGGTTGAAGTTGGCCATCTGCTCGGCAAGATAGTGATCCTGGAGCAGGATGGGGCCGTCGGGGCCGACGGTAAGCGAAAACTCATCGCTGGATACGGGGTTTCCGGCATCGTTGGTAGTGGGCTTGCGGTCGTCATTTTTCATTTGAATACCTCCTTGATTCATCCACGCATCATCAAACCTGGTGGATGACCTTGTGTGCGGTTGTTTTCAGTTTTTCAATGATCGTTTCAAATCGATTTCTGAATTTACGGGTTGGCGGAACTTTTCTGATCCGTTGGTATGCAATTTTAATGCATAATCCTTATTGCCCGGATGTCAAAGAAATTATTCATTCGCCCCTGTTGCCGGATTCTGATAAAAACATTGTATCGGATAAACACTGCGTTCTTCGCATACAGCGGTTAAGGGGCTGGTGCAGGAGAAAAAAACGGAGGGGCAAGTTGCGTATCTGGGATATACAGCCGGGCTACCTGAATCGCCAGAGCCTGCTTGGCGAACACCGGGAGCTGCATGCCATGGTTTCAATAATTGTCAACAGGAAAAAGGGATATGCCCGGCATCCCGAAACCCTGCGCTGGCGGGGATATGGCTGGGCGCTGCGGCAGCGTCACCGGATGTTGGCCGAGGAGATGGCACTGCGGGGCTACCGGGACCAATCCCCGGTGCGGCTGCGCTCCGGGGCCGGCCGCTGGCCCGAAACTTACCTGGATCCGCCGGAGCAACAGTTTCATCTCCTGGCGGAAAAATATCGCACCCGCTGTTCGGGGCGAATTCCACTGCCGCAGACAATCCAACAGTTATGGCGCCATCACAAATATTCCATCATGGCACGCGATCCCAGTGCCTGCCGGGAAATCGGCCAAAGGGTGGCCCGGTGCCCAAGGCGGGAAAATTTCGCAGCGCTGGCCGGCCAATTCGTGGAAATATCCCGCCGTCCGCCGTCTGCCGGCGGCATTCGCAACACCCTGCTGCATATGTGGGAACATGTTTCCGAGCATTATTTTTCCCGGGGCGCAACACCTGTTGCCGACTGGCCCCTGCGGCGGCTCCTGGACGAAACCCGCCGGCTGGCCTGGCGGCACAACGAACCCTACCTGACGGCCTCAACAGCCTTAGGCGAACTGGGCGCCTGGCTGTAAACCCCGCAGAAGATTCCTTCCCTTCGGATGCAGCCTGAATCCCGATAAACGAATTATTGTTCTTCGTTTTCCAGATAATCCATCAGTTCACTGAACACCGGCGGAAAATGGGCCTGATAGAGAAGAAACGAAGGCGTGGGATATCGCATGCCTGCCTTATGCGTGGCCTCGAGCCCCTGGGCAATGCTTTCCAGGCGGCTTGCCGGAATGGCAAAAGCGGCTTCGTGATCATGGGACTGGGCAATTGCCCTGTCTCCGCCGCCGGTCATCACCAACTGGCATTCATCGCTTAAAAACGGCTGCGTGATCTCGCCCCCGCAGGCAAAACCGCCCGTGCTGGGCGAAGACACCGCCTCGCCTGTGGCATAAACCGCGCTTTGGACAAATCTGGCCAACTGGGCCGGATTGCCATAAAAAATGACCACCTGCGGTTCAAAATCCGCCCTATGCGCGGGCGCCATGAGAATCCGGCTGAACCGGCCATATGTCAGCCTGGGCATATTCTGCGTCATCCTCGCCCGAACCGCCTGGTCCTTGACCCAGAACTGGATATTAAACTCGCCGTCCAGGATTTTCTGCTTGGCCGGCACAAACCCGAGAGTCAGGGAACCCAGCGGACAAAGCATGTCCTCCTGTCCCATTGCCAGGGACCATCCGTAGCGCCTTGCCAGGGCAATACCCTGGCAGACCGGCATGGCTGCTCCGAAGTCCTGTTTCGGCTGCTTTGCTTTTCCGGCAACCGCCTCGTCTGACTGGATCAACCGGACCGCCACCGGAAAGGTCTGCGGCCGCACATATTTTTCGATTATTTGGATTGCCTGCTGAAATTCCATTTGTCCCCCCTGGTTTCATTTTCTTACAGCCGGCCTGGTTGTCCGGCATGTAACAAGCCTTCTCCAAGCGCTCATAGACCTTTTTTAGCGCTGCCTAACCCTACAACGCAATTTATGTTTTAATATCGTTACGCAACAACTTTTTTCGTCTGTGCGATAAGTAAGCCCTGTGATTTTTGAGTTGTATCCATTTAATCTGATTATGATAACCGAAAACTGATCAATTTTTGGCCTTGTGATAACCGAAAATTGACCACCTTCAGCAAACCATCCATCTTGCAGAAGAACGTGAACCGCAAGATGGAGGAAAGGAGGAATGCTGAAGGTGGAACAGTATGAATTCATTCGTTCCGGTTACAGGGTCTACGGACTTTCAATATCGGAGCTGTCCAGGCGAACCGGTCATTCAAGAAACACCATCCGCAAATTGTTAAACAACGAATACACAGGCTATTCTGCAAGAAGTCATCAGCCGTTCCCGGCACTGGAGCCTTATATTGATATTATAAACTCCTGGCTGGAAAAGGACAAGGAGCAACACAGAAAACAAAAGCATACAGCCAGAAGGATTTATACCCGGCTGGTCCGGGAACACGGTTTTGAAGGCGCCGAGTCCACCGTGCGCAGATATGTCCGCCTGGTCAGGGGCAAGTACGGCATGGATCCAAACAAAGCATATATCCCGGCAGATCCGGATGCCGGCCTGGAAGCCGAGGTGGACTGGGGCGAGTTCAGCGCTGTTATTGGCGGCAGGACCCGCAGGCTTAAGCTCTTTTGCATGCGCTCGAAGTACTCGGGCAAATGCTTTGTCCGGGCTTATCCCGTGGAGCGGCAGCAGGCGCTGTTTGATGCCCATATTCATGCTTTTGCTTTCTTCAACGGCGTGTTCCGCCGTCTGATCTATGACAATATGACTCCGGCTGTGCAAAAGGTGCTCCACGGCCAAAAACGGGTGGAGCAGGACAGCTTTACCCGGTTCCGAGCTTATTACTCCTTTGAGGCCGTGTTCTGCAACCCCGGCCAGGGCCATGAAAAAGGCGGTGTCGAGGGCCTGGTCGGATTTGCCAGAAGAAATTTTCTTGTGCCCGTGCCCCGGGTGCACACACTTGAAGAGTTAAACCGGCACCTGCTTGAAGAATGCATGGCCTATGGCAATCACACTATATCCGGCCGCCAAAATACCGTAAACGAGCGGTTTGAACATGAAAAAGAGCATCTGATTGATCTGCCTCAAGTCCCTTATGCCAATGAAATGCCGCTTGGCGGCAAGGCGGATCACTACAGCACCGTGGTTCTGGATAAAAACCGCTACTCGGTGCCGACCCGCTATGCCGGCTTCCGGGTCCGGGCTCTGCTCGGCGTGGATACGGTGACAATCTATCACAGCGGCCGCAAAATCGCAGAGCACCCTCGTGCATACGGCAACAACAAGTGGATCCTGGAGCCGGACCATTACCTGGATCTGCTCCACCGGCGGCCGGCTGCCTTTGCCACCGCCAAGCCGATCCGGCAGTGGCGCAACCATTGGCCTGAAAATCATGAACACCTGCTGGAGCGGTTTAAATCCGCTCAGGGCACCAGCAAGGGGACCCGGGACTTTATTGAGGTGCTCATGCTTTACCGGGAGCTTGGACCCGCAGAAGTCGAATCGGCTGTGGAGCGGGCGCTTGCCTCGGGCGTGAGCTCGGCGGATGCGGTAAAGCATCTGGCAAGAGCTCCTGCAGCAGAATATTTGCCGGAGCGGCTCCGATCCTGGCCGAGCCTGCCGCAGGCCGACGTATCGATATACAGCCGGCTGGGAGGTGTGGCATGAATACAGCCGTTGACGTCAATTTAAAAGAGAATCTAAAGAGCCTGAAGCTCCCGCACATGGCAGGCGAGCTTGACAGCGCCCTGCGGCAGGCCAGGGATGCCGGCCAGGATTATGCCGATTTTTTGCTCCAGCTCACAGAGCATGAGATCCGGATCCGGTCCGAGAACCGGCTGAAGCGAAGGCTTAAGGAGGCCCGGTTCCCGCTTTTAAAAACCATGGAGGATTTTGACTTCTCCGCAGCCCCGGATCTGGACAGGCGCCTTATCCGGCATATCTGCACCAATGAATATGTCAAAGAGCGCAAAAACGTGATCTTTATGGGCAAAAGCGGCACCGGCAAAACTCATCTGGCTACAGCCCTCGGCGTTGAGGCCTGCCGCCAGGGCATCCGAACCCGGTTTGCTTCTGCCTGTGGACTGGCCAATGAACTGATCGAGGCCAGGCACGAAAAGGATCTGCAGCGGGCTCTGAAGCGGTACGCCAGCTACGGGCTTCTGATCCTGGATGAACTGGGCTACATCCCGTTCTCCAAAGAAGGGGCCGAGCTTTTGTTCCAGGTCCTGGCCGAGCGCCATGAGAAAGGTTCGGTGATTATCACCACCAACCTGGGCTTTGCCGACTGGACCGAAGTCTTTGGAGATGCCAACCTCACCGCAGCCTTATTGGACCGGTTGACCCACAGGGCGCATATTATTGAATGCACCTGGGAGAGCTACCGGCTACAGGAGACAATGAAAAACAGGCAAAAAGCCTGATCCGGCAGGCGTCCCCGGCCGGCCGGGGACGCCTGCCGGATCTTAAAAACTTAATCCGGGGGTGGTCAATTTTGCGTTATCACACCTGGTCAATTTTGGGTTGTCACAACGATTGTGTAGCATTAAATAATATCCCAATCTGGCCCAAAAAGTAAAAGAGTGATTAGATGGCGATACCATCCAAACGATTATACAGCCGTTCGAAAATATGGATTGAGGATGCCGAGGGCAAAGTGGTGTTCGGCTCCGGAAGGCTGCGGATTTTAAAGGCGATCCAAAAAACCGGTTCCATCCATGCCGCGGCCAAGGAGTTGAAAATGGGCTACAGGGCGGTATGGGCAAGAATTCATGCCACTGAAAAACGGCTGGGCATCCAGTTGCTGGAAAAACAAATCGGGGGGGCGCAGGCGGCGGCTCCCGACTGACCCCGGTTGCCGAAAAACTTCTCCATACCTTTACACATCTGGAGCGGGAACTTGAAGAGGAAACCGATGCCCGGTTTCAGAAGCTTGAAAACATATTGAATATCGAAATCTCGGGCGCCAGTTCAACAGGGACGGATCATTGATAAATAATTGCCAAATCCGGTTTTGGCGTTAAATCCGGCTACATTGCCCTTCTGCAGCCCACTGCGTTGTTTTTGCAGATAAAATCCCTCGATGTCCATGCCCAGCTGAATAAACCAATCTGCATCAAACCGGCACATATGATTCTCGATAAATTGCAATGTTGCGGGATCACTATTTGCCCGTTTGTTTGCAAGACCCTCAAAATTCCATACTCCCCAGGAAATGAGAAAATTCATGGTGTCCGTAATTTTTCGCAATCGAACATGGCATGCATCAATATAGGCATTCGGGACAAATCTGGAGGCGACCTTTATTGTTTCATGCTGGGAAATACCCAGCCGCTGGGCATCGGCGAAGGAAATATCCGCGGTTTCCTCCCCCAGCAGATCGTTTAAGCCTTCGCACCGGCCGGTCTGGGTCCGGGTGTGATAATGGCAGAGGCGTCTGCCGGTGCTGAGCACCAGGGGATAATCCCCATCCGGCACTTCGGCAGGGGGCGTCCAGTCTGCGGGGCTGAACCGGCCCAGGCCGCAGGCAAATTCCCCGGCCCCGTGCAGAACGCAGGTACCCGGATGATCCTGGCTCGGACACGGCCACTGTAGACCGTCCTGCTCGATGCGATGGTACTTGATGCCGGCAAAATTCGGCGCCAACACGGAAATTTCATCATCCCAGATTTCTCTGGCGCTTGCCGACGGCCATTTATGGTCGAACCGTCTGGCGACTTCCCGGAATATCCACCAATTGGGATGCGCGGCACCCGGCGACGGGCTGGCGGTGCACACGCCGTTGACCCGGCGCTCGCTGTTGTTGAAGGTGCGGTCATTTTCGCTCCAGGCCGCGGCCGGCAGGATCACATCTGCATACCGGGTGGTTTCGGTTTCAAAAATATCCTGGCAGACCACGAACTCGGCGGATTCCAATTCATGGGCCACCTTGTGCATGTCCGGCTCGGTATTGGCCAGGTTTTCCCCGAAGATGTAAAATCCCCTGACCCGCTGACTGGGCAGCGCCTCCATCATCTGCGGGATCATCATGCCGGGTTTTTCCGACATGCCACTGACCCCCCAGGCCTGTTCAAACTTTTGCCGCACCTTTGGATCATCGACGCGCTGATAGCCCGGATAGACATTGGGCAGGGCCGCCAGTTCGCATGCCCCCTGGACGTTGTTCTGGCCCCTGAGGGGATTGACCCCGCCGCATTCCATACCCACGCTGCCCAGCAGCATCTGGAGGTTGGCAATGGACATGACGTTGTTTTTCCCGCAGGTATGTTCGGTAATACCCAGGGTATAGCAGAGCATGACCGGTTTTACCGCGGCCAGCTCCCGGGCTGTCTGCCTGAGGGTTTCCGCATCAATGCCGCAGATCTCGGCCGCCTGCTCCGGGCGATATTCGGCCACTTTTTCTTTCAGATCTGCAAAACCGGTGCAGCAGGAGGACACGAAATCATGATCATAGAGATCCTCTTTGATAAGCACGTGCATGATGGCATGTAAAAGTGCGAGGTCGCTTCCCACCCGAAGGGGCAGATGCCGGGTGGCAAAGTCCACCAGGCGATGCCGCCGGGGGTCGACCACAATGAGCCCGGCGCCGTTTTGCACCGCGTTTTTGACAAAGGTGGCGGCCACGGGGTGGGCCTCGGTCATGTTGGAACCGATCACCAGAAACATTTTGGCGCGGGCGAATTCGGAAAACGAATTGGTCATGGCACCCGAGCCGAACGTGGCTGCCAGCCCGGCGACCGTGGAGGCGTGTCAGGTGCGAGCGCAATGATCGATATTGTTGGTTTTGAAAACCGCCCGGAAAAGCTTCTGCATTTGGTGGGAGTCTTCGTTGATGCTTCTGGCGCAGCTCACGCCGGCCACTGCATCCGGGCCGTCCTCGGCGATGATCTGTCTGAACTTGTCCGCCACGAGTTTTAAGGCCTCATCCCACGTGGCTTTCCGGAACTGGCCGTTTTCCTTTATCAGGGGAGCGGTCAGCCGCTTGTCCGAGTATATGAAATCATATCCAAATCGCCCTTTAACGCACAGGCGCCCATTATTGGGCGCCCCGTCTTCTACGCCTATCACCTTGACAATGCGCTGGTCTTTTACGTGCAGGTTCAACTGGCAACCCACGCCGCAGTAGGGACAGGAGGTGCGAATGACTTCGGTGTTCCAGGGCCGCCAATGGTACCGGGACTTTTTCTCCACCAATGCGCCCAGCGGGCAGACCTGCACGCATTCCCCGCAGAAAACGCAGTCCGATTCCTTTAGTGGCATGTCCCCGGCGGCCACGATTTTGCTTTCCTTGCCGCGGTAGCCGAAGCTGATGGGCTGATTGACCTGGATTTCATTGCAGGCCTGAACACATCTGCCGCAGAGAATGCAGCGCGAAAAATCCCGGATGATCAGCGGGTTGACAGTTTCCATGGGATAATCCACAGGCCTTCGGCTATATTTGCCGCCCTCCACCTGATAATGGTAGTCCAGCGCCTGCAGACGGCAGTCGCCCAGCCCGGGCACAGCTCTGCCTCCTGCTCATCTGCCAGGGCGTTTGCCTGAAAAGCGCTCCAGTGCTTTTGCCCGGATGAGCCGATGGCGCAATTGTGATTGCCCGTGGCCAGCAGCAGGGCCAGGGTCTCTTTTCTTGAGGCGATCACCTTCGGCGATTCCGTCCAGATGACCATGGCGTTTTCCGCAGGCGTGCTGCAAGCGGTCACCAGGCTGGGCCGGCCTTCGATCGCCACCACGCAGATGCGGCAGGTTCCCGTGGGTGCAGCCCCTTTGAGATATCACAGCGATGGTATCTGGATATGATTTTCTTCGGCTGCCTCGAAAATCGTCTGGCCGGGGGTAAAGCCGCAGGCCTTCCCGTTGATGGTGATGCAGTGGTTTTCCATGAAATGCCTTTCCTGAACCCGTCTGTTCCATCTGAATTGTAAAAATCATATTGACACGCCTAAATTTCAGGCCCTGCACTGCAACAGTGGTAAAGTTGGATTTACCATGCGGATTTCGTTGTATCAATATTGTCATAACGTAACAATGGCTATTCGCTGGTCCCCCTCTCTGTCTATGATGTTTGGACACGCGCCGTTGAATGCCGGATTGAAACCCTGGAAAACAGCGAATTTGATTTTATTCCGAAATAAGGCTATGGTGCATTTGTCCGGCTTCCTTTCTTTTTCTTTGTATTGTTTGGTGCAAACAAAGTCTCAAGGAAAGTAAAATCAGGTAATACTAATTATAATTTCAGGATGTTATGCTTCAACGCATTTCACCTCTCCCTCCGAAAGCGGAGTTATGATAAAAGCACACGGCCGATACTTTGTCCGAACGCCCGCTGTGAGGATTATAAGGAGTTCGGATGAACGATAAAACAACAGGAAGAGATATTGAAGCCATTCTCGAAGATTTTATCTCCCGGGACCCTGCAAACACCCTCAAAAACGAGGTAAATGAAAAGGCTTTTGACAAGCCATTGGTGGGATTTGCAAGTGGTGACGATCCGATTTTCGAAGAATACAAGGATCACGTGGGGCCTTTTTACATGACCCCCTGGGAAATTTTCGCACTCACGTACAACGACCTGGAAATCAAGCCGGATGAGTTGACCGTGATCAGTTACATTCTTCCCCAGACTACAGCTACAAAGAAAGACAACAGGAAGGAAAATTTCTACCCCTCGGAACGCTGGGCGCGTGCGCGAATTTTTGGCGAAGAGACCAATACGGCCTTACGCCGGCATATCGTTGAAAGTCTAAAAGCAAAAAGCATTCGCGCAGTAGCCCCCGCGCTGACCCCTCAATTCAATGTACGGATATCCCCCGAATACGGCTTTTCCTCTACATGGTCGGAACGCCATGCAGCTTATGCAGCCGGATTGGGGACTTTCGGGTTGTGCGACGGTTTGATAACACCCCTGGGAAAAGCCATGCGCACCGGATCAGTCGTGGCTCAAATGCATATCCCCGCCACCTCGCGCCCGTATACAGATCATCGGGCATACTGTCTCTATTTTGCAGAGGGTACCTGTAAAAAATGCATTTCCAGATGTCCTGCGGGAGCCATCAGCGAATCCGGAAAAAACAAGCAGATCTGTAAAGACCACCTGTTTCCTGTCACCAGCAGCTATGTTAAGCAAAATTTCGGATTTGACGGCTACGGGTGCGGCCTCTGCCAAACCGGTGTTCCCTGTGAATCAGGCATACCACCCGGCAAGAACGGCCGATCTGATTCCTGATTCACCCGGGATTCCTATACATGGCAAAAAGGGGGCACTACAGCCATGCCCCGACAATCGTCCGGATTTTTCTCCGGTGACCCGTGTGACGTCAAAAACATCGGTGGCCTGTCGCCGTCGGAGTTGACCAGCCTGGATACCGCAGGGTCCCGGGTGTAGAACACGTCGCCAAGGAAAGCAAAGCAAGGCTGATATTCCGGCGGCATTATGCGGAAGTGATTGGCCATGCCCTGACTTTTCTGCGAATACGCATCCCGGCAACTGTGCTTTTGAACGGTTCTTTCCGGCATCGCCTTGTTTTTCCCCGGCCCGGCCCGGCCGTGGGCCGATGACGGAATCAAGGGCGTTGAAGTCTGCAAGAGATTGATTCGCAAAGAGGCAGGTCAGTAACAGGAAACAAATCCCGAAAGCATATCCAGTCTTTAACAAGTAGTTTACAAATCTTTGTGAACCAGCTATGCTTCACGTTATGATTCCGGAATAAATGGAATGAAGGCAGT
Source organism: Desulfobacterales bacterium (assembly GCA_018335195.1). Classification (GTDB taxonomy): domain Bacteria; phylum Desulfobacterota; class Desulfobacteria; order Desulfobacterales; family Desulfosalsimonadaceae; genus Desulfosalsimonas. The sequence goes on from JAGXKN010000018.1 coordinate 16,536, forward strand.
CCCAAAACAACGGGTGCTTGGTGATGACAGATTTTTATACAACCGGAGATATCGGGGGAGGCCCGCCGCAACGACCGTTCCGCCTGGACGACATTAATTTTCCCGGGCTTACAAAGATCGTCAGGCTCATATTGCTGGGGCTGGTTGTGTTGGGCGTCTTTATGGGGCTCATCTGGGCCCGGGGATTTTATACGGACTGGCTGTGGTTTTCCAGCCTCGGCCATGAGCAGGTGTTGTTCGTCCGCGTAACCTCGCAGATATGGCTTTACCTGCTTGGAATCCTGGTTTTTGTCGCTCTGGCGGCGCCCAATTTGTATGCGGCTTACAGAAACACGGCTGATTATCAATGGCGGCAGGGAAAGGAGCTGTCCCGGCAAGCCTATCAGGGCGCCCGGCGCCTGATGCTGTGGGTCGGCATACTCGCCGTCGTGCTCGGGGCCATATATCTGGCGATCTATTTTTCCGCCCGGTGGGAGACGTTTCTGCGTTTTTTCAACGGAGTCCCCTTTAATCAGGTGGATCCGGTTTTTGAACGGGATTTTTCCTTCTATGTTTTCGGCCTGCCTGTTCTCAACTTCCTCCGCACTTGGCTTTTGGGCGTGATGACCGTAATCATTCTTTTTGTCGCGGGTTTTTATTACGTGTCCGCCAACCTGAAGGGGGAGACTTTTACCTTTGAAGGCAGCCTGAGAACGCATCTGCTGATACTCGGCTCTGTTATTTTCTTTCTGATTGCCGCGGGTCACTGGCTCGGGAGATACGAGCTTTTGTTTTCAAAAACCGGCACGGTTTTCGGGGTCGGTTACACGGACGACAATATTATCATTCCGGCCCGAACGATTCTGACCTTTATTGCACTGGCTGCCGGCGGGACACTTTTGGCGGCCACCCGTTTGCGGGGACACCGTCTGATTGCAGTCGGCATTGGCCTGTGGCTTGTTTCAAGCATCCTGGGCCTGATCGCCCTGCCCGGGATCGTCCAGCGCCTGCAGGTGGAACCCAGCGAACTGGCCAGGGAAAGGCAATATATCGCCAAAAACATCGAGTATACGAGAAAGGCTTACGGGCTCGAGGATATTGCGGGCAAAAGCCATCCTGCGCGCGGCGAGGTCCGGTCTGAAACAATTGATGAAAACCAGGGCACCATCCGGAACCTGCGTTTCTGGGACGAGGAACCACTGCTGCAGAGTTATAACCAGATCCAGTTTTTCCGGCTTTATTATGATTTTTTAAGTGTTCAGACGGATCGCTACATGCTTGACGGAAATCTCCGTCAGGTAATGCTCTCCACCCGGGAGCTGTCCTCGGAGAAACTGCCCTCAGAGGCTCAGCGCTGGGTCAACCGGTATCTTCAGTTCACCCACGGCTACGGGGTCGCCATGAGCCCGGTAACTGAAGTGGCAGAAGGCGGCCGCCCGAATTTTTTCCTGCGCGATCTGCCCCCACAGGGGAAGATCGCGCTTGAGCGCCCGGAGATTTATTACGGATTAAAGAGTCTGCCGTTTGCCATTGTCAACAGTGACATGGAAGAATTCAATTATCCGGCACAGGACGGCCCGGTTTATACCCATTACCAGGGGGAAGGCGGGGTTGAGCTCAACTCTTTTTTCAGGCGGTTTTTATATGCATGGCAGTTCATGGATCTCAATATTCTGATTTCCGGGGAAATCAATAAAAACAGCCGAATCCAGTACAAACGAACCGTGGCCGAGCGCTTTGCCAAAATTTCACCGTTTCTCAAGCGGGACGGGGAAGCCTATACGGTGGTGGCAAACGGCAGGCAGTTTTTCATCCAGGATGCATACACCACAACCGCCCGGTATCCCTACTCCACCGCTTGGCAGGGGCAGTTCAACTATATGAGAAACAGCGTCAAGGCGGTTGTTGATATGTATAACGGCAATATGGACTACTACGTTTATGACGAATCGTGTCCCATTATCCAGACATACATGAAAATATTTCCCGGGCTTTTTAAGCCCGCCGATGAAATGCCCGATTACCTGCGGGATCATGTCCGTTATCCCATGGATCTTTTCAGCGTCCAGACCCGGATGCTGCTCCAGTACCACATGACCGATCCCGTGGTGTTCTACAACAAGGAAGATCAGTGGTCGGTACCGCAACACGCCGCCTCCGGACAGACCGAAACACTGAGGCCGTATTATATCGTGGCGCGGCTTCCCGGCGAGCAAAAGGAAGAATTTCTTCTGATCCAGCCTTTTACCCCTGACAAGCGCCACAACCTTGTGGGATGGATGGCTGCAAGAATGGACGGCGATAACTACGGTGAAAAGATTTTGTATGAGTTTCCCGCCGGCCGACACGTGGACGGTCCCAGGCAGGTGGAGGCCAGGATAGACAACGATGCGGTGATATCCGAGCAGTTCACACTTTGGGGGCAGGTGGGCTCCGAGGTCATGCGCGGGGATATCCTGGTAATTCCGCTGGGGCGAAGCCTGCTGTATGCAGAGCCGGTATTTTTAAAACCCGAATCTCTCGCGTTTCCGGAACTCAGACGCATCATCCTTGCCGACAGCCGTCGGGTGGTTATGCACCCGAGCCTGGAAGACTCTGTTGATGCACTTGTAGGAAACAAGGCCACGGTGGCTCCCCCTGTTGGGGAAGATGCGGATCTTGAGGAATATAGGGCAGGTATCAAACCGGGCGATGAGGATGTTCCGGCCGAGGGGCTAGAGGCCGTTCGCGAAGGACTCCAGAATGCAATCGACAGGCTCCAGGAAGTGGCAGACCAATTAAACCGTATGGAGCAACCGCAGGAAGAGTAAAAAGCCGATCCAACCTTGAAGACATAGACGGCCGCATTTAATAGACGACAAAACCAAAAAGCGGTTTCGTCTGGCGGAGACGATTACGCGACATTTCTACAAAATTCATGAAGGCAGAATCCAGGAACTCCGGGATGAAGGGGTAAAGGTTTGCATGCCGCAAGATGACCTTGCTGACGATCTCGATGGGAGCCCCGGCCCTGCTTGCCCTCCGATGCGATGTTCTTTGACCGGATATATTCCCTGAGCCGGGCATGGCAAGCATAGTGCATTCCAAGGCAATCCTTTGATACTTCAGACAATTATTACCGCTGCACCACAACCACGCCTGCTGCCACTATAATCAGGCCGATGACGTCTATTGACTGAAGCGTATCGCCAAATGCAACCCATGCCATTATCATGGTTACCGGGGGTCCCAAATAAAAAAGGCTTGCCACACGAGTTGCATCGAGCCGCGAAAGCAGCAACCACATCAAGGCATAAGCTGCCAGGGAGACGCCGAGAATGAGCCAGACCATGGCGCTCATGAACGTCGGTTCCCAGCGGGTCGCTAAACGCTCAAAACCTATTGCGGGGATCGTTGCTGCCAAAGCAGTTGCCAGACTCTGGTAGAAAAGCGAGATATCCACGGGAAGGCGATGGGCGCGGCCGTGCACCTCTATGTACCTTTGAAGCAGACTTGCCGCCGTTATGCCGACCACCGACCCGAACGGAATAAAGTAACCGAAAAGGGATCCAGCATCGTTCAAATCGGTCCGGGCGCCCACGGCAATAATAACCCCGCAAAATCCGACGAACAACCCGAACCAGCGAGTAAGAGGAGTATGTTCCCCCACAACGGGACCGGACAAGGCACCGGTGAGCATCGGCTGGAGAGCCACGACAAGGGCAACAATGCCCGCGGGAACACCCTGTTGCAATGAAAAGAGCACGCAGCCCAACCATACGCCATGTGCCAGGAACCCGACAAGTAATGCAGTAAAGGCCTCGTAAAAACCCGGCCAACGCAGCCGGCCGCTTAGCGTCAGGTAAATCAGAAGAATGCACGTCAGCGCCCAATAACGCCAAAACAGAAGGGTAAACGGCCCGGTAAACGGCAGACCATATTCCGCACCGATGAATCCCGAGTTCCAGAGCAGGACGAAACCGACTGCCAAGCATGCCGTAGAGGAAACCATAACGCGGTATAAAAGTCCTCCTGTCCAAGAATTTTAAATCGGTCGCCGTATCCACCAATGTTCATACATGGTCTATATATGAAGCCTGCCTGTTTTCCAGAGGGCAACCGCGCTATAGGTACGCGCCCAGAAATTCGCCTTTTCTTCTGCCGGATGCTTGAAGAAATCTTGCGTCCAGTTGAAATCCGGGTTCTGATACAGGTCTCGAAGGATGTTTGCTATGTGTTTGGGTTGCCATCCGGCATGAATAAGGAAATCGTGGACAAACCCGATGAGCTTGACCGGCTGAAGCGCCGACGGGTTGGGGGAACCCAGGATTTCCCCCGCCCAGTCGGGAATGTGGGGTTCGTTTTTTGCAAATTCCAGGGCGCGGCTCCGGGCAAGGTCCTGTTGGCGATCGAAATCCTGGTGGAACGCATACAGATCCGATGCCTTGTATTCCCTGACAAAATCAATCATGGTGGCATTTGAGCAGGGGACGAAACCGGAAAAATTCTGTGCGTTTGCTGCCGCCTTTTCCAGGTCCCACATGCAGTCCAGAATCAAATCAATATCCCCGATTTCGGTTGCCTGATGTCCGTCAAAGCATGCCCCGATGACATCTGCCAGGGGCGGCTGGTGCCGGTTGTCGTATTTTTCCCGGTTCTTCTTGTGAAGGCTGAAAGGACTCCGGATGGCGCGCAGGTAGGGTGGTCCCTCGCTCCAGGTATTATCGAAGTTGACGCAGTGCTCGGCACTGTCTGAGATGGTCACCGGCAAAAGCCCTCGGTCTTCATTCTCCCGGAAGGCTTTCATGGCCAGCAGGGCCAGATATTCCGCAAGCCTGCCCAGTCCGCTGAAGACCCGGGCCGTATCTATGGAAACCCCGTGCCAGCGCCGGATATCCCCGGGGTCGATGTAATTGCACGCCCGGACCAGATCTTCTTCCACAAAGCCGATTTCCCGCACTTCTTCCGTGGCCCGGTACCCCAGGACGTTCTGGAACAGGAAATGCCCCCCGGACGGCGTGTAATCCAAGAGATACGGCATCCCCCTGGAGCGGAAGATGTCTTGCACAAAATCCATCAAGGGGTGCACCTGCTGAAACAGTTGTTTCTGTTCTTCCTTGTCCGTGTAGAGTCGGTGCTGGTCGGCTCCCAGAAAAATTTCGATATCCAAGGGCATCAGCACCGCCTGCGATCTTTCCCCCACCACTGGCAGGTGAACCTCAAGACCACGCGTCACGGTGAATTCTTCCAACTGCTCCACACCGGCTGCAACAGCGGGGAATATCGGATCGCAGGTTTCCGCTGCGAGCGCTTCCCCGGTTGCGATAAAATGGCGGCTGAACTGGTAGCAATTTTTCAGCCGGTCGATAACTTTCCGATAGTATTGCTGTTCTTTCATAGGCCGCTCATAAGCAATCGCATCTCGGATAGCTCCTTAAAAAAGGGATGCTTGCATAATTCTAATTCCTTCATGCCCCGATTCCGATATGCTACAGATTTGTGCATCATCCTGAAAGTAAAACCCCGGCTCAGCAGTCGCCTGAGCTATGTCTATGTATTGCTCAAAAAGGGACGGGGCCAAATCCTATTTATAATAAGAATAACATGCCAGAACCATGGTGCAAATTTGAGGACGCCCGGAAATGTTGCATGGGTTGGCAGGAACGGCACGAGATAAAAGCTGTAACAAACCGGCTTTTAGAGCATGTGGAAAATGGGAGCCATAATAAGGGTTCTATCGCATTTGCTACCAACCGAGCAGCGCGCGAAAATGGCTGGTTTGTTTTTTGTAAATTGCACACTGCGGCGATAGGACCCGATTAATGCCCGCCAATTAGTAACCAGTGACTGCATTTGAGGAACGCGGCACCAAAACTTAAAATGTGAAGCGAATTTCTCCGAGTATTCCGTGAGACACGTATTTCTCCCGGAATTCACCCTGGTACTGAATAGAGGTGGACAACCCCCGCTGAGCGCCATAGGTGAATCCGGCTGCCAGGACAGCGCCGTGCTTTTTCACATCCGGCCCCTTGATGGAAACCGAAGCCCCCGGAGATCCTGCGTAAGAAGCCCGGATCAACCGGTCGTCAATATCGAAATCATAACTCCAGGCTGCGCTCAGCTCGGGAAGAATGTAGCCGTTTTTCAAATACACGACCCTGAATGCACGCATACCCAGTTCCGATACCAATGCGTTCGTGCTCGTTTTTTCCATAATCAGGTTGATACCCCCGGCTCCTGTTTCAATGAACCCATCCTCTCTGAGGTAGCTGTATGCAATGTTGCCATAAGGGCCTGCCTGCCATTTGCCCGCGTCAAACATGTAATTGCCGCCAAAATCTGCAGAAAACAAATCACCGTCATGCTCGCTTTCCGCTGTTCCGCTAATGGAGCCAACCGAGGCATTGCGCTTGTTATCGTAACGATTCATGCCGTAAGCAAGAGATCCTTCCAGATAGAAGCGCTTTGTAAAATAGCTGCCGTAGAAGGCCCCGGAAAAATTGTCAATACGGCTTTCCCCGCGGTTGCGGTCGAAATCCAGATCAGCCCTGGAAAGCCCGGCACTCAGGCCGACGATCAGGTTGTCGGTCAGTCCGTCAAAACCCAGGGCCCCGCCGCGGGAGAAGTAATCGTAGCCGGTATAGCCGTCTTCTGCGTCCTGGTCCCCCCAATTGCTAAAGGCGTTGAACCAGAATCCGGCCTCGCCCTGCACCTGAGACAGATCCGCAGATGAATAAAGCCGGCCGAGATCTGCAAGGGAGCCGTTATAGGCAAGAAGCACCGGTTCATTGCGGGTTGCCCCCTGTGCATGCAGATAAGATCTCACCGTGCCCATGCGCTGCTGAACCGCACCCGTGAACTCCCGGCCGATCCGGTAGGTGGTTTTTGTGCCGCTGTCGTAGGAATCCGGGCTCAGGCTGGAAAAGGCTTCCCTGAACTCTGACCGGGATAATGACTGGAACTCCCCGAGCACATCCAGAAGATCGCCGGAAGCAGTCGGGGTGATTCTGTCCAGGTAATCCGCGGTGGCTCTTTCCACCCGGTTTGTGGCCACAGTGGTGTTGCGGGGCGCATCGACCGCCACTTCCACGGAGTGATCCCGCTGGTTGACATCAAAACCGAGCAGCGGCTTTCGCTCCGGAACGACGAGGCTGCTGAAGGACCCGCTGATCCCCTCTCCGCCCTGCGCCTCGATAATGCTGTACGTGGTCCCGTCATAATAAAGCCCCTGTTCTCTGGCGACCTGGAGGGTTCCGGCGAGGCGGGCGGAGCCATCTGTTACATGCAGTGTGTCATGGTTACCGTCTGTAAAAACCTCGGCAAGAAAAGTGCCCGAACCGCCCTGCTCAAAATTGCTGCCGAGAACCGTTGCGACAGGATTCCCAGAACCGCCAGGAGAAAATAAACCTTCATTGATAAATGTATTGTCCCGGCCCAGGTCAATGCTCGCGCCGGATTCAAATACTCCCAGCCCATAGTTGTGGAAGGAATTGGAACCTTCTCCCAGGTCGACCGACCCGATTATCGTGCCATGGTTATGGATCGTGTCGTTGCCGGTCGTCGCCGAAACTGCGGTGCCGGTGATGCCGGCGGCGGTGGTGATTACGCCATGATTTGTGAAAGTGTTATCAATGCCGCCAAGCAGGCTTACCGCCGAAGCGCTGCCGCCCGTTATGGTGCCGCCTGCGTGATTGATATCGATATTTCTCCTGCCTGCGGTTCCCTCGCTCTGGGCGATGACCGGAAGCGCGCCTTCGCCATGAACGGTGATATCGCCTGATACTGTCACAATCACATCACCGCCGTAGTATTGTCCGCCCACGCTCTGGGCAAAGATTCCGTGAGCGTTATCCCCGTAGGTCGTAATATTCCCGCTATGATCAACTTCAACCCGGCCCCCGTCGCCGGCACCGCCCACGCTGCCCGCAAAACCGAGTCCAAATCCGACTTCGCCGCCCAGGCCGCCGCCGCCGCCGACGCTTTGCGCAAAAACACCGATTGCAGCATCCCCTTCAGTGATGATGTCTCCTTCGCTGTTAGAGAAAATATCACCGCCGTTACCGGCATCACCGCCGTCGCCGCCCATGGCGGCATTAATCCCGAACTCTGTCACTCCCCGGTCGATGTTGCCGGCATAACCGCCGCCGCCGCCAACACTCTGGGCAAAAATGCCGTGCGCGGCAACGCCCCGGGTATGGATGGATCCCGAAAGATCAACCGCAACGCTTCCGCCGTCTCCCCCGAGGCCGCCGTTGCCCCCGAGGCCGACAGATCCGTCACCGCCTGTTGCGCCCACGCCAGCCAAGCCTCCCCCGCCGCCAATGCTCTGTGCCAGTATTGCCAAAGCCCCGGCACCGAAAGTATTGATGTCTCCATTATTCGTAACATCCACATCGTCACCGTCGCCGCCGCCGCCGCCGGTTCCGCCCAGGGTAATGTCCAGGTCGCTGTCGTCCTGGACGGGCAGAAGATCCTGATACTGTGCGTATTCCTCGGGTACTCCGAAATCCTCCAGGTCAAGACCGTGGTAGCCGCTTCCGCCGACCCCGCCGCCGCCGCCCACGCTCTGGGCCAGTATGCCGAAAGCATCCGCGCCCCGGGTCATGATCCCGCCTTGGTTTTCAACAAATACGGTTCCGCCGTGGCTGGCAGCGCCGCCGCTGCCGCCCAGGCTCATTGTCGCACCAACACTGAAACTCGTCGGATCAGGCGGGCCTTCGGCAGGAACCCAGTTCGACGGATCGATGCTTAAGATCATGGAGCGTGCGTCTCCTCCGGAGCCGCCGCCCCCGCCCACGCTCTGGGCAAAAATCCCGTAAGCACGGGTTCCGGATGTTTCAAGCAGGCCGTCATTTTCAACACTTACATCTCCGCCGAAGCCGCCGGCAGCCCCTTCTCCGCCGAGGCTGGCAAAAAGCCCGAATTCACCGCCCCCGCTGCCGCCCCCGCCACCGATACTCTGGGCAAGAATCGCATGACTGTGATCACCGCTTGTTATTACACTTCCGCCTGCCAAGTTTATAACCTCGACATCTCCGCCGCTTCCGCCGCTGTTGCCATCCCCGCCAAAAGAACAAAACAGCCCCCAGTTCGAGCCCCCGGAGCCGCCGACACTCTGGGCATACAGACCGTAAGCGGTAAGCCCGGAAGTTTCAATATCCCCGCTGCTGTGCAGGGTAACCCTGCCGCCGTCGGTTGCCTGTCCGCCTGCACCGGGATCGCCCCACAGCCAGCCGCCGCTGCCGCCGTCACCGGCATTTCCGCCCAGGCTCTTGGCCCAGATGCCATGGGCCTTGTCCCCCTCAGTTGTAACATGCCAACTACCGTTGACATCAACGATGCCGCCCCTGCCGCCATATCCGCCCATACCGCCGCTCATGGCGCCGCCGGTGCTTCCGCCGGCACCGCCGTTGCCCCCGCCGCTCAGTGCCACGATACCACTGGCGTAATCACCCCGGGTTTCAATATCGGCACTTCCGCTGACCGCAACCTCACCGCCGTCACCTCCGGTGCCGCCCCGACTGCCATCCCGATAGGCCACCCCGTCGCCCCCGGGTCCCCCTTCCCCGCCGGCGCTGATCGCCGAGATACCGCTGGATTTGTCCTGGCCTGTTACAATGCGGCCGTCTGCACTGATGTTTATGTCTCCGGGTGATTCCCCATCCCCGCCTTCGGTAGGCGCACTTTCCCAGAACAAATAAAATGTCGAGTCCGCTCCCGGTGCACCCTCGCCACCGATACTGTACGCATGAATCCCGTGGGATTCTTCTCCCCGTGTTTCAATGTTTCCATCGCTGTTGACGGTTATTGTTCCGCCGGCGCCGCCGCTTGTTGCATGGGCCAGCAAACCGTCGACATAGCCCTGCAGATCGGGAAAAACTGTTGGATTGTTATCATCCGCCGGTTTTGTGCTTAACCCAAAGCTGTCAAATTCCGCAACCCTTATCTCTTCAAGGCTGCCGTCCTCATTATTGTGATAAAGGACGACAATCAGCCTGCCGTCATCGGTACGCGAGTCCCCCTCTCCCTGGCCCTCAATTGTGTAATTGGCGGCTATGGCACATGACTCGTGTTCTTCAAGCAATTGGTCGATTTCACCTTCACTAAAGCTAAGGGAATAGGTTCCGTCCGTTCCGATGAGGAAAGTCCCGTGCTCGATTACGTTTTCATCGTCGTCTGTAACCGGGTTTCCCTCCTCGTCAATGAGGTAGCCGCGTACTTGCGCATCTCCCTGTTCATTAAAATCGATTGCAGTATCCCCGGAGTCCCGGACTTCAGTAACCTCAAAAGAAAAATCATTCTCGTCAAAGCTCTCAAGCGCATTGATCACGGAGTCTGGATAGCCGCCGCTGGCGCTGTATGCATGAATACCATTCGCCTTGTAACCGTCGGTCGTAATTTCGCTATAGCTGTTGATCTCCACCCGACCGCCAGCTACCGCAGGATTTTCCCCGACAAGCGGAACCCCGAGAAAAGGATCGGCATCTCCGGTGCTCTGCGGATCCCCGACGGCGATCCCGGCAACTCCGAAAGCATCCGCGCCCATAGTTACAATGGACAACGCATCCTCGCCGGTGCCGCTGTTGACGATCACATTACCGCCCTGATCATTTTTAAAATAAATTCCGGAAACACCCGTGTTCGGCCGGATCGGCAAAAACAGGTCATGCACATCAAGGATTGTTGCCGGCGGAGAACTGAAATCAGAAGCACTCGAAATGCCCCCGGACTGGTCACCCGTGCATGTAACGACACCGTCCGGTCCTACAGTGCAGGGATCCGGGCCGGCCTGCACGAAAAGCGGCCAGGCTGCACAAATAAGAGCCGCTGTCAAAATACCTGAAATTTGTTTTTGTATCGGCCTGCCAATTATGATCATGGTGCGCATCCGGGAAATCATCCGGGAATCGAGGGAGGTGATTTTTGGGGCAGGAAAAAATGACCCGGGAACACTTTTTAAAAACCGCAGAAAAAATAATTTTAAAGGTCCTCTCGCATCATTCATAACTCCCTCCTTCTGTGCATTGCTTAGCCCTGAAATCCGGGGACAGGCGATTTATGCGCCGTATATAAATATATCCAACAAAAAAACTGGAATGCTGATACGGTCCGGGATCTTAAGCCGATGCGGTCTTATTGGCGTGATCCCAAATAACGGGTCATTCCGACACCGACTTCGGAATTTATAGAATCCCCGGCGGAGAAGCATCTTTATGGGAAGCATGATTTGAGGTTAAATGCTTTGGAAGGCTTAAAAAAAGACAGCCGGACCGCCTTATTTTAATGGCAGTCCGGCTGTCTTTCTGTGCACACATGTAAAGCACAGCGATCAAAAGAGCCGTGACTTTCCGTCCCAATCTTACGACTGGTTTGGCTTTATCATAATTTATATATGATCCCGAAAAAACAGGATGTCAAATGTTTTGTTTATGTTTAACTGAAGCTTGACAGTTCCATCAGTTGATGGAGGCATAATTCCCTAAAAATATTGACCCGCATCCGGAAATGGTAGTGCCAACAGACTGGGATAAAAAGCTTTCAATTCCAATTAATAAAATATAAATTGGGGGTGTCAAAAGAAAGGAGCCCCCATGTTCGCCAGAGTTAAAAAATCTGGAAAATATCAGTACTTGCAGATCGTCGAAAACACCAAGGTCAAGGGCAGGGTCCGCCAGCAGGTCATCGCCACTGTCGGCCGCCTGGATCACCTCCAGGAAAAGGGGCGTGTAGAAACGCTGATCAAATCCCTGTCCCGATACTCTGAAAAAGCCATGCTGATTTTGACGGGGCACAGCGACCCGGATGCGGTTACAATCAAGATCGGCCCGGCCCTGATCTTTGAACGGCTGTGGAAAAACACCGGCATCAAGCAGGCCCTGCAGAAATTGCTCCGAGACCGCAAATTTGGGTTCGATGTGGAAAGAGCCGTGTTTCTTACCGTGTTTCACCGGCTGATGAGCGCCGGCTCGGATCGGTACTGCGAGCGCTGGCGGCGCGATTATGCCGTTGCCGGCACCGAAGATCTTGAACTTCACCATCTTTACCGCGCCATGGCGTTTTTGGGAGAGGCCCCTGGCGATCAGAGCCGGGCTTCGGATCTGGCCCCCAGGTGCAACAAGGACCTGGTTGAAGAAGAGATGTTTAAGACCTGGCGGAACCTGTTCACCGGCCTGGAGCTGGTCTTCTTTGATACCACCTCGATCTATTTTGAGGGCGAAGGCGGAGAAACCCTCGGAGAAAGAGGCTTTAGCAAGGATCACCGGCCGGATCTCAAGCAGATGATGGTCGGTGTGGTCATCGATGATGAGGGTCGGCCCATCTGTTGCGAGATGTGGCCCGGCAATACCGCAGATGTCACAAGTCTTGTGACCATCAGCGAACATATGCGGGAGCGATTTGGCATCAAGCGCTTCTGTATCGTGGCAGATCGGAGCATGATCAGCTCCGGCAACCTCAACTACCTGGAGGAAAACGGAATCCCGTATATCCTGGGCACCCGGATGCGAAAGGACAAGGAGGTCCGCGAGCAGGTACTCACCTGCGGTGGCCGCTACCGTGAGGTTCATCCCATCGGATCCGATGCCAAAGACCCATCGCCGCTCAAGGTAAAAGAGGTGCGCCACATGGACCGGCGCTACATCGTGTGCCTTAACGAACGGCAGGCTGCCAAAGACAGGCTGACCCGGGAGGCCATCATCGAGGCCCTCAAGGAAAAGATCCCGCAGGGCCCCAAGAGCCTGGTGGGCAACAAGGGATACCGCAGATATGTCCGGATCGAAAAGCACAGCGCTTCGATCGACTCTGAGAAAGTAAAAAGCGAGGCCCGTTTTGACGGCAAGTATATCCTGCGAACCAATACCGACCTGCCCGCTGACAAGGTCGCGATGAAGTACAAGGAGCTGTGGCAGGTCGAGCGGGTGTTCCGGGACATAAAATCCATGTTCGAAACCCGGCCCATCTTCCACCAGCGCGATGATACCATCCGCGGGCATGTCTTCTGCAGTTTTCTGGCCCTGGTCCTGCGCAAGGAGCTGGAGCGCAATCTGGAAAAGGCCGGTCACGTGTTTGAGTGGTCGCATATAAAACGGGATCTGCAGGCGCTGCAGGAGACCTACATAGAGGAAAACGGCAACAAGCTTGCGATTCGCAGCCGGGCAGAAGGCGTATGCGGCAAGGTGTTCCAGGCTGTCGGCATGGCGATGCCGCCGACAATCCGCGAAATTTAATGTGCGGTTTCTACAGTTTTGGCATGAGGGTAGTGCCAAAGACATTTTTGCGCCTTATATCTGACTGTTTTTAAAAAAGATTACAAAATGCACTGTTAAAGATCAGTATAAAGGATATTTGCCTGAAGCCGAGCAGTATCTCGCGGAGGCGATGGCGTATTATGAAAAAGCGTCTATTGGTTTTTATGGACAAGTGGCAGCTGGATATCTGGGAAACACTTACAAGGACATGAGCAAATACAATAAAGCTCTGGGATTTATAAAAAAGTTTATTTCCATGATTCAGGACACAAGGACGCTGTTGTCCTGGCACAACGTCTATAAATTATTCATGGTCAATGTCCATATTCTCAACAAGAAGAAGGATGTTGACCTACATGAGGTGGAAGATCTCATTGCATCTCATGAAAATAACCGGCTTGCGGCATGCGAAGCATTCGGGGCCCGTTTCATCGCAGAAATTTATATGCATATCGATGATCATCAAATGATTGAGGCAGAATCATGGATAAACCACGCGATTGGCTTTAATACGAAATACGACACCGAGTGGGAATTGGCCCGGGACTATGTCGTCTATGCCGAGTGGTTCCTCAAGGGTGGGGACTCTCCAAAGGCAAGGGAGCAGCTCACAACGGCCATTGGTTTTTGCGAGAAATGCGGGGCTGACGGGTGGGTTGAAAAATATGAAAGGGACCTGGCAACGTTATAAGCAAAATATAAACTGCGTCAACTCCGGTCAAAACAGGCTCACCACCTCGTATTCGTCCACTCCTCTTTTAAATGTAACCTTTTCACCTTTTTGGATCAGCCCCTGCATCTTCTGATTCTGGGTCAGAACATATGCCTTAAATCCCCGTATTCCCTTTAACCTGGCGTATTCCTCCATTCTCTGCTGCAGGGCTGTTCCCAGTCCAAGCCCCTGCCATTCCGGCTGGATCATATACGCCACTTCCGCAAGCTTGTCATCCGGATCAACAAAATAACATGAACAGCCAACCACCTTTTCATTTTCCGGGTCCCCGGTGACCGCGGTAAACGCCATCTGATTTTCATAGTCGACGTTGCAAAGCGGATCTGCCCGGCACTCGTCTAATGCCGGCAGATTGACAAAAAATCTCAAAAACACGTCCTCTTTGCGCATGTTATAGAAAACATCCTGAAGGCCCCGCACATCACTTGCCTTTGAAGGCCGGATGCGCACTTTATCACCTGATTTGAGCGCTATCTCGCGTTCTTCTTCTTCCGGATAGGCCATCCGGCTTTTTAATTTCTGCCCCTTTCGAACATAGCCCAGGCGGATTGCTTCTTCCAAAAGCCAGGGCCGAAATTCCGGATGGGCGATTTCTATGAGTGCAAGGGCTTTTTCCTGAATGGACTTGCAAAACAGGTAGGCACAGCCATATTCCGTAACCACATAATGAACGTCCGCCCGAGGGATGGTCACCCCTTCTCCTTCTCTCAGCAGGGGGCGAATCCGGGACGCTTTACTTTCATCTGTGGTCGAGGCAAGGCATATAATCGGTTTTCCGCCGGGTGAGGCGGCAGCAGCCCGAATAAAATCCGGCTGCACACAGATGCCGCTGTAAAGCTCTCCAGCGAACTGATCCGCACATACCTGCCCCATCAGATCGATACACAATGCCTGTGTCACCGAAACCAGTTGTTTTATACCACTCAAAATATCCGGCCTGCAAATATAGTCGATCGGATAAAAGGAAAAACGGGGATTGCGGTGGACAGAATCGTAAAGCCGCTTTGTCCCCATGCAATAGCTCGCTGCAATCGGGCCCGTAATAACGCCTTTTTCCATGAGATCGAGCACCGGCTCGGTGATGACATCGGAGTGGATGCTAAGGCCCTTGCGGTTGGTGAGATATTTCAGCATTTCATTCGGTATTCGTCCAATTCCGATATGAAGGGTCGAATTATCCCTCACAATCCGGGCCACATACCGGGCGATCTGTCTGGCAACAGCATCTGCCAATTCATGCACGTATTCGATAAGCGGCGTGTCCACTTCCACGAAATGATCGATCCGCTCTGCAGAAATGGTTGAATCACCGAGCGTGTAGGGCATGTTCGGATTTACTTCGGCAACAACATGCCCGGCTTTCAGAGCGGCCGCCCGGGTAATGTCCACAGATATCCCGAGGCTCACCCGGCCCTCCTCATCCGGCAGAGAGACCTGTATCAGGGCCACATTCACAGGGATCACCTCTTTTTCAATCAACTGCGGAAGATGGGCGATGGAGACCGGAACATATTGCGCTTTGCCCTGCTTGATCGCTTCCCGGCTGTCTGATCCGACGAAAAACACCTTGTGCCGGAATCGCGTTTCCGGAACACCGTCTTTTATCGGGATCGCCCCGTCGGTCAGAAAATGGAGCAGCCGGACATCATCAAGCCGGCCGCCCCTTTCTTCCAGGGCTTTTATCAACACCCTGGGCGTGGCGCAGGCGGAACCGACAAAGACCCTGTCTCCGGACTTTACAACTGAAACCGCCGCTTCGGGTGTCGACAGTTTATCTGCCAGCTTTTCAGCACCCTTTGTATCGGCTTTGTTTAAAATCCCGCTGCCCATAATAACCCCCTTTTGTCATGCTCATTTCAAGGATTCCGCAGCGCTGTCAAGCCTGTAAATCGGCAAGGGCTTCCCGATATCTCTTTACCCAGCCGTCTGCGCCGCATTCCTGCATGATTTCAGTGGCCTTGTTCAGGCCGGCCACAGCCCCTGCCGGATCACCTTTTTTCCGGCAAACCCCGGAAAGTGCCTCATAATCTTTTGCAAGGGACCAGCGCGTTCCGTTTTTCTCATCTTCGGCAATGGCGTCCGCAAGCAGTGCCTCGGCGTCGCTGATGCGGGACGGGTCGATTTTCACCATGGTTTCCGCCACTGTTGCTTCAATCTGGCCGACAACAGATTTCAGATGGTTTTTCTCCCGGTAGCCCTCGGGCGGAAAGGGTTGTTCAATTTCCCCGCCTCCTTCAACAATGGCTCTTTTCAGGCACAACTGGGCATAAACCCCCCAGAATGAGAAATGCTTTAAATTTTGAATCGTCGATATGGTCTGGCTGAAAAATTTTTGAGCATCCCCATAATTCCGATTGCAATGACACGTGAATGCAAGATAAAATTCTGCCCATCCCTGCCAGAACCCATGCCCGGAATTCCGGCAAAAATCGATTGCTTTAAGAAGCAGATGCTCGGCTTGTTCAAGATCGCCTTTGAAAAAACAAGCAGTCCCGTGCGCAGTATAAGCCATTCCCTTGGTATGGAAATCACCGCAGACTTCAGCCGTATGGGCGGCTTCTTGGCTCAAATAGAACGCATCCGAGACTCTTCCCTGAAAATTCAAGACACATCCACACATGGCGCTCTTTACATATACCGTGCCCTCAAGACTGCGGGTTTTTTCACTAAGTTGCAGAGCCGTTTCAAGGCACTCCATGGCTTTTTCAAACTGGCAATTACTTGCGAGACCGAAACCGAGAAAAAAATTTCCGCTCCAGTAGCTTAGCCAGTCCCCGATATCATGGGCTGCATCGATGGCTTGCTGCAAATAGGCGATGGCCTTGTCATAGTCTTCCCTTACCAACCAGTAGGACCCCAGGGCGGCAAATATTGCCGGCAGGCTCCTCCGGTAATCCAGTTCGAGAGCCAGGTCAACAATCGGGTCCACGGCTTCTTTGGCCTCGATATGACGCGTCAGGGCCATGTAATGGTTGGCCAGCGTGGTTCGGGAATCGATGCGCCATTTGGCCACCTCTTCGGCGTGTGGCAATTGCTCAATTTCCTGAACACGTTTTATCGAATAGTCAATTGCATCTTCATACGAACCGGCCCGCCTGGCCTTTTTGGCCGCCAGTTTAAGGTATTTGGCAGCTTTTTCATGCAGGCCGCCCCCGATAAAATGCCGGGCAAGCGATGCACTGTGCTCTTCGAGATTTCCCTCGTAAAGCTTCTCCATGGCCTCCCCGATACTTCGGTGGAGCTCTTTTTTATGGCGCGACAGTATTGATGCATACACGACCTCCATGGTCAGGGCATGCCTGAAAATATAAGTGGACTCAGGCACGATTCCGCGCTGGAGAATGAGTTCGTCGGCTTTCAATGAAGCCAGCGCCCCGGAGAACTCCGTTTCAGAAAGACCGGCGATCTTTTTGATCAAATGGTAGCCGAATTCGCGTTCAATGGCGGATCCGATACGCAGGACGGCCTTGGCAGGCTCAGGCAGGGCGTCCACACGGGCCATTATAACGTCCTGGATGGTGGCGGGGACGCCCACATCTTTGCTGCTTTTAGCGATTCGGCACCTTCCCGCCTTATTTTTGATGACACCCAGGTCGACAAAGGATCGGACAAATTCCTCGATAAAAAAGGGAACGCCCTCGGTTTTTTCCACCAGCAGCTCTCCCAGGTCGTTTTCAATGGCTTCTGCCCGGAGCAAGTGGCCTGCCATTGCCAAACATTCACGATCCAACAGCCTTGAGAGCAGCATCTGGCTATGGTGAGAACGGGTGCCCCACGGCGGACTGAAATCAGGCCTGTAGGTGAGTATAAGAAGGACCTTCTCCGCCGGGATGTTTTCCAGGATTTCACCGATGACCTCCTTTGAACTGTTGTCGATCCATTGGAGGTCTTCAACGGCAAGGATCAATGGCCTCGCCTGCGCCCCTTTGATGACAATACGAATCAATGCCCCGATAATCCGCTCCCTTTTGGCATCAGGGCTTGTTACCGGCATATCAATACTGCTGTCAGCTGCATCCAGGAGCTCCAGTAGATATGGCGCTGTGGTCTCCACGTCGAGCCCCATGACTTTCAGGCCGCCTTTTACCTTTTCCCGGATGCCTGTGGCGCGGTCTGTGTCCTGAATCCTGAAATTGGACCGGAGAATGTCAACCAGAGGATGATAGGGAACGCCTTTGCTGTAGGAAAGGCACCGGCCTTCCAGGAAAGTAATGTATTCATGCGCAAGCCCTTTTCTGAACTCATAGAGCAGCCGGGATTTGCCCATGCCGGCCACCGATACGATCGACACTGCCTGTCCCCGTCCGCCCCTTGCCCGGCGATAAATATCCATGAGAATTTCCAGTTCCCGCTCCCTGGCCATTAACGGGGTAAGCCCTCTCTCCGCGTTCACGTCAAATCGCGTGCGGCTGGTGCCGGGGGCGATTACACGGTAAACTTTGATCGGCCCGCTTTTACCCTTTATTTCTTTATCCCCCATGTTCTCGAACCGGAAGAGACCCTCAGTAAGTTTGAAAACTGCCTGGGTCACATAGGTTGTTCCCGGCTCTGCCAGCGACTCCATCCGGGAGGCCAGATTCACGGTATCCCCGATTGCCTTGAAATCCACGCGCAGGTCATTGCCCACTGTCCCGACCACTACAGGGCCGGTGTGTATACCGATCCGCATCCGGGGCGATGAAAGTTCGCATTCTGATTTTATTCTTTCGCTGAAACGCGCCATTTCACGATGGATTGCGAGGGCTGAGCGGATGGCCCGCTGAGGTGCATCTTCCAGGGCAATGGGCGCGCCGAACATGGCCATGATCCCGTCCCCGGTCAACTCATTGACGGTTCCCTCATAGTCATTTACCTTATGCGTTAAAATCTCATAGACTTGATCCATGAGAGAGTAGGCCTCTTCGGCGCCCAGCTGCTCGGCAAGAGATGTATATCCTGCCATATCGCAAAACATGATGGTCACCGCTTTCTTCTCACCCTCGATCCGGTCCCTTTGGGACAGTATCTTTTGGGTCAGGCCTTCTGGGAGGTATTTCTGGATTTTTGAAATTTTTTCGTCAAAAGAGAGTTCCCGATCCTTGCCCGGGGCGGAGTTGGCCAGCGCATGCCCGCACTCTCCGCAGAACTTGTCCCCGGGAGTGTTTTCACACCCGCACCCGGGGCAGGCAGCAACGAGCTTGCCGCCGCACTCCCGGCAGAATTTCCGGGTATCCGGGTTTTCGGTCTGACAGTATGAACACTGCATGGCATGCCCCTGTATGCATAAGATTCACTTGCCCGGCAAAAAAAATCAATCGATATTGACTTTATATGCGCGGACTATGAACGAATATGTACCCCGGGATAAAACACATTAAGAAGAGCCGTCCGTGTGAAGAAATGAAGCAAATGGAGGAAAGGAAATGTTGCCATACAAGCCCCGAGGTTGGTTAAAGTCTTTACAAGGGATCCGATAAAAATAGCCGAACCACCACACATAAATGGCAGTCCGGCTATCTGTGATCCGAATCAACGATGAAAAGCGCTACCGAAAAGACCCGTGACTTTCCGTCCCAATCTTACGATTGGTTTGGCTTTATCATAATTTTTATATGCTCCTGGAAATCCTCCGTGTCAATTATTTTCGGAGATTTAACAAAAATTCTTCCATTATCCCAAAATGGAGATTACGTCTATCATTGCACATGCAATTACACACAAAAACTCCTGTGCACAATACCGGGGGCATGTTTTAAAATATTGAAATTGGCAACCTGTCTCACACAGTGGAACTGACGGAATAGAACCTGAAGTGCGGGAAATGGTCTTTTTTCGGCGGTCCGGGCTCTGCGAGCGCTGCACCGCAGGGGTTTATGTTGTGGCTTGACATTTCAACCTTTACCGGCGATTATGAGAACATGGCACAAACAAATTTTGACAACAACCCCCGGCGCACGGCTTTTTTAATTGTTGCCGCAGTGTTTTGCTTGTTTTGCGTGGGCTGCGGTGTGTCCAAACATCCGCCCGTGGAATTCAGGTACCAGCAGGAAGAAACTGTAAAAGATCTGCAGGCAAAAAATTTTTCCTACCCCCAGACACGATTCGTTGTCCTTTCAGATCCGCACTACTACCATCCGAGCCTGGGCACCTCCGGGCCGGACTTTGAAGCATACATCCGCGATGACCGGAAGATGCTGGCAAAAAGCGATGAGATACTGGATGCGGCCATTGAACGGGTAAGGCGGGAAAAAGCGGATTTTATCCTGATTTGCGGCGATCTCACCAAGGACGGAGAAAAAATCAATCATCGGTATATTGCCGAAAAAATTGCAAATCTGCATCCCTCGGCAGACCTATACGTGGTTCCCGGCAATCACGACGTGGCAAACGGCATATCCCGCAGGTACACAAAAGACAGAACAGAGCCGGTTGCCAGTGTTTCCCCGGAAGAATTCAAGAGAATATACGCAGATTACGGGTATGCCTCTTGCCTGGATGCCGACGCAGCATCGCTTAGCTACGTGGCCGAACCCGTGCCCGGCTTGTGGGTCCTGGCACTGGATTCATGCCTGTGGCGGGAAAACGACCCCGGCAAGCATCCGGTCACAGACGGCCGGTTTCCCGGGCAAACCCTGAAATGGATCGAGAAAGTGCTGATCCGGGCCAGGCAGCAGGAAAAAGCAGTGCTGTCCTTCATGCACCACGGCCTGATGGAACACTATCCATCCAACGAAAAATATTACGGCCAATACGTGGTCGACAACAGCGACACATTAACCCGGCTTTTTGCCGCCTACGGCGTGCGCCTGGTATTCACCGGCCACTTTCACGCCCAGGACATCACCGCAAAAAACCCGGAACAACACACATCCCGGGTTTTTGACGTGGAAACCGGATCCCTGGTCACCTATCCCTGCCCTTACCGCACAGTGGCCTTTTCCGGGGACGGCACGTGCACCATTGAAAGCCGGTTCATCCAATCCATTGACTCCGTGGACACGGGCTTTCCCGATTATGCCCGGGATTTCGCATTCCGGGGAACCGTGGAGCTGGCGGACAAAGCGCTTGAAGGATATTGGGTCTCCGAAAAAGGCAGAAAGATCCTTGCCCCGCAGATAGCAGAAGCCTACGTGGCCCACCTGGAAGGCAACGAAAACAGGCCCGAACAAGTACTCAAGGCTAAAGGCACCGGCCTGATGGGCCGCATCGTGGTGTTTTCTCAAAAAGACTTGGTGCGGGGCTGGTGGACCGACCTCTGGCCGGCAGACAACCGCCTGACAATCGATTTCAAAGACGGATCCATTTCCAGCGATACTCGGCATTGATACCGGCAGAAGTCGTTATTTCGGGCCTGACCAAAGTGCCGGAGTCTCCCGGAACGCATACCGGAATGCCCTGTACGATTGCAAGACCATCAGCGGCGGGGCTATGCGGCAGGAAGCCGAAAAATGCGGAGAAATTCATTTGCGTAAACATTCTCAAACCGGTCGTCCAGAAACGGAGCCAGGCAATCGGCCATGCTTACAATCGTCAGGGGACGGTCATGTGCGGCAAGCTTTTCGGCAACTGCACGGTAAAATGCATTGCCGTTGTCCCCGGGCCGGGTGGGTCGGTACAGGTAAATCAATTCCACTCCCGCAAAATTCGCCTGTGCAACGTCTGCATGTTCCCAGGCGACTTGTTGCGGATCCATATTCAGGGCCTGCTGATACAATCTGCCCATTTCAATGAGCCGCCCGGAGATTTCCAGGAGCCGGGTCTTGTGATGGGGGCACAATCTTTGCAGAAGCAATCCCTGCAGGCCATTTCCGGCTCCCAGGTCGGCGGTGACGCTGTCCGGGCCGATCAGGTGCCGGGCCAGCATCAACGGCAACATGCCCCCGGGCAGGCAGTCAAGCCCCGACCATGCGGCCAGCGTATCGGATTCTTCCTGCTGATAGGCGGCGCCGGCTGCGTGAAGGCACAGGTAGAGATTAATCAGCACGGTTTCCCTGTCTGAGTTATCCCCGCTACCCCGGGCCTCAAACAGGCTTTCAGCCAATTGCCCCGCCCGGGGCACCGCACGGGCGACCGCGGAATCCGAGGCAATCTGCATGAGCGCGTCTTCAATCATCTGCGCTCGGGGATCATTATAGAATCCCGCCTGTATCCGCCGGAATGTTGCCTCCAGTTGATCCCCGCTGATATATATCCTCCAATCTGCCGCAAACTCGCATGATTGCCCGAAACTGCCGGATGATCACATCTTGCGCAATTCCTTGCGCAGGATTTTTCCTACCAGGCTCTTGGGCAGCGAATCAAGGAAAACCACCTCCTTGGGCGACTTGAACCGCTTAAGCCTTTCCCTGCAGAAATCGATGATCTCCTCTTCAGTGGCGCTCTGCCCGGGCAGCAGCACCACAAAGGCCTTGATGTCCTCGCCGTAGACCTCGTCGGCCACGCCCACCACCGCGGCTTCGGATACCTTGGGATGACTGTAGATCACCTCTTCGATCTCCCGGGGCGCAATGTTTTCCCCGGCCTTGATGATCAGGTCCTTTTTGCGCTCGGTGATGAAAAAATACCCCTCTTCATCCTTGTATCCCACGTCACCGGTGTAAAGCCACCCGCCTTTTAAAACCTTTTCGGTTTCCTCGGGCCGGTTCCAGTAGCCTTTCATAAGCATGGGCCCGGAGATGATGATTTCGCCCTCCTGGTTTGCCGGCAGTTCCCGGTCTTCATCATCTACGACCTTCATGTGCGTACCTTTCATGGGAAGACCGATGGAGCCGACCTTTTTCTTGCCTTCCAGGGGATTGACCGAATTGTTGGCGCCTGCCTCGGTCAGCCCCCAGCCCTCGATAATTTCAAAGCCGAAGGTGTCCCTGAAACGCTCCCAGGTCTCCAGGGTCAGGGGGGCGGATCCGCAGATCCAGTATTTCATGGAACTCAGGTCGTATTTTTTCGGATCCGGATGCAGCAGCATGAACACGTACATCGTGGGCACCGCGCCCATGATGTTGGCCCGGTATTTCTCAATTGCGCCAAAAACCGTGTCAATGTCAAAGGTGTTTAAAACAACGGTCCTGCCGCCGCCCACATACATCCCGTAGTTCATGCTGGCAATTCCGTAAGAGTGACACAGGGGCAAAACGCTGATACTGGTCATGTCCGGAGGCAGGTCGAGCGTGTCCTGCTGCATCTTGGCATTGGCATACAGGCTGTAATGTGTGTGCATCACGCCCTTGGGCTGGCCCGTGGTGCCAGCCGTATAGATCAGGGCGGCCAGATCATCGTCTGCGGTCTGCACCATGGAAATCTCGTCTGAATGCTGCTCTAAAAGCTGCTGATAAGACAGCACCCCATGGGGCATATCCCGGTCGGTAAGAATCACGTATTCGATATTCGGGGCTTTTTGCCGGCAGGTCTCGATTTTTTCCATAAAATCCGAACTACTGATAATCACCCTGGCGCCGGTGTCCTGGTAAATAAATGCGGTTTCCCCCTCTCCCACCATGAAATTAATGGGCACCACCACCGCGCCGATGGTGTAGACGGCCATGAAGCCCTGCAGCACTTCCGGGCAGTTGGGCATCTGGATGATCACCCGGTCGCCCTTTTCCACGCCCAGTTCTTTTAACGCATTTGCCAAGCGGTTTGAAGCGCTGCGCATCTCCAGGTTGGTCCACTGGAGATCTTCAAAGATCACCGAGACATGCTCCCCGAATCGTTCGATCTCCCTTTCCGGCAATTCCACAAGATTCATGCTTCCCCCTCCCGTCAATGGTCTCAATGGAATGTCCTAAAAAAATCCATTTAAAGCGATTTGACAATTTTGACTTTATCAATTAATTGATAAAAAATCAAAAATTCATTTCATACTGAAATGTCAGGGCCTTAACAATCCGGATGAATATGAATTGACGAAAGCCGGAGAAGATGTAAATTCAAAACAAGGCAGTAAAAAAATTAGGTATCGCTGCAGGACTTGAACGCCACGCGATTTTCCGAGAGAACAGATGACCAGCCCGGCCGGATCCAAACACATTGCGCAAAAAGAGCATGCACAGGCCTTAAGGCTGCGACGCGCGTTTCTGGCATTTTGCGGGTATATACTGGTTTCCGCCGGGGCACTTTTAAGCTACTATCTCGGATTTATACGGGATATCGGCATCTTCGGCATTACAGCAATCCTGCTCGCCCTGCTGCTGGGAAACCTCATTGTTTTTGCCCTGATACATACCGGCATAAACAGACGCTTTGCCGATCCCAGCATGACCCTGCCTCAGCTGGTGATAGGCATCGTCTTCTGTACGGTGCTCGCTTACTACACAAAAAGCCCCTTGCGGGGCATGGATATTCTGCTTTACATCCTGGTGCTCATGTTCGGTGTATTCCGGCTGCGGCTGATTAATTTTATTATTCTTTCAATCATTACAACCTTTTTGTATGCCGGCACCGTCGCGCTGCTGCATCATTTTCACCCTGCTCATGTCGATATCCGGCTTGAAACACTCCGCACGGCAAGCCTGCTGCTGGCGACCACATGGACGTCTTTCATATTTAATTATATTGCAAGCATGAGAAGAAAAATCCGGCGGATCGCCAGCCATGACGAGCTCACCGGGCTTTACAACAGAAGGGAAATCTTTCGCATCCTTGCGCGCGAAAAGGCCCTGTCCCAGCGCTCCGGACTGCCGTTTTCCCTCTGCATCCTGGACCTGGACGATTTCAAGGCCGTCAATGACACCTATAGTCATCTAGCCGGGGATTTCGTGTTAAAGGAATTTGCCAGAATTCTCAGGGAAAACATCCGCGCCGAGGATTATGCCGGCAGATACGGAGGCGAGGAATTTATCGTGATTTTCGTTAATTACAACCTCAAGGACAATCATACGCCAAGCGCACAAAGACTGCTGGCGGCGATCCGCAACCTGCGGTTCCCGGACATTTCTGACAGCCTCCGAATCGCCGCCTCGATCGGCGTGGCCGCCTATCGGCCCGAAGAAAGCATTGACTCCCTGCTGGCCAGAGCCGACCAGGCCCTGTACCTGGCCAAGCTCGCAGGTAAAAACCGGATCGTGTGCGGGGAAAAATGAAAACGCTTGAAAACCGGATTATTTTGATTACAGGTGCTACCGACGGGCTCGGGAAAAAGCTCTCCCTGGATCTGGCCGCCCGCGGTGCGGAGCTTGTTTTGCACGGGCGCAGCCCGGAGAAAGAAAAGGCTGCCGCCCGGGAAATCCGGGACGCTACGGGCAATTCGAAGCTCGCCTGCTATAACGCCGATTTTTCCTCGCTTGCCGCGGTCAGGGATTTTTCTGAGAACATCCGGGCGGATTGCAAGCAAGTCGACGTGCTGATCAACAATGCCGGAATCGGGCCGGGATCGAGCAAGGTGCAGCGGGAACTCAGCAAGGACGGCCATGAATTGCGCTTTGCCGTCAATTATCTTGCCCATTTTCTTTTAACCCACCGGCTGCTGCCTCTGCTGGGCCGATCCGGCTCCGCGCGCATCGTAAACGTGGCCTCCGGCGCCCAGCAGGCAATTGACTTTGACAACGTGATTCTCAAGCGCGGATACGACGGCAGGCGGGCATACAGCCAAAGCAAGCTTGCGATGGTGATGTTTACCTTTGACCTGGCCGAGGACTTGAGAGAAAGCGCAATTGCAGTGAACTGCCTGCACCCGGCAACGCTCATGCCTACCAACATGGTGCTGGATACGGATTATTTCAAAACTACGGTGGACAGTGTAGGAAAAGGCGCGGATGCAGTCGAATACCTGGCTGTTTCCCCCGAGATCGAAGGCGTAAGCGGCAAGTACTTCGAGGGCAGACAGCGGGCAAAGGCTCACGCGCAGGCCTACGACAGCCAGGCGCGTCAGAAACTGCGAACTCTAAGCAATCAGCTCACCGAGTGATGACGTGCTGTGCCGACCCGGTTTTCCAAACCAGACCGCAACATCATCACCTCCTATTTCAGCCCGATATCCCAGTTCCACTTGCCGGGGCGTTTTTTCATTTTGATCCCCGCGGGCAGGGGCTCGCGCATGTGCACGAACATGCTGTAGCCCAGGTTCCTCAGGGTTTCGGCATGCGCGGTGAGGTCTACTGCCCAGTCCGGATAGACCCAGTAATTGTCATCGCTCCGGCTCACCCAGGCAAACTCCCCCCTCGGGCTTTTAAACAGGCGGTCCTGTGCCAGGGTATCCGAGACCGTGCGGGATATGCACAGCGGCCAGTTGCCGTATATCACCGCGCCCAGGGCCAGCGGGGTTCTTGCCGGCAGGCGGGTAAAATCCTTTTTCCCCAGTTCCGGACTGACAATCACGCCGGAAAATCCCAGGACGGCCAAGTTTTCCATGGCAAGCTCATTGGTGATATTGCAGAACGGGCCGGCCCATGCGGCCACCTTTTTGCCGGGCTGAAAAAAAATCATCTGCCACGGGGCGTTTAACACGAACCGCTTGAATCCCTTGTCCAGCGCCCGGCCGATGACAGAGGCGATTTTTTCCTCTTCATCCGGCCAGATCACCGGCGGCAGCCACCACCAGGTGCGCGAGGACAGCGGCATGGCCGCGGGGTCTATCTCCGTGGAGATCCAGATTCCGATATCCGTGCCGGAATCAAGGGTTTCCGGCGGTGTTCGCATCACGTGCATTTCCGCGTAGGACTGCCGATGCAGGGTCTTTTGCGGCAGGGCCGGCCTGAAACGGGAGGCGCCAATCTTTGCGTCGGAAACGGTCTCCAGTTGATCGGCGAACTTTTTCATCTCCGCGGCCAGCTCCGGTTCCCTGCGGTCGATTAAAAACACCGGCGTGCCGTTTGCCGGCCGTTCCTTTTCCCCGAGGCTCAGGTAAAACCGGCCCTTTTTGGGCACGGACTTGGGCATCCGCATCACCCGGTGCCAGGATTCATCCTCGTAGCCGATGCGCAGCAGGTCTCCGGAAAAGAGATCGTCCCTGGGCTCCAGGTACGGCTTGTTTTTCGAACCCCGGATCCGTCCCATCATCTTGCCCGAGCCGGTCTGGGTGTCGGTGTCAATGGGGTTGTACATGCGCTGGGGCAGAAACCGGTAATGGGTCGCATTGCGGCCCAGGGCGTTTTCAAGCAGGGACATGGCGGTCTTTTTTGCCTGGCTGTCCTCCGGGTGATCGCGCAGCAGCTTGTATGCCGCCGTGGTATAGTAGACGTAATGGGGCCCCTTTTTTCGCCCCTCGATTTTCAGACCGGAAACCGCCGGCACATCGAGCATCACCTTGGCCAGCACATCGAGCCACAGATCGTTGCAGGAAAAAAACCGGGCCCGCTGCTCGCCCTGCCTGTAAATGCGCCTGCAGGGCTGCACGCACCTGCCCCGCAGCCCGCTTTTGCCGCCCAGAAAGCTGCTCCAGTAGCATCTGCCGGAAACCCCGTAGCAAAGCGCCCCGTGCACGAACACCTCCAGGGAGAGGCCCTCGGGGCAGGCCCCGGACACGGCCTTGATCTCGTCGATGGAAAACTCCCGGGGCAGCACCACCCGGGTGACATTCGGGAAAAACCGCGCCAGTTGAACTGCAGACGGGAAACTGACATTGGCCAGGGTGGAAAAATGGATCTCGCCTGCATACCCGGTCTGTGCGGCCAGAGACAATGCCCCCAGGTCCTGGACGATCAAGGCATCGGGCCGGACATGCCGCTTGAGTCCGTCGACCAGGGCGCCCGCGGTTTCGAGTTCATCGGGCTTGAGCAGGCTGTTTAGCGCCACGTACACCCGCACGCCCTGATCGTGGGCCAGCCGGGTCAGGCCGGCCAGTTCCCCGATGGAAAAGTTGTCCGCGGCCATGCGCGCGGAAAACTGCTTCAGCCCGCAGTAAACCGCATCCGCGCCCGCGGCCAGCGCGGCGAAAAACCCCTCCCGGTCCCCGGCCGGAGCCAGAATTTCGGGTTTGTTGTTTTGTAATGTTTTTTGGGACATTCGGATTTCTGATTTGTTTCGGATTTCGAAATTCGAATTTCGGATTTTTCAATCCGCGATTCTGGTCTTGTCTCCAAAAATTATTAATGATATTAAAAAATTTTATGAATATCAATCAATAATACAACCAACTAAAGGATAACCATATGAAAATCGCTGTCAGCGGAAAAGGCGGGGTGGGTAAAACCACCTTTGCGGCCCTTTTGATTCGGGCCATGAGCGAACAGAAAAAACAGGTGCTGGCCATTGACGCAGATCCCGACGCCAACCTGGCCGGGGCCGTGGGCATTGCCAATGCCGAGGAAATCGTGCCCATTTCGGAGATGAAGGACCTGGTCTACGAGCGCACGGAAGCCAAGCCCGGAAGTGTCGGCGGGTTTTTCAAAATGAACCCCAAGGTGGACGACCTGCCGGATGCGCTTTCTGCCAGGCTGGACAACATCAAGCTCATGCGCCTGGGGGGTGTCAAAAAAGGCGGCGGCGGCTGTATCTGCCCGGAAAGCACCCTGCTCAAGGCCCTGATCACTCATATCGTGCTTGGCCGCGACGAAGCCGTGATCATGGACATGGAAGCCGGCATCGAGCACCTGGGCCGGGCCACGGCCGGGGCCGTGGACCGGCTGATCGTGGTGGTGGAGCCCGGCCGGAGAAGCATTGACACGGCCATGCACATCAAGCAGCTGGCCGGGGAAATCGGTTTAAACAAGATCTCTATTGTGGGCAACAAGATCCGGGGCGAGCAGGACCGGGAATTTCTCCGGAAATACCTGTCGGATTTTGAATTCCTGGGGTTTCTGCCCTATGATGACGCGCTTATTGAAGCCGATCTTGCCGGCCGATCCCCGTATGAAGCCGATTCAATTGCCAGATCGAAAATTGCCAACATTATTGAAGCGATTTAATGACAGATAAACGATCCGTTCCGACCCGGCGGCGAAAACCCGGGGCCGGCAAGCGCCAAAAGCTCAAGCCCGGCTCGGATGCCAGGCTCAAAAAGGTCTTTGCCGAAATCGGCCGGCCCGAGCAATGCCCTTTCGAGCCGGACCCGTTTCAGCTCGAGGCCCTGGAGGCCATCGAAAAGGGCGACTGCCTGGTAACCGCCCCCACGGGCGCCGGCAAAACCTGGATCGCGGTGGAGGCCATCCGGAAAATCTTCAATGCCGGCGGAAGGGCCTGGTATGCCTCTCCGTTAAAGGCCCTGACCAATTCCAAGTACAGCGAGTTTTCCGGGATCTTTGGCGAGGCCAACCTGGGCATTCTCACCGGCGACCGCAAGGAAAACCCGGAAGCCCCCATCACCGTGGGCACAACGGAAATCCTGAGAAACCAGCTCTATGACGCCATGTCCCGTGGCGAAGACCTGGGCTCGGATTTCGTGGTACTCGACGAGGCGCACTTTCTGGGCGACGAGGACCGCGGCGTGGTGTGGGAGGAAATCATGATCTACCTGCCCGCCCGCATTCCGCTGCTCATGCTTTCGGCCACGGTGGGCAACGCCGATCAGATCGCTGCATGGCTCGAGTCCATCCGCAACAAGGATTGCATCATCGTGCAGGAAAAACAGCGGCCCGTTCCCCTGTACCCGCTTTTTCTGCACCCTTCCGGGACCCTGTTTCCACTGCTGGGCCAGAAGAAGAAAAAAGGCGGCACCCGGCTGTACAAGAAAGTCATGCACTTCTTAAAAGACCAGCCCAGCGGGCGCGGTGCGCGCGGTGGATTCGGCGCCGGCCTGCCCCGCATGGGCGAGGTCCTGGCCGTTTTCCGGAAATACAACCTGCTGCCCGCCATATTTTTCTTAAAATCCCGGGCCGATTGCGACAACGCCCTGCAGCTTTGTGCCGAGTACAAGGTTATGGAGTCTCCGGAACGCAAAGCCGGAAGGCGGCAGCGGACCCAGGAACTGGTTGAAAAAGTCCCCCACGTGGCCGGGCACAAACAGATGACGGATCTGACCGAAAAGGCTTTAGCCGCCCATCACAGCGGGCAGCTTCCGGCATGGAAGCTGGTGATCGAAACCCTGATGACCGAGGGCTACCTGGACGCCGTGTTTGCCACCTCCACGGTGGCCGCCGGGGTGAATTTTCCGGCGCGCACAATCGTGTTTTTAAACTCGGACCGGTTCAACGGCCGCGAATTCGTGCCGCTAAACCCCACGGAATTTCACCAGATGACCGGCCGGGCCGGCCGCCGGGGCATGGACAACATCGGGTTTGCCGTGCTCATCCCGGGGCGGTTCATGGATACGCGCTACGTGGCCCGGCTCGTGGATATGTCGCCCACCGACGTGGACAGCCAGATCAAGATCAATTTTTCCATGACCCTGAACCTGCTGCTGTCGCATTCGCCCGAACAGGTGCGGGAACTGCTGGGCAAGTCCTTTGCCAACTTCCAGTTCCAGTCCAGGCGGAAAAAGAAGAAAAAGCAGCGGGCCGGGGCGGTTCCGGATACCGAGTACCTGTGGGCGGAATTCATCCGCCACCTTGACTTTTTAAAAGAAAAAGAGTATGTTACAAGGGACAACAAGTTGACCGAAGACGGCGTGTGGGCCTCCCAGCTCCGCATTGATCATCCGCTCATGGTTGCCGAGGGCTTCCGCAACAACCTGTTTCCCCAATCCGATCCCGCACTGCTGGCAGCAATCATGGCCGCCTTTGTCAACGAACGGGAAACCGACGAGGAAAGCATTCATCCAAAGGACGTGCCAGAGGCGCTCGAGGAGGCATACTTAAACATCCGGGAAGGGTTGCGGCCGTTTGCACGGGAGATGATCGCAAAAGGTTTTTCCGCGACACTTTTGTTCATGCGGCCGGCCATGACCGTGTATCACTGGACCGCCGGGCGGGACTGGGAATTCGTGCTCGCCCTGTGGGACAGCGCTGAAGGCGATCTGGCCATGCTGATCATGCGGACCGCGGATAATCTGCGGCACATCCGCAACCTTCAAAACGTATTTCCCGAGGCGGCAGAAAGCGCAAGGGAAGCCATGGAGAGAATCCTTCGGGATCCCGTGGTCCCGCCGCTTGAAGCCAAATAAGGCAGCAGATGCCGTTTGTTCACTGGACAATCCTTGTCTTAAATGTCGTCCTGTCCCTGCTTGCAGCCGGGCACGCCCTGTTTTTCAAACGAACCCCGCAATCGGCCCTCGGCTGGGTGGCCGTAAGCCTGGCCTTCCCTTTTGTGGGGCCGGTGACGTATTTCCTGTTCGGCATTAATCGCGTCCAGACCCGGGCCCAGAAACTCGAGGACAAGCATCCGCCGCATCGCGTGGAGCCCGGCGGCGGCCGCTCGATTGACACGCTCAAATACAGCTTTTCAGAACTGGAACTATCGCGTGCGGCTAAGGAAATTGCCCGGATATCGGACAATGTCTTCCGCATGCCGCTGGTGGGGGGAAACCGGGTCAAGATGCTGCACAACGGCGAGCAGGCCTACCCGGAAATGCTGGAAACCATCGAAAACGCCGAAGACCGGATTTTCCTGTGCACCTATATTTTTGACACGGACCGCTCCGGACGGCGGTTGATCGATGCGCTTGCAGCCGCCGCTGACCGCGGCGTGAAGGTGTGCGTGATCGTGGACGGATTCGGGGAGCTTTATTCCCGGACCCGGGCCAGCACGCTGCTGCAAAAAGCCGGCGTTTCCTGCGCCCGATTCCTGCCGCCCCGGCTACTGCCACTGCCCATGCTGCATATCAACCTGAGCACCCACAGAAAAATCCTGATCGCTGACGGGGAACTCGGGTATGCCGGCGGGATGAACATCAGCGACCGGCACATGGCCGAAGACCTGTACAACCGCAAACGGGTCGTGGACACCCATTTTCAGATCAGCGGCCCTGTAGTGCGCCAGCTTGAACAGAGCTTTATCGAGGACTGGGCCTTTTGCAAAGGCGAAATCCTGGAGCCGACCAACACCCCGGTCAGGACCCGGGGACTGGCCGTATGCCGCACGCTCGTCGACGGGCCCAACGAGCCGGTAAACAAGCTCTCAACCATCCTGATGGGTGCCATTTCAGCGGCCCGCAGGCGCGTGCGGATCATGACCCCCTATTTTCTGCCCTCGGTGGAGATGATATCGGCCATCCAGATTGCAGTGCTTCGCGGCACCCGCGTGGACATCGTGCTGCCGTCTGTCAACAACCTGCCCTATATTCAATGGGCCAGCAATAACATGCTCTGGGAGCTGCTTTACTGGGGCGCAAACGTTTATTTCCAGCCGCCGCCATTTGTCCATTCCAAGCTGTTTGCGGCAGACGACGAATACGCCCAGATCGGTTCGGCCAATCTCGACCCGCGCAGCCTGAAGCTCAACTTTGAACTCAACGTGGAAATCTTTGACAGGGAGACAACAGAGGCAATTGCCGCTCACATTGACGAAAGAATCGACCGGTCGCGGCAGATTTTCCTCGAGGACATCGACAAACGGCCGTTTCCGGCAAAAACCCGGGATGCGCTGATGTGGCTGTTTTCGCCGTACCTGTAAGAAGAAAACAGATCTATTGCCGGGCAACGGATTTCAATTCCGTCCCCGTCAGTACGCCCCGGCCGCGCGGCGGTTTTTCCGGTGCCGCTTGATCCGCTCCTTGAGCCTTCTGGATCGGGTATTGATCACGGCATACCCGTAGCGCATGTTTTTACCGATCAAATCCGGGGAGTTGCGGAGATTTGTGCGGATTTTCATGCTGTTGGAAGTCATCTTCCGCAGGAGGTTGACTTCCTTTCCCACCACCCGGGTGCGGTTGTTTCTGACTGCATCGAGAAACGATGCCGGGGTTTTCCCGGAAACACAGCACGTCACGGAGCGCCCCATCTGGAAAAGGTTGTGACCGTCTGATCCGCCGGTGAGCCCGGTGTCCAGGTTGAATCCGAGTTCCGTGCTTTTGCGATTCCATCGGTGCACATTGCCGGCGTTGATCACCTCAATGCCGTCTGCCAAGGAAAGCAGCAAATTCTGCCGGGCCCGGGAAAACACCGGATTGCACACGCCGGTAAACATGGCGCAGTAAGGGTGGGGAAAGACAACCAAGGACCGGTAGTGGCGGGCCGATGCCATCAGGGCCTCCATGGAAAGCCCGGACGAGGACATGACCTCCTTGCCCAGGTAGGGCGTGAGCTCGGTGTCAAAGAACCGCACCAGCTCGTCGATGGTCTCGCAATACACCAGCAGGTGTGCACCTTCACGGGAGGTGATCTCAATGCCGGGAATGCTGAACACATCCTTGTATTCGGCAATCCGCACGGCCCCCTCGATGGCGTTATGGTCCGTGACGGCGATGCCGATGTTCAGCCTGCGCGCTCGTTCCGCGATGGCCGGGATATCGTTGAACCCGTCGGAATACCGGCTGTGAAAGTGCATGTCAACGACCGTGGTCTCCCGGGTCAGGCCGGGCAGTTCCGGACGGGCAAAGCAAATCCGCTGATAATTGTCCGGATCTTCGGGCAATACATCAAAAATTTTCGGTGCAGTCTGCATATCTGCCTATACTCCTGTTAGACCAATACTTCATTATAGTCCAGGATGCACAAAAATTCAACCACTGTTTGAAAATCGACCATTGTTTAAAATCCGGCCGGTTTATGATACATAAACCATACAGTCCGGATTTCACCGGTTTTTTCAAACAAGAAACCCGATTCAGGCAAGCAGCATTCACAGGACACGGCTGATGGCAAATCGCTGGCACATCCGGGACATCATCGACCTGGAATATTTCCTGCATCAGGATCCGGAAACGGTCTCCGGCCGGGACCGCCGGGTCTATCTGGAATATATCCGCAGTCATTCAGGCTCCCCGAAACGGCGCGCGGTTTTGAAATCCTGGCTGGAAGACCGCCGGCGCCGGGAGGCCGGGGATCGCGCCGAGGCCCTGCCCGGCACGATTTACAAGGAAACCGCGGCCCTGGCGGGAATGATCCTGTGTACCCTGCTCCTGGCGACAGGCGCGGTGCTTGCCTGGACACTGCTGTCTTACAGCGGAACCACGCCGGTGAACATATTTACCTGCCTGTGGGTGCTGCTCGCACCGCAGGTGTTCCTGCTGCTGATCCTGCTGGTATCTGCCTGGATTTCACGCATCAGTCGGGGCGGGGGGCTGAAAAACCGGTATCCGTGGATCACCGTCCTGCTCCGGCGCCTTGCAGAACGAATCCTGGATTACGCGGGCAAAAGCCTGTCAAAGGACCGGAAAAACCGCCTGCAGTCGGCCCTGGGACTGGTGGGGCAGACCCGGACGGTCTACGGCGGCATATTTTTCTGGCCGGTGTTCAATATGGCCCAGACAGCGGGCGTGTGCTTCAATATCGGCATCCTGGCGGCCATGCTCCTTCGCATCACCATCACGGACGTCGCCTTTGGATGGCAATCCACGCTGCAGCCCGACCCGCAAACCGTATACCGGATCGTGGAAATCATGGCCGCGCCCTGGGCCTGGTTCACCGCAGAACCGGTCACGCACCCCACCGCGGCCCAGATTGCAGGCAGCAAAATGGTGTTAAAAGACGGCATCGATCACCTGTCCACCCGGGATCTGGGCTCCTGGTGGCTGTTTTTGTGCCTGTCCGTGACGTTTTACGGACTGCTGCCCCGGGTTGCACTGCTGGCCCTGGGTGCCTGGCGCCAGAACCGGGAACTTGCCGCCCTGAAATTTACTCATGCCGCCTGTGATCGATTGTGGCAGCGCATGACCGCCCCCCGGGTGGAAACGCTGAGTCGCGCCTACGGCATAGCCGCACCGGAAGAACCCGCGGCTGCTTCCGGATTTACCGATTCCCCGCCCGGCGGCTCCGATCCAGGTGCCCTGATCCCCGCCATAGTTGCCGTGCCCGAAGAAATCACCCCGGATCATGAAGCCCTTAAACGGCAACTGGGATCCCGGCTCGGTGCTGTACCGGCTGCCGTGATCACAGTAAACGGGGATATGGATGCGGATGCAGAAAAGCTCGCACAGGCCCTGCAGTCCCGGCAGCCCGGGCAATCCCGCCGCCTGGTGATCATCCAGGAATCCTGGCAGCCGCCCATCAGGGAAAACCTGACATGGATCCGGCACATGAAGCAGGCCGCAGGCCCGGAAACCGGCGCGATTGTCGGCCTGATCGGAAAGCCCGAAAAAGCAGGTTCATTTGCAGCACCTGTTCCGGAAACCGAGCGGATTATCTGGCAGCAGGCAGTCAACAGCCTGGGCGACCCGTACACCCGTGTGGAAGTTCTTGGAGAAAAAAGCCGTGAAAACCGATAATATCCCGGTATTCGCAGTCATGGGCCATCCCAACGAGGGCAAGTCCTCGGTGGTGGCCACCCTGGCAGAGGATGACACCGTCCCGGTCAGCCCCACGCCCGGCGAGACCCGGCAGTGCCGCCAATACCCTGTAACCATTGACGGCCGGGAGGTCATCTGCTTTGTGGACACCCCGGGATTCCAAAATCCCCGGGCTGCGCTCAACTGGATCACCCGGGCCGAAGCAGCCGAAACCGTCTGGCTCTCCGCGTTTGTCAACGCCAACCGGGAAAACCCGGAGCTTGCAGACGAGTGCGAACTGCTTGCCCCCCTGGCAGACGGGGCCGGGATCATTTTCGTGGTGGACGGTTCCCGGCCGGTACGCAACATCGACCGCACGGAAATGGAAATTCTGCGCCTTACCGGCCTGCCCCGCATGGCAGTGATCAACACAAAGGACCGCCAACACGGCGAATATATCGAGGAGTGGAAAAACGCGGCCAGAACTCATTTTAACACCATCCGGATTTTTGATGCCCACCGGGCCAGTTTTGCAGAACGCATGGCGCTTCTGGAAAGCCTCAAGGCAATCGACCCGGACTGGCAGGAAGCGCTTCAAACTGTAATCGAGGCTTTTTCAGAAGACTGGCGGCACCGCATCAACGAGTCGGCCGCCATTGTCACCGAACTGCTCAAATCCGTGCTGACACACAAGGCGGAAAAGACCGTTGGCAAGGCCGCGGACACGGAAGAAGCCGAAACCGCCCTGGCCGCGAAATATCAAAAAGAAATCGCAGAGCTGGAAAAGCAGGCCCATGCGCGCATCAAGAAAAGGTTCAAGCACAACATCTTTTCCTATGACCTGCCGGCCCGGTCCATGGTCAACCAGGACCTGTTTTCCCGGAAAACCTGGAAGGCCCTGGGCCTGACCCGCAACCAGATGGCCTGGGCCGGGGCCGGCATCGGTGCGGGCATCGGCGCCAAGGCGGATCTGGCAGCAGCCGGGCTGAGCTTCGGGGTGTTTACCGCCCTGGGAGGCGCGCTGGGGGGGGGATCCGGGGCCTGGGGCACCCGGAAAATCGCGCGTACACGAATCAAGGGGCAATCCCTGGGCGGCATCCGGATCCGGGTGGGGCCGATCCGAAACGATCAACTGCTTTACGTGATCATCGACCGCGCACTGATCTACTTCTGGCACGTGATCAACTGGGCCCACAGCCGCCGGGACCAGCCCGAACCCGGCTGGCCCGAAAACCCTGAACTCCAAAAGTCTTTGACAGCCAATTGGAGCGACACGCAAAGAACCGTCAGCAAACGTTTTTTCAAAGCCGCCAGCAAAAACAATCCGAACGTTATCGAAACTGCGGCAGCTGATTTCAAAGGCTTTTTCGGCGGCATCATGAATCAAATATCCGGGATATGATAAACCAGCCCACGCCTTTTAAAAACAAACTCTGGGACGCGGTCATGGAGTATGTCCGCAATGCGGATCACAGGTGCACGCCTCAGGACATAGAGGGAGCCATTTCCTTGCGCCTGAACACGCACCGCAGAACCGTGCGGCAGGCCGTCAGGGACCTGGTCCTTGAAAACCGGCTTGTCTACACCTACCTGATGGGCCACACTTTCCTGGACATTTCCTACAGACAGCCGGTGGACGTGGGCGGCGGGGTGATCCTGGCACCGGCCGAGGCATCCTGCCGGCCCGAACCGGACCAGATCCTGATCCGCATTGCTCCGGGGGCGTCCTTTGGCATGGGCGATCACGCCACTACAAGAATCTGCCTCCAATTGATTTCCTGGGCTATGCACACCCGCCATCTGCCAGCTCCGTCTTCGGCCCTCCGGGTGCTGGATATCGGCACCGGATCGGGCGTGCTGGCAATTGGCGCGTGCCTGATGGGTGCGGTTGCTGCGGTGGGCATTGACACGGATGCCTGCGCGCAGGCCGAAGCCCGGCAGAACGTGCGCTTAAACGGCCTGGAAGATCGCGTATGCATCATGGACACAATAGAAAACGGATTAGAAATCTGTTTGCAAAACCATGGTGCCGCTCTAATCCCCCTTATCCTGGCCAATTTGCGCTACCCCACCCTGGCACATTTGTGCAGCCGGATCACAGCGTTTGCCGCACCCGGGGCGCTGCTGATTTTTTCCGGCTTCCGGCAAAACGAACTGCCAGATCTCGTTGATACCTATGAATCATGCGGATTTCAGTGCCTGCGCACCCTGAGCGAAAACGCGTGGCATGGCTTCATCTTGAAGAAACTGCCCCGATAATCCGGAAATCCCGCAGAATTTGTGCACTCTGGGGATTTCGTGGTTATACTGTAAGACAAACAGCTTCCCGGTTTTCCCGGAAGACTGAACAGACAAGGCCCGGACATGGAACGGTATTACAAGGAAAGATTCGAAGCCCAGCGCCGGCTGGCCCGGAAGGTCGCCCCGTTTATGGAGGCAAACGAGATCCTTGAAAAGATGCGCTCCGAGCTCAGGGAAATCATCCCCGTGGCAATGGAGGCCTGCATCCTGCTGCTCGACCCCGAGGCCGGCAAATACACCCGCCCGCTGCAGTGCGCCTTATATGACCGGCCGGTCAATTGCCTGAAATGCAAGCGCCACCGCCCGGCCATACAGCAGGCCATTTCCAGAAAAAAAGCGGTGATGGTCAAGGGCAGCGAACCGGTTGAAAGGCATGACGGCACCTCGGTGCCGATCGGACCGGAAGCCGCAGCACCCGTGTTTTCAGAAGACACTCTGCTCGCAGTGGTCAGTGTCGTGGCTAGACCCGGGACGAGTTTTTCCGGCAGGGACTTCTTTCTGCTCCAGGACTTTGCCGAAACCGTGGGCCACCTAATCGGCAGCGCAAAAAAACACTGGTCCATGACACAGGAAAAAATCCGGATCAACCAGATGTTAACCCACCTGTCGCCCTTTGTTCCCCAGTCCGTGCGTACCATGGCAGAAAAAAACCCGGAGATGCTCGGTCGAGAAAAGGAAAAAAAGGATGTCAGCGTACTTTTTCTGGATTTGGAAGGATATACCAAGCTCAGCATGGACCGGCCCGAGGCAGAGGTAAACACCCTGGTGGAAAAAATCTTTTCCAGCTTTGTCGACCCCATCCACCGATCCCACGGGGAGATCAACGAAACCGCAGGAGACGGGCTCATGATCATATTCAAGGACGACGATCCCCGGCAAAACGCAGCAAACGCGGTCAAGGCAGCCATAGACATCCGGCAGAGAAACCGCGAGGTAAACCGTGAGCTTGCTGCAAGCCACAAACCGGTCAACGTGAACATGGGAATCAACACCGGAGAGGCCCTGCTGGGCATGACCCGCCTGGAAGGGACATTGAGCACCCGCATGACATATACTGCAAGCGGCACTGTCACCAACCTGGCCGCACGCTTGGCCGAACACGCCCAGGGCGGCGAAATCCTGTTCGGCCAGCGCACCCGCGACATGATCGAAAACCTCTGGCCAGTCTACGACCGCGGCAAAATCCGCCTCAAGGGCATGGATGCGCCGGTGCAGATCTATTCACTTTTTAGTCCGGAAGGTCTCAAAAATAGACAACCATAGCTGTTTTTCGATGCAGAAAAAAGATGCAACACCTTAAACGGCCCTTTTCCCTGCCGGAGCTCCTATGACAAATTTTTTCAATAAAGGACAAACCTGATGAATGCAATGTCGCAGTCTGCCATTGCCGTGCCTGCCTGGCTTCCGGGCTGGCTTGAAAGCACCTGGCATCTGCTGGCTGCTTACCCCTTGCTTCTGGCTCTTGTTGTGGTGGCATTGGGTCTGGGCCTGGCCTTTATGGTCCGGGCGTTTATTCTGTTCTGGGGGCTGAAAATCACCGCGCATACGGATACCGAGCTGATCGGGAAGCTGGTGCGCATCGGGGCGGGGGTTGCCGGGCTGGTGGTGGCCTATATCAGCCTGGTAACCGCCTTGCACGTGCTTCCCATGAGCGAAAAAGCCCTTTCCGTGACTACCCGTTTGCTGGTGAGCATTTTCGTTTTACAGCTCATCCGGGCGGCCTTAAAAGCCAGCCACGTGGTACTCGATATTCTCGGAAAAATCCAGGATCGCTTCGCCCTGGTCGAGGAGCGGACACTGCCGCTGTTTGATCTGATTTTTACGGTGGCGATCGTGGCCGCAGGTGCATATGCCCTGCTGCAGATCTGGAACATCGATGCGACCGCATGGCTGGCCTCTGCCGGAATCATTGGTATCGCCGTGGGCTTTGCCGCCAAGGACACCCTGGCCAACCTGTTTGCAGGATTTTTTATTATCGCAGATGCCCCGTACAAACTGGGCGATTACGTGGTGCTGGAATCCGGCGAACGCGGGGAGGTCACAAAGGTGGGCATCCGCTCCACCCGATTGCTCACCCGGGATGATGTGGAGGTGACCATCCCAAATTCCGTGATTGCAAATGCCAAGATCATGAACGAATCCGGCGGCCGGTGGATGAAATACCGCATCCGGCTCCAGGTGGGCGTGGCATACGGATCTGATGTTCATCAGGTGGTGGAAGTGCTCGAAACGGCAGCAAAAACGCATTCCCAGGTATGCCAGGACCCGCCGCCCCGTGTTCGCATGCGCGGGTTCGGGGATTCCAGCCTGGATTTCGAGCTGCTGTGCTGGATCGAGCGTCCCGTGCTCAGGGGCGCGGTAACCCATGAACTCTACATGGCGGTTTACGACGCGCTGAATGCCAATGGCATCGAAATCCCCTTTCCCCAGCGGGATCTGTGGGTTCGAAGGCTGCCGGAGTCAAATAATGCTTTTTCATAAAAAATTTCAATAAATGAGGCGGTGCAACAATGCGCATCCTTGCACTGGGGATCCTGCTGGTTCTGCTTTTTGCCGCCTGCGAAAACCCTGGGCAGTATTCAGTTGAAAAGGATCAAAAAGACGTGTCCGGAAAAACCGTGGTTCTCGTGCATGGCTACAGCAAGGGTCCCGCGGATATGCACACGCTTGCAGATTTTCTCAAACAAGCCGGTTACCGGCCCGTGACAGTGGCTCTGCCGCTGACATTCGATTATGTGCAAGAGGCGGCAGACATTTTCGAGAAAAAAGTCGGGACAATTTTATCCGAGCTGCCGAATAATGAATCCATTGCAATGGTGGGGCACAGTACCGGCGGTATTGTGATCCGCTATTTTCTGTCGCATTCCGGGGACTGCCGGCGGGTGGACCGGGCGGTGCTCATTGCCGCGCCCAACCAGGGAAGCCGGCTTGCGGGCATGGCCGGGGAAGTTTCGGACCTGCTGGTGGAGACCTTTGCCACCCTGGACTCCCTGCGGCCGGAAAAAATCGCCGAAATGGGACTTGACGTCCCGAAAGAAACCAGAATCGGCGCGATTGCCGGAAACAAGGCCGACCTTGCCCTCGGCCGGCTGCTGGAAAATGAAAACGACGGGCGGGTCGAGGTGGCATCCGTGTATTACCCCGGACTGGATGATTTTATTGTTGTGCCTTACAACCACAACGAAATCCACCACAGGGAAAAGACCGCATCCCTGGTGATCCGTTTTCTGGAATCCGGACGGTTTACGAAAACACTGGATTGAAATATCGGTTTTGCAGTCCTATAATATAACTATAATCGTTATATTTACGAATACTTGCAACTGAGAAAAGGCGGACACACAGCTCCACCCCACAGATATACGATTGTCAATATATGCATCCTTTTGGAAGAACGCATCAACAGTTCATAAAACAAAATCTTTACACGCTCCGCTGAAATGAAACTCTACCGTGTAATCATATGGCTGCTGCGGGTTTTCAGCCGCCTGTATTTTGTCGAGGTACGCAGCTTGCATCCGGAGCGCATCTCCGGCTCCGGCCCCGTAATCCTGGCGGCCAATCACCCCGCCTCCATTCTCGATGCAATCCTGCTGGCAACGCAGACCCCGCGCCGGATCCATTTCCTGGCTCACAGCCGTCTGTTTAAAAACCGTTTTGTGGGCGGGTTGCTGCGGCGCCTGGGAGCGATTCCCGTATACCAAGCCCGGGAGACCGAGGATCACGTCAGTCGCAACCTGGCCGTATTCGGCAAGGTATACGAGCTGTTTGAAAGGGGCGGATGCCTAGGGCTTTTCCCCGAGGGCGGCAATTCTCCGCCCGGGCAGATGGCGCAGCTGCGCACGGGCGGCGCCAGAATGGCGCTTGGCGCGGAAGAGCGCAACAACTACCGGCTCGGGCTGACCATCGTGCCGGTGGGTATTAATTACGAACACCGGGAGCTGTTCATGTCATCGGCGCTTCTGCGTTTCGGCCGGCCGCTTTACGCGGCCGATTACGCGGGGCTGCACCGCAATGACCCGGCAGAGGCGGTACGGCGCCTGACCGCGGATCTCCAGGCATCGCTGCGGCAGCAGGCAATGCACGTGGAAGACGAGCAGGTCGATGAATTGGCCGAAGATCTCTCAGAAGTCCTCGGCTACAACCTTGCGCCCCTTGCCCCTGAGGAGCCGGAACCGGAGACGGCCGACACAAAGCCGCAGTCCCGGGTAAAACGATGGATGTGGAAACTGCTGGAATGGTACAGGCCCGATCCCGGGGAAATTGCCGATCCCTTTGAATCCCGTGCTCGGAATCGCAGGCAACTGACCGATATCCTGGCAAAGGCAGCGGCAAGTGATCCGGCTTCGGTTGCGGCCCTGCGCCGCCAGGCGGATCGCTATAAGGACCATTTGCGCCAGGCGGAGCTGAGCCAGGCAGTAAAGCGATCCCTGGACAATCCCGTACGCGAAAGGCTCATCCGTCTGCGGATGACGCTTTACGCACTGCTCATGGCCCCGGTGGCCCTGTTCGGCCTGATGCATAACGTTGTTCCCTACATGTTTACAAAATACGCGGCCCGCCTTGTCAAACAGGAGCCGACCCGGGCCTTTGCCTATTTCGGGGTGGGCTTTCTGGCATTTACGCTGACCTACCTCTCACTGGGCTTCTGGCTGTGGTATTTTGCCGACATGAACTGGAAATGGGTCCTTTGTTATCTCGCACTTCTGCCGCCTGCGGGCTTTGCCGCCCTGCATTACAGACGAAACATTCTCATCTACCGCGAAAAGATCCTTGTGCGCACTTTCTTCTGGAAGCAGGACGAACTGGTAAGGCTTCTGCGCCGCGAACGCCGAGAGGTGATCCGCCGCTTTGAAGAACTGGAGGCAACTTTCCGGCCACAGTAGCAGACTGATCAATCAGCCGCCGGGCCGCAAACATGAGGAACATCGCCATTCGTTGTCTGGAAAGGGTGCGCGCCAGGCATATGTGATTATCGGATATATAACGCAGCCGGCATCTCCCCGATGGTGCCT
Source organism: Desulfobacterales bacterium (assembly GCA_018335195.1). GTDB lineage: Bacteria > Desulfobacterota > Desulfobacteria > Desulfobacterales > Desulfosalsimonadaceae > Desulfosalsimonas. The sequence continues at coordinate 58,941 of JAGXKN010000018.1, forward strand.
GACTCGACGCCGCCGCAACTGGGCTTGCCCACAAGACTGACGCGGATCATGAATTTATAGTCACCGGATCCGGGGCATACGATCTTGACCCTGGGATATCCCGGTATGATTTCCGGTGTTTCCGGCGCCTCGAGTACATTGATCAGGGTGCTGATATAAAAACCGGAGGGAATATCGGACGGCTTAACAATGACAGTGAAATAAACAGGCTCGCCCGGTTTTCCGGTTTTTGTGAGCTCTTCGAGTTCAGCCGTGTAACCGGAAAAATCAATGGTGCCGCGCAGCAGTTCCTCCGCCTGCACTACCCCCGGAAGCATGCAAATCAATAATAATAAAATTTTCACCGCCCCGCGCTTCATCGCAACCATGCTCCATTTCTTTGATGGGGCCAGGCGGCCGGTCTTTTTTGCCCGGACCGCCCGATTGTTGTAATATGCCAGGATTTTAGTAGATCCCGCCCATGTTTGCCGAGGCGTGCACGGCAAGCGAAAAAAAGGCAATGCGCCCCATGATTTCGCCTGCCAGGACAAGAACCGGGGCCCAGGCCGGAACGGTTTTCATCCGCCACACCGCCAAAAGCGGCACAATCAGGCCGGCGATGATCCTGGCCCAGTACAGCGGCGAGGAAATGTAGTTCAGGCCGGTCTGGCGCATCACCGTGCCGCCCGAAAGCCAGAGGCAGGGTACCACCAGGTAGACCACGAGCCCGACAATGAGGCTTACGGTCAGAATCCGGGTTATCAGGGGCATTTTTTCTGCCGGGGTAAAATACGAGGCAAAGCCCGCACCCAGAATGGCTGCGGTGAGCAGGAAAAACACAAACGGCATGACATTGTTTAGCGCGGGAAAGCCCGGCGGCGAATAGGTCATGCCCGTAAAAAACAGGGCGATCAACCCGACGACTGCGGCTGCAAATGACAGCCCGGCGTTGACCCTGCCCCTGGCGCTTAGCAACCCGGCGATCACCAGGGCCGTGAACACCCCGGTTCCCAGGGCCTCCCGGGAAAGCCAGGCGCTGCCCAGGTGCTTGATCGCCAGGGACGCGCCCAGGGGATGGCCCAGGTGAAACAATGATGCCACGAGCCCCGCGATGAGCAAAAGCGCGGCTGTCATCCACTCCGGTCTGACACTGCCGGCCGGGCCTTCTGCCGCATGCTGGCGTATGGCGCTGATTGCCACAAGGCCCACTGCGGTCTGGCTCAAAACCGTAAATATGACCAGGGGCAGCTCCATCTCGCTCATAACTTCCTCCTTATCATTTTGGGCATGGCCGGCAGGCGGAAACTCACGGACGGATTCAGGGCCGGATAGCGCGGAAATCCGGCCGGGTACTGCACCGCGTTTGCCTCGTCGAATTCTGCCAGGTCCACGATTTGCAGCGCATCTGTGGGACAGCCCAGAACGCAGGCCGGCTTGCGCCCGTCATCAAGCCGCTGCCAGCAAAAGCTGCATTTTTCGGCCCTCTTGAGCACCGGGTTATATCGCGGCGCCCCATAGGGGCAGGAGCGGATGCAGTTGCCGCAGCCGATGCATTTATCCTGCTCGTGAACAACCACGCCGTCGGCATCTCGCTTGTAATAGGCCACAACCGGGCAGACGTTAAGGCACGTCGGATTTTCGCAGTGATTGCAGGCCAGGGAATAAAACGCCCGCTCCCGATGGGGGTAAATCTCTTCCTTTAGTTCGTAAACATCGCGCCAGATCACGCCGTTTTCCTGGTGGTACTGGTTCTTGCAGGCCATGGCGCAGGTAAAGCAGCCGATGCAGCGTTTGGCGTCAATGTAGAATGCAAGCTGTTTTTTTCATGGTCTCGCCCTCCTTATACCTTTGCCACATCTGCGAACTGGTCATGTATGGCCACACCGGGTGCGCCGGTCTTGTACTTGCCCATATCCGATGAGGTGTCGTCCACCACGCTCTGGCAGTTGTAGGAATTGTTTTTAAACCAGGCCTCGTACATCATGACCACGTCTGCGGGTACGTTTTCCGTGAGCTTGACCTCGAGTTCCACCTCTCCGACCTTGTTGAAAACCCGGACCTGATCGCCGTCGCTGATTCCCCTTTCCCTGGCTGCCCCGGGATGCAGGTAGCAGTAGGGTTTTTTGTTAAACTCCGCCATCCAGTCGATGTTGATGAACTGGGAGTGTATGCCGAACTTGGTGTGCGGGGTAAGCAGCCTCAGCTTGTCATAGGGCTTGCGGGCTTCCTTGAATTCGGGCAGGGCCTGGTGGCCGTGTTCCGCGCAGAGATCGGGCCTGAATTCGTATTTTTTCGAAGGCGTGCCGAATTCCAGGTCATGCCAGGATGCCGGATGCATTTTGGCCTTGGCCGGACCGTTTTTCAGGTCCTCCCAGGAATCGATGCCGAACAGATCGTAAATGTCCTGGTTAAACTCCCTGATCATCCACTGCCGGGGGTCGACTTCCGTGGGGAAAGTGCAGGAGCCGGGCTTGAGTTTGTTCATGCGCGCGGAGAGCGCGGCCGCGATCTCGATATTGGACTTGGCCTCGTACATGGGCTTTATGGCCTGCTCGTTGACAGACAGCCAGTAATGCCAGTAGCTCGCGTTGATGGTGTATTCCTCGAACAAAGTGGTCACCGGCAGCACGATATCCGAAAGCTCGACGGTCTGGGTGAAGAACTGCTCCACGCTGACGATGATTTCGGGCTTCTTGAACGCCTCGAGCATCTTGGGCCGGTCAAAGTCCTGGGACAGCACGTTCTTGCATGAAATCCAGAGCACCCGGATCGGCGGAGCATCGGCTGTAAGCAACATCTCCGCGGTTTTGTTGATGTTCAACGTACGATCCGTGTATTCGGCCTCTTCATCGCCGGAAAAATCAAAGTCGCCCTTGGGGCCCTTGCCGCCTATAAACCCCTTGGCGCCCTCGGGGCGCTTCTGGAGCAGAGCGTGGTAGTTAAACCCCCAGGTGCGAAGATGGCCGTAACGGGCGCCGCCCCGGTCTTACCGACGTTTCCGGTCATGGCAGCCAGCGCGTCAATGGAACGAACCGTGGCCCCACCGTTGACATGGCGCTGCAGGCCGTAGCCGATCCATATGGTGGCCGGCTTTGCCGTGGCAAATTCCTCTGCAACCGCAACGATCTGCTGCTGCGGAATGCCGGAGTTTTCCGCGGCCCACTGCACCGTGATCTCATTTCGCAGGTAATCGGCAAACTACTTAAACCCCACGGAATTTTCCTCCACCCAGGCTTTGTCAAAAAGCCCCTCGTCCAGGATGTGCCTGGCCATGCCCAGGGCCAGGGCGCCGTCCATGGAGGTATCCACCTGCCAGTAAACATCCGACTTGGCCGCGGTCTGGGTAAACACCGGGTCGCTGCACACGACCTTGGCGCCCCGGTCCTGTGCAGCGTAGATGTATTTCATGCTGTGCACGGAGTTCCAGGCCGGATTGGCACCCCACAGGATGATATAGCGGGAGTTGACCATGTCCTCGGGGTCATTGCACCACATGTCTCCCAGGTCGTAATTCTGGGCGTCAATGCCCGCAGGCCAGCACGGTGTCCCCACAAGGCGCGTGGTTTAGCCAAGCGAGGTCATCATGCCCTCAACGGCGTAGTTGGTGATCCCGAAGTTGCCGGAATACTTGGTCAGACCCAGGCCGAGCATGGAATCGTCCTTTTCATTGATCTCCACGAACTTTTTGGCGATAATATCCATGGCCTCATCCCAGGAAATGCGCCGCCAGTTGCCCGAGCCCCGGCCGTCCTGGATCATGGGATACTTGATCCTGTCCGGGCTGTATGGGCGGCGCGTGTAGGCATAGCCCTTGACACAGAGCCCTCCGTCGGTGAAGGTCGACTCCTTGGCGCCTTCGATGAACTGCAGCACGCCGTCTTTTACATAGCTTTTAATGGAGCAGGTATCATAGCAGTTGCGCGGGCAGGCGTTGCGGTATATTTCATAGTCGCCCTCGTAGAAGATTTTCTCGGCTTTGGCGTTAAAAGGCCTCAGCAGGCCGCCCGGCAT
>JAGXKN010000094.1 GCA_018335195.1 Desulfobacterales bacterium
ATGATCCGGTTAAAATCCGCCACAACATCCGGATCCGTGATGCCCAGGTTGGTACCCATCATCGCAATCGTTTCATACTCGTAGCTGGAGGTGACATGGTTGCCCTGCGCGTCCTTAAAAACAATTGAACAACCGATGACACAGCCCGGCATGCAGGGGGCCATGGCGCCTCCCCTTTCCTGGCCCAACTTCATCAGGGCTTCACCGCTCATCTTTTCCACGCCTTCCAGCGGATCGCTTCCGTAGTTCAGAACGGGCATGGCACCAAGGGCGCGAACCGATTCAACAATATTGGGCGTTCCCATCGTGCTCATAGCCTGCAGCATGGGATCGGTTTTTGCCAGTTCGACAAACTGCTTCTGGGCTTTGCGGAAAATTTCTTTGTTTTTCAATTCAATGGCAGGTGCCCCCTGGTCGTCAATGACGATAGCCTTCAGCCCCTTGGCTGCCATCACGGATCCCAGTCCGCCCCGGGCCGCAAACCTGGAAGCGTGGCCGCCCTTGTCCGTTGCGGCAATCGCTGCCGCCTTCCATCCTCGGTCGCCGCCGAGCCCGACACTCATGATCGTTGCCTTGCGGTCGATACTTTCCTGGAGCAACGCCGTCGTCTCATAGGTTTTCATCCCTTTCAGCTCATCCGCGTTTTCCAGGCGCCAGTTACCGTGGCTGAGCTGCAGGTAGTAAACGGCATCATCTTCAGGGGCTCCTTCTATAATGATAGCCCTGATTCCCAGCCGATCGATCTTCTGGCCTGCAGGCCCGCCGACATTGGCTTCCTTGATGCCGTGGGTCAATGGACTCTTGGCGCCGATGGAGAGCCGCCCGAGAGACGATGCGTTTGTACCGGCCAGCGGACCGGTGGCAATGACCATTTTGGCTTGCCTTGAAAGCGGATCGATTGCGGGCGGTACTTCTGCGTTGAGTATGCGGGCGGTCATACCCCTGCCCCCGATCAGTTCCAGACCGGGGGAGATCTCTTCCGCTGTGATCTCCAGCCGGCTCATATTGACACGTAAGATTTTCATATAAAGACTCCAGGGTTTCCAAAAATTTAGCTCACCGCGCCTTCCTCTATCATCTTTGATTCGCTCAGGCGGGTGGCGAAGAGAATGTTGACAATGGTCATGACGATCATGGCGATCAAAAACGGCGTCATGGCGCCGTCTTCAGACCGGAACATGTCCATTCCGAAAATAAAGATGATACCGGAAATCTGGCCAGCCAGCATCAGCAATCCCTGCGATGTGGCTTCCGGAGCGGGATAGCAGATTTCGGCGCTGTATTGAAAAATGATCGGGCCGACACTGAGAAAGAAGAACCCGAAGACAAACCCCGAAACCAGGAGCAGCGGATAGGTCGTGGCAAAGGTCAGCCCCACGAGGGTCGGAAACGTGAGGATGGTGCTGAGGATAACAAAAAACTTCCGTTTGCGCTTCTTGTCCGAAATAGGAGGAATTACCAGACAGCCGATGATACCGCCCACCATGATCAGCGCTCCCAGATTCCCCGCCTGGACGATAGAAAAGCCGCGTGGCGCAATCATCTGCTCGATCCAGGTTGTGACCGCGTTGAATATACCAAGCCCGAAGAAAAAGATGATCAGCAGAATGATCATGTTCGGCTGCTTGAAGATGTGTTTGAGGCCTTCAAATACGAGGACTCTTTCCGTATCCACTTCTGCCGGAGGCGTGGGTGGTTTTTCCCTGACAAAAACCAGATACGTGACAACGAAAAACAGTGCGATGACACCATAGACCTTCAGCATTCCTGGAATACCGTACTCGATTGTCAAAAGCGGTGTTACCGCAAGGCCTGCCATGATGCCGATAAACTGCGCAAGTGTCGCAATCCCGGCTGCAGTGGCACGCTCCTCAAGGGGGAACCAGCGAGCCGCCATGGCCGTGATCGAATTGAGAATAAACGGCTGCGCAATCGCAATACCGATCATGGAAATGAGCACCCATGTGAAACTGTCCGACGCAAATCCCCGCGTCAGCGCAAATATTCCGGTAAGGATGACACCGAATCCAACCCCTCTGCGGATACCGTATGTATCGATCGCCCAGGATGCGGGGATGGAAACAAAGAGGTACACAATCATGAACAACATGGAGAGAAGACCGATCTGCATGGCTGAAACCTGATAAAACTCGGCCGCCTCGCTCGTAATCGGGGCAAAGGTGATCCATAACATCTGCATCACCAACTGAATCATGGAGAAGAAGAAAAGAACAATCCATCGATACTTGTAAATGGTATATGTCTGTTTTTCCATTGACTGCACCACCTCCTTCTGCGTTGTTATAATGAATTCATTCGAAGCAACGGATACCCGGCAATACCCTTTCATTCTTCAACGGTTTCATACAAGCAGAAAAGCAGTTTCTCCTTACGGTACTTCATCAGTACAAGTAGACTTTACTTCACTGCGTGTGGGTGAGTCCAGAATTTCTCGCACTTTTGATTTTGTAATTCCCGGAATCTTATTGCTCCGGATTTTTCAGTTTCTCAACCCCCAGGTCAAATTGCAGAATCCGGCTATCTATACGTAATAAATTGACTTGAGACCATTCCGCGTTAAAAGAGTCATATAAGCCTGTTTTTTCTATAAACCAGAAAAAGGAGGTAGATATGAACTCTTATCCGTCCCCGAGCACCCCTCACCAAGCTGTCGATCAACCCTGCCCGAGGCAACAGAATGCCTGGTGGAACATTACAGAAACCCCGTCCGCCATCGCTGATCAGACAGCAGTGCTTGAAAGTCCGGTCACCTGGAAAGAAAAACAGGCCAGAACCAGGCAAAAGCTGGAGCAGTCTATTGAGGTATTAAAAAGCAAAGACCTTCCCGGGCAGCCCTACGTTATCCGCTATTTGGAGCATTTATACCGCCGCCACTGCAAGTGGTCCAGTATCCAAAATGCCTGTGTTGTTATTTTTGATTTTCTTTTCTTTATCCACCAGACCGGCCGAAGACATCTTGCGCAGATCACCCGCAATGAGCTGGGCGCATTTGTCGAACAGGAACAGGACCGCGGCCTAAAACCCCAGACAGTAAGCAACAAAGTCCGGTATCTGTATGCGTTTTTTAAGTTCCTGGAGCCCGATGGCATCATTGATCCGGATGCTTATGCCCGAAAGATAAAAATCCGGCTGCCGCAGTCCCTGCCCAAGGCCATTGCGGCCCGGGATGTGGCCAGGCTCTTTG
>JAGXKN010000019.1 GCA_018335195.1 Desulfobacterales bacterium
GGAGAAAGCCGCCCGGGTACAGTAGAGATCAAAGAATCCCCGAATCCGGTAGTGCCATTTTTTGCCCACAAAATCCTTTGCCAAACCTTGAAACACCTGCGCTTTGAGACCCGGGAAAAAATCGGGCACCACGTTTCCCGGCACAAAAACCGCATCCGGGTTGTAGGCTTTGACTTCTGACACGGTGAGCAGCAGTCTTTCATCGGAGGCGAGCCACGGGGCTGCATCAATGCCGGGGTCAAAAAACCAGGCCTCCCGCTCCCCCCGCGCAATAATGGCGTTCTGCAGGGGACGAAGGATGCTCAGGCTGTATAACTGAGAAGCGTATAATATATCAGGTGGCTGCGCACCATTCACCCCTTATCCCTGACTTCCCGGGATTTTTGCACCGACGCCGGATCCGCGCCCTTTTTCCCACTCATTCGATCCTCCCGGTACAGGGCCCACAGTCCCGCGTATTTGTTGAATGCCACCTGGCTATACATAACGGCCATGAGGAATCCCGCCGAACCGTCGAGAAATCCGCCTCGCAGAATATATACCTGAAAAAACACCAAAAAACCCCGGATCGCGGCCCCGATCAGACCGCCGCCTTTTTTGCCGGCCCGGTACCGCCGATTGGCACCCAGCCATGCGTAATCGGCATTTTTGTATAGGGCATGGCCAAAGTCCCGGTGCGTGTAATGCAGCAACCGTCCCTTTAATTTCCGGACCTTTCCCGGCGGCGGCAACACCTTTTCGTGAACCAGATCATCCGAAAACGCCGCACCCTGACGCCGGAACAACCGCAGCGGCGCCCGGGCGCTTCTGCCGTGCTTCAAGGTTTTGCCGAAAATATGCACGGCCCACGGCAATCTGAAGCCGGCGGCATCCGTGCCGCTGCAAAGGGTGACGCGGATTTCTTCACGAAGCTCGGGGGTCAGGGCCTCATCTGCGTCTATGGACAGCACCCACTCGCACCGGGCCTGATCCAGGGCCCGCTGTTTCTGGGGACCGTATCCGGGCCAGTCCATTTCATAGACCCGATCTGTGTAGCGCCTGGCAATCTCCACGGTTTGATCCGTGCTGCCGCTGTCAAGCACGATGATCTCATCGGCAATGGGGACCACCGAATCCAGGCATCTTTCAATCCGGTCGGCCTCGTCGCGGGTGATCACGATCACGGAAAGCCGGCAGGAAATCGGGGAGTCGGAAAGCGTATCGCTCATATATGTTTCCTAACTGTAGGACTGATAGCTTTTTTCCTCAACCAGGTCCGAGCCGTACTTGAGGTTGATTTCCCGCTTGACCGCGGCCCGCTCATCATTGTTGAAATACACGCTTCTGGCAAGCTCGATGAAGTCCCGGTCAAAAGCCTTGGCCGCCTCCTTTTCCCGGATGGCGTCCTCGATGTCCCACAATCTCGAATTGATCTCGTAGAGCCTTCGGTATTCCGGGCTGTTGCTTTCAATTGTCGCAGCATTCATCGTGGAATTCAGGATTTCGAATTCCTTCCGGATATTTTTCAGTTTTTCCGAATCGGCAATTCTTTCTGACTTAATGTGCAGTATGGTTACCTTGTCCACCAGTTCGCCGATGGAAACATCGACTTTCATCCCCTTTTCCTTTCCTCTGCAACTGGATGCAAATCATACAAATCCATTGATTTTTTTTCCCGAACCATATAGTTTTATTGAGTTTATTTCAAGCAGAATATCCTTAAAAACAGCCGGCTTGCAGCCGGCGGGCGAAAAGGGACCTGTCAGGGAAGCCGAAAACATGCCGAAATTTGACGCTGAAAGAATCTGCCTGATCCGGACATCGGCCATTGGAGACACCGTGCACGCCCTGGCCCTGGCAAACGGACTGAAAAGTGGGTACCCGGATGCGCATCTGACCTGGGTGCTGCAGAACATCCCGTATGAAATGGTCAAGCATCAGCCGGCGATTGACCGGTTTATCTTCTTTGACCGAAAGGCGGATACACGCGGCTGGATGGATCTGATCGGCCGCCTGCGCAAAGAGCGCTTTGACCTGGCAGTCATCCCCCAGGCCAGCGCAAAGACCAGCCTGATCACGCTGTTCACACGGGCACGCATAAAGCTGGGATTCGACCGGAGCCGCTCCAGGGAGCTTCACTGGCTTGTCACCAACCGGAAAATTCCCCCGCGGCCCATGGGGCACGTGCAGGACCAGTTTTTTGAATTCCTGGACTTTCTCGACATCAAGGATTCCCCGAAAACCTGGGATTTTCGGTTTACCGAAGAAGAACGGCAATGGCAAAAAAGCTTTTTTTCATCATTTAACAGGCCGGCCATAGGCTTTGTGATCGCATCCGCGCACAGGGAAAAGGACTGGCACCCGCAATATTATGCCCGAGCAATGGACCACGTGTACTTTGAACTCGGATTTCAGCCCCTGATGATCGGCGGGCCCAGCGCGCGGGAAAAACGGATCGCAGATGAAATCAGTTCCCTGTGCAGATGCCGGCCGGCGGCGGCACTGGAAAAACCGATCCGGCATACCATGCTCCAGATTGAAGGCTGCCGCATGGCAGTCTCCCCGGACACCGGGCCGCTGCACATTGCAGTAGCGCTAAATACGCCCACGGTTGGAATCTACGGGTTTTCCAATCCGAAACGCTGCGGTCCTTACAGGTTTCGGGACCTTTTAATCGACCATTACAATGATCCCGGAGAAGAAAACGCACCTGTCACCCGGAAAACAAAACCCGGCAGGATGGAAACGATACAGCCGCAGGAAGTGATCGAAAAGATTGAATACGGTCTCAGCAGGTACCCGGAAAAGGGTTGCCACCCGAAACAGGCCGCCCCATGACAGTCGTTCAAAAACACCGCTCCTTTAGGTTCGGATCCCCGGAAGGACTGCTTTCCTCCCAAATGGCGGAACTGATCCGGAGCTTTCATGCGCCTGCGAAAAAAGCGGAAGGCAGGCTCACGGGCCGCGTGCAGGTGCAGACCTGCCAGCTGGAGCGCATCGGTCCGGTGATGATCAAGACTTATTTCCGGGGCGGGCTGCTGCGGCACATAAACAAACGGACCTATCTGGGCCTCGGCAGGGCGCGCAGCCGGGCCGAATTCGAGATGCTGCAGCGCGTAAGGCAGATCGGTATCAACGCGCCCGAACCCGTGGCCTATGCGGTACAGGGGCGACTTTTATACCGTGCCTGGCTGATCACAAAGCAGATCCCGGGTGCGGTACCGCTTTCTGAACTCAGCTTCACAGACCCGGCCACGGCCCAAAGCGTGCTGCCCTCGGTTGCCGAACAGATCCGGATCCTGGCCTGCCGCGGCATCCATCACGTGGATCTGCATCCCGGAAACGTCCTGCTGGATGCCCGTGGCCGTGCTTTTTTTATCGATTTTGACCGGGCCCGCGGCCGGGTGCGCAGTCAGCGACGGCTTTTTCGACGCTATGCGCAGCGATGGAAACGGGCGGCAGACAAATACGGTCTGCCGGGATTCGTCCGGGAGGCGCTTTCCGGGCACGATCCCGGATAAACCACAGTACAGGCAGCGACACGCCCATTCAAAAAAAACTGCGGCGCAACCCTTATACAGGATGCGCCGCAGATAAAACGCCGACTCAAAACATAAAGGCTCTGTGGCTACCGGCCCCCGCGCCGCTTGGAGGCCTTGATCGGGTTGACCTTGGCATTCTTTGTCTTGGCCGTCCCATCGGTTACATGCGTGGCCAGGTTACACTTGCCGGTTTTCCACTTTTTCTCAGGCTCCGGACACTTGCCGCAAAACCATCCGGTCTCATAAGACACGACCCGGCTGCAGCCGTTGCAGGATTCCACAATCTGGTAGCAGGAACCGCCGTTGTAAACACAACCGTCTTTTGTCATGAAAGCACATTCCTGGCCTTTCCGCGTGGTTTGACAGATCATTTTCCGCTCCTCCCTTCTATTTAAAAAAATACCGGCGCCTTTCGGCAGCCGGAATCGCTTATCGCACAAAGATTTGCACCGCCGCATCCCGCAGCGGACTTATTTTTTTCTAAAACAAATTTATATACTTCACTGCATTATCTCTTGTCAATTAATTTTGAATATAATATTTATATTTTTTTGTGCAGTCAATGCCGATGCTTGATTTTTTTCCAAAAAACTGCCAATGTCCGGCAGAAAAACACTGCGCCGGCGGTTTGCTGCTGCTGCTTGCGCAAAACGCGATTGTACCTTATATTTTGTGCTATAAATACGAGGCGCTCATGTCCATCGAACGTGCAACAGAGGTCCTTCGCATTGAGGCCGAGGGAATACGACAGCTTGCAGAAAAGCTTGATGACAGTTTTAACCGGCTAGCGGATCTGATCTACAAGTCCCGCGGGCGGGTGATCGTGGCCGGTATCGGAAAGTCCGGCATCATTGCCCGGAAAATCGTGGCCACCTTAAACAGCACGGGCACCCGCTCCCTGTTTCTCCATCCGGTGGAAGCCATGCACGGCGATCTGGGCATTGTGTCTGCAGACGACGTGTTTATTGCGCTTTCCAACTCCGGGGAAACCGATGAACTCAATATCCTGATTCCCAGCATCCGCAGCGTTGGCTGCCCTGTCGTCGCGTTTACCGGAAACCCTCGCTCGTCGCTTGCCGCCCAGAGCGACATCGTAATCAACGTAGGTGTTGAAAAGGAAGCCTGCCCCATGGGGCTGGCTCCGACCGCGAGCACATCTGCACAGATGGCTATGGGCGATGCGCTGGCCGTGGTACTGATAGACAAACACAAGTTTAAATCCAGCGATTTCCAGAAATTTCACCCCGGCGGCAACCTTGGGCACCGCCTTAAATGGCGGGTTGCAGACATCATGCTCACCGGGAAGGCGATTCCGAGAATACCTGAGGGCAGCGATATGGACACCGCCCTTGCAGAGATGAATCAGCAGCAGCTCGGGGTAATTTTCGTCACAACCGCCGAAGACATCCTCACGGGAATTATCACAGACGGGGATGTCCGGCGCATGGTGGTCAAAAAAACCCCTGTGCATGAACATACTGTGGATTCCCTGATGACAAGAAATCCCAAGTATGTGGATCCCGAAATGCCTCTTTATGAGGCATTAAACCTGATGGAATCCCACCAGATTACCGTCTTGCCGGCAATCGAAGAAACCGGGAAGATGGTGGGCGCCCTTCACCTGCATGATATTCTGGGCAAAGGGTCGCTGAAATTTAACGCGGGATAACCGGGATAAATAAAAGGGATTTACGTAGCTCCCTTCATCCAGTTAACATATATAGAGGTACCTCATATGAATATAGAAACCACAGCCAACATGGACATGGATATGGATATGGATACCCGAATCGATTCCCTTGGCGAGGCTAAGATCGACTCCCCGATCATCCGTGAGCTAAACGGCTCAAGCCGGGACATTTTCAAAGACGACGCCGACCAGGTCTTAGTGGAGCTGGACCCTGCAAAGATCACAGAGGCCTTCCAGGCGGAAAAAAGCCCGCCGAGATTCGAGCTGGCCGGCCCCAGAAAAAAGATCTACTTTGATCCAAGCAAGCTCAAGTGCGGCCTGGTGACCTGCGGCGGGCTGTGCCCGGGCTTAAACAACATCATCCGCTCGGTGGTCCTCGAGCTGTACCACAGCTACGGCGTCCGGCACATTTACGGGTTCCGCTACGGGCTGCAGGGCTTTATCCCGGAATACCGGCACGACGTGATGGACCTCAGCCCCGGAAACGTGGTGCACATCCATGAAATGGGCGGCTCCATTCTCGGCTCTTCCCGCGGTCCCCAGGACATCGACGCGATTGTGGACTGCCTGGAACGGATGAACATCAGTATCCTTTTTATGGTAGGGGGCGACGGCACGCTGATGGCAGCCTCCAGAATCGATGCCGCCATCCGGGAAAGAGATTTGAAAATCAGCGTCATCGGCATCCCCAAGACCATTGACAACGATATCCACATGGTGTCCAAGTCCTTTGGCTTTGACACCGCGGTGGACATCTCCACTGAAGCCATCAAGGGCGCCCACAAGGAGGCCGAAGGCTTTCCCAACGGCATCGGGCTGATCAAGCTCATGGGGCGTTACTCCGGATTTATCGCCGCCACGGCCACACTGGCCCAGCAGGACGTCAATTTCGTGCTGATCCCGGAAATCGATTTTGACCTGGAAGGCGAAAACGGTTTGCTGGCCAAACTCGAAGAGCGCCTGGCAAACAGAAAGCATGCCGTGATTCTCATTGCCGAAGGCGCCGGGCAGAAATTCTTTGAAACAGATAAAAAGGAATACGACCCTTCGGGCAACATCAAGCTCCATGACATCGGCCTGTTTCTCAAGCGGCGGATTCAGAGCTATTTTGATGCCCGGCACATGGAAATTTCCCTCAAGTACATTGATCCGAGCTACATGATCCGCAGTTTGCCCGCCAATTCAAACGATCACGTGTTTTGCACCTTTCTGGGACGCGATGCCGTGCATGCCGGCATGGCGGGCAAAACCAACATGATTATCGGCCACTGGAACGACCACTTCGTTCACGTGCCCGTGCCCCTGACCGCAGGGCAGAGAAAGCAGGTCAGCCCGGGCGGCAAGCTCTGGCAGACCGTGCTGGAGGCTACGGGACAGGGGAGCATGGTCAACCCGGGAAAATAGATGTGTTCGCCTTACCGGGCGATTTCAAAAAACCGCCCGCGCTTCACATTTAACAGGTAGATGGACTTGTCTGCTTCGCCGGTATCCAAAAACTCGGTCCTACCGGTAACGCCCTCAAACGGGGGCATTTCCGCCAGGGCCTGCTGCAGGGCCGGCCGGGTGGTAACATCCTTGCGCGAGATCTGCCCGCACAGGATCATGGCCGTGTCATAACTGACCGCCTCCATGAAATCCGGGGTATATTCATATACGTCCGTAAAATCGCTGACAAATTCAGATACCGGCCCCCGGCGGCTTTGCGAGAAAAAGCCCTCCGGGATCACTGCATCCCGGATCTGATACCCGGCAATATCAATGAGCTTTTCCGAATGCCAGAGATTGGTGCCCAGCAGATAGACCTCGTTGATATCATAATAACGAAGCTGGGGGATAACCAGCCCGGCCTTCTCAGGCGCATCCGGAATAAAAATCGCATCAAAATCCACAATGGGTTCCGGCTCTTCGTCTTCCGCGTCCGCCTCCGGGCTGTGGCCGAGGCCGAAATCGTAAGGCTCGTCCTCCGAGTCCAGGAAAACGCCCTTCTCATCGAGACCGCCGGAAGGATCCACTGACAGCAAGCCCCTGAAAATTTCCAGTTTCCCGGCAAAATTTTCCAGCTCCCGGGGGGTCATGGTTTCGGGGGCCAGGTCTTCGGGCAGATCGTAATGGAGCCCCACCAGCCTTTTAATCGGTTCGGCAAAATCGGTATGCGCCGGGTTATAGGATTCAGCGGCCACCAGTCGGCCATTTTTTTCTATGAGCTGGTCCCAGAACCGGTGCAGGAAGGCCCTGCCATAGGACTCGTCGGGATAAAGTACGGCAAAGCGCCGGCATGCAAGGTTTCTCGTGGTATAATCCACCAGGGCCGAAGCCTGCATTCTCGGAGTCAAAAAATTGATGAACACGAAATCCCTGTTCTCGGCGATATCTGAATTCTGGGTGAACGGGAAAATCGGAACACCCAGCTTTTGCGCGGTGTCTGATGCTTCCCGGGCCGCGGCAATGGGCCCGATAATGGCTGCCACCCGCTTTTCCGCAAGTTCCTCAACTGCCCGGCGGGCGGTTTCCGGATCCGACTGGCTGTCACGCACCAGTATCCGGAAAGGGGGCTCCGCATCCATGTCCTTGTATGCCCGGGCCAGGGCCAATTCTATGCCCCGCAGCGCCTGACGCCCGAATTTTCGATATTTTCCGGTCAGTGGGAGCACACAGCCCAAAGCGTGCCCTTCAAAAAAGGCCTCTTCGGTCAGGGATGCAATGCGTTTTCTGACCTGTTCAATCTCCGGATGGCCGGGATGGCGCTCCAGAAATTTCTTGAACACGGACAAGGCATCCCCGACGCGGCGCTCGGACATGAAATTCAGCCCGAGCTGGTACATTAAATACCCGCTCGGGGGTTTGCCTTCCAGGCGCTGGCGCTCCGATCGAATATATTCGGGCGAAAGCCTGGAAATCGCAGCAAGGAGCCGGTCTGCGACTTTCTTGCGCGCATCCGGATCAGCCGCCTGGTAGGCTGCAGAAAAAATCCTGTAAGCCTGCCGGAACTGTTCAAGCGCCATGTACGCATCCCCGGCCAGCAGATCCGCCTGAAGCCGGGTTTCGGAATCCAGTTGTGCTTCTGCCATGCGCCGGCGATAATCAAGGGCTTCCTGAAAATGACCCTGGCTGATATAGGATTCCAGGATTTTGATTCGGGCCGCCTCTGCCTGCGGCGTATCCGGATACCGCGCAATCACCTCCACATACATTTCCCGGGCCGGGTCAAATCTCTTTTGCTCGGCATGGATCCTGCCGAGTTTCAGCTTCGCCTCCGGCACGAGTTCCGTGTCCGGATGCTTTTTCACGTATTGCCTGTACAGGCTCCGGGCTTCTGCGTATCTGGACCGGGAAAATTTCTGCTCAGCCTTTTCAAAAAGAGCGTATCCGGCGGGTTTGGCGGGCCTGCGAAGCCCCTCTTTGGGCGCGCAGGCGGCAACCACCAGGCACAGGCACAATAAAATAACCGGGGTTTTATTTTTCATATAAACTTAAATTCCATTCATGATTCAGTCAATTCCTGCTTATCCTTTCTCGTATACAAAATATATGTCCCGAGATCAACACGATTCCCAGAACCAAAGTTGATCGTCCCGTAAAAAAGCAACAAGGATCATTGACCTTATGAAAATCGGCCGTGCAGGCGCTACCGGAAATGGCCGGCGGTATGGCGGAGTGGTTTGCGCAGATGCACCGGGCGCGGCAAGCCAGAAGCATATGCGCGTACTTTCCCGTGGTCTCGTCGCGAAAACCAGGAAAACAGGCACGCACGACAACTTCAGTCGTTATGGATCGTTTTCGCCTTTTCAGCTGATTCCACCAGCCACGCGGCCAGGGCCGCGGCTGTTTCATTGACCTGTTCAATGGGACGGCCCCGGAGGCTGGACAAAAACAGCGCATTGTCCTTGGGAATTTTGGCCACAACGTGTTCGGCATCCAGGTGCTCCAGGATCAGCGCTTCGACTTCAGCCTCGTTTTTGTTGATGACATAATAAACCGGCTTGCCTGCATTATCGGCCATCTCCCGCATTTTTTCAGCCAGCTTCAGCGATTCGGCAGTTGGGTCCACCACCCCGATCACCACGTCTCCCTGGGCGATCACCCCCCGGCCGAAATGCTCCACTCCGGCCTCGGTGTCCACGATCACGATTTCGTTGTGGCCAAGCACCAGACTGGAAAGAAACCGGTTGGCCAGCATGCCCATCGGACAGGCACATCCTTCCCCGAAATGATGAATCTTGCCGATGGAAACCACCCGGATGCCGCCGATCTGCGAGACGCACTCGGGTGCAATATCTTCGGTATTCTGCTCTTTATCAAAAATCCCCTCGTTGTCTGACGGAAAATTCGCGTTGAGCTTCTGCTTGAAACCCTTTTTGCCGCCAAAGCTTTCCATCAGGTCCATTGGCGGATCCACCCCGATTAAGTGCGGAATGCCGAAATTGGATTCATCCGCATCCACCAGCAGAACCCGCCGGCCCATGGTGTCAAAAGCCCGTGCCAGCATCACCGAAAGGGTGCTTTTGCCGCATCCGCCTTTTCCACAAACCAATATTTTCATTGCATATCCTTTCTGTATTCAGACAAAGGTCCCGTCTCCTGCCGAAGCAGGAAACCTTCGTGGCTTATTTTTTTCAGCGTAATTTACTGTTTCATTGAAGTCCGGTACACATCAACAGGTTGACTCATCTTTTGCCTGCCGGGGGGCCGGCTTCGTCCTTCCACGGCAGCCCGGACATTCCGAAAGCAAAGATATGGGTAACCAACAGCACCCCACGCCCAGGATAATAATGCCCGAGACCGGATAGCCTTCATACAGAATATCAAACTCCTTCATATGGTCAACTGAATTTCAAACCACGAGGCAGGGGCAAGCACACAGGTTCGCCACTACGGATATACAATTATCAATGTCTGTATCCTTTTGAAAAAACAAAAGCCCCTCTCCGCATTCACGGAGATGGGGCTTTTAGCGATGCATAATCGCGGAGGGGGATTTTCTGAAAACTACAGCTCCAGCCAGGAATCAGAGTAGAGCTTTCGGCCCAGGATTACATCCACGGTCTTGACATAGTCTGCCAGTTCCTTGGGGTGCTCGCTGGCATCGGTTTCTCCGTCCATGGCCTTTTGGATTACGTCCACGATCTCGGGGTGCTGGCCCTTGGCAATGGCAGTGAGTTTTTCGTCCAGGGGATCGGAGATCACCGAATACATGCCGTAGCGCTCCAGCATGACCATGTAGGTCTGGTTGAGTATGGGACGCAGATGAGCCGGCGGGCCGTTGGAAATGTTGGACAGGCCGCAGGTGCTCTTGGCGCCCGGGGCGATATCCTGGAGCATGGCGTAAAAGTTCATCAGGCTGACCAGCTGATCCTGCTGGATATTGACCGGCGTAACAATGCCGTCGACCCAGATCCGGTCATTTTCAATGCCGGCCTCGTTGGCCGCATAAACCAGTTCCACGCACAGGGCGGCGCGCTCGTTTTCATCCCTGGGAAGACCTTCCGGTCCCCACAGCAGGGCGATAAAATCGGCATTATATTCCGCGGCCACCGGCAACATCTTTTCGTAGCGCTCCGGCCGGCACATAATGGAGTTGATCAGCGGCGGCTGTTCGGTTTTCTGGTAAACCTTTAACCCCTCGGCAATGGCGTCGATATTGGAGGTATCAAGCACCAGGGGCAGATCCACAACTTCCTGGACGGTCTGGACGATCCACGGCATCAATTCCGCGCCCTCCTTCTTGGCCGGCCCCAGGTTGATGTCAATATAATCCATCCCCTTTTCCTTCTGGAGCTTGGCCTCTTCCTGGATCGGGCCGGGATCGCGATCTTTCATCGCCTGGCCGACCTTTTTGGACATTACATTCAAACTCTCGCCGATTAACAGCATGGAAAACCTCCCTTGGGTTGATGCGGTACCGGCAAACACCGACGGCACCGCGTCATATCATCGATTATTGCCTTTGCTTCAGAAATGACGGAAGGTGCGGGGCTTCCCGCGGCCCCACCGTAATGGTCCAATCCGGAAGCTCTTCTTCGATTTCACCGGTGATGGCGGCCGCATAGCCCGGAATGATCAATTCCTTGTTCTTCACCTTCTCCGTAATGCCGCTCTTCTTGACAAACATGCCCACATCATCGCCGGCGAATTTACCGGCCGCCCAGGCCGTTAACACGGACAATCCTTCAGTATCCTTGACCAGCAGCCAGGCCGGAACCTTGCTGCCCTCGATCTCACCGGATACAATAAAGTAGGTCAGGGCAAAGTTGGTGGTGATCAGGACCGGGGAATTCTCGTCCGGATTGCCGATGGGGTATATATCCTCCACAACGGTCATGGGCCGCTGCGGGTCGGTGAAGATATTGAGCCGCTCCAGCAGGAGCGCAAACAGGGTTTCGCTGGAAAAATCCGACATCACGCAGATGGCGCCGTACTTGGCGATGAACATGGAGGCCACCATGGCCTCGGTTTCCAGGTTGGCGGCCATCTCGCATGGAAATACAATGGTGGGATATCCCACCGAGCGATTATTGTTCTTCAGGGCCGCCCGCCGGATATGCGTCTGGTCTTCATAGGCCTGCTTGACATCCCGGGAACTCGAGTCGATCACCATTTTCTTAAAACCCTGGTCCCGGAGTTTGTCGGTCATCTCGCCCAAGCCTTCGATGGAATCCGCCTTAATGGTCAGCGGCAGGTCATTTTCCGTAGCCAGAGCGGAAAAATCGTCAAAACTGTCCTTGGTGGCCGCATAAATCAGGGGGTTCTTGAACTTGCAGGCATCCACCCCGGCCTTCATCACATCCAGATTGCCTGACATCAAAATGAGATTGAATTCCGAAGTCTCGGCAATCTTTTTGGCCTTTGCGGCAAACGCATCCTTGTCCCCGTTAACATCTTCCAAAGCCACGAGCTCGGGGCGCAGCGTAAAGCCCACCCGCTCGAACTGAAATGCATTCCAAATCTTGAGCTTCTTGTCCAGTTCACCGTCGTCCATGTCTGACTTGACTTTTGCCGCCAGGGCCGTGGGATTGAAAAAGGTTTTTTCATGTCGGTACAGGACCGTTTCCCCGCCGACTGTGCGCGCACGGACGCCCTTGCCGATCTGGACCGGAAGGATGGGCGGGGCCGAGGCTTCTGCCAGCTGTTCCCGGGCTTCATCCGAGACATAAGGACAGGCGTCGAGCTCTGCCTTGCCGGCGGCCAGCTGCATGGCAAACGCAAGACACGTGGGGAACCCGCATTCCTTACAGTTGGTCTGCGGCAGCATTTTGAATATCTGAATTCCGGTTAGTGCCATTTTTTTCTCCTCGTTGTACGCTATCCAAAAATTAAACCCGATCGGTTCAGGGCCGGCTGCCCGGCCCTGAACCGGATTTTTCTGCTGACATCAGCCCACAATGGATTCCATCTTCAGGGCCGGATGATCCTTTTCCTTGAGAAAATCCAGGATTTCCTCTTCTGTGGTGCCAACGCTCTCGTCTGCGATCTTGTCGTAAAAATCGGGCTCGCCCAGTTCTTGTGCCCGGGCGTCGATTCTGTCCTTGATCTCTTCCTTGAGCATCTTGGGCAGCCAGACCACCCGGAGCAGGCCGCCTTCATCCATTTCCGGCGGACCGTCGCCCCGGATGAACTTGCGCTGGGTAACGTTAAACTTGGAATGTCCAACAAACCCGGGGGTCATGGCGCCGCCGCCAACAGTGCCGGCCAGCGTGGTGAACTTCATCCCGCAGGGACTCTCTCCGGTATACTCCCGGTTGACAGTCATCACGCCGTTGCATGTGGGCAGCACGGCCGCAATACACTCGCAGCAACCACAGGTGGTCATGGGTTCGTGAACGATGGAGTAGAAGTTGTAGCCTTCCACCGCACCCCGGGAGGCCTGCTTGACAAACTCATCCACGCCTTCCCAGCGGCCAAGGCGCGGATCCTTGGTCTCGCCCTTCTTGATGGGCTGGTTCGGGCCGGTGGGATTGATCTCGTAGGAAGCCCGGCAGTCCATCCAGTTATATGCGCCGCACAGGCCGGTGCGCTCCGGGGAAATTGAACAGACATGGTTCGGTGCAAAGGACTGGCAGAGCGTACAGGAGTAGTAGGTCTCCACATCCTCGTCCCTCATGTTTTCCACACGCTCGTCGCGCTGTTTGTATTCCGCCCGGGCCCGCTCGGTCATCTTGTCCACGTCTTCCTTCTTGGTGTAAAGCGTAACCTGGACCTTATCGAGCACCTTGCCGAAATCCTGGTGCATCTTGGCATGCAGCACCGTGCCGATGTCCTTTAAGGTAAAGCCTTTTTCCACGGCCGACTTGCTCACGCGGATCCAGGAGATATCCCGCTGGCCGATGTGCATCACGCCCTGGATGTAATTGACCAGATGGTGGATCTGTCGTTCCAGGATCGGCTCAAAGTCTGTCTGGAACTCCCGGCCGGCGATCTGAACATAAATTCCCAGCGGGAGGGTGTCGCCTTCGTTGATATCGGTGATATCCTTGCCCACCACTTCGACCTTGCCGTCTTCGATTTCCTTCATTTCAGCCATCTTGGCAAGCTCGGTGCACTGGGTCTTTCCGCCGCCCATCTGGGAGTGCAGGTCCTTGCCCCGCACGCGCTCGCCCTCATAGGCCGGTCCGAACGAACAGGGAATCTCAATCTCGGAGACCTGCACCTTCAGGCCGCGAACTTCCACGGAGCGCTGAACGATTTCGTCATGCGGAACGTTGGCCACCACGTGCTCGTAGGTGCAGATGCCCGTGGGCAGAATTTCGGGAATGTCGGTATCCGCCAGGGTTGGAAAACCCCAGTTCACGCAGCCGGCTGCGGCCACGCCCCACTCGGTACCGATGTCGCCCAGGGCGTTAACAAATGCAAAAATCCGGTCCTTGTTGTACTTGAGGATCTTCTTGTAGTCGCCGGGCTGCAGGCCGCCGAAAGCCATGGCGGCCCGGTTGGCAAAGCCCAGGGCAAACACCGCAGAGGAGATATCCGGGCCGAAGGGCACAATGCGGGTGTTCCACCCGATCTGCACATCGGCTTCCATGAGCTGGTCGATAATCGAAATCCCCCGATGCCGGGCGGCACAGAAAATATAAAGATTGCGCTTCTGGTATTCCTCCACGATCATCTTGGCGGTTTCCGGATCCGGTGCAGCGCCGACAATCGCGGCAAAACCCGGGGCGGAGCCGTCCACGAATTCGACACCGCGCTTTCGCAGGATGATATCATCTGCCGGACCCAGCCATATCTTGCCGTTTTCAATATCCGGATCCTCGTACGGATAGTAAAACTCCGGGTCTTGCACCACCCGCAGGCCTTCCTTGATTTCATAGGCCAGAATTGCCGCCATGCCGGCATCCAGCAAGGGGCCGAGAAACGGCAGGTGATTTTTGCCCTTAATATGGGGCGGCAGCAGCTTGCGGGCAAATTCCAGCGGTTTTTTCATATCCTCCAGGGTTTCCACTTTCAGCCCGGTCAGTGAATAAATCACCGGCAGGAAATACCCGGTATTGGGAAATTCGACCTTGGTGGACGCATCATAGCTCTTCAAGGCCTTGTCCAGTTCCCCTTCGACCTGGGAGACAACTTTATAGCCGCCCTGAATGGCAGCAAACGCGATTAATTTAGACATACAGTCCTCCTTCGTTGAGGATTTGATTTTGCTTTATCATATACCTTTTATATATCAGGATATCTTTGTTCCCTTTTTTCCGGATACGCATCAGGCTTCAAGCTGCTGGCGGTCTGCCATGTCCATGAGCACGCGCTCGCGGGCCTTGTCAATGCCCAGGGCCTTGCGCTTGGCGTCGATTTGGGCGATCATCTTATGGGCGTGCTTGATCGGATCCGTTTCAAAATCCCACATGCCGCCGTACATCTTCTCCATCTCCTTGAACAGGAAATCCTGGAAGACCGGCGCCCCACTGGTGGGGAAGGTCACGCCAAACACAGTGTAAACGCCGGAAGAAACAAAATACTGGCCGATGGAAATGGCCTTTTCACTCATCCATTCCGGGGCGCTTCCGGCTGCGGGCAGCTCGGAGATATCGTTGCCCAGGCCGCCGGCATTGACCACTTCCGTGGCTGCCAGCAGAATCCGGCTGTTATCCACGCAGGACCCCATGTGCAGCACGGGCGGAATTCCCACGGTTTCACAAACCTCGGCCAATCCGGCTCCGCAGTAGACACCCGCGGCTTCGGGGGTCAGCAGGCCTTCCATGGCGCAGGCAATACCGTTGCAGCCGGTGGTCAGCACGATCACGTCGTTCTTGATCAATTCCTTGACAACTTCAATGTGGCCTTCGTTGTGTTTGGTCCGTGCGTTGTTGCATCCCACCACGCCGGCAATGCCGCGAATCCGGCCGTTAATGATGTTGTCATTCAGGGTGTAATAATCGCCCCGGAAGGTGCCGCCCAGGTGATACTGGATGGATTCCACGCCAAAGCCGGCGATCTGGGTGGCCTTGTGCTTCGGAATCATGACCTCGGGGCCGCGGTTTTCAAAGTTGTCAATAGCCATTTTCACGATGCGCTTGGCATCTTCCATGGCATAGTGCTCATCAAACTCGATATGGATGACGTTGTCCTGCTCCATCCTGGCAATGGGATGTGTAGTGATCAGCTTGGTATGGAAGCACTTGGATACGTTGGCCAAGTTCTGGAAAATGCACTGAACGTCGACAACCATGGCATCGCAGGCGCCGGTGATAATGGCCAGTTCCTGCTGCAGGAAGGTGGCTGCCGGCGGAATACCATGGCGCTGGAGGATTTCATTGGCTGTGCAGCAGATGCCGCTGAGCTGAATGCCCTTGGCGCCCTTTTCCTTGGCGTAATCGACCATCTCCTTGGACTGGGCCGCAGCCACGATCATCTCTGAGAGAATCGGTTCATGACCGTGGACGATCAGGTTGACGTGATCCTGCTTCATGACGCCCAGATTTGCCTCGGACTGCAGGGGATAAGGGGTATCAAACAGAATGTCCTGGAGATCGGTGGCCAGCATGGAGCCGCCCCAGCCATCTGCGATGGCCGCGCGTACGCCCTGCCGCATAAGGTTTTTGTAATCCTGGTCCACGCCGATATGGGTCCGGTGCATGATTTCCACGATTTCCCGGTCAATGTTTCTGGGAACCACACCCTGCTTTTCCCATTTTTCATACAGCGCCTTGGGCGCGCGCTTGAGGTAAAGCAGTTCACCGTCAGGCTTGCCCCACTCGGCTATGGCCTTTTCACCGACCTCGACTGCGATCTCCTCGGGATCCCGGTCCTTGGTTTCACCGTCGACTTCCACGGTGGTGGCCACGTCCAGGGCTTCCGCCACCTGAATCAGCTTATCGATATCCTTGATCTTGTAGTCTTCGTTTTCCTTGCGGGCAGCCGACAGAAAAACTTCAGCCACGCCCCGGCCGTGATCCGAGTGCGCAGCCGCACCGCCTGCGATCATCCGGATGAAATTCCGGGCGGCAATGGTGTTGGCGCTTGCACCGCAAAGCCCCTTGCGGGTATCTTCGCCTTCGATGCCGCTTTTGGGCAACGGCAGGCGGCAGGGACCCATGCCGCAGTTCTTGCAGCAGGTGCCCTGGGCACCGATATTACAGGGCTTCATGCTCTCAGCCCGGTCAAAAACGGTATCAATGCCCAGTTTCTGGGCGCGTGCAATCAACTCCTGAGAGGCGAGATCAATGGTCGCCGCTTTCGGATCAGCCACCTTTTCTTTTTTCGGCGCCGCCTTTTTTTCTTTTTCTTCTGCCATCAGAGGTTCCTCCTCTTGTTCATTAGATATTCGGCAAGTTCATATCCCGCGCCATTTCTCCAGACAAGTTTTCCGGAAGTCCTCCGGGTGGTGCGGGCGATGCTCGCTGTGCCTTTGAATTACAGCTTTCGATATCTTCAGACCCGCCGGTGAACCCGGTCGAGTCGTTCAACAATTTTGTCCAGATGCGATTTCTGCTCCTGGGCCGGGGTCAGCGCCTCAGGCTTTGCCTCGGCAGTCTCCTGCTTCTTGTGCAGCTTTTCCCGCTCCTTGGCACGCTTTTCACGCAGCTTGCGCTCCTCGTCCTCGCGCTTGGCCGCCTCTTCGGCTTCAGCCTTTTTCCGGGCCTCTTCTTCGTCCTTGGCCTTTTTCTCTTCGGCTTCCTTCTTCTTTTTCTCTTCTTCCTCAGCCTTGGCCTTGGCTTCTTGCTCGGCTTTGGCCTTGGCCTCTTCTTCAGCTTTCTTCTTTGCCGCCTCATCTTCTTCTTTTGGCGCAGCCGCCTTTTCCGCTGCAGCCGGCTTGGCCTCTTCCTTGGCAGGGGCGGGCTCGGCTTTCTTTTCTTCCTTGGCGGGCTTGGCCTCAGCCTTCTTTTCTTCCTTTTTGGGCGCCGCCTTCTTTTCCTTGGCGGGCTCGGCTTTCTTTTCTTCCTTGGCCGGCTCGGCCTTCTTTTCCTTTTTCTTGGGCGCGGCTTTCTTTTCCTCCTCGATGGTCAAATCCGGCTCGGGCGCCATGGATGCATAATCAATGTCCACATCTGCAAGCTGCTTGTTAATCGGGGCAATATCCTGAGCCGAGCCGCCTTCCATGTTCAGATCGATAAACTCCTTGACCATGCGGATGGATTCGGGATGCCGCATGATCAGAATGTCTGAGCCGGCCATCAGGTAAGTTACCGCACCCACGGCTTCCATCAGGATGCCGCGTCTTTCCGGATCACCCAGCTCAGGGGCATCGTCTGCAGTCTGGTTGGCTTCCTTGCAGCGCCAGACCTCGTTGCCCAGGTTATTGATCATGGGATACTGCAGCTTGTCATCACCTTGCAGGAGGGCGGCCATCTTAATGCGTTCCATGACCGAATAGGAATACTCAAGGCCATAGCCCAGACCGCCGGTGGTGGGGTCAATGAGAATCCGATCCGTGGGTACGCCCAGGTTTTCCAGAAGAATGTTGAGCTGCTTGGCCAGGTTAACGTCAATGGGGGATGAAGCGATGATGGTATGTCCGTAAGCCATAACGCTGGCGCCCACGCCCTTGTGGTTGTCATCTTCCACCGGGCCCAGTGCCAGGTTTTCGCCGTCAAAGGACTCGGATACCTTTTTGAGGACCTCCTCGTCCTTCTGGTTGTTGGTCGTGCCCCAGAGGATCAGGGGGACATCAATGGCACCAAGCACGTTTTGAACGGTCTTGACAATTTCATCCGGGCTTGCGTCCTGCCCGTTGGGATCCGCGCTTTTGAGCTGCAGGACGATCATGTCCGCGCCGTATTCCTCAACGCACTTTTTGGCCCATGCCGCAGGGTCTGACAAGACGTCCTCAAATGGTTTTTTCGCGGCCTCTGACCAGTCTGTTGGCTCCATGTCCCAGATTTCCATTGCGATCTTGGGCTTATTGGGCACCTCCCCTTCAAACGTATAAATCGGGAGACAGCTTTCGCCACCGACTGTTACGGCCTTGTCGCCTTTGCCAAGGGTAATCGGCCTGATGCTGCCGGCATAGGATTCTTTAAAAATTTCGAAGCCCAATGTTACCTCCTTATTATTATGCGATTTCGGTTAAAGCGGTATCCTGTCGCGATATCCATAAAGGGATGAATCCGTATTCACCCTTTTGCTTCATCCGGCTGCCATTTAATCGTGAAAATCCGGGCCAAATCCGTAGCTGCATCCGCTTCAGACTCAACAGCACACCCGCCTGATATATATTGTTGTAAAAGGTGAATTTAATATCAGAAAAAAATGATTTGTCAATAATTATAGATACAATTTTTTGACCGTGCCGTGCGTTGGCATTCACGTGATTCACTGGGCCAGTTTTTTCCGCCGCTCCTCAAGGCGCGCTTTTAACCTGGGAAACGTGTCCTGCTCGGTATGAGGCAGAAAAAGTGCGGCCACATAATTATCCATGAAAGACTTGGTTTCCGATAGTTCAAAATTGGTCATGTTATTCAGAGTGGAGACCACGTCTCTTCGGATGCTGTTGGTCAGCGCGCTCATCCGGGCGCCCATCATGGATCCGTTTCCGATAAACGTGACC
The DNA here is from genome assembly GCA_018335195.1 of Desulfobacterales bacterium. GTDB lineage: Bacteria > Desulfobacterota > Desulfobacteria > Desulfobacterales > Desulfosalsimonadaceae > Desulfosalsimonas. The sequence continues at coordinate 19,190 of JAGXKN010000019.1, forward strand.
TTATCGGCATCGATTTCCGGCAGAAGGCCGATGGTCATGGTTTTTTCCAGATCAATATAGCTTCCGAACCCGCCGGCCATAATAATGCGGTGCAGGTCGTGGATGGACAGCCCGACTTCGGCCAGCAGAGTCTGGCATCCGCTGTAGATCGCGCCCTTGGCGCGGATCAGGTTGTCTATATCGATCTCGTTTATCACAACGTCGCGATCCACGCCTGAAACCTCCTCGTATGCCAGCACATATTCATAAACACCGTCGGCCTCCCGGATCCTGGAGGTATCCAGATCGCGGTTGAACTTTCCCCGGCTGTCGATAATTCCCATCTCAAACATGGTAGCCACGCAGGTGATCAATCCACTGCCGCAGATCCCCTTGGGCCGTACATTTCCAATGGTCATGTTCATCGGCTCCAAGGTTACCGGGTCAATGGAAAAATCCTCGATCGCACCTTCCGCGGCCCGCATGCCCAGCTTGATCCCCCCGCCTTCAAACGCGGGACCAGCCGAACAGGCAGCACACACCAGCCAGTCCTTGTTGCCGATAACCACCTCGGCATTGGTGCCGATGTCCATGTAAAGCGTGAGCTCCTCGTCCTGATACATGCCCGAGCCCATAATACCCGCGACAATATCGCCGCCCACATAACTCGAAACCTGGGGATAGACCAGGGCCGTGACATGATCCGGCAGCTCCAGCCCGATTTCAACGGCCTTAAACGGCGGATAAATGTTGGCTGCGGGAACGTACGGCGAACGCCGGATATACCTGGGATTGACGTTCAAAAAAAGCTGGGTCATTGTGGTATTGCCGGCAAAGGTAATCGTGGATATCTCATCCTTATCCACCCCGGATTTTTTCACAATCTTGCCGATCACATTATTGATGGTGGAAACGGCAAGAGAGTGCATTTTTTCCAGGCCGTTGCCCTTTTCCGCGTACACGATCCGGCTGATGATATCCTCGCCGTAACTGAGCTGGCCGTTGAAATCACCGTACTGGGCCAGCACTTCCCCGGAAATAAGATCAATGACCTGGCCGTATATGGTTGTGGTGCCGATATCTATGGCAATGGCATAATTGCGGTCCGTGGTGTTTCCGGGCTGGATGTTTATGATCCGGTTTTTGCCGTCTTCGCGAACGGGCCGGGCAATGGTGACAGTCACCTTGAAGTCCGCCTCGCGCAACACGTCGGGCATCTTGCGGATCACGGAAAGGTCGAATTCGATGCGATGCTCCTTGTGATCCCGCTGCAGCGCATCGACCAGACGGGTGACATCCGCTTGGTTATCCATGGAATCCGGTACGGGCATTTCCACGTAAACCCTTTCCACAGGCGGAACAAAAAGCCCCTTTTCTTTCAGGTCCTCAAGGTTGAGCTGCTTGATGCGCGCGGTTTTGCGCGGAGTGGCCTGGAGGTTGAGCACCTTGGCGTCAATATAGGACTCGGTTGGAATCCGGACCGACAAATCGCTTTTCACTCCGGAAAGACATGCCAGCCGATAGCCCTTGTCCACATCCGCCTGGCTCAACTGCTCGGAAACGCCGCCCTCGACTTCGCCCTCTTCGACAATTAGGCGGCATTTGCCGCACACCCCTTCGCCCCCGCAGGAGGCATTGATGTGCACGCCCGCTTCCATGGCCGCGCGCAGCAGGCTTTCGCCCTCTTCGACCGTGATTTGTTTTTCATGCGGCTGAAATGAAACATTATACGTTGTCATCACGGACTCCAATTCTGCTTATTTGCGTTCTTATATTTACTTCTGGCTACTGTTATACCCATAACTCATTGACAGGCAGGAGTGCAAGAATTTTGAGCATTATCTCACAACATTCTGTGCCGGGCCTCCCGCTCGCGGCGACACTCCGCATTCCGGTTACACAAAAGGCTGCGAAAACACAACGCTTGCGGTGCCGGGATGCAACAATCAAATTAAAAGAATGTACATAAATTCGGCGGGTGTCAAAAAACCACAAAGATCTCGAAATTCAGGCCATCAGGAGCCGGCCGCCCTGGTATATGAAAAAGGCTGCCAGCCAGGCAATTGCCGTGGTGTAGACCACGCTCAGAATCATCCACCGCGTCCCGGTTTCCCGGTTGATTACCGCCACGGTGGCCAGGCATGGCAAGTACAGCAGCACGAAAACCATCATGGAAAGTGCGGCCAGCGATGTCATGCCGGAATTTCTCAGTGCCCGGTGCAGGGCGTCGGATTCGGCATCTCCTTCGGCGGCATACAGGACTCCCATGGTGCTTACCACGACCTCCTTGGCCACAAAACCGGTGAGAATTGCCACACTGCCGCGCCAGTCCATGCCAATGGGCTCAAAGACCGGGGAGACGAATCGTCCGATACGGCCCAAATAGGATTTTTCAGCGTGCTCGATCCGTTTGGCCCGCCTAAGATCCGCAATCCGCGCGGTGCGTTCTTCTTCAAGTTTCCGGGCTTCTGCGGCGGGGGCGGAAGCAATTTTTTCCGCATACTCCGCATGGACCTGATCCATGCGCGCTCCGTAATCCACGGAATAATCAATAGCCTTGGGATAAGCAGACAGCACCCATATTATTATGGAACCTACCAGGATCACGCCGCCCATTTTTTTTAAGAACATTTTGCTGCGGTCCCACATGTGGATCAGCAGGCTTTTGAGCATCGGCAACCGGTAAGGCGGCAGCTCCATGACAAACGGCGCGTCTTCGCCCTTCAGCAGGATTACCCGAAACAGTCTGCCCGTTACAATGGCCACGACAACGCCGCTCAGGTACAGCAAAAAGATGACGGTGCCGGCATATGCGGCAAAAAAGGTGCCCGCCAGAACAATATAAACCGGCAGGCGGGCGGAGCAGGACATAAACGGGGTGATCAAGACGGTTAGAATGCGGTCCTTTCGGCTCTCCAGGGCCCGGGTGGCCATGATGGCCGGCACATTGCAGCCGAATCCCATAAGCATCGGAATAAAGGACTTGCCGTGAAGCCCTATCAGATGCATGATCCGATCCATCAGAAAGGCGGCCCGTGCCATGTATCCGGTGTCTTCGAAAAGTGCAATACAGAAAAACAGCAGTACGATGTTGGGCAGAAAAATGATCACGCTGCCCACGCCTGCAATCACCCCTTCGAGCAGGAAGCTCTCAAAAACCCCGGGCGGCAGCAGTGCATCCACCCCGGAGGAAAGCGCCGAAATACCCGCATCAAGCCAGGCCATGGGATAGGCGCCCACCGTGAAGGTGATCTGGAACATCGCCCAGATGAAAAAGATGAATATGGGAAACCCCAGGAACCGGTTGGTCAGCACCAGGTCAATATTCCGGGAAATATCCACCCGGCGCCGCGAGGAAGTGGTCACAACCTCCTTGAGAATGCCGGCGATAAACCCGTAGCGCTCATCGGTCATCACGATTTCGGGTTCTTCGTGAAACAGGTCGGCCAGCTTATCCCGCAGTTGCTGCGCCTTTTCAAGCACCTGCGCACTGTCTGTTCCCAGCAGCTTTTCCAGCCGCTGCTTGATAATGGTATCATCCTCCAGCAGCTTTACGGCCGTCCAACGCCGGTTATAGGGAAAATCCGGACCGATTCGGGATTCAAGCTCCTCGCGCACCTCGGAGATGGCTTTTTCTATATCCTTGCTGTAGCGCACCTTTCTGGACTCGGGAATGCCGGTTCCGGATTCGGCATATTCCACCGCGGTCTTCAGCAGCTCATCAAGCCCCTCTTTTTTATTGCCCACGGTAAACACCACGGGCACACCCAACAGCTCGGAAAGCTTTTCCCCGTCGATTTTATAGCCGCGGGATCTGGCCAGGTCGGCCATATTCAGCGCAAAAATCACCTTGCAGTCTAGCTCCCGGAGCTGATTGGCCAGATAAAGGCTGCGCTCCAGGTTGGAGGCATCAATAATGTCAATGACCACGTCGGGACGATCTTCCAGGATATAATCCCTGGCCACGATTTCTTCGATGGAAAACGGCGTGAGGCTGTATGTGCCGGGCAGATCAACAATCTTGAGCTGACAGCCGAACTTCTCGATATCGCCTTCTTTTTTTTCCACGGTCACCCCGGGCCAGTTGCCGACCTTCTGGCGGGTGCCGGTGAGGTGATTGAAAATGGTGGTCTTGCCGGAATTGGGGTTGCCGGTCAGGGCGATGCGGATCTGCCTGCTATCCATTGTTCCGCTCCAATGGTTCCACGGTGACGGCCACTGCCTCGTTGACCCGCAGGGATACGTGCATTCCCTTGATGGTCAATTCCATGGGGTCGCGCAAAGGGGCATATTTCTCGATATAGAATTCCGCTCCCCGGGTCAGGCCCATTTCGAGGATTCTCCGGCGCAGGCGCATGTCTCCGCCCACGCCTACGATGCGGCCCGACTGACCTTCTCTCATATCGCTCAAACGCATGCTGGTGTGTCCTTTAATTGCGTGCCGGCACAGACCTTCACACCCGGACCCGCCGGCAAACTACGGGGCGGAGTCTTTGCTGCCCGAAGGCGATGCCTGGGAATACGGCTCCACAATAATTTTCCGGGCAAGCCCCCGGCCGAGCACATACCGCTGGTTGCCCGCGGCAACCACCATCTGGCCCTGACCGTAATTGGTAATAACTTCCAATTCGTCATTGACCCGAAGGCCCATGCTCATGAGCCGGAGCCGGGAACTGCTGCCGCCGGTCAATTCCCGGATCACCACCCGCTCCCCGATCTTGGCCGCTGTCAGCGGCATCTTCTTCATCCGATCCTTAAGGCATCGGTCGCATATCCCGTAGATTTCCATCCGGTGCTGGAGCATATGGAAGCCGTAACTGCGGGCAATTTCCTGCTGCAGGTTTTCCAGCCGGCTGTCTTCGAACTCGATGATCCGGTTGCATTTGGTACAGATCATGTGGTCATGATGATCTCCTAAATGCCGGTGCTCATATCGCGCCTGCCCGTTTTCAAAACGATTTTTTTGGGCAAAGCCGTACCGGCGCATCAGCTCAAGGGTTTCTTCAACAAAGGGTTTTTCAAACCCCTGACCCTGTTTTTTTAATATATCTGTCAGTTCGTCAGCGGTCACATGCTGCTCGGTCTGCAAAAATGCATCCAAAATGGCCAGCCGCTGCTGCAAACAATCAATTTCTTCCTGGTCAAACAGTTTTTCAAACTGCCGACGCTCGTGTGTATGAATATTTCCCATATGGGAGAGTCCTCGGTTGTTTAATGAAAACTTTTATTATTAATACAGTTTATCCGCTGTTGTCAACATTGCCGCAATCCCGATTGCACCAATGGCCTCCGGGGCCGGTCAATTGCCTATACAATAAGGCATTTACAACAAAAATCAACGTGGCCCGGATTCGGAAATTTCACCCGCTTGGATGATCCCGGGATATTTACGGGGAAAAAAGGTTTTGTCTTTTCACAAATCGGTTTAATGCATATGATGATAAATTACAAATTCGTGATGAAGCTGCGGGTGTTAAGTAAAATCCAATTTTAATTTTTGATCCGGGATTATTTTCTTTTCCGCCCGGGCAGTTTCGTTTTATATAAAAACGTCGGGGGAAATCCCGGGATTCATCATTTTTTTCCGGGCAACAAAAAAAGGGACGCCAACATTGACTACCGAGATGCAAAACTCCCTTATTGACACGTATAAACGGCACATCAACTACCTGCGCATTTCCATCACGGATCGGTGCAATCTGCGCTGTATTTATTGCGCCCCCGGCATGCCGATCAAAAAGATGCCCCATGAATCCATTCTGCGCTATGAAGAGATTCTCCGGCTGGTGCGTATCGGGGCTCGCCTCGGCATTACCAAGGTCCGGGTGACCGGCGGCGAACCTCTCGTCCGCAAAGGCTGCTGCGATTTTCTTGAGAAACTCACCCGTATCCGGCAACTGGCCGACATCTCCCTGACCACCAACGGAGTATTGCTCAAGCGTCACCTACCGCGTCTTTACGAGATCGGAATCCGCCGGCTCAATATCAGTATGGACACCCGGAGTCCGGAAAAATACAAAAAAATCACCGGAATACCGGCATTCGACCGGGTCTGGGGCAGCATTCACACGGCAATGGAAATGGGGTTTTCGCCCATCAAGCTCAACGTGGTGGCTTTAAACGGCATAAATGACAATGAACTCGCTGACCTGGCCCGGCTCACCTTTTCCTACCCGCTGCATGTACGCTTTATTGAGCAGATGCCCTTTGGCAATCAACCCCCGGAAACCCGGCAGCCCCTGCTTGCCCCCGATATCCGGTCCCGCATTGAAAGCATTGCCCCGCTTTTTCCGGTATCCCGGGAAGCCAACGACGGGCCTGCCCGACGGTATCGCTTTTCCGCCGCCCCGGGTGAAATCGGGTTTATCGCAGCCGTCAGCCAGCACTTCTGCGAACAATGCAACCGACTGCGTCTGACTGCCGACGGAAGACTGCGGCCCTGTCTGCTTTCAGATCAAAGCCTGGATATCAAAACCGCCCTCAGAAACGGGGCGGCCGATGATACGCTGGCCGGCATTTTTCTTTCCGCTGTGGCCAGCAAGCCCAGAAAACATGGCCTTCGGTGCGGTTGCACGCCCCCTTCCGGCCAAATGGGCGCCATCGGCGGATGAGTAGGGGCGAACCTTCGGGTCCGCCCGTCCGGCGCCGTGATCCGGGGCAATACAGCTTATGTATATCCGCTCAGTTCATGCACAATAAATCCTGTTGCCGCGAGTATAAAAAACAAAAACTGATTGACAACTCACTCAGTTTTTGGCAGAAGCTGTTTTTTTTGGGTTTACCAGAATTTTCAAAAGCAACGGGCACGGCAAGTATGGGGCGAAAAACGACAATTATTGAAACGGCGACCCGGCTTTTTGCGCAAAAAGGGTTTGCCGAGGCTTCGACTGCGGAAATCGCGGAAACCGCCGGTGTCGCCCACGGGACCCTGTTTTATCATTTCAAAAACAAGCAGGGCATTATCCAGGAAATCTTTACCCGGGCCGGCTCGGTGTACCTGAGGGAACTGCGCAAAAGCATTGCCGAATACAATACCGGCATGCGTCAAATCGAAGCCGCTCTTCGGTTTAACGAGGAATACAGCCGCCACCACAGCCAGGAAATCTTGATATTTCTCCGGATATTTCCGGATCAACTGAAGGGGGATGCCCAAAGCCCCGAACGCGAATTTATCGACTCTATCCAGCAGCAGGTGATTGCAATTCTGCATGAAAGCCTGAGCGCCGGGATTGCAGACGGCACCATTGAATGCCGCGACATTGAGGAAACCGCCTGCGTGTTAAACAGCCTGATCTTCGGCGTCACCCATATGAGTCTGATGGCGCCGCGATACACGCCTTCGCTGAGCGAAGGCGCCATTGCATTTTGCCGCCAGGCCCTGCAGCCGTCTGCATGCGCCGGGAAAAAATAAAAATGCCGATGATTATCTGAAAGGACGCAACCCCATGATGAAACAATCGGGCAATATCCGGTTTATGATACTGGCCGCGCTTGTTTTTCTCCTGTTGATATCCACTGCCGCGGCTGCTGAAAACAACGGAAAAATCTCCCTGGAAAAGGCTTACCGCATCGCCCTGGAAGAAAACGAACAGGTCCGGATCTCGCGCCAGGATCTGCGCAAAGCCGAATCTGACATCGCTGCGGCAACTTCCAATCTCTATCCCCAAATTACGGCGCGCGGGGCTTACACCCGGGAAAAGGAGTTCGATTTCTCCGGGGGCGCCGGCGGGGCCGGGTCCCTGTTCGAAACACCCGAGCAATACGGCACACTGACACTGCACCTGGATCAGCATGTTTACCAGTGGGGCAAGGTCTGGTCCAGCCGGCAGATTGCCGAACATTATTTCAAGGGATCGCGCTTCAGGCATTTACGCCGGGTCCAGGAAGTGCTCTACCAGGTCAGCACCCGGTATTACGAAGTTCTGTTGGGCAGAAGATCCATTGAAATCGCGGAAAACGCCTTAAAACGCGCCCGGCAGCAGTTGGCCCGCGCCCGGGCGCAATATGAGGTCGGCGTGCTTACCCGAACCGACGTGCTGCGCGCCGAGGTCCAGGCCGCACAGAGCCGGGAACAGCTTGAACGGGCAAAAAATCAATACGATATTGCCAAAGAACGCCTTGCCCTGGAAATGGGTATCGAATCTGTGCCCGGCACGCTCAAAGAACCCGGGGAGCGCTCTTTTTCCCAGGCCCGGATTCCGGACTTGTATGACACGGCCCTGGAAAACCGGCAGGATTTCAACCAGGCCCAAAAACAACTCCTGGCTGCAAAAGAACGGGTGAACTTTGAACAGGCGGATTATTTCCCCAACATCAGCCTGACCGGCGAATACACCCGGACCGACGAAGAAGCCCTGTTTTACGGCGAACCCTACGACTGGCAGGCCAGCGTGGTGGTCTCCTACCCCTTGTTTACCGGCTGGAAAACCAGTGCGGAAGTCGACCGGGCCAAATCCGAAAAAACTCAGGCAGAATACTCGCTTGCCAGGCTCCGCAAACAGATCCGCAACGAAGTGCGAAGTGTATACCTGGATATCCAAACCCAACAGAAAGTCATAGACCAGCTGGAACAGCAGGTGCAGTCCGCACGGCGCAACTACAAGCAGGTCACGGCGCAGTTCGAGGAAGGGCTGGTAACCGCGGTGGACCAGGTGGATGCCTTCACCGCCCTGAACGAAGCGGAAAACCGCCTGGCCCAGGCCTATTACACCTATCAGCTCGACCTGCTTCGCCTGAAGCTGGCAACCGGAACATTTCAAAGCGATCTGCTGGAAAAGGAGAGACTCAATGAAAACGGGTAAAACAAAAGGCGGCCAAAGCCTTTGCCGCAGTCTTGGAATTGCGGCATTCGCAATACTGCTGATGTGTGCCGGGGGATGCGGGGGCCCCGAAAACCCGCAGGCGGAAAAGGAAGACGAGGATTCCGGATCCTGTGTAAACGTTGATCGGACACAGGTTGAAACCGCGGACCTCGAGGAAATTATCCAGGCTATCGGCAGCATCGAGGCATTCCAAACAGTGGCGGTCCATCCGGAAACCGGCGGTATTATCGAATCCGTACATTTTGAAGAAGGCCGGAAGGTAAAAAAAGGTGACCTGCTCTTTACCATTGATGACGCCAAAATTCAGGCCCAGCTCGAGGCCCGGCAGGCCGCCCTGGAAGAAGCCGAGGCCAACCGGGAAAACGCACGCCTAGTTTACCAGCGCCGCCAACGTCTTTATGAACAAGAAGTCGGCACAGAGGAAGCACGCGATGAAGCCCGAACCCGGTACCAGGCATTAACGGCACAGGTCAAACGGCTCAAAGCGGAAATCGAAAGCATCAGGGAAACCCTGGCAGACACCCGGGTGCGTGCCCCGTTTGATGGCTTTACCGGAGAGCGCCGGGTGGATCAGGGACAATTGGTGAATACCGATATCCAGTTGACCTCGATTGTACAGACCGCCCGCCTGGAGATCGCTTTTACAGTGCCGGAGCGCTACACCGGGCAGGTCCGCACCGGCCAGGAAATCCGGGTAACCACCGCGGCATATCCGGACAAGACGTTTTCCGGCACGGTTGATTTCGTGGATCCGCAAATCGCGCCGGCAACCCGCAGCCTGCGGATCAAGGCCCGGATGGACAACCCGGACAACATCCTGCGCCCGGGCGGGTTTGTTACCGTGGAGCTCATCACCGGAGTCCGCGAAAACGTGCTCACCATTCCGGAGGAAGCTCTGATCCCGACGCGTACCGGGTACATGGTCTTTGCGATCGAGGATTTGCGCGCAAACGGCCGGGAGGTTGAAATCGGACTGCGCAGGCCCGGTACCGTAGAAATCACCGGCGGGCTCGAAAAAGGCGAAACAATTGTCCAGGCAGGCCATATCTCACTGTATGAAGGGGCTGAAGTCTGTCCGGAATAAAGCGTTTCAGGGATTATGTGGTTAAGTGATGATGTGCTTATGTGCTTACGTGATTACGTGATTAAAGATAAGGTATACGATCGATTATGATCTGGAATCTATGCATCCGCAGGCCCGTGTTGACCACGGTTTTTTTTCTGGTCGTTTTCATTTTCGGCATCTTCGGCTACAACCAGATGCCCATCCGGCAGTTTCCGGACGTGGATTTTCCCATTGTCAACGTCAGTGCAGTACTGCCGGGCGCCGACCCCGAGGTCATCGAAATCGAGGTAATCGAACCCCTGGAAGAGCAGTTAAACACCATCGAGGGGATCAAGGAGATCAAGTCCACCAGCCGGGAACAGGTGGGCACGGTAACGGTGGAATTCGAACTCTACCGCGACATTGACCTGGCGGCCCAGGACGTGCGCGACCGGGTCACCCAGGCACGGCCCGACATGGCAGACGGAATCGAGGAGCCGGTGATCCAGAAGGTGGATCCGGACGCCCGCTCCGTGATGTGGATTTCAATTCAGGGGGACAAGCGCTGGGATACCGTCCGGATGACCGAATATGCCGATACCGTGGTAAAAAACCGGCTGGAACGGCTGCCCGGGGTGGGCCAGATATATATCGGCGGCGAGCGCAAATACGCCGTGCGCATCAATCTCGATCCCGGTAAACTGGCGGCCCACAACCTGACTGTCCAGGATGTGGTCGAAAAGCTGCAGGCCCAGAACGTGGACATCCCTTCGGGCCGGATTGAAAGCCGGGAACGCGAATTTCTGATCAAAACCGAGGGCAGATTTTCCTCTGCCGAGCCGTTTAACGACATTATCATCACCCATAAACAAGGTGGGCCGGTACGGCTGGCAGACGTGGGCGAGGCGGTCGACGGGGTGGAAAACGACCGCAACGTGGCCCGCTACCGGCAGGAAAAATCCGTGGGCCTGGGCGTTGTCAAGCAGTCGGATGCCAATCTCGTGGAAGTCGTCGAGCGGGTCAGAAATGAAATGCAGTCGGTGGAAGCCGATTTTCCGCCGGGACTGAAATACGAGATTGCCTCGGATGATTCCCAGTTTGTCAGTGAAAACATCTTTGACCTGCTCACCACCATTTTTATGGCCACCGGGCTGGTGGCTGTGGTGATCCTGTTTTTCCTGGGATCCCTGCGGGGAACCCTGATTGCCGGCATCACGATTCCCACATCCCTTCTGGCGGGCATGGCGGCCATCTACTACATGGGATTTTCCATAAACGTGATCACCCTGCTGGGCCTGATCCTCGTGGTCGGCCTCGTGGTCGATGACGCCATCGTCGTGCTTGAAAGCTGCTACCGGCACATGGAATACGGCGCGGACTCCAAACCCGCCGCCCGGAGCGGAACCACAGAAATCGCATTTGCGGCTATCGCAAACTCCCTTTCGCTTTTGGCCGTTTTCATCCCCGTGGCCTTCATGCCGGGGATGATCGGCCGGTTCTTTTTCGAGTTCGGCATTACCGTGGCCGCCACGGTGCTGGCCTCGACCATAACCGCCCTGACACTGACGCCCATGCTCTGCTCACGCTATCTCCGGGTGGCTTCGACCGCTGCAAAGCGACCGGTGCTGTTCCGCGTCACGGAAACCTTTTTCAAGGCGCTGGAAAAAATTTACCACCCCCTGCTAAACACCGCTCTCAGACAGCGCGCGATCACAGTGGCAATTGCAATTCTTGCCCTGTTCACGGGAATTTTCTTTCTCACGGGCCTGGAAACCGAATTTGCCCCCAGCTCGGATCAGGGTCAGTTCATGATTTCATATGAGACCGTGGAAGGCGCAACCCTTGCCAATACCGAGCGCTACGGCGCACAGATCGAGAAAATCCTGGCGGATACAAAGGAGATCCGCTCCTTTTTCATGGCCATCGGAATGGCCAGACAGGGCCCGGGCAAGGTAAATGAAGGCATGGTGTTTGTACGCCTGGACCACTATACCGAAAGGCAGCGAAGCCAGGCGGCCGTCGTGAACGAACTCCGACAGAGAATAAGCCAATTAACCGGGGTGCGCGGCTACGTGATCGAGTCCGGCGGTCCCGGCCCGGCCGAAGCCCCGCTGCAGCTTGTGCTCAACAACCCGGACATCAGAAAGCTTGCCCAAGCCCAGGAACAGGTCATGCAATGGATGCGGACCCAGCCGGAATTTGCCGGGGTGCGTTCCAACATGAAGCTGAACAAACCGGAGGTGCAGGTATCAATCGATCGGCAGAAGGCAGAGGAGATGGGCGTTACCGTGGCGGAAATCGGAAACACAATGCGATTTCTCTTCGGGGAACCAAATATCACGGAAATTGAAAGACAGGGCGAACGCTACGAGGTAATCCCGCAAATCGCATCACAACAAAATGTTCCGGAAAAGATCAACAGCCTCTACATACGCAACAAGGCCGGAAAAATGGTGAATATGGCCAACCTGGTGGATCTCGAAGAAGGCATCGGCCCCAGCGAAATTCACCATTTCAACCGGGGGCGTTCAACCACGATCAGCTCGGATCTGCCGCCTGACGTACCCCTGGGCACGGCCCTGGCAAAAGTTGAAAATTACATCGACACCGAGATCCCCCCTGAATTTAAAAGCGCGATCACGGGACAGTCGCGGGATTTCCGTGAATCATTTTTTTACCTGACCATGGCCCTGCTGTTTGCCGTGGTCTTTATTTTCCTGGTCATGTCCGGGCAGTTTGAATCCTTTCTCCATCCCCTGACGATCCTGATGTCGCTGCCCCTGGCCGGGGTGGGGGCATTCGGCGCCCTGTGGGCCCTGGGCATGACCATGAACATATTCTCATTTATCGGCATTATCATGCTGCTGGGACTTGTTACCAAAAACGCAATTCTGCTGGTGGATTATGCCAACGTGCTGGTGGCACGGGGCAACCCCGTCATGGAAGCCGCACGCCAGGCCGCCCGGGTGAGGTTCCGCCCCGTGCTGATGACCGCAATTTCCACCATTCTGGGAATGTTGCCCATTGCCCTGGGTTACGGGGCCGGCGGCGAAGCCCGGGCGCCCATGGGTGTGGCCATTTCCATGGGCATGCTTGCTGCCACCGCCTTGACCCTGCTGGTCATTCCCGTAGTCTACACCCTGTTTGACGCCCTGCAGGTAAAAATAATGCGCCACAGGCTGATCAGCCTCGTGGCAGCGGGAATCATTGCAGCATTGCTGGCAATGTATATGATTTTCTAAAACCAAAAGGAACGCGTCATGAAATTCATGCATATCACGTTTCACTTTGAATATGCCGACAATATCGAACAAATCCTGGATCGCCACGAGATCGAAAACTTTGTTCGTTATCCCATGCGCGAAGGCCGGGATCGGGATGGAAAGCACTACGGCACTCAGGTTTATCCGGGCAGCACCACCGTGGTTCAGGCACAGGTGCCCGATGATCAGGTCGCGGACATGCTCCGGGACTTAAAGGCGTTCCGGGATAAAAAAAACTCGCACCGTCATCTGGAAGCCCTGGTGCTGCCCATTGAGCAGCGGCTTTAGGAGGAGTGCGAAGAAAAGGTCCCGGACAGACGATTCAAATGCCTACCCGGCGGGTCTCAGGACAGAAACCGCTGAAGCACCTGGATCAGCTCCGGCCTCCGGATGGGCTTGGAGATATAGTCATTCATGCCGGCAGACAGGCATTCCTCCTTGTGTTCGGCCATGGCATGGGCGGTCATGGCAACCACCGGAATATCGGTAAATCCTTTTTCCCGGAGCGCTGAAAACGCTTCGAAACCGTCCATTTCCGGCATCTGGATATCCATGAAAATCAAATCGTATACCGCCGGGTCCCGGGAAAACATGTCCACCACTTCCGTGCCTGTGCCGGCCAGAGCAACACGGCATCCAAGCTTGCGCAGCATCATCTGGATCAGTTTCTGGTTGACCGCGTTGTCCTCGGCCACCAGCACGCCGTAGTCCGAAAAGTCTTCCTGCACGCCCTGCCGGGACTCTTTTTTAATCGGTTCGCCGGTTTTCTTTTCCCCGGCCAGCATGTCGACCAGCACCTGAAACAGCCGCTCCCGCCGGATCGGCTTTACCAGCGACTGGTCGAATCCGGCCTGGGCAAACAGCTCGGGGTCGCGCTCCACAAGATAGGAGGCGGCGATCAACGGCAGATTCGAAATGCTGGCATTTTCCGAAGCCCGCACCTGCCGGGCCACCTCGTATCCGCTCATGCCCGGCATGTGAATGTCAATAATACATGCGTCAAAGGGATTTCCCGCCACGATCGCCCGCTGGAGCGTGGGCACCACTTCCATGCCGTTTCGCAGGTCCGAGACCCGGAGACCGGCGGAATACAGCGCATTTTTGAGCAAATCGAGGTTGGCCTGGTTATCGTCCACGATCAGGATCTGCCGGCCGGCAATCGGGGCAGTGACTTCCTGCCAGGACACCCCTTTGTCAGAACGTTCAAACCAGGCGGTAAAGTGAAAGGTGCTGCCCACGTCCACTTCGCTTTCCAGCCGGATATCGCCTCCCATCAATTGGGCCAGTTGACGGGAGATGGACAGGCCCAGGCCGGTGCCGCCGTATTTGCGGGTGGTAGACCCGTCTGCCTGGTGAAAGGGTTCGAAAATCCGGGCCTGCTTGTCTTCGGAAATGCCGATTCCCGAGTCCTTAACCGTGGCATGGATCTGCAGGCGGTTTTCACTTTGCTCGCCCACGTGGAGCCCGAGCGTGATTTCCCCGGACTCGGTAAACTTTGGGGCGTTACCCATCAGGTTGAGCAGCACCTGCTGAAACCGGATGGGGTCGCCTTTCAAATAGGAAGGCAACCCCTGGTCCACCCGGCAGATCAGTTCAATGGGTTTTTCCCCGATCTGGGGCCGAATCAGCTCGCACACGTCATAGGCAAGCAGCTCCGGGGAAAAGTCAATATGTTCCAGGTCGAGTTCCCCGGATTCGATTTTTGAAAAATCCAGGATATCGTTGATCAGGCTCAGCAGGGCCTCGCTGCTGTTTCGAATGGTTTTGGCGAAATCCAGCTGGGTTTCATCCAGGGAGGTGTCAATTAACATGTCCGTGAAACCGAGCACGGCATTTAAAGGTGTGCGCACTTCATGGCTGACATTGGCCAGAAACTGACTTTTGGCCTGGTTGGCCTCTTCTGCGTTTTTGGCATGGATCCGGGCCTCTTCCATGGCTTCCCGGAGCTGCCTGTTTGCGCGCATTAAATCCGCGGTGCGCTCCTTGACCATTTCGTCAAGATTGTCCCGATGCCGTTTGAGCTCCTGCCCGGTGCGCTTGTGCTCCTCGATTTCCTTTTCAAGCGCTTCGTTTTTACTTTGCAGCTCCCGGGTCAGGACCTCGTTTCGCTCGAAAACCCAGGAAAACCGGCGCAGCAAGTTTTTTTCAATCTTCTGATCCAGCCGGCTTTCGGCCTCTCTTTGTTCGAGTTCGTCGAGCCGTGCATGAATCCGGGAAATCAGGTTCAGCCAGGGCCGCCAGTGTCTGGGCACCCGCTGTATTGCCCGGGCATCTGCTTCGGCGGACCGGGGATGCAGCGCCAGATGCTTGATCAAATACTTTGCGGGATTGATAAACAGGCTGTATAACAGCCAGACTGTGGCGGCCAGGAGGATCAGCCCGGCACCTCCGGGCATCATTGCCCATAAACCCGCGCCCCGGATCCAGGCATCCGTGGCTGCTGCCCCCAGAAGACCCGCGATCAGGATAACCAGAAGCCAGAAGCCCCACTCGTATCGCCTGGCAAACCTCACCCCAGGTTGTGAAAAACGCTTTTTATCCGACCCGGCTGGTTCCTGCGTTTTTCTGTCAACAGTATCTTCCGGGATCTTTTCATCCGGATCTTCAGACACGACAATCTCTTTATTTTCTTGGCTGATGAGGGTCCGCCTTTTCATCATTAACGACATGCATCCGTGCACCCGGCACGATTCAGTAATGGAACTGGAGCATGGAGGCCCCCACTTCGATCACATCGAATTCCCTGAGCTTTACGGCCGAGCCGATCGGCTCATAATTGACCCGGAGCCGGGATTTTCTTGAAACCGGACACAGATAATAGCCGTCCGGTCGCTTTTCAATCTTGGCCTCGGTTTTGTCCACCCGCCAGCCCCGGACCCGGAGATCGGCTCCCGGATCTTTGCCGATCCAGGTTTCGGCCTTTTCCAGACGCTTTGAGGCAGTTTCCTTTGAAAGAAAGGTAATCACCGCCGCCGGCACGTTCTTTTCCTCCGGCTCAGTGAATTCCGCGACACTTTTTGCCAGCCGGGCCCTGTGTTCATGAGTGTCAAGCTGCATTGTGGCCTGATAGTTCTCCTGATCGGGAGGTGCCGGCTTCTTTTCATTCTTGTCATAGACAAACACCAGGGTGTGATTGCCTACGGAAATCACATCCCCGTGGGCCAGGCGCCTTGAAATCACCAGTTCCTTGTTGACAAACGTGCCGTTGCGACTATTAAAATCCGTCAGGAAAAAATGCGCGCCCTCCGGCTCGATCTCGGCATGAAGGGTGGAGACCGCGGTATCGTTTATGGGGATTTCGTTTTTCTGCGCCCGTCCGATACAGATCCTGCCGGAGGAATCAAGGCGATAGGTCTTTAATTTTTGATTATCATATTTTAAAATTAAATAAGGCATTTGCTTTTTCCCATATACGATACACGGATTCATTTCCACCCGCAGGCAATCCCACTGCCCCCGAAAAAACGCGAAAGGAACAGATTGTTATTATGATTCAATAACTTAGAAATATCTTACCATAGGGCAGTTTTATACGGAAATCAACTGAAAAATAAGGTTTGACGCCCTGCACAGAGACGGGCTATCTTTAACAGACTCCCGCACACAAAAAAAGACGGACGGGCATGGGCAAGTCACAACCAGACATAAAACCGCTGATCGACTACTTCCTCAACCTGTTTACCATTCAGACTCTGGGGCCGGGAAAGGAACCGGAAACCGTCAAGGCCGAACCCGTATCCGGCCAGCCTTCCGAGGGCAGCGTCTACGAATTCACGCTGAAATCGGGCAGCACCAAGAAACAGCGGCGAATGAGCCTGGAACCCATCGGCGCGGGGGTTGGCAGCAAAAGCATGTGCTACAAGGTTATATATGACGAGCCCCTGGTGATCAAAATCCCGCCCAAACCAATCCCGGATTTTTCCGCCTACCTGAAATCCATCCAGCGGGAGCATCAAATCGTCGAGCGGCTCTCCCCGGAAATTGCATGCGTATTCCCGCGGCTGGAAGCAATCCTGAAAAAAGTCCCGTTTTTGAAATTTTCTGAAGAACGCTTTACTCCCGAGGAGATCGAAAACGCCTATATCAATCTGCTTCTTCGCAAGCCGGGCCTGCAGCAGTATCTCAAAATCGGCAATAAATTCGTCTTTTTCATGAATCTATCGCGGCACCAGTTCTTCAACCAGGTGATCGAATCCATGCATATCGTCAAGGACCGGGTGCGCGAGGACATGATCAAAAACATGAGCGAGGTACTCCCGGACCCGGATGCTTTCGGATGGCTCTACGGGGAGGAAAATTACCCGGTATACCTGTCTTTACGGGGGCTGTTTGCCGAATATGAAGCATCCCTTGAAAATCTTGCGGAAAAATACGAAATCAATTCCTTCATACCGGAATACCGGCGCAGGGAATGGTTCTTTTCCGCCCTGGCCGGGGC
This sequence comes from Desulfobacterales bacterium, assembly GCA_018335195.1. Taxonomy (GTDB): domain Bacteria; phylum Desulfobacterota; class Desulfobacteria; order Desulfobacterales; family Desulfosalsimonadaceae; genus Desulfosalsimonas. The sequence goes on from JAGXKN010000019.1 coordinate 36,737, forward strand.
GCAGCCCGAAATCGAAGCCGGAGACATTCCCGGGCAATTCCCCGCGGAGCTGCAGGAACAAACCACCCGACTGCTGGCGGCAAACAAACAGACCACGGCAAAAATTTACCGAACCGTCTACAAGCGCGTGCAGCGGCAAAACTTCGATACGAACCGCTCCCGCATCAAAGGGATGGTAATCAATATCCTGCAGCTGCTCTATCAGCTCAAGGGTCGCAACCTGGCCCTCCGGGACCTGAAGCCCGATAATATGTATATCGACCGGTATCTTGACGCCGCAGACCACATCCTGGCAGATCCATCGCTGTACGGCCTCGGCCTCATCGACCTGGAAACCGCGGTCTGCTTCGATCCCGAAATCGAACTCCAGCAGCCGCTGCTGGCAGGGACACCGGCTTATGCCACCCCGGCGCACCTGTTTCCCAACGACATCCTGCGCAAACTTTACCCCGAACAGATCGACCGGGTGTTTTACATGCAGGACTGGTATGCGGTCATCGGCATCATCTTCCATGTCATCACCGGCAGGGTGCTGTTTACCAAAACCGCCCGCCTGATGCCCGAAATCATCCAGGCCAAGCGCCACGCCTCAAGAAACAACGGGGATTTCAAAAAAATCTACAAAAATATTTCCGGTAAATTCTGGGCTTCGGCCATAGAGGAATTCAAGGAAAAAACCAGTCAGCAGCAGCAGCGGCTGGAAACGCTGGAAGTCTTTTTGCCGGCCCATATCAAGAACCTTTTCGAAAAAGCCGCGGCCCGGGAACAGCAAAGGGCCCACAAGGCAATCAAATCCTGGCTTAAAAAAGACGAAGTCCTCCGACGTTACCGCAAGGCACTGATGGGGGCTTCTTACGCGGTGGTGGCCCACAACCTCGAGAAATGGAGGGCCAACGGCAGGACATCCGATGCCACTCTGCATGCGCTCTCCAGAATTGCCCGCTACAAATTCCGGGAAGAGTATTTGAGCAATTCCATCAGGGAACTTTCCGGCCCGGTTCCCGCAGATTTTCTGCTGTCATTCATTTTCGACCGCGTCTTTTACACGATGTACCGGCGGCGATGGTCCCCAAGCCAGCCGCGCCTGGTCAGTCCCGGACTGCAAAACGCTCAAGCCGCTCATAACAGTTCATGAAACTTCAGTTCAGACTCGAATTCCGAAATAGCGTTCTCCAGCGGACCAATCATCTCGCGTGCGCCGGCAATATCCTCGTTTTTTGCCGCATTTTCCAGATCAGCTGCAATCCGTCGAAGACGCAGGGCGGACATGTTGGCAGAAGCGCCTTTGAGCGAATGAGCGGCATTGACGAGTTCGCCGGCATGGCCTTTGTCAATTAAAGCCCGGATCGCGGCGATCTTTTCACGGGCGTCCTCCAGAAACATTTCTCCCACTTGTCGGGCCAGTTCCATGTCGGAATCCACCCGCTCCAGGAAATCCTTCTGATCAAAAATCACGTCAGCACCCCCGCCTTGCTCATCCATGTCATCAGCCCCCTTGTCTGTTTCTATTTGTCAGGATCCGGGCAGAGATGCTCGGAAAGATCGCCCGGCACGCAAACCTCGATTAAAACCAGCGGATCGGCTTCCGCGTTTTCGACCCGCACCCGGCTTTTTGGTGGAATTTCAACGGATTGCCCGTTTTCCATCAGCCGGGATACGCCGTTGCCTTCCATGCGGCCCCGGCCCGAGACCACAGTCCAGTGAATCGTTCCGTGCCAAGGGGATGTGAACTCCAGCCCCCTTGACGCATCCAGGCAAATCCGCCGGATCCTGGACCGGGTGTCTTGGCTGATTTCCGTGCACGTTCCCCATTTGGTAAAACGCGTGGCATGGCAAATGGCTTCCCGGCGGTTTTCCGCTTTCAAAACAGAAGCCACGGCCTTGACGTCCTGGGCGCGCTGCCGATCGGCAACCAGCAAGGCATCTGCGGTATCCACGATCACGCAGTCGCTCAAGCCAAGCACTGCGATCAGGCGCGGGCCGGAGAATACGAGGCTGTTTTTGACCCGCCGCGCCATAACTTGCCCTGCAATAACATTGCCGTCTGCATCCTTTTCCCCGGTCTCCCACATGGCTGCCCAGGATCCCAGGTCGCTCCATTCCGCTTCAAACGGGATCATCCCCCCTTTTTCCGTTTTTTCCATGACCGCATAATCTATGGAATCGGCCGGGCACCTTTCAAAGGCACCCGAATCCAACAGAAAAGCTTCTTCCTGAAAACTTCCCGCCTTCCATGAACTTCGACAGGCCGATACAATCTCCGGGGCAAACCGCAAAAGCTCCGAATACACGTCAGCTGCCGAAAACAGGAACATGCCGCTGTTCCAGCAGTAACGGCCCGAAGCCAAATACTTCTCCGCGGTGGGCTGGTCCGGTTTTTCCGCAAACTGGTCAATGGCATATGCCGCGGCCGATTCTTGCCCGGTCCGCGCTTCATCCAGGGGCCGGCCTTTTCGAATATACCCGTAACCGGTTTCCGGGGCATCCGGGATCACGCCAAAGGTGATCAGATATCCCTGCTGCGCATATGTATCTGCCGCGGCCACGGCCCGGCCGAAAGCCCAGGCATCGCCGATCAAATGATCGGCCGGAAGCACCAGGATACGGGCTTCCGGGTCAACGGAAAGGGCCTTTATCGCTGCCACGGCTACGGCCGGAGCCGTATTTTTCCCCACCGGCTCTAAAATCATGGCCGAAGGCTGCAGGTCCAGTTCATGCATCTGCCGGGCAACCGGGTAGTAATGTTGTTGATTGCAGATCACCAGGGGGGCGGCTGCAGCCGCCACTGCTTCCAGCCGCAGCAGGGTCTGCTGGAACATGGTATGCGACCCGGTCAGCCGCAGCAGGTGCTTGGGGAAAAGTTCGCGGGACATGGGCCACAGCCGGGTCCCGGAACCGCCGGCAAGAATCACCGGTATGATCATTAAGGACTCCTTTCCAAACAGGCGCGTTTAAGGCTCGAGCAGCGCAAAGCCGCTTTGGGCGTCATGCAGGCGTCTGGCCCGGGTTTCGGTCAACTCCCAAACCACGGCTTCCATGACATGCCAGACACAAACACCGGCCCGAACGCATCCGGTTACGGTTTCGCCCTGCCGGCCGCAGGCCATGTGCATGTGAAGCACGGGACGGCCCGAGGCGTCGGGGAAAATGGTTCCCACGCCCGCGGCCTCGTGCACGTTTTCCAGCATTCGCGTCATGGGGACGACAGGTTCGACGCGCCCCTGCTCGGGGCCTACGACAAAGTGACTTCTCTGATCGGCTCCCCCCAGCATGACCAGGCTGGCGGCCCGGATGCCGTTTTCTGCGGCAAATCGCTCAATGCATTCGTGCACGATATCCCCGTCTTCCAGCCGCACCACGAAAACTCTGCCGGCAGATGCCTCGGAATACTTCATTTCCCCTCTCCTCCGTATCAACTGCGCCGGCCGTGCCGATACCCCCGGATGTCTTCGGGCAGGCCGCAAATATGCGCACCGGAAAATTGTCTGCACACCCCGACCTGAAACGCACCGGGCAGTTTTTCCGCAACCGATGCAAACACCGCCGGGGCGCACGCAAAGAGCAATTCATAGTCTTCTCCGCCGGCTGCCATCATATTTGCCGGCGACCGGTCAAATGCTTTGCAGAACGCCGCCAGCTCCGGGGTTGCAGAAACCGTCGACAGATCCAGTTCAACGGTCACCCCGGAGGCCTCGGCAATATGGGCCGCATCCCCGGCCAGGCCGTCGCTGATATCCATGACGCAGGTCACGCCATGGGCGGCCAGCACTTCTGCGGCATCAAACCGGGCCCGGGGATGCGTAAACGCCCGGATCAGTCCGGGAAACCGGGCTTCCCCCCGACCCAGACAATCCAGGCCGGCCCGGGCTAGGCCCAGCGGACCGGTGACATACAGGCCCCAGCCGGGCACGGCTGCCGAGCGCAACGGAAACAGCTCGGAATGCCCCCTTCCCACGGCAAACAGATCCACCCCCAGGACACCGGCGCCGGATATATTGCCCCCGCCCAGCACGGCATCATGGCGGGCAAGCGCTTTTCGGATCCCTGCATACAGATCCATCACATCGTCTTCGGCAATGGCTGGCGGCAGCGACAGATTGACAAACAGGGCCTTGGCATCGGCATACGAGGCAGCAAGATCACTGAAAGTAATTTCCACGGCCTTCTCCCCGATTTCGGACATGGACTGCCACCTGCGGCGGAAATGAATGCCTTCGAGCTGGGCATCCGTGGTAAAAACCGGCCGGTTGATCGGCTTGAACAGTGCGGCATCATCCCCGCCGGCAACTTCAATATCGGCAACACATTGTTCCGGTAACCGCGCATCGGCCAGTATCCGCCGGATCAGGGAAAATTCATCCTGCCAGGCAGAGCGCGGCTTTCTCGGGGAAACCCCGCATGCGGCGCCGAAACGCCCGGCCGCCTCCGCTGGATCGGCCGCCCGGGTAATGGCGCTGATCACGGCCGCGCCCGCCGCGCCGCCGGCAAAACACTTGCCCGCCAACTCCGGGGTGATGCCACCGATGGCCACCACGGGCAGGCTGACCCTGGAGACCATATCCGCTATCCCCCTGGTGCCGATTACCGCCTTGGCATCCGCCTTGGTGCCGGTATGCGCCACCGGGCCGGTTCCGATATAATCGCACGCGGAAAGATCTGTTTGCGCCAGCTCTGCAGGCGTGGATACGGATATGCCGACAATTGCCGCATCGCCGAGAATTTCCCGGGCCAAGCCGGGCTCTGCATCCGCCTGGCCCAGGTGAACCCCGTCGGCTTCGGCGGCCCGTGCCAGCACGATATCATCGTTGACGAGAAACAAGACCCTGTGAAGAGCGCAAAAATCCCGAATGGCCAGCACCTCGGACATGTCCGCTGCGGAAAAGCCCTTGTTGCGGTACTGTACCACTGTCGCCCCTGCTGCCACGGCGATCTCCACCTGGCGCCCAGCCGACAGCTCCGGAGCACCCTCATCGGTGATAAAATAAAATCTCAGATCCAGTCCTGAATTGACCAAAACCCGGTCCTGCTCCAATTATAATACGAAAACACGGCATTGTAGGGGCGAACCTGTGTGTTCGCCCTGTTTCCGTGGCGAACACACAGGTTCGCCCCTACGGATATGCGATTGCCGATGTCTGCATTTTTTACAAAAATTAATATTTTTCCTTCGTGGCCTTCGTGGTTTCAAACAATTTCCTCTTCTCGCTTAACCCACGGTGCCGAAAAGTCCCAGCCATCCGTAGAAGCGCTCGACTTTGTCCGCGCCATAAGGCGAAAGGGAGGCGATCACTGCATCCGCGCTACGGCGGGTGCCTCCTGGCGGCGGCGTCTTGGAAAAAAAGCTGTCTGCAAAGCAGATGATCTGTTCCGCCACTGTTTCCGGCAGCATATCCCGCTTTGGCAGGGGCAGCTTTTGGGCTGAAATATCTTCGGCAGAAAGCCCCGCGCCGATATGGCGCTCACAGACCCGGGCATGATCCGGCAGTCCGTGTTTTTCCAGCATCATCCGGCCCAGGTATCCGTGACATATGTAGGGATGCTTGCCAAAACAGCCGATCTGCGGCGCATCCGTATCAAAAACGCCGATATCATGGAGCATGGCCGCCTCCCGGATAAACCCGGGATCAGGCACAAGATGCGACACGCGCTCGGCCAGGCAAAGGGCGGCCCCTGTAACAGCCTCGCAATGCCGCACCAGCACCTCGTAAGCCAGGGTGCCGGGCCGGTAATAATCCCGGATCAAATCAAGCGGATTCATTGACATCCGCCGGGCTTGCGGGCACGCCCGATAGCAGTACCGCCTCGATAAACGGATCGATCCACCCGTCGAGCACGGCATTGACATTGCCGATATCCATGTTGACCCGATGATCCTTGATTATCTGGTACGGATGCAGAACATAGGAGCGGATCTGGTTGCCCCAGGCGATCTCGCCCTTGGATTCATGGATGGCCTGCAGCTTGCGGTCCTGCTTTTGCTTTTCGTTTTGGTACAGGCGGGCACGCAGCACCTTCATGGCCAATTCGCGGTTGCGGATCTGGGATTTTTCCTGCTGGCACTGCACCACGATCCCGGTGGGCTCATGGGTGATGCGCACCGCGCTGCTGGTCTTGTTCACGTGCTGGCCGCCGGCCCCGCTGGCCCGGTAGGTATCAATGCGCAGATCGTTTTCATCGATATCCACGACGATTTCATCGTCGATTTCCGGGTAGATAAACACGGAAGCAAAAGAGGTGTGGCGCTTGCCGCTTGCGTTAAACGGCGAAATCCGCACCAGGCGGTGCACCCCGGTTTCCACTTTGAGGTATCCGAACGCATACCCGCCCTTGGCCGTAAACGTCACGCTTTTGATGCCGGCCTCGTCTCCAGGCTGCAGGTCCATGATCTCCACCTTGTACCCCTTTTCCTCGCACCAGCGGTTGTACATGCGGAAAAGCATCTCGGCCCAGTCCTGCGCTTCGGTACCGCCGGCCCCGGCATTAATGGAGACAATGGCGTTGCGGTTGTCATCCTCGCCGTTTAACATCATGGCAATCGAAAAGTCGTGGATCCGCTTTTCCAGGGTTTCCACCTGGCGCCGGACTTCGGCCATTGCTGTCTCGTCGCCTTCCTCCTCGGAGAGCTCCAGCAGGGTGTCGCAGTCCTCGATCTCCTTGTACAGGGCGCGCCAGTTCTCCAGGCGCTCGCTTAGCCGGGATCTTTCCTGCAGTATCCTGCTGGCCTGTTCCGGGTCGTTCCAGAACGTTTCAGCTCCGATCATATCTTCAATTTCAGCCAGCCTTTTCTCAATTGCAGGGACGTCAAAGATACCCCTTTAACTGATCGATCTTTTTATAAAACTCATTTATCGCCGGCTTGAGTTCTTCAGACATCGCAGCCTCCTTAATGATTTCAATCCATATTTACGGGAGTTTCGCCTGTAGCCCTTATAATATGATGCTCTCGTAAAAAATCTGATTTTAGATGGCGCCGTAAAAAGTTCAAGATCAAGGCTTGCGCAATTTCGAAGAATGCAGCGTACTGAGCCGTACGTGAAATTCTGAGAAATTGCGCGTAACGCAGGATATTGAACTTTTTACGGTGCCATCATAATATGATAATGTCCGGTCTTTATCAAGTATGCGGGCGTCTTCTCAACCCGTTTCCCAGATTTGCCAGGATCATGACCAGCCCCGCGGCCAGCGCGATCCACGGCAGCACATCTCCGCGGCGCGCATAAAACGTGGTCTGATTTTTTATCACCGGCACCGACCGGACCAGGGCGGCGGTTTCAAAAATACCCGAGGTTTCCATCACGCGGCCGGCCGGATCCACATACCCGCTGATGCCGGTATTGGCCGACCGTACCAGGGTCCTGCGATTTTCCACTGTACGCACAACCGCCATGGCAAAATGCTGCCCCGGCGCCGCGGTTTTGCCGAACCACGCATCATTGGTGATATTGACGATCAAATCCCCGCCCTGGCGCACCATGGCCGCACAAAGCGAAGGGAAAATCGCCTCATAGCAGATCTGAACCCCGAGCCGCGCGCCGTTCATGGCCAGCAGCTGCCCGGTTTGCCCGGCGGAAAAATCCATTGCCTGCGGAACCATCTTCCCCAGAAACGGCAGCCAGCTTCTCAGGGGCACATACTCGCCAAAGGGCACCAGATGCACCTTGTCGTATCGTCCCGCAACCTGCCCGGCCGGATCGATCAGGTAGGCGCTGTTAAAAATGGAAAGGTCCGCTGCGCCCCCGGCGTTTTCATAAGCCGGGCTGCCCACCAGAAAATGCGTTCCGGCCCGGGCCACGGCCTCGAGCACCTGCCGGGTCAGTTCCTTGTCATAAAAAAAATAAAAAGGCAAGGCGGTTTCCGGCCACACCACCAAGTCCGGCTTTTTTTTACCTGCCAGAAGCTCGCTGGAAAGCCGGATATAGGTGCGGGTGGTACGGTCGCGAAAGGCCTCATCCCATTTCAGGGACTGCTCGACATTGCCCTGGATAATCCCCACCCGCATGGTTTCGGCATCTGCCACCATCCGGTCGGTTTGCCGGATCCGCCAGTCCCCGTAACCCCATGTCGCGGCAAGCGCGGCCGCAGTCACCAAAATAGCCATCGTCGCCGCGGATTTACCCGGCACCCAGGCCTGCCAGGACCTGCGCCCGATAGCCAGGGCCGCAATCAGTACCCCGGCATTGACCAGGGCCAGCAGACCGGAAACGCCGTATATCCCCCATAAATCCGCAATCTGGATGATATGCAGGTTTTCATACTGGCAGTATCCGAGCAACCCCCAGGGGAACCCGGAAAACAGGTGCGTTCGCAGATACTCGAGCCCCACCCAGAATACCGGCACCATCACTAGGCACCACAAGGGACGACCCAATCGTTTTCTTGCACACACGGCAACCAGTCCGGAAAATGCCGCCACGTACAGGGCCAGATAAAATGCCAGCAAAAGCAGCGCGCCCGCAGCCAGCGCCCCGGGAATCTGTCCGTAGCGATGCAGGGTCGGCACCAGCCAGTAAAGCAGGGTCAAGAAATGAACGCCTCCTGCCAGCAGCCCCAGCATCAATGCCCGGGACACGGTTGCCGTACGGATTGCAATCAGCAGCAGGGCAATGGCAAACCAGCCGCACCAGCTCACCCCCGCCCCGGGAAGCGCGCATGTCAGCGCCGCGCCCGCGGCAGCGCTCCAGAATATCTGCCGTAAATTTTCCGCCCGGGGCATCCTAAGATTCATCGGCCTGATCCTGTAAATCGCGCTGCTGTGGTCTCATTTCAAAATCAATTCGGGCGGGCGGGACGGACAGCGGCAGGATGCTGGTCGGGGCGGCAGGATTTGAACCTGCGGCTTCCTGCTCCCAAAGCAGGCGCGCTGCCAGACTGCGCCACGCCCCGACGATCTTTTCCGGGCAGGTTTTAACACCCTTTCAAACCGCATGCAAGGCAAACTCCGCAGGGCCGTTATTCAATCGCCCTGCCCGTGTTGAAAAAAATCCGTAATTCCGTTTGCCAGGGCGCCGGCCACTGCCTCGAGATACGTATCGCGGCTGAAGGCCGCGGCCGTCTTCGGGTGGGTCAGATATCCGTATTCCACCAGTATGGCAGGCATATCCACCCCCCGCAAAACCGCCGCGGGCGCTTCGACAATCTGCGGATCGGCCCGGATCGGTGCCCTGGATAGGCAGTCGCGCATTTTCCGTGCCAGCAGGGCCGAGGCGCCGGCGTGCCGCTGCTGGAGACTGTTCCAGGAAATCGGCCCGCGATCATCTGAGGCCCTGTCGCCTTCCGGCTCTTCATTGCCGCCGGGACGCAGGCAGTAAATGCTCCATTGGCTTACCGAACGCCGAAAAGCGCCGCCCGCGTGCAGGCTGACAAAAAGGCCCCCATTTTCATGGTTTGCCCGGGATACCCGCTGCGCAGCGGATACGTCGTAATCCCCGGTACGGGTCAAAACCACCCGATACCTGTCTGCCAGAAGATCCTCGAGTTTTCCGGCCAGGGCCCGGCAGACATTTTTTTCCAATTGGCCTTCCGGGCCTTTTACACCCTTGTCCTTACCCCCGTGACCCGGATCCACCACCACGACCCGGGCGGCATCCCCGGATTTCGCAGAATCAAACGACTTCGCCGAAGCCATTGTCCAGGCCAGAAGACATCCGACCGCAACCCCGGACAGGCACAAAAACAATTCCCAACCCCGGCGTTGCCTGGTGTTAATATCCCGTTTCACCTCAATTTTCCTTGACACTCCGGCAAATTAATATTATTTTACCAAGATACTTTCAATAATTTTACTATGATTTCAGGTAGTTGGTGATTTTCCGCCTTGATTTGTACGCCCTGACACGCCATCAAATTCTTAACGGAATTATTGCCGAAAATAAAGAAAAATTCGTCTGCGAGAGTGGCGGAACTGGTAGACGCACTGGACTTAGGATCCAGCTCTTGAAAAAGAGTGGGAGTTCGAGTCTCCCCTCTCGCACCACCCCAAAAAAATTCTCCCCGCATACACAACGGGGAAATAATGATGTAAGGATACTGGAAAGGATCGCCATGCAGGTAAAAGTCGAAGACGTCAACGAGGTGAAGAAAAAGGTTCATGTCGAGGTTCCCCGGGAACAGGTAACCAACAAGCTGGATGAAGCCTACAAGGAACTCAAAAAGACCGCCAGGATCAAGGGGTATCGACCCGGCAAGACGCCCCGCTCGGTGCTGGAGCGTCATTTTAAAAAGGACGTGCATGCAGACGTTGCCAACAGCCTGGTACAGGAGTCCTTTCCCGAGGCGTTAAAAGAGGTGGACCTGCCGGTGATAGAAACCACGGATCTGGATGCCCCGGAGCTTGACCCGGAAAGCGCGTACCATTACGCGGCCACGGTGGAACTCAAACCGGAGCTTTCCGAGGTGGATTTCAAGGGGCTGAACCTGAAAAAGACCCTGTACCGAGCCCAGGATTCCGAAATTGACGCCCAGATCGAGCGGCTGCGCCAGCACTTGGCCGAATACAAGCCTATGGAAGAACCGCGGCCGGTTGAAAATAACGATTACGTGAGCATGGATTACCAGGGTTTTGTCGACGGGCAAGCGTTTGAGCCGACCCCGTTTACTGAAGATTATGACATGAAAGTCGGGGAATCCGGGTTTCCCCAAGAATTTGACAACGCCCTTCTCGGCATGATGCCCGAGGAAGAAAAAACCTTTACCGTCGAGTTTCCCGAGGAATACCAGAATGCGGATCTGGCCGGTCAGACCGTGACATTCCGGGTGAAATTAAAACAACTGCGCGAACAGATCCTGCCGCCTGTGGATAACGAATTCGCAAAAAATTTCGGCCAGTTTGAAACGCTTGAAGACCTTCGCGCCGAAATCCGCAAAAACCTGGAAGAAGGCTATGAGCAGCGGATCAACCAGGAACTCCAGGAACAGATCTTTAACCAGTTGCTCACCGAGGACTTCGAGATCCCGGAAGTGATGGTCAAAAACGAAATGGACGGGATCGTCAAGGACGCGGAGATGAAATTCTCCCAGAACGGACTTTCCATGGAACAACTGGGCATCACCCGTGAGCACCTGGAACAGGAATACCGGGGACTGTCAGAGCAGCAAGTCCGCAGGCACCTTCTGCTGGCAAAAATCATCGAACAGGAACAGCTCGAGATCTCTGACGAAGAACTGGAGGCGGAATACGAAAGAATCGCCCAGTCCATGGGCCAGCCGGCCGACATGGTCAAATCCTATTATAAGCAGTACCCGGAAAAGCACGAAGGGTTTAAACATGCCCTACTTGAAAAAAAGGTCATCGATCTTATAATTAATTCTGCAAACATAGAAGAAGTCGAACCGGAGGCCGAAACCGGCACCACGGATGAAGCGGCCCCGGCCGAAGAATCGAACCAGTAAAAAACCAACGGATTTCCAACTTGTTCAGGAGGAAAAAAACTTGACGTTAATACCCATGGTCATTGAACAAACCAGCAAGGGCGAGCGGGCCTATGATATTTATTCCCGGCTCTTAAAGGACCGGATCGTGTTTCTGGGCACCCCGGTCAACGATGAGATTGCCAATCTGCTCATCGCCCAGTTGCTGTTTCTTGAATCCGAGGACCCGGACAAGGATATCAACTTTTATATCAATTCTCCCGGGGGATCGGTGACCGCGGGTCTGGCTGTATATGATACCATGCAGTACATTAAACCCGATATTGCCACGGTATGCATCGGCCAGGCATCCTCGATGGGAGCGGTTTTGCTGGCAGCAGGCGCGAGCGGGAAACGATACTCGCTGCCGAATTCGCGCATCCTGATCCATCAACCCCTGGGCGGCGTACAGGGCCAGGCGGCGGACATCAAAATCCAGGCCGAAGAAATCATTCGCCTGCGCGCCCGGCTCAATGAGATTCTGGCCTTTCATACAGGCCAGGACCTGTCCAAAATCGAAAAAGACACGGACCGGGATTTTTTCATGGCCGGTTCGGAAGCAAGCCAATACGGGATCGTCGACCATGTCATCAACAACCGCGACGATCTTGACGAAATAAGCAAGTAAGGAGGCTTATATGTCAACTTATCAGGGCGGAGAAGGCAATGACAATCTCTTCTGCTCCTTTTGCGGCAAAAACCAGCAGGAAGTGAAAAAACTCATTGCCGGTCCGGCCGTCTATATCTGCGACGAGTGCATCCAGCTCTGCAGCGAGATCATCGAAGAGGAAAATATCAAGGAGACCGATATTTCCGATGGCATTCTCGCGCCCGCGGATATAAAAGAGCAGCTAGACGAATACGTGATCCAGCAGGATCATGCCAAGAAAATCCTGTCCGTAGCGGTTCACAACCACTACAAGAGGCTGGATTCCAAGCAGACCAGCAATGATGTGGAACTGCACAAAAGCAATATTCTGCTCGTCGGACCCACGGGCTGCGGCAAAACGCTGCTGGCCCAGACACTGGCCCGGTTTCTCAATGTACCGTTTACCATTGCCGATGCCACCAGCCTGACCGAGGCCGGCTACGTGGGCGAAGACGTGGAAAACATTATTCTGGCGCTGCTTCAGAACGCGGATTATGACGTGGAAAAGGCCCAGCGGGGCATTGTCTATATTGACGAAATTGATAAAATCGCCATGATGTCGGACAACCCGTCCATTACCCGGGATGTTTCCGGCGAAGGCGTACAGCAGGCCCTGCTCAAGATCATCGAGGGCACTCAGGCAAGCGTGCCGCCCAAGGGCGGCAGGAAGCACCCTCAACAGGATTTTGTCAAGGTGGATACCAGCAACATCCTGTTTATCTGCGGCGGCACCTTCACCGGCCTGGACAAGATCGTGGAGCAGCGCACCGGCTCGCACATGATGGGATTCGGCGCAAACATCGTCAGTCAGCGGGAACGCTCTCAAAGCGACCTGCTGAAAATGCTGGAAACCGAGGACCTGATCAAATTCGGTCTCATCCCGGAATTCGTGGGTCGGCTGCCAATCACCGCGACGCTGGAGGATCTTGACGAGAATGCGCTGATCCAAATCCTGACCGAGCCGAAAAACGCATTGATCAAACAATTCAAGAAGCTTTTCGAGCTTGAAAACGTCAATCTCCGGTTTACCGATGCCGCACTGGCGGCCATTGCCAGAGAGAGCATGAAGCGGAACTCCGGTGCACGGGGACTTCGGGCGATCCTGGAATCCACCATGCTCGATATAATGTACAAACTCCCATCGATTCCGGGAGTCAAGGAATGCGTGGTGGGCGAAGAGGTTGTGCTAAACCGCGAGGAGCCGATCCTGCTCTACGAACAGCAATCCAAGAAACAGGCATGATCGGCACAAAAGCCCGTCTGCCGCAGCATCCCCTTAAACCGCAATATGCAATCCCGAACACCGGATTCGCGCATATTGAAAAATTATATACCAGATAGAAGTGCTTATGATAACCATACCCAAGATATTCAAACACACCGACGCCGACGGCAGCGGGGCGAGCCTGCCCCTGCTGCCGCTTCGCGATATCGTGGTTTTTCCGTACATGGTTTCCCCGTTGTTCGTGGGGCGGACCAAATCGATCAATGCCCTCTCCGAGGCCATGAACACCGAGGACAAGTATATTTTCCTGGCCACACAGGCCAACCCGGGCGAGGATCACCCCAAGCAAAAGGACATCAACCGTACCGGCACGATCGCCAAGGTGCTGCAGATGCTGCGCCTGCCCGACGGCACGGTAAAAACCGTGGTAGAAGGAAAACACCGGGCCCGGATTGTCGATTTCGAGACCAATGAAAGCTTTTTCAAGGTCAGCCTGGAAATTCTGGCGGAACCCGAAATCGACGAATCCGAAAACGAGGCCTACATCCGCAACGTGGTTGATGCCTTCCAGGCCTATACCGAGCAGAACAAGAACATCTCCAAGGATACCATTGACAACATTTCCAACATCACGGACCCCGTGCAGCTGCTGTATACCACGGCCGCCCAGTTTTCCTTCAAGGCCCGGGACAACCAGCAGCTCCTGGAAACCCATTCCTTAACCGAGCGGCTCACGTACCTGATCGAACTGATCAACCAAGAGACCACCATCCTGAAGACCGATCAGAAGATCAAGAACCGGATCAAAAAGCAGATGGAGCAGAGCCAGAAAAACTACTATCTAAACGAGCAGATCCGGGCCATCAAGAAAGAAATGGGCGAGGACGAAAGCGAGGACGACGAGCTCAAGGAACTCGAGGAGCGCATCGAAAACAAGGAAATGTCAGAAGAGGCCGAGGAAAAGGTCAAACACGAGTTTAACAAACTCAAGAAAATGACTCCCATGTCTGCCGAGGCCACGGTGACCCGCAACTACATCGACTGGATCCTGAGCCTGCCGTGGTTTGAAAAAAGCGAGATTTCCGAGGACCTTGATGCATCCGAAAAAATTCTCGATGAAGACCATTACGGCCTGGAACGCCCCAAGGAGCGGATCCTGGAATACCTGGCCGTCCAGTCCCTGGTACAGAAAATCCGGGGCCCAATCCTGTGCCTGGTGGGCCCGCCGGGCGTGGGAAAAACTTCTGTGGCCAAATCCGTGGCCCGGGCCACGGGCCGCGAATTCGTCCGGCAGTCGCTGGGCGGGGTGCGCGACGAGGCTGAAATCCGTGGACACAGAAGAACTTATATCGGCGCCATGCCGGGAAAGATCATCCAGAGCCTGCGAAAGGCCGGCGTGAACAACCCGGTCTTCTGCTTAGACGAGGTGGACAAGATGAGCATGGACTTTCGGGGCGACCCGTCTGCAGCCCTGCTCGAAGTGCTTGACCCGGAGCAGAATTACGCTTTCAACGACCACTACCTGGACATGGATTACGACCTGTCCGATATTCTCTTTATTACCACGGCCAACACGCTGCCCGACATCCCGGCACCGCTGCAGGACCGCATGGAAATCATCCGGCTGCCGGGATATACGGAACATGAAAAGTACAACATCGCCAATCTCTTTCTGGTTCCCAAGCAGATCCGGTTAAACGGGCTGGATGTGGAAAAGGTGCGGTTTTCCAAAAACGCCCTCTACACCGTCATCCGCAATTACACCCGCGAGGCCGGGGTGCGGAATCTCGAAAGGGAAATCGCATCCATATGCCGCAAGATCGCACGCAGTATCGCCAAGTCCGGCCAGGACAAGGTCATCCACGTCAATTCGCGCTCGGTGGAGAAATATCTCGGCCCCATCCAGTACCGGCGCAGCCAGCTGGAGGAAAAGGACCTGATCGGCATTGTCACCGGCTTGGCCTGGACCCAGTTCGGAGGCGAACTGCTGCATGTGGAAAGCGCCATCATGCCGGGCAAGGGAGAGTACAGCGTCACCGGCAAGCTGGGCGATGTCATGAAGGAATCCGCCCGGGCGGCGATCAGCTATGTACGCTCCCGCTCGGACCAGTTCAACATTGACCCGCAATTTTATGAAAAATTCGATATCCACGTTCACGTGCCCGAAGGCGCCACCCCAAAGGACGGCCCTTCGGCCGGCATTGCCATGTGCACCTCGATACTTTCCACGCTGGCCAAGCTCCCGGTGCGCAAAGATATGGCCATGACCGGAGAAATCACGCTGCGCGGACGCGTACTGCCCGTGGGCGGACTGAAGGAAAAAATCCTGGCGGCCCACCGCGCGAGAATTCACAAGGTGATCATTCCAGCGGAAAACGAAAAGGATTTAAAGGAAATTCCGGCCTCCATCCTCAAGCAGCTGGAAATTATCCCGGTGGAGCACATGGACCAGGTCATTGACCGGGCCATTGTTGTGGCCGAAGGCAGCAGTCTCTATAAGCCGGCAGACGGGGGGGAGCAGACATTTAACGGCCTGCCTCCGCACGATTCCGGTAAAAACAAAGAGACTGACAGGCCCGCAATCGCCGACCTCTAAAAACAGGGGCAAAGGCGCTTTTTGTCTTGACAGCGCATGGCTTGCCTGTTAGAAAACATAATCTATTTGCCGGTATCGAGATATCCCGGCAGCGGGACATGGTCAAGGCAGGGGCGGGTAGCTCAGGTGGGAGAGCGACGGCCTTACAAGCCGTAGGTCACAGGTTCGAGCCCTGTTCCGCCCACCATTTCCCGGAAAAACAAAATCAACATTCGGGGGCGTAGCTCAGTTTGGTTAGAGCGCCGGCCTGTCACGCCGGAGGTCGCGAGTTCGAGTCTCGTCGCTCCCGCCACCGATTCTCGCGGGTTTCGTTTATGTTTGTGTTTTCGTTACCCGCACCGGATATCCCCGCTGGATATCTTTTGAACCCTCGGAGCAGCTACTCCGGGGGTTTTTTTCCTTTAAGGGGATAACCTCAGCCGGTTCTTTTCTGCTAAACTCTTCTATTGCTCCTTTCAGTTCTTCTGTATCAAAGCCCAGGCTTTTTAAATACCGCTCGGTAGTGCTGGGGGCCTCATGCCGTAAAATCTTTTGTATAAGGCTTACAGGCTTTCCTATACGGTATAGATAGGAAGCCGATAGGTGCCTTATGGCATGAAAACCGAACGGCTCAACACCGGCTCTTTTGCACAGTGAGCCCATAAACCTTTTACGGTCAACAAAGGGCTCTCCCGGTCTGTGCGTAGGTGAATGTGATTCATGGGTATGGACAAAAACATGCTTTGCTTTCTTGTACGGCCTGTTTTCCCACCACCACAGAAGCTCCTTTCTCAGTTCCGTGGACATGGGAAGCCATACCCTTTTCACTGAGCCATTTCTGGTCTTCCTGGTGGACAAGCAGACTTGACTATTAATAAAGTCCACGTCCTGCCAGGTCAACTTAAACAGCTCGCCGCGCCTTGCCGCCAGGTGAAGACAGGCAAGCAGCATAACCCGGTCTTGACCTTCAGCCCCTGCAAGCACCTTGTCAAAATCCTCAAGCGGGGGGACATACCGGGGCTTCCGTTCTTCCGGGAACTTTTCAACCGCCGCAAAAGGATTTACTCTTTCCCGTGGGAAGCTTTCCAGGTATTTTCTGCCCCACTCCCATGCAGCCGCCAGGTTTTTTCTGTCCTTATTAGCCGCATAGCCTCTCCGGGCATCAAACTCGGCCTGTAAATACTTCAGGGCAAAAGCGGTACTCATTTCTTCAAGCTCTTGGTCGTGTTTTTTAGCAAAAAGCAGAAATTTTTTGAAAACAGCCTGTTTCTCTTTGTACGTCTTCTTAACATGCCGCCGCTTAACATAACTCAGATACTCATTTCCCCACTGCAAAAAGCTCAGCGAGTCCGTGAGGGTCGTTTCCGCTTCCTTCCGCAGCTTCTCCCTGGTTTCCTCTTCCCATACAACTGCTTTCCTGTACTCCTGCTTTGTGCTGCCGAACCACTTGCTTGCCACCACTTTGCCGCTTTCTTTCACCTGGCCGCGCCAGCGCAGCTTTCCCCTGCGTTTTGTTTTCGTTGGCATTTAGCACCTCCCTAAGCCGATTCGCGAAAAATCGGATGCAGCGAGGTGCAACCCACACGCCACCCAATTCAGCATAATACTTCTTTACAGTCCTTTCGTCCAGCCCAAGAATTTCGCTCACCTGTCTCGGTGTTAACGGTTCACCAAGTTCTTCAACTAAATCCTTAAATTTCATTTCCTTTTTCTTTTAACCAAATCGATTATTTCATCCAATCTTTCGAGGGCCATCCCATAATAATCAATTGCTTCCCGAATAACATCCGACAAGTCAGTATTCTCTTCGGCTGCGAGGGCGTGGAGTCGGTTGAGAACATCCTCATCGAGATAAATTGCATCCTTTGCCGGGTTCCGTTCTATTAGTTCGGAAATAACAGCGGAAAATGATGGTGCCCGATACTGCTCCTTGAGATGATTCAGACGTTTATAAGTTTCTGGATCTAAACGGATAAATTTTGATTCCGATTTTTTAGCCATTTTTGGGCCTCGCTCGCTTTTCATGTTTACTGTTTACATATGTTTACTGTTTACATCGATATCTGTCAAGCGTTTTTTATATTCAAAAAATACCAACGTTTTAGATAGCCATTATAATATAATAAAAATTATTGGCTTTTGTTTTATACTTTACGATATTTTAAATCAGTTTTCTGGGTTTTTATTAAAAACTGATAATGGAGGGATAAAAACGTGAAGCAAGAGCAAGATTGTCCGGGCAGGACACTCGGATATATCCGGGTGTCCACCGCGGACCAGGATCCGGAAAAAAACCGGGCGGACATCCTGATTTTCGCCAATGAAAAGCGTTTTGGCAACGTTGAGTTTGTCGAGGAAACCGTCAGAGGAACCAAAAATTGGAAAGAGCGCCAGATTAAACAGATCATTGATTCCCTGGGCAACGGTGATCGATTGATCGTGCCGGAGATTTCCCGCTTGGGCCGATCCATGTTGGAGATCATGGAGATCCTGGCCATCGCCAGGGAAAAGGGCATCAGCGTCTATGCCGTTAAGGGCCCATGGGAACTGAATGGCACCATTCAGTCTAAGATCATGGCAATGGTATTCAGCATGGCTGCGGAAATCGAGCGGGATTTAATTGCCGAGCGGACCAAGGAAGCCCTCAAAGCCCGTAAAGCAGCTGGTGTTCGCCTGGGGCGACCCAAGGGGCCGGGAAGGTCAAAGCTGGATCCGCATAAAGATGAAATCAAAAAACGGTTGGATTTGGGGGTGCCGAAAAGCCGAATCGCAAAAGACTTTAATACTACGTCAGCAAACCTAGCCAACTGGATCAAAAGACACGCCTCTTGATAGGCAAGGTTCAAATCCCGCAAATTGCATAATGTTATCCCGCAGCCGGCCCTGAGATCGTCCAAATTTGAGCGAATCATG
The DNA here is from genome assembly GCA_018335195.1 of Desulfobacterales bacterium. Taxonomy (GTDB): domain Bacteria; phylum Desulfobacterota; class Desulfobacteria; order Desulfobacterales; family Desulfosalsimonadaceae; genus Desulfosalsimonas. The sequence continues at coordinate 55,505 of JAGXKN010000019.1, forward strand.
AAGTCGAATCTAAGGATGCGGAACACCTAAAGCGAAAAATCCCGGGGTCCGGGGCAGAGCCCCGGATTAGGATAGGATCGGGTGTTTTCCTTATTCTAAGTTTGATCAGATTCAAACAGTCGATCTATCAAAAGGATCAGTGTTGTAGGGACTCCTTGATACCAAACGGGCCCTTCGCCGGCGCGAAGAATGAGCGACCGGTGCAATGGGCTGGTTCGGTGAATCGTCATGCATAAGCTAATCGACGACCTTTGGGTTGAGGAATAGGATCATTGAATTCTCTAGCTGTTTCGATCCATAACTCCATTGCAGACCTGATGTTCGCTAATGCAGATTCATATGTATTCCCATGTGCCATGCATCCTTGAAGTTCGGGGACATCTGCCACGTATGCTTCATCCTCATCGCTCCAGAAAATTATGATTTCATATTTACTTGTCATCACTTACTCCCAGCTTATATTTTAATATGATATTCCGTATCTGTTTGACTTGATATGGTTTCGCTTTATTACCTTCTTTCTGTAGATTCGGCTTTTCCTCTACCCCGGCTTTACGAAAAATATGATGACTACCTTTAATACGCATGTCAAATCCCAAATACTGCAGAAGGTTGATCAAATCCGAAAAAGCAATATTTGCATCACTTGTACCGCTTAGTACTTGAAATATCAACTTTTCATATTTTCCCATTCTTTATCCTATCAATTCTTCTGTAAGGCTGCCAGCACATTTTACCGAACAAATAATATACTGCATACCTCGCTCAATATCACCAGACACCGAGCGCGTGCTTTCTGTACAATTCAAACAAATTATTTAATATTTTACCATATTCTCGTGATATGCTGCAAATTTTTTAATAGATTATCAGCCATCATTGTGGCTTGCGGCATAATGTACTTGGCGTGAAGATTTTCTTTATATTTTAAAACTCCGAAGCCGCTTCATCTGGCTCCGGGACCACGGCGGGTAATCTTTTAAACCGGATTAAACGCAACAGATTAATGTAGTCTGCAAATCTTTAAGCCGTCTGCGCGGGGCTTTTCTAAGCTTACCGCAAATAAATTTTCGTTATATCCGCTCGCTCGTGACCCATTTCCCACGAAACGGCTTGCTGAGCCTGCACGTTATTAAGATTACTCTCAACATACTGATTATAAAGATTCTGCGCAAAATTATACCGGAAATCATGCGTGCCGGTGCGCTGCTCGCCTGTCAGTTTAGCAGCGGCGTTGACTTTGGACTGATAGGTCTTCTGGTTTACCTGGAAGTTGCCGTTTTCCTCTATGGTGCGCCGGAGCTGACTGTAAGTTTGCTTTGAAACCTGAATATCTCGCGGCTTGCCGCCCTTGGTGTCTTTCAAGTGGATCACGCCTTTCTGCTGGCCGGTTATTTTATCGTGCTGCAGGCCTTTGACAGGAGTTTAAGAGTTAAACCGCAAAAACAGTTATAAATACCTGAATAAAAGTCGTTTACACTTATTCGGGATGTAAGACCCCACCCTTGTCCACCCGGTGCTTGAACGCGGATAGGACTTCGGCCTGGGTCTTACTGGGGGGTTCCAGCCGTCGGGCCGGCTTTCGATCCTTATTTTTCAGCGTCAGCACGGAGTGCAGATGCCGCATTTCCTCCATCACATCTTCAGCAGTACGGTTGATTCCGTTTTCCGCCAGTCTGAGCTCGAGGCGGCGAAGATAGACCATTGCAGCCACGCATGTGAACAGATGGCACCGGATCTTGCTGTCAGTCCAGTGCCTGATGGGACGGACACCCACGAGATCGTCATCGTTGCTGACCCGGAACCGGTCTTCGACCTGCCAGCGATCCAGGCTTGCCTCCACGATCTCGCGGGTGCTCCAGTCCATGTTGTCGGTGATGATGATGTTTTTGCCAAGCATGGACTTCTTGCGGCCTACTTGGTAGGGATCTTTACGGAAGCTCATTTTCAGGCCGTCTTTGGAGCGGTCAAATGATATCCGGTAAAACTGCGGTGATATGTGAAGCTGCTGGCAAAGGCGCAGGTAACGATCCTGGATAACCTCCGGATCCCGCCACTGGGCGGCATTGGCCCTGACCTTGGCCCGCATGGCAAGCAGCTCCTGCCGGAGCCGCTCAAGCTTGTCTTCAAAAGTATAAGTCTGCTTCCGGGCGGTTTTCGGGTTGTAGGTCACAATCACGCAACGCTGTTTGCCCCAATACTCGCCCTTGGTTCGGTAGGCAAGCAGCCGGTCTTCTTGCTGGCCGCATGCTTCCAATTCACGGTTTTTTTCAATATCAACCGGCTCGAAGCGGTCCAGGTCAACGGCTGCCAGATCCTGTGCAAAATAGGTCGAATACGTGGTGATAAAATGGATCCTGGAGTGACCGTCAATCCACGCGTAGTTGTCTTCGGCGTTCATGCCCTTGTCTATGACCACGGTGAGCCGCTGCTTGGTATCGTAAAGGCCGCAGACAATACCGAACATTTCATCCATTACAGCCTCAAAATGCTTGCTGTCATGAAGGTTGCCCGGATACACGCTGTAATACAGGGGAAGCCCCGTTCCTCTGGCCACCAGAAGCCCCAGTCCGATCTGGCGCAGGTAGTGGCGGCCGGCCTTATTTTTGCCCCTTCGGGCAATTTCCGAAGGCGTCTGGCCGGCCATGAAGGTGTAGTAGTTGGTGGTGTCAAACAGGAGGCAGTCGGCCCGAGGCGATTCGACCTCCCACAGCTGTTCGAAAAAAGCGCGGCTGATTTGCTGGAGGGTCTGCTCATCGACCCGCTCCCATTTTTCCCAGTAGCTTTGACTGGTCAGTTTATCCAGGTCCACGGGCCTGATTTGCTGGATGGCGGTTTTTTGATACCACCGGGCCAGTTGGTTTTTGCTCACGGCCTCCACCATCCGGTTCCAGATGCAGTACAGGAAGTATTCGCCGAGACTGGGGCCGGTCTCCCGGTCGCCCCGGGGAA
>JAGXKN010000095.1 GCA_018335195.1 Desulfobacterales bacterium
CGATTTTTTTGATCTGGGATGGTCATCCGACCCATCATTCCGGGAAAGTTAAAGAATGCGTTGAATCCTTTGAAGGAAAACTCAAAATCTTCTTTTTGCCCTCGTATTCGCCGGAACTCAATCCGGCTCTTACCGACGTTATAAAAATACATTAAAACTGGCGGTTTGAAAATGCCGGTTTTATTTTCTTCCATCTTCTTCCAACTCAACAGTCTAAAGTTTAAATGTCTTATGCCGCAAGCGGCATTTCGTCCTCACTGGACTTTTTGCTCTTTGACATAATTATTCGATAAATCGCGCTATTCCTGAAAAAGCGAAAATTGTGGTAGTATTCCATCTGGATGACGGCCTGCACCACTTCTTCCGAGGGTATCGTTGAAGTGACGGTTCGCAGCCATCCTTGGTATTTCTTCCAGATCGATTGATGGCAATTCAATGCCAGGATCTGAAGAATGCCGGTGGCTATACAGCCAAAATTGACAAAAGCTTCAAGTGCACCAATGGCTTCCTGGACCAGGCGTTGAGACCGCGGGTTGTCGATTGCCGACAAATCACTTTTGGTTTGTCTTCCGGCCCGTGGCCACACGCTGGTCCAAAACCGATAATAAAAGGCGCCAATCAGATGCTTGAGCACTTTAAAGCTGACCTCGATTTTGAATCGATAACTGTAGGCCCGGATGATATCGGCTGCCGGAAGCTCTAAATCTGAGCACATCAGAATAAACCGTTGGTCGCCATCGCAAACAAGCACAAACCGGACTTTTTCCTGAATGGGCCGCCAGATCAGGTCAAGACATAAAACAGAGACGGTTTTGCTTTGACCGTAAATCTCAAGGCTCATCTGTTCGAATACTTTGGTTTCGAATAAATCCATAAGCTTTCGCTTGGCTCCGTATGTCCGGGGCCTGCCGCGTTTGCCGGCGCTTGGCGGCGGCGGCTCGTAGCCAACAACGTTGCTTTTGGCCATGGTAATCACATGAAGCAGGCGGTGGCCATTGTCATCCACGGACTGCTTCACGATCGAAAATACAGGACCCACGGCAAAATAGGCGTCCAATACGATGACCGCTTTCTTGCCCATGCGCATGGTCAACTCGACAGCCATCTTGGCCATCAGGCTTGTCACACTGACCCTCGGCCGGCCATTGAACAGCGGTGCTGGTTTATCCTGCAGTTCCCGAAGCTCTTCTACCCCTTCATGCAGCTCGGCACAAAGGGGGATGCAAAAGATTTTTTTTTACCCAGCCGGCCAAAAGCCCGATGGCCCCATAATGATGACCGTAAATATACGGAGCTTTGCCGGAGTTGTCCGATTCCTGGTGCAGTTTTTTAACCCCCGGCATCCTTTCAGCTTCCTTGTTGATTTTGATGCCGTCGCCGGCAAGGAGCATGCGATCTTTGATATAGATCAACGGGCAATGCGAGAAAACAAGTTGCCACCATTTTTGTAAAATATCGGTGAGCTTCCAGGACGTGGCTCTGAAAAACGCCAATATGGAGGTATAGAATGACGGTTTCAGTTGGAGCCACCGCACAAAGGCGCTCACGCCATAATGGTCGAGCCGGACCATAAAGCCGAAAATAACGACGACGAACCAGTTAAAGGCCGCCTTGCGGGCAAAGCAGCTGCGAAAAGTCGATAATATATGGCTGATGACATCTATCATGATAACCCTCCTGTTTCGTTGGAGGGCACTGCTTTTAACGCAAATGTGTTCGGCCCGGTTTTAACAAACATTTTGCCGGCTTTAATCTTTTTCAGGATGGCGGAGACTACCGAATCCCGTTCCAGTGTAATCTGGAACTGCGTCTCAGCCAAATCGATGATCTCAGATACATGCAAGGGGCGGCCAGCTATGCTGAGTACTTGTTGAATGACTTCAATGTTTGACGTACGTTTTTTGGGCTTCTCTTTAGCCCGCATTTGAAACCGGTCAATGATTTCGAGTGTTGCTTCTGCAACCTCTTTTTGATACTTTAAATAATTGTCAAATTGGTCCATTTTGTATCCTCCTTTCGAGTGTTGTTGAACTGGAGGATACATAACATAAAGATGTATGTCAATACATTTTGACGTAAGTTTAAAAATTTTTAAATTCTATTACAACAAAAATCAAGCAGAAATGTTTGGGTACGTATTATATTAAGTACATAGACCAAGAGTTGCAAAATTTTAAACAGAACTTTGGACTGTCAAGTGATAAAGATGAACGCAGAAATATTTTTAAATCCACTGATGCAGCCATTGATTATCTAAAGGAACTTCATGAAATTTTTGGGTCCTGGACTTTGGCGGCAGCCGCTTATAACATGGGCGAACACGGGTTAAGGGCTGAAATCATGGTCCAGAATAACAAAGATTTTTATGATCTTTATCTACCCTTGGAGACACAGCAGTATATATTTCGGATTGTTTCGGCCAAACTCATTATGACTCAGCCGCAGCGATATGGATTCAATTTTTCGGAAGAAGATTTATATCATCCATTGTCATACGAGGAAATTGAAATAAAATGTTTTGGCGAAACCCCGATTGCAGTTATCTCAGAAGCGGCAAACACGAGCCTTAAAGTTATCAAGGACCTGAATCCGCAGCTAAGAGGGTATTATCTTTCCGCAGGCAAACATTTAATCCACGTTCCCAAAGGTTCCGGGAAAGGCTTTCATGCCCGGTTTAAATCTTTAATAAAAAATTGGAAGGCAAATCAAAAAGACCGGATTTATGTGGTTAAACAGGGAGACAACCTTTCCAGCATTGCCAAGCGATTCAATATCCCCCTCCCGGCTTTGATTCTATGGAATGACCTGGATTATACGGAAAGTATTCATCCGGGAGATCGTTTGATCATCCGGCCCCATAAGGAGTGCCTTGAGTCTGCACCTTTTTCTGATATTCCATAAAAACTCAAGATCCTTATTATCGCCGGAGCATAGCCAGAGTGGACCTATTGAGCCCGGGGAAGTATACATCCAAAAGTGATGTTAAAAAAATCGATGGGTATGAAGTGGGTGCATAAAATATAACAGGGTTTTTTCAATCCGGGTTTCGGCCTGTTCAAGGGAAAGATCCTTACCAGCCAACGCCTGAACACATTCATCCACTCTCCCCC
>JAGXKN010000020.1 GCA_018335195.1 Desulfobacterales bacterium
CCCTCGGCCATCATCCGGAAAATGATGTGCTCGCGCCGGGTCAGCTGATTGAGCTTGCTTAAAAACGGTTCGGCGGAGTCTTTTTTCAGGTAGTTGTGGATAATGTCGGCGTTGATCTCCGAGCTCAGATAGTAAGTTTTCTGGTAGGCCGAACGGACTGCACCGAGCACTTCCTCAAACGGGCTGGTCTTTAAGAGATATCCCATGGCACCGGCATGCAGCGCCTCCCGGATATAATCGCGCTTCTGAATCATGGAAAGGATGATGATTTCGGTATTCTCCGAGGCCTGCTTGATTTGCCGGATGGCATCAATGCCGGTCAACCGGGGCATGGAAATGTCCATGAGAAGGACTTCCGGCTTGGTGCTTTTGACCTTTTCCAGGGTCTGGATGCCGTCGTCGGCTTCGGCTGTCACCTTGACATCGGTGACCTTTTCAAACAGGGCTTTCAAGCCATCGCGAACTGCCGTGTGATTGTCTGCAAGCATGAGTTTGATTTTGGCCATGGCATTTTCTTCTTGTATGGAAATTGCGGTTTGCCCGGCAAAGCCGGCTGCTTTTTTATGCCCCGGAATCGATAATCCCAATGCGGGCGGCATAGTGCACCAGGGTGGCCGTGTTTTTGAGCATGAGTTTTTCCATGATGCTCATCCGGTGCTTGGCCACGGTCTTGGGGCTGATGCCGAGGTTGCCGGCAACCTCGGCTGTGGTCGCCCCTTCGGCGATCAGGCGGAAGACCTGCTGTTCGCGCCTGGAAAGCCGGGCGTAAAGATTGGCTTCCGCCTCGGCCTCATCCTTTTTGACAAACGTATCGATGATTTCCGCGCTGATTTCCGGGCTCAGGTAGTATTCCCTGCCGTGCACGGTTCGAATGGCTGTCAGGATTTCCGAAAAGGGAGCGGTCTTGAGTACATATCCCTTGGCCCCGGCCTGGAGACTTTCGCGTACCTGCTTTTTGTTTTTCTCTGTGGTCAGTATCAGGAGTTCGGAATCCGGGCTGGCTGTTTTAAACCGGCTGACCCCGTCCGGCCCGTTAAACCCGGGTATCGTGGGTTCAATTACAACGATGTTTGGTTTTTTTTGTCTGATTTTCTTCAAGGCTTCCGAGCTGTCCGCCGATTCCGAAGCCACCTCCATGTCCGGTTCCTTGTCCAGAAGCGTGCGGATTCCTTGGCGAACCACCACCTGATTGTCCACAAGTATGATTTGAATTTTCATGAAAACGATCCCTTTTCGTTTTCGGGGGTTTTGGGCTGTATTTTCGCCTGCCGGGCTACGCCCGGTTCAGGCGCGGACCGTGATTATCAAAACGGCAGCGGCTTGCCCGTATCATAAGCCACGGCCTGGCAGGTGGCCACCAGCTGCAGGTTGCCGTCTGTGACCCGGATGTCGTAATTGGCGATTTTCCGGGAACGACTGATTTCCCGGGCCTCGGCTGAAAGCATTGTGCCCGAGTCCGGGCTGTTGACATAGGTGACATTGACGTTTAATGCCACGGCAATGTTGCCGGCCGTCTGGCTGGCGGTTTCAAAAGCCTCGTCAATGAGGGAAAAAATCGCCCCGCCGTGAGCGCGTGAATAGATGTTGGCCATGGATTCCGGTGCATAGTGCATTTCCACCCGGGAATATCCCGCAGCCAACTCGGCAAGCCGCATGTTGAGCGTACGCGCCAGGGGCTCTGTTTCAACCGCCTTGTAAATCGCCTTTTTGACTTCCGGGTTAATGGTTTGTTTTTCGTCCAATCAGGTTTCCCCGTGCGCGGCTATCGCAGCTGATCCCAGATTCGCTCGGCCTGCGCTATGCCGTCTTTTCCCGGCTCCTTTCGCCCGGTGTCCGTTGTCCGGATACCGCCCAGAAGGCGCGATACCCGGTCGGCAATGGGCGGATGCGTGGAAAACAATTGCATCATGCTGCGGCCCGAAACCGGGTTGGCAGTGAACATGTGCGCAGTCGATGCATCGGCCTGAATGGGAATCTGTTTTGTGTATGCGTCCAGTTTTTCCAGAGCGCTGGCAAGGCCTTCGGGATTTCCCGTGATATTTGCCGAGGTGCTGTCTGCCAGGTATTCCCGGGAGCGGGAAATTGCGGCCTGGACCAGCACGGCGGCAATGGGGGCGACAATGGACATGGCCAGCAGGCCCAGAAAGCCGCCGCCTTCATCACCGTCATCTCCGGAAAAACCGCCGAAAATAGCCGCCCATCGGGCGAAGTTGGCGATCAGCATGATTGCGCCGGCAAGGGTGGCGGCAATGGAGCCGATCAATATATCCCGGTTCTTCACGTGTCCGAGTTCATGGGCGATCACACCGGACAGCTCCTGGCGGTTCATGTAGCGCAGCAGGCCTTCTGTCACCGCAACCACGGCATGATCCGGGTTTCTGCCTGTGGCAAACGCGTTGGGCGCCTGCTGGGGAATCACACAGAGCCGCGGCATGGGCAGGCCCGCTCGGCCCGTGAGCTCTGCTACCACATCATAAAGCTCCGGGGCTTGGCTTTTGTCGACCTCCCGGGCCTTGTACTTTTTCAGCACGATCTTGTCCGAGTACCAGTAGGAAAAGAAATTCATCGCGCCGGCAAAGAGCAGGGCGATGACCATGCCGCCTGTACCGCCCAGTACCCGGCCGATTGCCATGATGATTACGGTGAGCACGGCAAGCAGAATCGTAGTTCGGATTTGATTGCCCATAATTGGTCCCTTTGTGTTTATAATATCCTGGCCGGCATTTTCCGGTTCTGATTTTAAATACCTTAATATAAAACAGATTTGCCTGGATTCAAGGGGAATTTCGTCTTTCTGCCGGAACACGGCGGACCTGACATGCAAAAAAGATTGCCGCGCCTTTTTAATCCCGGTCGGTTTCGGATGAAAAAAAGCGCACGCGCATCAGCAGTTCGATCCATTGCGCAAACAGGGCGGTGAGTTGATCGGAACCCTTGCTGACGGCATGTTGCCGCGTTTTCTCAAATGCGTCGAATTCGTCTGCCAGGGCTTTGTCCCCGGGCGCATCAGTCATCAGGCGGCCGTAGATTTCCGAGGCCTCCTCGAAATGGCCCTGGGCGGCATACAGGCGGGCGAGGCTAAGGGTATGCGGCCATTGGGAATTACTCATTCTCGGGGGCCTCCGATTGATCGGAAAATTTGAATACGATTTCCCCGGGAGCGACCATGTTGAGTTCATGCCGAGCCATGTACTCGATGTATTCCGGATCGTTTTTCAATCTGTTAATGGCCCGGTACATCTCGGTGTTCTGCTGTTCCACCCGCGCGTTTTGCTGTTTCACGGAGTCAAGGTCCCGGCGCATGGACTTCAGTGCCATCAGGCCATGGCCGCCGAAAATGATGATCAGCAGATAGACGCCCATCATCAAAGAAGCGGTCCACAAGCCGATATCCAGAAGCCGGGTTTTGTTGAATCCTTCCTTCAATGCCGTTTCACCGTGGAAAAGAATGCTTTGAATTCATCGCGCTGCAGTATCGCCGCGCAAACCCCGTATATGATAATCCCTGCAATGACGGCGGCAAAAACATTTGCCAGCAGATGCAGCTCCGCTCCGGCATAATCCGGGGGAAACAGCGCAAGCCAGCCAACGAGTCCTAAACCCATGATTATCGAGTTTATCATAGTTTTGCCGGTGGAAACAACGATCTTTTTCCACCGCAGCCCGCCCAGGCGCTTTTGCAGCACCGCGGATAAAAGCAGGAAGTTGAGCATGGAGCCCAGGGAGGTGGCCAGGGCCAGCCCGCCATGTCCCAGCGGTCCCATCAGGATGACGCCCAGTGCGATGTTTGCGATAATCGAATAAGTGGCCATCTTCACCGGGGTTTTGGTGTCCTGGAGTGCGTAAAATGTGGAGACCACGATGCGAACAGAGGAAAAGGCCCACAGTCCGACGCTGTAATAAAAAAGGGCATAGGCGGTCATCTGCATGCTCTGAAGGTCAAATTCGCCGCGCATAAAAAGCAGGCCCACAATGGGTTCGCGCATCACGATCAAACCGGCCATCGCCGGAATGGTGATGAAAAAGGTCAGGTTCATGGCATAGAGGAACGTATCTTCCAGGGCATTGAAATCGTTTGCCGCGGCCTGCCGGGACAGGCTCGGCAGCACCGCCACGGCCGTGGAAATGGCGAATATCCCGAGGGGAAACTGTACCAGGCGGTCTGCGTAATACAGGTAGGATACGCTGCCCTCGGCCAGAAGCGAGGCCAGCAGGGTACCTACCAGGATGTTGACCTGGTAGACCGCCGCGCCGAAAACCGCCGGCCCCATGAGCAGCGCGACCCGCTTCAGGGCCGGATGCCACAGCGGAGCCTTTTTCCGGATCCCGATGCCCTTGCGGATCAGAAACGGCACCTGCAGGGCCAGTTGCAGTACGCCGCCGACAAGCACCCCGATGGCCAGCCCGAAGACCGGGGTGTCCAGGTGCGGGGCGATAAACAGGACACTGCCGATCATGGCCAGGTTGAGAAAAACCGGGGCCAGAGCGGGTGCGGCAAAATGTCCCAGGGCGTTTAAGATGCCCATGCAAAGGGCGACCAGGCATATGCAGATAATGTAGGGAAACATGACACGGGTCAGGGTCACGGTCAGGGCGAACTTGGCGCCGGTAAACCCGGGTGCAACGACCGTGACGATCCAGGGCGCCCCGGCGATGCCGGCGATCGAGATTCCCGCCAGGACAATGGAGAGCATCCGAAGCGCCGATCGGGCCAGGGCGAATGCTTCCTCCCGGCCGTGCCGGGACATCTGCTCGGTGAACACCGGAACGAATGCCATGCTCAGGGTGCCCTCGGCAAACAGCCGCCGCAGCAGGTTGGGGATGCGAAAGGCGACAAAAAAAGCATCAGAAAGGCGCCCGGCACCGAAAAACCAGGCAATCACCATGTCCCGGACAAACCCGAGAATCCGGCTGATCAATGTGGCCAGGCCGATGACGCCGGCGGCCCGGCTGACGTTTTGCTTTTCGTCCATTTCAAATCACAATGGCTGTCGTTGCCGCGATGATGACAGCGAAAATTGGTTTTATCCGGATTTTCGTCTTGACATTGCCCGTCGGGTACGGTAATTATTCCAGACTGCGAATCTTAAGGCAGTTTGAGGACAAGCCCGCGAATATTATTAAAAAAATACAATTTACACCAGTAACAAGGAGACAAAAAAGTTGGCACATCATAAATCCGCGCTGAAGCGAATCAAGCAGAACTCAAAGCGCCGCATGCGAAACCGGGCGGTCAAGACCCGGGTCAAGACCTCGGAAAAACAAGTGCGTTCCGCTGCGAAAACCAGCGGTGATGTCAGCGGCGAACTGCAACGGGCCCAGTCCGTAATTGACAAGGCCGCCAAAAAGGGTGTGATTCACCGCAAGACCGCAGCCCGGAAAATCTCCCGCTTAAGCCGCCGGGCCAACACCTCCGTTTAAAAATCATCTGTCATCCGATAGTAAATCCGCTGTGCCAGCCGGCTTGAAAGCTTGGCCACAGCGGATTTTTTATTCTGCTCGGTGACGATTTTGTCATCGGCAACCGTGTATTCCTCGGACGCGGAAATGTCGCTGCCCGACCAAAGCACCGTTCCCGAAGGGCGGGCGAGTTTCACGTCCACGGTGACCGTGATCCGGCGATCCGCCGTGGCATGGGAGCTTACATGCGATATCGTGCTGCTGCGCGCTGCGCGGATCACCCCGGTTAACACGGCATCGGCGGTTTTGCTTTTTGTGACAGACGCTTTTCCGGTGCGCGTGAACTCGTAGATGATGTCGTTGGTGATCACCGATTCGATGCCGATTTCACCTGAGCGGTTTTCAAAAGTCTTTATTGTCAAGCGGTTGACCCCGCCCGGAATACGGCCGCCCCCGGAAAACCGGTAGCCGCATGCTGCCATGCATACGGCCAGAAATACGATGCCGCATGCCTGCAGGAGAGTTTTCAGATGCGGGGATCCCGGGACGGTCATTTGTGCATCCTTCCTAAACCACGATATTGACCAACTTGTTTTTGACCGCAATGACCTTCTTGATCGGCTTGTCGCCGATAAACCGGATCGCGTTTTCATCCTCCAGGGCCCGGGCTTTGATGGTCTCATCATCTGCACCCGCCTCGATTTCGAATTTCCCCCGCAGTTTTCCGTTGACCTGCACCACGATCAGCTTTGTTTCTGCCGCCAGCGCGTCCTCCCGGAACGCGGGCCAGGATGCATTGGCCAGGCTCCCGGCTTCATGGCCCAGGGCCTCCCAGATTTCCTCAGTAACATGCGGCACCATGGGTGCCAGAAGCAAAAGCACCGTTTCCAGGGCTTGACGCATCACCCCTGCGGTTTGCGGGTCAGCTTCATCCGGGGCCATCTGGGAGTCGATGCCGTACATTGCATTGACCAGCTCCATGGCCCCGCTGATGGCGGTATTGAAATGAAACCGAGCCTCGATGTCTTCTGTTACCCGTTTGATGGTTTGATGCGTTTTGATGTAGAGACCCCGCGCGGTTTCATCAACTTCGCCCGGGGCGCCGTCATAGGGCCGGGTGTTTTCCAGGCGGGACATCCAGGTGCGGGCCAGGCGCCAGACCCGGTTTAAAAAACGGTATCCGCCTTCCACGCCCCGTTCGCTCCATTCCAGGTCCCGTTCTGGCGGCGAGGCAAACAGGCAGAACAGCCGCACCGTGTCCGCGCCGTAGTATTGCACGAGCTGGTTGGGGTCAATGATATTTTTCTTGGACTTGGACATTTTTTCCACCCGGCCGATTTCCACCGGATTGCCGCACTTTTTGCAGTATACGGATTCATCCCGGTCTTCGGCTTCCTCCGGGTACAGGTAGCCGTGATCGGCACAATGCTGGGTTTCCTTGCAGACCATGCCCTGGGTCAGCAGTCGGGTGAACGGTTCCTTAAAATCCACCAGCCCCATGTCCTTTAATACCCGGGTAAAATACCGGGAGTAAAGCAGGTGCATGACCGCATGCTCCACGCCGCCGATATACTGATCCACCGGCATCCAGTAGTCCACTGCGGTCGGGTCGAACATGCCGCGATCATAGTCGGGGCTGCAGTATCGTTCAAAGTACCAGGACGACTCCACGAACGTATCCATGGTATCGGTTTCCCGTCTGGCCGGGCCCTTGCATTTTGGGCACTCGGTGTTGACAAAGTCTTCGTGGGCCGACAGCTGTGATCCCCCGCCTTCGAGCAGGTCGATGTCCTCGGGCAGCCGCACCGGCAGGTCCTTTTCATCCACCGGTACGATGCCGCACTGCGGGCAATGCACCATGGGCACGGGCGCGCCCCAGTAGCGCTGCCGGGAAATGCCCCAGTCCCGGAGCCGATAGCTTACGGCGCGTTTTCCCGTGCCGTGTTTTTCGAAATAAGCGATCAGGTCCTCGTAGGCCTGACGGTTGTGCATGCCGTCAAACGGGCCGGAGTTGACCATTTCGCCGTCGCCGGTGTAGGCCTGATCCCGGGCGGTTTCCCCGGCGCTGATATCTTCGGGCTTGATGACCGGGATGATTTCTATGCCGTATTTCCCGGCGAACTCGAAATCCCGCTGGTCGTGTGCGGGAACCGACATTACCGCGCCGGTGCCGTATTCCATGAGCGCGAAATTGGCGGTATATATGGGGATCTGCCGGTTGTTGACCGGGTTGATGCACCAGGCGCCCAGAAACACCCCTTCCTTTTCCCGGTCTTCTGTCATCCGGTCGGTATGGCTTTCCCTGGCCATACGTTCCACGAATTCCGTGACGGGCTCTTCCTGGCCGGTTCCCGCGGCCAACTGTTTCACCAGGGGGTGTTCCGGGGCCAGCACCATAAAAGTGGCCCCGTATATGGTATCCGGCCGGGTGGTAAACACGGAGAGGGATTCGTCCGTGCCGTAAATGGGAAATGCGATTTGCGCGCCCGTGCTTTTGCCGATCCAGTTTTTCTGCATGGTGAGCACTTTTTCGGGCCACCCGGGAAGCCGGTCGCAGTATTCCAGCAGGTCCTCTGCATAATCGGTGATTTTGAAAAACCATCCCCAGAGTTTTTTCTGCTGGACCGCCCGGCCGCAGCGCCAGCAGCTGCCGGCTTCCACCTGTTCGTTGGCCAGCACGGTGCTGCAGGTCTCGCACCAGTTGACATAGGACTCCTTGCGGTAGACCATGCCTTTTTCATACATGCGGATAAACAGCCACTGCTCCCACTTGTAGTATTCCGGATCGCAGGTGGCCAGTTCCCGGTTCCAGTCGTAGCTGAAGCCCATCCGCTTTAACTGTTTGCGCATGGCAGCAATGTTTTCATAGGTCCATTTTGCCGGATGCGTGTTGTTGTCAATGGCCGCGTTTTCCGCAGGCATTCCGAAAGCGTCCCAACCCATGGGGTGAAGTACATTGTAACCACACATCCGCTTGTAGCGGGCCACCACGTCGCCGATAGTATAATTGCGCACATGGCCGATATGAATCCTGCCCGAGGGATAGGGAAACATTTCGAGCAGGTAATATTTTTCCTTGTCCGGATCCTCGGTTACTGCAAAAGCCCGGGTTTGTTCCCAGACGGCCTGCCATTTCGGTTCAACGGATTGGGGGTCGTAGCGTTCCTCCATTTTCTGCCTGTTGCCTCATTTGTTTATGGTTGTTGTAATCCCAATTCTCATGCCATAGTATGGACGAAAGATCAAGTCTGCTGCTGCCATCTGCCAGAAATCGTTTGACTTGTTTCCGCTGATTTCCTATTTACACTTCAATTCAGGAATGATTTCCATTTACATTTATTTTCAAACCATGATAATCCGGCCCGATACAGGCGCTTTGGATGCGAAAGATTAAAGATTTATTCCGGAAGAAAAAACCGATGACCAGCAAAATCCTTATCAACGCCGTGGACCCGGAGGAATGCCGCATTGCCACGGTCACTGACAACCGGCTCGAAGAATTTCACGTGGAAACCACTGCCCGGGAGATTACCCAGGGAAACATTTACAAGGCCGTGGTCTCCCGCGTGGAGCCGAGCCTTCAGGCGGTTTTCGTGGATTACGGGGCGGAAAAAAATGGCTTTCTGCAGAAACAGGAAATCCATCCCGATTACTTTCAGGACGACCCCTCCGGGGGGCAGTCGTTGAAAAACATCATGAAGCGCGGCCAGGAACTCATCGTGCAGGTGACCAACGACCCGATCATGGACAAGGGGGCGATGCTGACCACCTATGTTTCGCTTCCGGGCAGAAATACCGTGCTGATGCCGGGTAACAAGAATCGCGGCGTTTCCAGAAAGATTACCGATGAAAACGAGCGCAAGCGGCTGAAAAAGATCGTCGAAGGACTGGATCTGCCCGAAGACTACGGGCTGATCGTACGGACAGCGGGCCAGGGTGCAAACAAGACTGCCGTTTCCAAGGATGTCCGATACCTGATGCGGCTGTGGAAAAACATCAAGAAGAAGGCCGTGGATGAAAAGGCGCCGGTGCTTCTCTACAAGGAAAGAAACATTGCCGTTCGCGCCATTCGCGACTCTTTTACCGCGGATGTCAAGGAAATCCTGATCGATGATGACACGGTCTATCAGCAGGTCAAGGAATTCATCCAGATTATCTCGCCCCAGCACAAGAAGCTTGTCAAGCGGCATTCCGCGGACAAGCCGATTTTTACCAAGTACCAGCTCGAAGAGCAGATCGCATCGATTTTTGACAACCGGGTCAAGCTCAAATCCGGCGGCTCCATTGTCATCGAGCAGACCGAGGCCCTGGTTTCCATTGACGTGAACTCGGGCAAGGCCACCCAGAAATCCTCGATAGAGGCCACGGCACTGCAGACCAACCTGGAGGCTGCCGAAGAAGTCGCCCGGCAGCTCCGGCTGCGGGACTTTGGCGGGCTGATCGTGATCGATTTTATCGATATGCGGGACAGAAAGCACAAATCCCGGGTGGAGCAGACCCTGAAAACCGAACTCAAGCCGGATAAGGCACGGACCAAGGTCGGCCGGATATCTGCTTTCGGCCTGCTGGAGATGTCGCGGCAGCGGATTCGCCCCTCGATCCGATATATCAATTTTGAACCCTGCAAATACTGCCAGGGCAAGGGCGTGATCCAGTCAACCGAGTCGCTGGCCCTGGTTTTTCTGCGAAGGCTGCGCCTCGAGACCATCAAAAACGGCGTGACCAGTGTGAAGGGCTATCTGCCGCCGGATGTGGCTGCATACCTGTTAAACCGCAAAAAGCGGGAACTTCTGGATGTCGAGATTCGCAGAAGTATCAGCGTGAGCATTGAACCCGATCATAACATGCTGCCCGGAGACAGCCGGATAGAAAGTGACTGACAGGGAAAATGAAAATCTCGAGATTCACGGAAAGCATCCCGGTTGGGATAAACATCTTCGAATCACAAAATATTGAAAACGAAAAAACGGGTCTGTTTTAAACCTTTGAATTTGAGTGATTAATTATTGTTTCGGATTTCGTGCTTCAGGTTTATTCGTGAAATCGTGTTGCCGCTTGAAAGAAGATTGTATAATCCGGCCGAAAAACCGGGTGATCAACAGCTTAAATAAGGAGGTAGGGAATTGTTTGATTTAGCTTACGCCATGGGGCAGGGCGGCTCCGGGGCCCAGGGAGGAGGCGGTTTTGCCGCGTTCGTGCCCATTATCCTGATGTTTGTGATTTTCTATTTTCTGCTCATCCGGCCCCAGCAGAAAAAAGCCAAGTCGCATCAGGAGATGATCAGTAATCTCAAGAAGGGTGACCGGGTGATTACCAGCGGCGGGATCCACGGCACCATCACTTCGCTGGACGAAAATGCGGTCACCGTGGAAATCGCCGAAAAGGTCCGCGTCAAGGTGACCCGGGGCAGTATCGCCGGCCTGAGCCAGCCCGCACAGGGCGATTCCCAGAAAACAGAACAGAATGCTTGATTTGTCCATACCGCTGGTGGTAATAAAACATCTTTAAAAATTCCAGGGGGCCGGAGAGGTTTGCCCCCCGGCTCGTGTGAAGGGGCGGAATGAAAATCCGTCCCGGAATGGCGCACGGGGCGGGGGAAACGATGATGAAGGCCAACTGCGGGAACCAAAGGGGTGGTTGTATTGAAAGGCTATACTTGGCGCTTGGTTTTGGTACTGGGGGTGCTGCTGGCTGCGGTAATCTGCGTGGTCCCGACGTTTCGCCCGGAGGTGTGGCCGCACAAACAGATTAACCTGGGACTGGACCTGCAGGGCGGGATGCACCTGGCCCTGGAGGTGGAGACCGAGAAGGCGGTGGAAAGCCGGATTGAGAGCATCCGGGGCGAATTGCGATCCCTGTTGCGCGAGGCGCGCATCCGGCACGGACAGCTCCGGGATGAAGGCAACACCGGTATCAGCCTGCGGCTGCTCGACCCGGCGGATCAGGATAAATTCGCGGATTTGATCGAAGATGAATTCGCCGAGGTTGAGGTTCGTTCCACATCCACCCGGGAAGGCGAGCTTTATGCGGAAATCGGGCTTACCCGGCAGAGATCTGCAGAGATCCGCGATCAGGCTGTAACGCAGGCCCTTGAGACAATCCGCAACCGTATCGACCAGTTTGGCGTCAACGAGCCGGATATCCGGGTTCAGGGCCAGCGGCGGATTCTGATTCAGCTTCCCGGCATCGAGGATACCCGGCGCGCCAAGGAGCTGATCGGCAGAACCGCCCAGCTTGAGTTCAAGCTTATCGACGAAGAGCACAGCCTGCAAAAAGCCGTGGACGGCCAGCCGCCGCCCGGAAGCGAAATCCTCTACGAAAGCAGTGAGGCCACAGGCCGCCAGCGGCAGGCCTACCTGGTGAGAAAACGCGCCCTGCTGACCGGCGCTTACCTGGAAGATGCCCGGGTGCAGATCGGCCAGCAGTTTAACCAGCCTTATGTCACAATTGATTTTGACCGCAAGGGCGCCCGGATTTTTGAGCGGGTGACCGGGGAAAACGTCGACAAGCGCCTGGCCATTGTCCTGGATAACAAGGTGTATTCCGCGCCGGTCATCCAGGAAAAGATTCCGGGCGGCAAGGCCCGGATTACAGGACAGTTTGACATGCAGGAGGCCCATGACCTGGCCATCGTCCTGCGGGCCGGCGCATTGCCCGCGCCGGTGAAAATCATCGAGGAGCGCACCGTGGGGCCGTCCCTGGGGCAGGATTCCATCCGCATGGGATTTATCTCCATGGCGGTGGGCGGCGCACTGGTGATCCTGTTCATGGTCCTGTACTACCAGTTGGCAGGGCTGATCGCAGATCTTGCGCTGGGGCTGAACATTGTCCTGATCGCCGCGGGACTGGCCGCTTTTGGCGCAACCCTGACCCTGCCCGGAATTGCCGGTATTATTCTGACTATCGGCATGGCAGTGGATGCCAACGTGATCATTTTCGAGCGCATCCGCGAGGAACGACGGCTGGGCAAGACACCCGGATCAGCCATTAATGCGGGTTTTGACCGGGCCGCGGTGGCCGTACTCGATGC
This sequence comes from Desulfobacterales bacterium, assembly GCA_018335195.1. GTDB lineage: Bacteria > Desulfobacterota > Desulfobacteria > Desulfobacterales > Desulfosalsimonadaceae > Desulfosalsimonas. The sequence continues at coordinate 12,431 of JAGXKN010000020.1, forward strand.
CAATGTGACCACGCTGATTGCAGCCCTTGTTCTCTACCAGTTCGGTACCGGTCCGGTCAAAGGCTTTGCCGTCACCCTGAGCCTGGGCGTGCTGGCCAGCCTGTTTACGGCCCTGATTGTGTGCCGGCTGATCTTTGACTACTTATACAGCGTACGGCGCTTGAAAACACTCAGTATATAAGGATTTATCCATGGAATTTATCAAACCCGGGGTCAACATCAATTTTATCGGCAGGCGATACCTTGGATACGGGATTTCCGCGTTTCTGATTGTTTTGAGCATCTTGACGCTGGTGATCATGGGGGGGCCCAAATACGGCATTGATTTTGCCGGCGGCACCGTCATCCAGGTCAAGTTTGACAGGGATGTCAGCATTACAGATATCAAGGCCGGCCTGGCGGAAATCGACCTGGGCGGGTCTGCGGTGCAGCGATTCGGGGACCCGGAGGAAAACGAGTACCTGGTTCGAACTGACCAGTCGGTGGCCACCGGAGATGATTTTTCAAATCAGGTCACCAGGGCCGCGGCTTCGGCCACGGGCGCGGACGCCGAGATCCGGCGGGTGGAAATGGTAGGCCCGCAGGTGGGCCAGACATTGCGGGAAAAAGCGCTTTTTGCCCTGTTTTACGCCCTGCTGTTTATCACCATCTACATATCCGGCCGCTTTGAAATGAAATGGATGGTCAGCGCGGTCACCGCAGGAGCGCTTATCGGGGCCGTATACCTGTTTTCCCTGTTTAACATGAGCATCCCGATTCTAATCCTGGTGGCCCTGATCGTCAGCCTCATACTGTTCTGGCAGCTGCACCTGCGATTTGCCATGGGCGCCATTGTGGCCCTGATCCATGACGTGACCATTACGGTGGGGGTTTTCACCCTGGTGGGAAAAGAGTTTTCCCTGCCCATCGTGGCCGCCCTGTTGACAATTATCGGGTATTCATTGAATGACACCATCATCGTGTTTGACCGGATCCGGGAGAACCTGCGGCGCTATACCCGCCGCGGGCTGGAGGAAAATGTCAACCGCAGCATCAATGAAACCTTGAGCCGCACGATCCTGACCTCCTCGACCACCCTGATTGTCCTGCTCTGCCTGTTTTTTCTGGGCGGTGACATCATTCACGATTTTGCCTTTGCCCTGATCGTGGGCGTGCTGATCGGAACCTACTCCTCGGTTTTCGTGGCCAGCCCGACGCTGGTTTTAATGGAGGGCGCCGGTATTCCCACGGGGCAGTCGTCTCCGGCGGAAGCAAACGGCTGAATCCGATTATCTGATCAGGATACGGAATACGGTTTTTCAGATGGGCTCCCGGGAAAAGAAGGATCGTCTCCATGCATGGATGGCATTGAGGCAGGCATCGGGTATCGGGCCGCTTATCTATAAACGCCTGATAGACCGGTTCGGGCTCCCGGAGAAAGTACTTTCCGCCAGCCGCGCGGATCTGCTGGGCGTGGCCGGCATGACGGAAAATGCCGCACAAAGCGTCATCCGGGCCGGATCCGCGAAGGGGCCGCAAGAAGAAATCGCCTGTTGCCGGGAAAACGGATACCGCATCATCACCCTGCAAGACGCGCAATACCCTTACCGGCTCGCCCGGATCGCAGATCCGCCGCCCTACTTGTATGCCTTTGGTGAAGATATTCCCGCCGGACCTGCCGTGGCAATTGTGGGAACGCGGAACTGCACCCGTTATGGCATCTCCATGGCCCGTCGCCTGAGTGCGGATCTGGCGGCCATGGGGATGGTCATTGTATCGGGCATGGCCCGGGGTGTGGATTCAGGGGCCCACCGGGGCGCCCTGGAGGCGGGCGGCAAAACCGTGGCCGTTCTCGGCAGCGGGCTTTCGGTGATTTATCCGTCGGAAAACCGGGGACTTTATTTTGATATTGCTAAAAACGGCACGGTGATTTCCGAACTGCCGGTCAAAGAGATTCCCAACAGTTACAATTTTCCGGCCAGAAACCGGATTATTTCCGGCATGAGCCTCGGCACGGTGGTGGTGGAGGCGGCGAAAAAAAGCGGGTCCCTGATCACCGCGCGTCTGGCCGCAGAGCAGGGCAGGGAAGTGTTTGCCGTGCCCGGAAATATTCAATCGTATAAAAGCACGGGCACCCATGCGCTTTTAAAGCAGGGCGCCCGCCTGGTGGAGCGGGCAGAAGACGTGATCGAGGAACTCGCCCCCCTTCTGGTGGCCGGTTTCGACAGCAGGGAAGAGACATCCCCGGCAGCCCGGGAAACCGAAAAGGCTGCTGCGGACTTGACAGCGGAAGAAAAACGGATATACGATGCGCTCGATTCGTACCCGGCCCATATAGATGAACTGGCACAGTGCCTGAAAACCGATGTCGGATCCCTGCTGGCCGAACTTTTAAAACTGGAATTAAAGGGCATGGCCGTCCAGATGCCCGGAAAATATTTTTGTCGCAGCGGAGTCTAAGCGTGAGCAAGCCTTTAATTATCGTCGAATCCCCGACCAAGGTTAAAACAATCCAGAAATATCTGGGCGGCAAGTATAATGTCGCTTCCACCGTGGGCCACATCAAGGACCTGCCCCAGAAAGAACTTGGCATTGACGTGGAAAACGGTTTTGTTCCCAACTACGTTACCATCCCGGGCAAGCAGAAGGTGATCAAGGCCTTAAAGGAGGCGGCCGGAGACACCCAGGACATCTACCTGGCCCCGGACCCGGACCGGGAGGGCGAGGCCATTGCCTGGCACGCCGCAGACGTGCTGCAGAAGAAGGGACGCAATTTTCACCGGGTGCTGTTCCATGAGCTGACCAAAAGCGGGGTCAACGAAGCCCTGTCCAGGCCGGAGTCCTTAAACGAAAATCGCTATAAGGCCCAGCAAACCCGGCGTGTTCTGGATCGGCTGGTGGGATACCAGATTTCTCCCATATTGTGGAAAAAGGTCAAGTACGGGCTGAGCGCCGGCCGGGTCCAATCCGTGGCCGTGCGCATCATCTGTGAGCGCGAAAGAGCCATCCAGGCATTTGAGCCCGAAGAATACTGGAGCATTACCGCACATCTCAAGGCCGGCAATCCGCCCGCATTCGAGGCCAGGCTGGCCAAATACAAGGGAAAGAAGTTTTCCATCCCGGATGAACAAACCGCCATGCAGACCCGGGATCAGCTTGCGGATTCCGAGTTCACGGTGGACAAAATCACCCGGAAAACCGTTCGCCGCAGGCCTTATCCGCCGTTTACCACCAGCAAGCTTCAGCAGGATGCCATCCGCAAGCTTCGGTTTTCCGCCAAAAAAACCATGACCGTGGCCCAGCAGCTCTATGAAGGCGTGGATCTGGGCGGGGAGACCGTGGGACTGATCACCTACATGCGCACGGATTCCACCCGGATTTCGGCCGAGGCGGCCAATGAGGCAAAGGACCTGATCCTGCAGCGCCACGGCAAGGACTACGCCCTGGAAAAACCCCGGTTTTTTGCCAATAAAAACCGCACTCAGGATGCCCATGAGGCCATTCGGCCCACATCCGTATACAACAGCCCGGAAAAGGTAAAGCCCTATCTGTCAAAAGACCAGTTCGCCCTGTATCAGCTGATCTGGCAGCGGTTTGTGGCTTCCCAGATGGCCGAGGCATTAATCGATCAGAAGAACATCGCCATTGCCGCAGGCGATTACCTGCTCACTGCCAGCGGATCCACGGTCAAGTTTCCCGGGTTTCTGGCCCTGTACCAGTCGGCCGATGACACGGCAGAAGCCGAAAGCAAGAAAAGGGAAGGACAGCTGCCGGAAATGTCGGAAAAGGAACAGCTTGCCCTGGTGCAGCTCGAACCCAAACAGCACTTTACCGCCCCGCCGCCGCGGTATTCCGAGGCCGCGCTGGTCAAGGAACTGGAGGAAAACGGAATCGGCCGGCCCAGCACTTATGCCACGATTCTTTCCACCATCCGGGACAAGGGATACGTGGAGTTGATCAAGGGGTTTTTCCATCCCACGGAATTGGGCTTTATCATCACCGACCTGCTGGTGGAGAACTTTCCCGACATCCTGAACGTGGACTTTACCGCCCAGCTGGAAAATGACCTGGACAAGGTGGAGTCAGACGAACAGGAAGCGCTGGACCTGCTTCGCAGGTTTTATGAATTGTTTGAGCAGCGGGTGATCGCTGCGGCGGAAAAGATGCTCAGCGTCAAGGGGGTGGGCCTGCCCACGGGACTGAAATGTCCGGAATGCGGGCGGGAGGCGCGGATCAAGGTGGGAAAAAACGGCCCGTTCCTGGCATGCGAAGGATATCCGGACTGCACTTGGTCCAGGAACTACATCCGCAATGAAAAGGGCGTGATCGAGCCGGTCGAGCCGTCTGAACAGGCCGCAGAAGGGGAAACCTGCGAGAAATGCGGCCGATCCATGGTGGTCAAGCAGGGGCGCTACGGTGAATTCCTGGCCTGCAGCGGATACCCGGAATGCAAGCATACCAAGTCAATCAATGCCGGTGCACCGGCCAAATCCACCGGCGTACCCTGTCCCCGGGAAGGGTGCAGCGGCGAGCTCATGGAACGCAAATCCAGAAGGGGCAAGGTTTTTTACGGATGCAGCCGCTATCCGGATTGCAATTTTGCCCTCTGGGATAAGCCGGTAGCCAAAAAGTGCCCGGAATGCGGCGCTTCATACATGGTGGAAAAGGAAACCAAGAAGGAAGGCCGGATAATCAAATGCGCACAAAAGGAGTGCGGCCATAAGGAGCCGGCAGCGTAAGCCGGGGTTTACCGCGCCAGGCGGTCCAGGTAGGCCAGGTCCCGGTTCTGGGTATTCTTGGTGCCCACGGCCAGTACATGGATGTAGTTCGTGGAATTCTTGCTGAAATACAGGCGGCCGTTGTAGGAAAAAACCACTTCGAATACCGTATTCTTTCCTTTTTTATGAAACACTTTCCGTTTGATGGGCACCAAGGCGGGATCATCGTTTAACTGGTGAATCACCTCCTCGGCTTTCAGCGCCATTTCCTCGGTAAGTTCAGCAATCCCCCGCAGAGCCCGGTCATACATCTCCACCTGCTTGTAAAGCGCTTTGAATCGTTTTCCCAGCCGTTCGGCTTCCTTTTCCTTCTGCCGGTCCACGTTTTCCCGCAGTTTTTCCAGCTCTGAGAGCTGGTCGCGCAGACGGGAAATCTCTTCCTGCTGCTGCTCCTGCTCGGAAAGGTTCTGCGAGAGCCGGTTTTCGAGTTGTTCGATTTCCTCGAACATGTCCTCTTCATTGCGCTCGGCTTCGCGCTTCTGGTTGTCCAGACTTTGCTGGAGCTGCGTGTATTCTTCTGCCAGTTTCCGGCGCTCGGTATCGAGCTGGTCCACCCGCCGGGCGTATTCGTTTTCCAGGTCATGGAGCCGCTGGAGTTCCTCGGTTTTTTCCCGATCCTCCCTGCGGCTTTTACGCAGTGCCATACGGTAGTAGCCGTACAGGGCGCTTGCAAACACCACGATATAAAACAGGAGGATCCCCCCGGAAAGCAGCGAGAAAGGCTCGATGAAAACTTCGACCTCGAGATTCAGGCCGTTTTCGAGCATTCGGAAGTTTTTCTGCGCAGTGTCCATGGGGTCCTGCTGCAGGCCGTTGTCTTCATCCCCCTGCAGCACCGGCGGGTAAAGAATCGTGCCGCGGTTGGTGGCCACCGTAACGTCGAGTTTCAAGCCCATCCCGATCACGGGGTCGTTCTGGATATAGCGGGAAACCGATTCGTTAATCGCATCCGAGAGGCTGACGCTGCCGTTTAAGACGGCGTTCATATCCGAGAGGTAGACATTATTGACCGCCTTTCGGTAATGGCCGGTCATATAATGCTCCAGTCCGGATACCGTGGCCATGTAGAGCACCGGCGGCATGAGGATGCACAGAATAATGATTTTAAACGACAGGTGTTTCATTTCATGTCATATTCTGTATGAATCCGGTATGGTGTCTATCCCTGCATGTTTTCCAGCGTCCGGCGAGCCCGGTCGGATTCTTCGAAATCCGGGTCGAGCTGCAGCGCCTTGTTCAGAGCGTTTTTTGCCCGGCGCATATCACCCTTCTTATAGTATGTCATGCCCATGTGGTACTGTATGGTCGGGTTTCCGGGAAGTTTTTCCATGCTTGCGGAAAACTCCCGGATGGCCGCGTCATAGAGGCCCATTTTGTAATATACCCATCCGAGTGTGTCCGCGATTCGCGGATCCTCGGGCATCCGGTTTTTTGCCCGCTGGGCCAGTTCCAGAGCTTCGTTTAATTGCTCTCCCCGTTCTGCCAGCACATAGGCCAGGTTGTTGGCTGCCGCCGCGAAATCCGGGTTGATTTCCAGGGCCTTTCGATAATGGGGGATGGCCCGGTCGCAGTTTTCCCGCATGCAGTTTAAAATGCCGAGCATCATGTGGGGCATGACCTGCCCGGACTCCTTGCTTGCAGCTTGTTCGAACTGGGAAATGGCCTTTTCCGTCATCTCTTCTGCGAAATACAGCCGGGCCAGCGAGTAATAGGGCGGCAGGTAATTCTCGTTTTCCATGAGCGCCTGCTTAAACATCCGCTCGGCTTCCGCAGGCCGGTCCTGCATCATCATCAGCCGCCCTTTGAGATTGTAGACGGGCGCCAGTTTTTCCGGTTTTCCGGAAAACTGGCGCAGTCTTTCATCACAGTATTGTCCGGCCTTCTCCAGTTTGTCCTGCGCGGTTAGAATTTCCACCAGATTGACAAATGCCTGCGTATGCTGGGGATCCCGGGACAGGGCGGCGTCCAGGGCGGAAACCGCTTTTTCGTGTTTGTCCTGCAGCCGGTAAACAATGCCCAGGTTGTAATAGCCGGCCGGATTCCGGGGCGAAATGGATGTGATCCGGTCAAACAGCGCCTCGGCCTTTTCGTATTCCTGCTCATGGACATGAATATCTCCGAGCATAGCCAGGGCCTGGACGTTGTTGGGAGATTTGTCCAGCACCTGCCGGCAGGTTTCCACGGCCCGGCCGAAATTGCGCTCTGAAAAATAGATGCGGGCCATCAGGAGTCGGGCGGATATATATTCGGGGCTTTCCGGGCCGACTTTGGCCAGGCTGGTTTTGGCGGCGTTGAGCTCGTCGGCTTTTAAATGCGCCAGTCCCTGCAAGTAGTATATTTTTTCCGGTTCCGGGAATTTCTCACGGATATCGGCGTAAAGGGCGATTGCCTTGTTGTATTGCTTCTGGGCCATCAGTTTGCGCGCCCGGAGCAGTTGGGCCGGCAGATAGTCCGGATTTTTCTCAAGCACACGTTCAATGTAGCGGGAAGCCTTGTCCAGTTGGTTGGCGCTGATATAGAAATCCGCAAGGGCAAGCATCAGGCCGATATTTTCAGGCTGAAGTTCAAGAGCCCTGCGATACATGGAAAGGGCGGCATCATAATTGCTCGTTTTCTCGTAAAAGGATGCCGCGGCCAGATATGACTTGATATTGTGCGGATTTGCGGCAATGGCCCGTTGATAAGCTTTTTCCGCCTTTTCCCATTGCGCCTGCCGGGCATAAATGCCGGCCAGCAGCAAGTGGAGTTTCGGGTCTTCGGGCGAGATCTCAATGGCATTCTTGATGGTGGATTCGGCTTTTTCCGTATTGTTCATCCGGAAGTGCAGCTGGTAGAGCGTCAGGCGCAGGGAGAGCGATTCCGGGTTTTTCTCCACGCCTTTTTGCAGGATGCGTTCTGCTTTCTCGAGGTGATTTTTGTCTTTTCTGCGCTGGATGGCGAGATTGGCCAGCGCCGTGTAGGCGCGCTCACGGGTGGGATCGATGTCGAGGATTTTTTCGTAAGTCCGGGCGGCTTCTTCGAGCTCGTGTTCCCTGGTGTGTATTCCGGCCATGAGAAACAGGGCGGAGAGATTTTCCGGATCCCGCTCCATTAGGGTGTTCAATATGCGTTTGGCCTCCCGGAAATCTCCCTGCAGCAGATACAGGGTGGCCAGCTTGATCTGGATGGAATTGTTCTCCGGGCTCAGCTCGGCGGCTTTCTGAAATGCGGAAAACGCGTCGTTGACATTGCCGAGCCGGAGATAGGTCTCTCCCAGTCTGGCATGTGCCGGAGTAAACTCCGGGTTGATTTCGATTACCTTCTGCAGGGCGTCTCTGGCGCAGACATAGTCCTGCTGTTCAAAGCACTGGTTTGCCTTGTTAAAATGCATCTCCCGGCGTTTCTGTTCCTTGTCCTGGCAGCCGGCAATGCAGCAGAAGACCACAAAAACGGTGATAATGGTTTTGGGTGTAGATGTCATCTGGTGTTCCCGCCTGATTGTGAAATATTATTTCATGGACTCATTGCGGATCGCAAATCCGGAGCTCAATGCCAGGGCCGCGGCCCCTTCCGGACTGTCTGCAGGCTATTCTGACGCTTTTTCCGTGCATGGGCAAGTGTTTTCATCTTCCCGGTGCCCCAGGCAAACCCGGCACCGGCTGTCTGTGCACATCTGACAGGAAAAGCAGTCCGGGCAAGGGTTTTTTTTCGGGGCATCGGGCGGTTGTTCCGGCACGTAAACCTTGCCCTTTAAACCGGGCATCTTGACAAAAGGCACAATGTGTTTCCTTGTTTGAATGGTCCTGGAACTTTTAAAGCGCTCGTGGATGGTCTCGCCGAGCACGATTCTTTAACGATAAATTCGAAATCCGAATACCGGAATTCGCCGCGGAGCATCCCGTAAGGGATAAACAATGACAGAAATTATACATAACGACTGAAACTACAGCATATGCTTTATTTGAAGCACGAAGAACACGAAGTAATTGTTTCTATATTATTTTTTTCTTCATTTGATATTGTCAAATCCCGTCATCGGCCTGGGTAATCCTTTCGTCTCCGCAAAAGACCATGAAACGGTCGTCCTTTGCGCAGGCCAGGGTCATGTTGACCGAGCGTGCCAGATCCGCGGCCAGGGCGGTGGGACGGGAAATGCCTACCAGCATTTCCAGCCCGGCCCGGGCCGCTTTCTGGACCAGTTCATAGCTGAGCCGCGATGACATGACCGCAAAGCAGGCCTCGTGGAGATCCCCGTTCATGAATACTTTGCCGATGGCCTTGTCCAAGGCGTTATGCCGGCCCACGTCTTCGGCCGAGGCCATGGGCTGCCTGTTTTGATCAAAAATCATTGCCGCGTGCGCGCTTCGGGTCTTTTCATATATGGGCTGGCGGGTTGGCAGGCTGTTAATGCATGCCATGACGTGATCGACCCGGAATGCGGTTTCCCGGGGAACTGATGGCAACATCTGCTGCATGTCGCGCACGACCTCTTTTCCGCAGATGCCGCAGCTCGTCTGGCTGATAAAACCCTTGCGTTCCAGAAGTTCGGCAACCTGCCCACGCCGCTGGTCTGTCAGGGTGAGGGTGGCCACGTTGGTTTCGTTTTCCTCGCAGAATCCGAGGGTCACGATATCCCCGGGGTGATCCAAGATTCCTTCGGACAGGCAGAAGCCGGCCACGTGAGCGGTTTCATCACCCGGGGTGCGCATGACCACGGAATATGCCTTGCCCGACACCCGGATGGACAGGGGTTCCTCCACGATCAGGGCTTGGTTCCGCACACTGCGCCTGCCGCCGAAGTATTCGATAAACTGACGATCAATGATATCTGTCATGACTGTTTTTTAAAATCGTCGCAGGTGTAATCGTCGCATTCCTTTTGCGAAAGCACTTCCATGGCAAACAGGATGCGTTTTTCCTTTTCCCGCCGGTTGTCTGCCAGTGCAGCAAAATCCATTCCCTCAAGCTGTTGCATCGCCCCGGATCTTGAAAATATGCCCTGCAGCCCGCTGCTGATGAGCTTTCCGGAGGATGTTTCCAGGATTTCAGCGTCTTCGGCATTTGTAACCGCGGCATACGGAATTATGCGATCCTCGAGCAACCGGGCCGCGGCCAGGGCAATCCGCCGCCGCGAGACAAGCGATCCCGGGCGAAACAGGATGATCATCAATGGCTTGCCAGCCGGCTTGAGAAGAAAATCAACACGCACCGTCCCTTTTTGGCCGTCAAGCTCCAGGGGAAGCCGCAGACGCGAATGGATCTCGGATTTCTCAAAGCCTTTTTCCGTGACCAGGAACTTTGCGATTTCCTGCCGCGCCCGCTCATCATGCGTGTCTGTCACGCTCTGCCCGGTGAGGTAATCGATGGTTTGGCCAAGGATCAGGTGATGTGTGCCCATGTTTTTGTTATTCCCTGCTGATCAGGTAAATGCCGTAGGTGGCGCGCAGGTTGGGCAGCACCTGGACGATGCGGCCGCTTTTATCCTGCTTGTCCGTGTTGATGGTCACCTCCTTGAGAATCGAGAATCCCACCTGCCCGGCAAACTCTCGGAAATCCTTAATGGACAGTATCCGGATGTTGGGCGTGCCGTACCAGCTATAGGGGAGCTGGGGTGTGACCGGGGCATGTCCGGTAAACAGCACCTGGGCGCGTACGTGCCAGTGTCCGAAGTTGGGAAAACTGACAATGGCCTTTTTCCCGATGCGGAGCATGGACTCAATCAGGGCCAGCGGATCATAGACCTGCTGGAGTGTCTGGCTTAAAATCACATAGTCAAAAGTATCATCCGGGTAATCGTGGACCTCCTCGTTGATATCTCCCTGGATGACAGACAACCCCTGCTCAATGCACCGCACCACCCGCTGTTCGACAATTTCGATGCCGGTTTCGCGAACCTGCTTTTGCGCCTTCAGGTGTGCCAGCAGCTCGCCTTCGCCGCAGCCCAGCCCGATCACCCTGGATCCGGCCCGGATCCAGGAGGCAATCACCTGCAGGTCAAAACGCAGGGGGATGTTATTTTGCATCCCGGTAGACACTGTCGATAAATCCCCTGACAAGATTTGTTAGGCGCTCGTTGGGCAGAAGAAAGGCGTCATGTCCCCATTGCGCCTCCACCTCGCAGAAACTCACGTCCAGCAGCCCGCCTTTTTTCATGGCCTGGACCATTTCCCGGGACTGGTAGGTGGGATACAGCCAGTCGGAAGTAAAGGAAATTACCATAAATCGGGCCGCGGCCACGGAAAAGACCCGGACTGCGGAATTGGCGTTTTCAAACCGGGTCAGATCAAAATAGTCCGCGGCCTTGGTGATATAGAGAAACGAGTTGGCGTCAAAACGCTCCACGAACTTGGCGCCCTGGTGGCGCAGGTAGCTTTCCACCTGAAAATCCACGTCAAACTGGTAGGAAAGATCGGCCCTGTCCTGGAGCTGCCGTCCGAATTTCCGGCGCATGGCCTCGTCTGAAAGATAGGTGATATGACCGATCATGCGCGCCACAGAAAGACCCAGATCCGGCTTTTTCCCGCCGTAGTAGTCCCCGTTGTTCCAATTCGGATCAGCGATAATGGCCTGCCGGGCCACCTCGTTAAAGGCAATGGCCAGGGCGGAATGCCGCATGGTCGTGGCCATGGGTATGGCCGAGCGCACCATTTCCGGATACTGGACGCACCACTGCAGCACCTGCATGCCGCCCATTGAGCCGCCGGTCATGGAAAGGATTTTTTTTATGCCCAGATGATCCATCAGGGCTTTTTGCGCCCGGACCATGTCGCCGATGGTGACAAACGGAAAATCCATGCCCCAGGCTCTGCCGGTTTCCGGGTTCACCGAGGACGGCCCGGTTGATCCCATGCAGCCGCCCAGCACGTTGGAGCAGATCACAAAATACTTGTCCGTATCAATTCCCTTGCCCGGGCCGATCATGTTATCCCACCAGCCGGGCTTGTCATCCGCGTCCGAATAATAGCCGGCTGCGTGGCTGTCGCCGGTCAGGGCATGGCATATCAGCACCACGTTGCTCTTGTCGCGGTTCAGGGTGCCGTAGGTTTCATATGCCAGGGTGATCGGCCCGAGCCTGGCCCCGGAATCCAACACCATCTCGTCGGGCGGCTGGGCAAAGGTGAAAAACTGCTTTTCCACCTTTCCCACCGATTTTCCGGTCGAATCATGGGTAATGTATTCGTTCATCTTTGAAAATTATTAATTTTTTCAGAATATGCAGACATTGACATTCGTAACTCTGCAGGGGGCGAACCTGCGTATTCGTCCGGGGCAGGGCAACACACAGGTTTGCCCTTAAAGTGCCGTGTTTCCGGGCTCTACCACACAATGCGGTCAACGCGTTCGTGTATTCTGTCATTCGGAATTCGAATTTATTTCGAATTCCGTTATTCGGACTTCCGATTTTTTGATTGCAGAAAAAGAACCGTACTGCGCCTTTTCCCCCGACTTGGCAAAGTCAAAGGGGGGATCCATGGATCCCCCCCTTTATACAACAGAATCCGTGCGGATTCAAATAAAACGTCTGTTTGAGGTTTATGCCATTTCTCTTCGCTCGGCCATATCCACCAGCTTGCGCTCCCGGGACTTGTCGATGCCCAGGGCCTTGCGCTTGGAATCGATATGGGCGATCATTTTTTGCGCCATTTCATGGGGATCCGGATCGAATCCCCACTTGCCCAGCCCCTGCTTTTCAAGTCCGTCGAAAAGCAGGTTGTGGAAACGGGTGTTTTCGACAATCGGGAAGGTGACCCCGAATATGGTGTAAACCCCGGATGCCACGAAATAATGGCCTATGGAGATGGCCTTTTCGCTCATCCATTCCGGTGCAGCGCCGGCCACGGGAAGTTCGGCAATGCTTTCTCCCAGACCGCCCACCTTCACCATTTCGCTGGCCGCAATCAGGATCCGGCTGTTGTCCACGCAGGAACCCATGCCGAGTACAGGGGGCATACCCACGGCATCGCATACTTCGCTCAATCCCGGTCCGGCCAGATACGAAGCCTCGGGAGAACACAGTCCCTCCTTGGCCAGGGCGATCTGCGAACACCCGGTCTGCAGGACCAGCACATCGTTTTTGATCAGTTCCTTGACCAGTTCCACGTGTACCCAGTCATGCTTGACACGCGGGTTGGTGCAACCCACCACGCCGGCAACGCCGCGGATCCGGCCGTTGATGATGTTGTCGTTCAGCGGGGTGTAGCTTCCCCGGAAGCTTCCGCCCAGCATGTAGTTGATATATTCATAGGAAAACCCGTGGATTCCGGTGTTGCGAATATTGGGAATTTGCACCGGGTACTTACGCGACTTAAAGCGCGAAATTGCCTTGATGACAATTTCGTCCGTACATTCGCTTGGCTTGTGCTCGTGGAACTCCAGATGATCCGCGCCTTCAATGTGGCACCGCGGATTGGTGGTAAACAGGTAAGTCCCGTAACACTCTGCCACTTTGGACAGGGCCTGCTGGATGCACTGCACGTCCACTGCCATGGCATCCACTGCGCCGGTGACCATGATGGCCTCGGTGGAAGTGAAGTTTCCGGCATGGGGAACCCCGTGCCGGGAAAGCATCTCCGCTCCGGAGCAGCACATGCCCACCAGATTAATACCCTCGGCGCCCGCGTCCTTGGCCGCCTGGACCAGGGCCGGGGAGTTGACCGACTGCATCATGGACTCAAACAGGTTGGGTTCGTGTCCGTGGATGATGATGTTGACGTGGTTTTCCTTGAGTACGCCCATGTTGACCTCTGCAGCCACGGGAACCGGAGTGCCGAACAGGATATCAGAAATCTCTGTGGCAACCATGGAGCCGCCCCAGCCATCAGAAAGCGCGGTGCGGCTGCATTGCTTGGTAATGTTTTCATAGTGCTGATCCACGCCCATGTGCGTGCGGTGCATCATTTCCATGATTTCGCGCATGGCGCCCCGCGGGACGATTCCCAGCTTCCGCCAGGTCTCCAGAGTTTTCGGGGGTACGCGCTGAGCAAACGGGATTTCACCCTCAACCTGCGTATAGGTTCTTTCCAGTTCCTTGTAAAGCGCCTTTGCCACTTCCTCGTTGCTTTTTTCTTCCGTCTCAATCCCGATGGACCGGGCTACTTCAATCAGTTTAATCGGGTCCTTGATTGCATAATCGGTTATTTCGCCGTTTACCACTTCGCGGAACAGATCCAGCATGGACATGCCGTGGTCTGTATGGGCTGCGGCTCCCGAGGAAATCATCCGCCCGAAGTTCCGCGCCATAATGGTATCAATGGTTGCCCCGCATACCCCGACCTTGTTGTAGGGATCCTTGGCATTCAAACGGCAGGGTCCCATTGAGCAGTGCTTACAGCACGCCGAATCAGCGCCGATGGGGCACGCCTTCATGGTTGCGGCACGGTCATAACAAAGTTCCACGCCGTCGCTTCTGGCCTTTTCCAGCATCTGCGCGGTTGAACTGCAAATGGTAACGTCTTTTACATCCGGCATGGTTCTTTCTTTGGCTTTTTTCTTTTCCATACGGCCTCCGTATTGGTCAGTTTGGCTTTTTCAAAGCTTTGGCGCCGGTTCGCCCGACGCGTTGGAAATTCTCGTTCACAAATAATAACGATTAAAAATCACCTTTCAAGAAACATGCCGGCAAATTCTGGTAAAAAAATCATCATCCGGTGCCGGCTCCGGCCGGCAGCAGGAAAATCCGGAGATTATGAGGTGTCTTATAGAGGCATGGTTTGTGCAGCCTTACAAAATCAGCAACCCGAAACAGAAAAAAGGATCCGCATCACGTGCAAAAAATAAAGGAGGCCTGCCATGCCCATGGATCTGGAACAATTAAAGACAAGACAGGAAATTCTCGATGAGATTGACTGGGAGATGACGCCCGAGGAAGCCGTGCGGCTGTACCTGGAATGGGGGAACAACTGGGCGCATTCCAATTACGTGATCCGGTCGAAATCCGATGTTTCCTGCTATTTCATGGTTTATGCCTGGGAGGGGCAGCCGGTGATTTATTTGATCCGGCGCAACTCCGAGCAAGCCGAGGAACTGGCACTGATCCGCATGCCCGAATGGCTTGCCGCCAGCTTTCGGGAAGAAACCGCACATAACAAGGGCGTATACAGCCTGGACGGGAAAGTGCGAAAGTGGCTGGAGCAACAGCTCAAGGCGGCCTGAGCCTGCAGAAATTGTTTCATTATTTTGAAATCTGAAACAATTGTGTATCAGGATATATGATACACTTCCGGGGCGGATTTACGGTGGCAGACAATATGAAAGTCGTTATATTCGAATAAGATAACAATGATTCCGGGGGGTATATGAAAACGACAGAGACGGCCGGATCCAACCGGCTGATTCACGAAAAAAGCCCCTATCTGCGCCAGCACGCTGACAATCCCGTGGACTGGTTTGCATGGGGGGAGGCAGCCTTTGACAAGGCCGCAAATGAGGACAAGCCGATGCTGGTTTCCATCGGCTATGCCACGTGCCACTGGTGCCATGTCATGGCCGAAGAATCGTTTTCAGACCCGGAGACCGCCCGGGTCATGAACGAGAACCTGGTCAATGTCAAGATCGACCGGGAGGAACGCCCGGACCTGGACCAGATTTACATCACCGCGGTTTCCGCATTGACCGGATCGGCCGGATGGCCCCTGAACGTGTTTTTGACTCCGGATGGCAAACCCTTTTACGGGGGGACCTATTTCCCGCCCAGGCAGAGCGGGGGCATGCCTTCGTGGACCGAAGTGGTCCGGGCGATCGGCCGGGCCTGGCAGGATCCGGCAGAACGGAAAAAACTCCTGGATTCAGCGGGCAATGTCGCCGCGGTGCTCAAGCAGCACCTTCATGATGCGCAGGCCGGCACCGCTTCCCCGGGCCTGGATGAAGCCTCGCTGGAAAAGGCGCTGGATGTGTTTTCCGGCAGTTATGACCCGGTGCGGGGCGGAATCGGCAAAGCACCGAAGTTTCCCATGCCTCCGGTCCTGCGGTTTCTGCTTTTTTATTCCCGATACAGCGGGTTCCGATCCGGACAAACGGAAAAAGGGCGCAAAGCCCTGGACATGGCCCTGCACACCCTGCGGGAAATGGCCGGGGGCGGTATTTTCGATCATATCGGCGGCGGCTTTCACCGCTATTCCACGGATGATAACTGGCATGTGCCCCATTTCGAAAAAATGCTTTATGACAACGCGCAGTTGATCGAGGTTTACCTGGAGGCTTTCGAAATTACCGGCGAGGAGCGTTTTGCACGCACGGCCAGGCAATGCCTGGAATATGTGCGAAGAGACATGACCCATCCCTTGGGCGGGTTTTATTCGGCCGAGGATGCAGACAGCCGGGTGCTGGATCTGGCCGGCCCGGAAGATGCGGGGCAAGGCGTAAGCAAGGCTGAAGGCGCGTACTACGTATGGCGCAAGGCCGAGCTCGAGCGCGTACTGGATGCCCCTGCTGCGGAGATGATGGCTTACCACTACGGCGTCAAGGCGCAGGGCAATGCCAAAACCGATCCTTTCGGCGAATTTGCGGGGAAAAACATTCTTTTTGACGCCCGCAGCATTGAAGACACTGCCCGTTACTTCGGACAAACCGTGGAAGAAACGGCATCCGCACTGCAGTCCGCCCGGGAAAGACTGCTTGCGGCCAGAAATCAACGTCCGCGGCCGCAGCTTGATGACAAGATTCTCACCGAGTGGAACGCGTTGATGATTTCGGCCCTGGCCCGGGCCAACCGGGTACTGGAAGATCCGTCATATATGGCGGAAGCCGAAAAGGGGATCGAATTTCTCCGGCAGTATTTGTTTTCTGAAGACGGGCATCTGTACCGCCGGTGGCGGGAAGGCCAGCGGGCCATACCGGCAATGGCCGGGGATTACGCTTTTCTGGTCCAGGCCCTGCTTGATACTTATGACGCCTCCCTGAATCCGGGATATTTGAAACAGGCTGTTGACCTGGGCGGCCGCATGCTGGATCGGTTCTATGATCCGGACCATGGCGGATTTTTCATGACCGCCGCGGATCAGGACCGGTTTCTGCTGTTCCGCTCCCGGGATTTTACCGACGGGGTCGTGCCCGCGGCCGGTTCCGTGGCTGCCCTGAACTGTCTTCGTCTGCATCGGCTGACCGGGCAGGACCGGTTTTATGATGCGGCCCGAGGCACGTTTGACGCGGCCGCTGCCCGGATCCGGAAGAATCCGGCAATGGCGCCGCAACTGTTGATTGCCCTGGGAAGCGATTTGCTGGGATCGGCAGAAGTCGTTATTATTGGACGCAGGGGGGAACAAGACACCCGGTCCCTTTTGCACCGGGTGCGGAAATATCCCCGGGAATCGGCCCAGGCAGTCGTTGTGGAAAACGCGTCAGACCGGCGGCAACTGCTCGGGTTTATGCCGCATGTGGAGGGAATGAAGGGATTCGATCAGGGTGCGGCGGCATATGTGTGCTTTAACCGGGCCTGCCGGGATGCGGTGGGTGATTCTGATGCGCTGGACAAGCTGATGCAGGAAGCCATGAACACGCAATGACACCCGGATATGTGAAAATGATACGCAAACAAAGGAGGAATTCATTATGGCAGAAAAATATCGTATACAGGCAAGATGTCCCCAGTGCGGATGCAGTGCGGTCATGCACCTGAGCCCCGAGGAGATTCAGGAACGTTTCGGCAACGTGCCCAACGCGGAACTGGAATGTTCCGAATGCATGGCCAAATACGAGGTGGCCATGAAAGACGCTTGCCCGGAATGGGACAAGGAGTGCCGGCAGATGAAGTAGCGGTGCCGTATTTCACAGAGCGATCCCGGCATCTGCATATATTTTGCGCTGCATGAATTCGATGTTATTTTATGGCGTAAATCGGGGTATAAATTAAAAATGCCTCATCTCGAACGGGAGGAAGATCACAATGGAGTTCAGGCAAGTCGTGGAAAACCGACGTGCAGTGAATTTTTTTGATCCGAACCGGGAGGTTTCAGATGACTTGCTTCGGCAGATTGTCGATACTGCCGCCATGGCGCCGTCAAGTTTTAACCTGCAGCCCTGGAGCCTGGTTGTGCTGCGAGATCATGAGGAAAAGCTGCGGCTGCAAAAGCATGCATGGGGCCAGACCAAGGTGAATGAAGCACCTGTGACACTGATCGTGCTGGCTGACATGAAAGGCTGGGAGCCGGGACACCATTTTGTGGAGAAAAACTTTGACTCCATGGTAGAAATCGGTATGTTCTCAGAAGATCGGCGCGATTGGTTCCACAATGCATGCAGCAATCTTTACGGCGCCAGTCAGGCCCGGCAAGTGGCATTTGCGTGTAAAAACGCCGGCTTTTTTGCCATGAACCTGATGCTTGCAGCCAGGAACCTGGGCGTGGACACCCATCCCATGGATGGCTTTGATATTGCCGGCGTGCAGGAAGAGTTCCGGATTCCGGAAAATTACTGGATTCCCATGCTGATCGCCATGGGATATTTCCGGTCTGATAAGACGCTGCTGCCGCCCAAATGGCGAAAATCATTTGAGGAAATCCTTGTTCGGTTTGATTAGCAAAGCCGGCCTGAATCCGGCACGTGTGCCGGGTGGAAGAGCGTAGGGGCGAACCTGTGTGTTCGCCCCTTTTCCCGTGCAAGGCCGTGGATGTCTATCCGGTTTTGCAAATATTCGTATATGCGGTCGTGTGAATATGAAGGAGGAAAATATGGCGGATGAAAAGGATGTGAAAGTATATGCGCTGAGCACTTGCGGCCATTGCAAGAATGCCAAGAAACTGCTGGATAAATGCGAAATTTCCTATGATTCGGTGGAAGTGGATCTGCTCAGCGGAGACCAGCGGCAGGCCATCCTGGAGGAGGTCAAGGAATTGAATCCAAGGTGCTCGTTTCCCACGATCCGGATCGGGGAAAAGGTGATCGTAGGCTATAAGGAAGACGAAATCAAGGAGGCGCTGGGAATCTCATGAATGTCGAAGATCTCTATGAAAAGCTCAGAAGCATCCAGGAGCCCAAGGGCTATTATTTCAACAAGGACAAAGACTTTGTGTTTGAACTGCTCAGGGGCCTGCTGGAAAACAAGCAGCGCTACGGATACATGGCCTGCCCCTGCCGGCTGGCTTCCGGCGACCGGGAAAACGATGCCGATATCATCTGCCCCTGCGTATACCGGGAGCCCGATGTCCGGGAATATGGCGCCTGTTACTGTCATCTCTATGTGTCCAAAGAGTGGAACGAAGACAAAATTCCCCACGTGGCTGTTCCGGAACGCCGCCCGCCCGAGAAGATCAAGTAGGAATTGGGCCGGGATGAACCTGCTGCAGTGCTTGGGAACATGAGTGATATTCAGCCTGTTGAGCGACATGTCGATATCGGGGATGCGGTGGTCGGGTACCTGGACTATGAATCCGATGGGCCGCCGCTGTTGCTGCTGCATGCAACCGGCTTTCAACCGCGGCTCTGGCACCCGGTTGCAAGGCATTTGACCGATATCTTTCACGTGGTGGCCCCGTATTTTTGTGATCATCGGGAAGCTGATCCGGAAAACGGCGGTTTCAGCTGGAGGCAGATTGCCGAGGACATGGCGGCTTTCTGCGAAAAACTGAATTTCCACATGCCTTACGTGGTCGGCCATTCCATGGGCGGGGCGGTGCCGGTCATTGCAGCCGGCGCCCTGGACATGCCGGTGGCGCAAATGGTTCTGATCGAGCCCATATTTTTGCCGGAAGGGCTTTACCAGGTCCAAATCAATGTGGCGGACCACCCCCTGGCCGCCAAGTCGATCAAGCGTAGAAACACCTGGCGCGATCCGCAAGAGGCCCGCCAATACCTGAAATCCAAGCCCCTGTTTCAGCGATGGGACCCCGAGGTCCTTGATCTTTACATCCGTTACGGCATGGTGGCTGCGGACACGGGCGAGTTATGCCTGGCCTGCCATCCGCGACGGGAAGCTGCCCTGTTTATGGGAAGCATGAGTTATAATCCCTGGCCGGTGATCCCGAAGATAACCTGTCCCGTGCTGGTGATTGAAGGCGAGCACACGGAAAACAAGGCTTTTATTGATTATCCGGAGGTTGCAGGGCGCTTTCCCCATGGGCGTCATCAGGTGGTGCCGGATGCCGGACACCTGGTGCCCATGGAAAAACCCGAACAAACCGTTTCCATTATCAGGGAGTTTTTCACAACATGAGCAATACAGACACATGCCGGGATGACGGTCTTTCCGGCAAGCGGGTAAAAGACAGCCGGGTCGTTGTTTCCCAGGTCATGCAGCCGGCGGATGCCAACCCGGCCGGAAACGTCCACGGCGGGTCCATTATGAAGCTTATTGACAATGCCGCGGGCGTGGTCGCCATTCGTCATTCGAGATGCAACGCGGTTACCGCGTCTGTGGACCGGCTGGACTTTCATTATCCGGCTTTTGTGGGGGACTTGCTGATTTTGTTTGCCGGCATGAACATGACCGGGACCACCTCCATGGAAATCGGGGTGCGCGCGGAGGCCGAAGACCTGATGAGCGGTGAGCGGCGGCATATCGCCTCGGCGTATTTGACCTACGTGGGCCTGGACCCGGAAATGAACCCGCGCAAAATTCCGCCCCTGATACCGGAGACCGCGGAGGAAAAACGCCGGAACCGCGAGGCCCGGGCACGCCGGGAGGCTCGGCTGACGGAAAAGAAATCCGAAAGCGAATCCGAAAAAGGCGCGGCATGATGCGGGATGCGCAAGACCGAAGCTTACCCTTCAGAAATGCTTACTGGGTGGAAGCCGGCCGGCTGATGGCAGGTGAATACCCGCTTGCATACAATTCCGGGTCTTCGGAAACCCGCCTGAAAGCCCTGTTTGATCATGGCATCCGGCGGATCATAGATCTAACCGAGCCGGAGGAAATCCGGCGCCTCGGCCCCCGGCATCCGGGTTACGCGGAGATAGTTGCCAAAACCGCGCAGCAGGCCGGCGTGGAGGTGACCTATACCTCTGAACGAATACGCGATTTTGACGCCCCGCACAGAAAGGATCTGGCCCATATTCTGGATATGATCGATGCCTCCATTTCCGCAGGGTGCCCGGTGTATGTGCATTGCTGGGCCGGCATCGGCAGAACCGGCACCGTGGTCGGGGCCTACCTGGTCCGGCATGGCCATGCCCCGGACATGACCCTTCTTGAAACGATCCGGCAAATGCGTATCCACACTGATACCGCCCTCATGGACTCTCCACAAAGCTGGGAACAGCGCGATTTGATTCTTTCCTGGGTGGAAGGCGAATAAGGCGGCTGAATCGGTCTTCCGGATGCCCGAGAAAATCCCTTGCATCCCGGTGCGGAAGTTTTTTATACTATTTTATTTTAAGCGTATGCGCAATTCAGGTTTGAATGCGGAATTACTTTCAAGCAGAACAAGGGGGTTTACATGAGTCAACGCGTGGTGGTTATCGGTGCGGTTGCAGCCGGTTCCAAAGCGGCCTGCAGGTTCAAGCGCCTGTGTCAGGATGCAGAGGTACTGCTGATTGACGCGGATGAATACATTTCCTACGGCGGCTGCGGCATTCCTTATTATATTTCCGGAGATGTCAGCGATGAAAAGGAGCTGCGTTCCACGAGCTTTCACATGGTGCGCGACGAGCAGTTTTTCAGACAGGACAAGGGCGTGGAAGCCATGCCCGGCACCCGGGCCCTGTCCATTGACCGGAAAAACAGGACCGTACGGATTCAAAAGCGCGACGGCGGGCAAACCGATCTTTCCTATGACAAGCTCATGCTCGCCACCGGGGCCCGGGCCAAAAAAATGCCGATTGCCGGCATGGACCTGGACAATGTATTCAGCGTTGCCAGCCTGCAGCAGGCCCTGGCCATCAAGGAGCAGATCACAACCGGGCGGATCGAAAAGGCGGTGATCATCGGCGCCGGGTTTATCGGCCTGGAGATGGCCGAGGCCCTGTCTGACATGTGGGAGATCGAAACCTCAGTGGTGGAGTACTGCGATCAGATTATGCCGGGCTTTGTCAGCAAAAAACTTGCGCAGATGGCCCAACACCGAATGGAGGAAAACGGGGTCACTTTTTACCTGGGCGAATCCGTGGAGGCCATTGAGGGAGACGTTGCGGTGTCCGCGGTGAAAACCGGCAAGCGCACGCTGGAGGCCGACCTGGTGATCTCGGCTGTGGGCATTGCGCCCAACGGCGACCTGGCCGAGGCAGCGGGCCTGGAGGTCGCACCCGGCGGTTTTATCGTGGTCAATGACCGGATGCAGACCTCGGATTCCGACATTTATGCGGGCGGAGACTGCGTCCAGGTGACCAACCTGGTAACCGGCAAGCCGGGATATTATCCACTGGGCTCTCTTGCCAACCGCCAGGGCCGGGTAATCGGCACGAACATTGCAGGCGGAAATGCCCGGTTCAAGGGGGCCGTGGGCAGTTTTTCGGTCAAGCTCTTTGACGGCGCCCTGGCAGGCGCAGGCCTGACTCCGGAGACAGCGACGCGTGAGGGTTATGATGCCGTGGGGATCCAGGCGGGCCAGTTTGACCGGGCCCATTTTTATCCGGAAAAAGAAATCATTTTCCTGGAGCTGGTGGTGGATCGCGAGTCCCGCAGGGTCCTTGGCATCCAGGGATTCGGCGGCGAGGCCAGCGGCATGTATGCCCGGGTCAATGCCGTGGCCACAACCCTGCAATACCATCCCTCTGTTGCGGATATCAGCAACCTGGAACTGGCTTATTCGCCGCCATTTGCCTCTGCCATGGATATCGTCAACGCGGTGGCCAATGCAGCGGAAAACTATCTGGACGGCAGCTACCAGCCCGCGTACCTGGAGGATTTTCTCGAGTGCTGGAACAATCGCGATTGCGGGGAGTACTTTTTCCTGGACTGCCGTGCCGAAGCAGACGCCAAACCGTTTGAGGAAAAACATCCGGATGTCTGGAAAAGCATCCCCCACGATCAACTTCAGGCCAGGATCAACGAGGTGCCCCGGGACAAAAAGTTGGTCCTGGTCTGCAATACCGGAGTGCGGTCTTACGAGGCGCAGGTCAACCTGGCCGCAGAAGGCATCCGGGATACGTACAGCGTGGAATCCGGAATTGCCGGGCTGAAGGAATGCGGCATGCGGTTTTAATCCGATTTTTTGACATGGCCGGGCAGCGGGATAATTCTTTAGGTTATACGAATCACCCGTTTTTTTCGGATTTCGATATTCGGATTTCCATTTTTTCAGGATTGTAACCGCAGAAAGCGCAAAGGGGTATCATGGATACAGGCTCAAGAGTCGGCGCGTTTGCCGTAGACCACCCCCGGCTGATCGCCGCGGTCATCGTGGGCATTACACTTATCCTGGTCGTTCTGGCCGGCCTGCCCAGCCTCTGGCCCCACCGGTTTGCACCGCTTCATTCACTGACCATTGACACGGACCCGGAAAACATGCTGCCCGAAGACGAGGCGGTCCGGGTTTTTCACGACCGCATGAAAGAGCTCATGTCGTTAAATGACATGATCGTGGTGGGCATCGTCAATGAAGCCGATAAACAACACGGCGTGTTTAACCCGGATTCTCTGGAAAAGATTTATGCCCTGACCCGGTTTGCCCGTGGGCTTCGCTGGCGGGATCCGGACAACCCGGCCCGGCGGCAGGGGGTGGTGGAACCCGACATGATCGTTCCGTCCATGATGGACAACGTGGAGTCCGGTGGCGCCGGAATGGTGCGTTTTGAGTGGCTGATGCCGCAGCCGCCCGAAACCGGTGAGCAGGCGCTTGAAGTCCGGCGCAAGGCCATGGACCTGCCGTTTTTAAACGGGACCCTGGTTTCAGAAGACGGCAAGGCAATTGCCCTGTATCTGCCGATTACGGCAAAGGATGTCAGCCACCGCATTTATACCGCCATTGAACAGAAGATTGAAAATCCCGCCCGGCTGTTTGTCTCTGAAATCGGAAATTTCAATGACACCTTGAACCCGCTGGCAGCTGCGTCAAACGGGCAGGGTGACCGGCTGGTGCGCATGCTGTGGACAGAGCTGTCACCAAAGACGCAAAAGCAGCTGCTCGATGCCCACAAGCAGGGCGAACAATGGCAGCGCGCGATTTCCCAATACGAGTCCGCCGTGGAAAATAACCGCACCGCCCCGGAACTCAAAGAGCGGGTGCGGAGGATGTTAAAGTCGCGCAACGCGGCACTGGGCTCCTTTGTGGCCGATATTAACGCCTGGATGCAGGAGGCGGCCTCGGAGAAATGGATCAACCCGGACCCGGGGGTGAAAGAACGCCTGAACGAAGAGGGCCAAAACCTGCTATCAGGCGGTTCCGGCACGCTTTCGACCCATCAGCAAAAGCGCTTGAAACGGCTCTGGCTGGAGGCCGCATTCGGCGGAAATATCACCGAAACCCGGGTGGCCTCTCTGCAGGGCGATGAGCAGTACCACGTCACCGGCCTGCCCGTGGCGGAAGACACCTTCGGCGTGCAGATGTTCAAGCAGATGGCCATTTCCGCGCCCCTGGCCATGGTGATCATTTTTCTGCTGCTCTGGTTTTTCTTCCGTTCGCCCCTGGTGATCCTGCCGGCCATGTTTGATGCGATGATTGCCAGTGCGGCGACCATGGCGCTGCTGGTAATCACCGGCAACACCGTGCACATCATGAGCTCCATGATTCCCATATTCATCGTCCCGATCGCTGTGCTGGACGATGTGCACGTGCTTTCCGAGTTCTTTGACCGCTACCAGGAAACCCGCGACCGCAAAAAAACCGTCAAACACCTGATGAGCGGGCTTTTCAAGCCCATGCTCTATACCACGCTGACCACGGCCGTGGGGTTTGCCTCCCTGGCGCTTGCGCCCATTCCGCCGGTGCAGGTGTTCGGGCTGTTTGTGGCATTCGGCGTAATCGTGGCCTGGCTTTGCTCGATCCTGCTGGTGCCCGCCTTTATTACCGCGCTGCCCGACCGGGTGCTTGACAGGTTCGGGGCGCGCCATGTTCCGGGAGATTCCGAGACCGTGCAGCTGACCCTGCTGGGCCGGCTACTGCGGGCCACCGGCAGGTGGACATTCCGTTGGGCCAAGCCCATTATCGCGATCTCCGTGGTTGCCCTGGTGGTGGCCGGATATGGCATCAGCCTGATCCGGGTCAATGACAATCCCACCAAGTGGTTCGAACCCGCACACCCCATACGGATTGCAGACAGGGTGCTAAACGAACACTTTGGGGGCACCTACATGGCATACCTGGCCTTCCGGCCCGAGGACGCTCCCCGTATTCCGCCGCGGGAATTGGCAGAGAAACAGCCTGACCGCCAGGAGTCCCGGCAGGAAGCCGGGGTGACCGGACCCGCCCTTCCCGCCGGCATGGACGGCGCTTCCGCCGAAAACACAGAATCCGGCCCGGCGCTTCCGGGCGGGCTCGGCGGCAAGCCCGAGGCAGCAACGGAATCCGAATCCGCGGCACCGGCGGAAAGCCCGGAAAAACAGCAAAAAGCACAGATTTTCAAGGATCCGGCCACGCTTCGCTGGATCGGGGCGCTGGAAAATTATATGCACAGCGAGCTGGGCGGCCTGGTGGGCAAATCCAACTCGGTAACCGATATCGTGGAGACCGTCCACCGGGAGCTGATGGTCGGCGTGGAACGCGACGGCCGCGTGATTACCCGTAATGAGGCCATGCGGGTTCCGGACAGCCCAAACGCAGTGGCACAGACCCTGCTCCAGTTCCAGAACAGCCACCGGCCCCAGGACCTCTGGCATTTTGTCACGCCGGACTACCGCACGGGTGTGGTCTGGCTGCAGCTCACCAGCGGGGACAATCGGGATATGAGCGCCGTGGCCCGGGGGGTCAATGACTGGCTCAAATTCTGGGGCGCCGAACCTGCGGAAGCCAGGGCCATGGTGGCGCAAAATCCCGAACGCTTTCGCGGCGTGCTCCGGTCCGTGGCCCGATATATCGAGCAAAGCGGCGGCGATGTGGCCGGCATTGATAACACGATCGCCCAATCCCCATCAGAGGCGGTGACTCCGCTGAAAAAATCCATGGCGGACATGGCGCCGTCTTTCGAGCTGAAACACGATTGGTTCGGCCTGACCTATATCAACGTGGTGTGGCAGGAAAAGATGGTCACGGGCATGGTCAAGGCCCTGCTGGGCAGTTTTTTGGCCGTGTTTCTGATGATGACCCTGCTGTACCGGTCCGCGCTCTGGGGCCTGCTCTGCATGGCGCCGCTGACCGTGACCATCGCCATGATATACGGGTTGATCGGCTATATCGGCAAGGACTACGACATGCCGGTGGCCATACTCTCGGCATTAAGCCTCGGACTGGCGGTGGACTATGCCATTCACTTTTTGACCCGGAGCCGGATGATGTACGTGGACTACGGCTCCTGGGAAAAAACCGCGGGGCCGGTCTTTGGTGAGCCTGCACGCGCAATTGCCAGAAATGCCATCGTGGTGGGTATCGGATTTCTGCCGCTGCTGCTCGCACCCCTGGTGCCGTACCAGACCGTGGGGATTTTTATCGCCGCCATCCTTCTACTGGCCGGCCTTAGCAGCATGCTGATCCTGCCGGGCGCCATGACGCTGCTGGAGGGCAAGCTGTTTCCGCGCACCCTGCGGGAGTGCACCATGTGCAACCGTACCACGTGCATCATCGTCATAATTGCTGCTGCGGCACTGATATATATCAACGTGCAGCAGTACCTCCAGTTGAAATGGACCGTATACACCTGGATCGCCCTGCCGATCATGGTCGTGCTTGCGGGCATTTGCGCTTGGCGGTCCAGGGGTGAAAAGACCGTAACCGAAAGTTTTGCTGAAAAAGAAGATCAATCCTGAAAGGAGTACAAGTCCCATGAAATTTAAACTTTTACCGATCATCCTGGCTGCGGCGGGGCTGATCGCTGCCGCCGGCTGGCACATGGATGCCCGGGCCCAGGAAGATGGCGACAGTACGCCTTCCGTAGAGACAATCGTCGACCGCGCCAACCGGGCAGCCTATTACCAGGGTCAAGACGGCCGGGCGGACGTGCGAATGCGGATCATCGACGCCCAGGGCAGAGAGCGCAACCGGGAGCTGACAATACTGCGCCGGGACAACGCGCCGCCCGAAGATCACGCTGATCAATACGGCCAGGACGAATATACCGGGGATCAGCGGTTTTACGTGTATTTCAAGGCGCCTTCGGATGTGCGCAACACGGTGTTCATGGTCTGGAAGCACATGGATGCGGACCAGAACGACGACCGTTGGCTCTACTTGCCGGACCTGGACTTGGTCAAGCGGATTTCCGCCTCGGATAAGCGTACCAGCTTCGTGGGCTCGCATTTTTTCTACGAGGACATCTCCGGCAGAAATCCCAATCTGGACGAGCACGAGCTGGCCGAGGTAACGGACACGTACTTCATTCTCGACAATACCCCGAAAAATCCGGATAACGTGGAATTCTCCCGCTACCGGATGTGGATTCACAAGGACACCTTCCTGCCGATCCAGATCGAGTACTATGACAAGCGCGGAGAGGCCTATCGCAGGTACACGGTGGAAAACGTCTCCCGGCCGCAGGATTATATCACCGTGACAAAAGCAAAAATGGCGGATCTGCAAAGCGGCGGCCACACCATCGTTGAATACACGGATGTGGAATATGACGTGGGCCTGCCCAAGGACATTTTTGCCGAGCGCTATCTGCGCAAGCCGCCCATGGAATACATCAAGTAGAAAAACGGGGGAAGCGCAGTGTACACGGCATTCTACCGGTTCAGGAAGCCGATCCTCGCACTCGGCGTATTCGCCGTATGCGTGCTGGGCGCCGCTGTCTGCCCGGCCCAGGAGCCGGCGCTGCCTGCGGGGATGGAAACAGATAAAGAGCAGTCCTCCGGTGCGGGACCGGCCCTGCCATCGGGTTTGGGCGACAAGACGGAAAACCCGGCGTCTGAAGCACCCGGGCTGCCCTCCGGCCTGGGCGGCGGGCCTGAAGCCGCAAAACAACCCCCGTCAGACAAAACCCGGAAATGGCAGATGCCCGAGGAGATCAATGGTTATGTGGAAGCCCGGGGCGGACTGCGCATTCATGATGATCCCGTGCACGATGACGTATCCCTGGCTGAGACCCGGCTCCAGCTTTCCTATGACAAAGCCGTTTCCGCCTATATCCCCCGGGGCCGTTTCCGGACCACTGCTGACCTGCTTTTTGACGCCACTGTCAGCGACCATGATAACGCGGACCTGGAAGAAGGCACCGGGTTTTTGGATCTGCGGGAGTTCTGGCTTTCCTTTACCCCGGTGGATTTTGTCGATATCCGGGCCGGCCGCCAGATCCTCACCTGGGGCACGGGCAACCTGGTGTTTTTAAATGATCTGTTTCCCAAGGATTACCAATCGTTTTTCCTGGGCCGGGACCTGGAATACCTCAAGGCGCCCGCAGATGCGGTCAAGGCCTCGATTTACGGCAATGTCGCAAACGTGGACATCGTATATACCCCCCGGTTTGATTCGGACCGGTTTCCGGACGGCTCCCGCCTGTCGTTTTACGATCCTTCCATTGGCGGCTGGCGCGGCGAGGACAATCCCATGGACACCCGGCGGCCTGATGACTGGTTTGCGGACGAGGAGGTCGCGGTACGCGTCTACCGCAACATCGGGGCCTACGAGTTGGCCGCATACGGGTATCACGGGTTCTGGAAGGGGCCTTCCGGGACCGACCCGGCTACCGGCGAGCGCATTTTCCCGGAGCTCGATGTGCTGGGTGCCAGTCTGCGGGGAATGCTGGGGCCGGGTATTGCCAATACCGAGTTTGCCTGGTATCACAGCGAAGAAGACGAGGACGGCAGCGACCCGTTTGTGGAAAACAGCCAGATGCGCTATCTGGTCGGTTACGAGCAGGAGGTGGCAACAGACCGGACCCTGGGCGTGCAGTATTACGTGGAATACATGTTGGATTATGACGCCTATGAAGACAGCCTGGCGATTTTCCCTCCGGATTTTCCGAAAAAGGACCGGGCCCGCCAGTGGCTGACTCTGGATCTGACACAGGAGTTAATGGCGCAGAACCAGCTGCGCCTCAGCCTGTTTACCTTTTACTCGCTTTCGGCAAACGAGTTCTATTTCCGGCCCAAGGCCGCTTATGACTATACAGACAACTGGAAGTTCCAGGCCGGTGCCAATATTTTCATGGGCGAGCGCACGGACTTTTTCGGAAGGTTTGAGGAAAGCAGCAACGTGTATGCGGCCGTGCGCTACGGCTTCTGATTACAGGGGATAGCGCGCGATAAAAGTGGTGCCGTGATCCGTCGAGCTGGTAAATTCGACGCGGCCGTTGAGATACCGATGGCTGAGCAGCTTCATGCTGTAAGTGCCAAGCCCGCGGCCCGGGCCCTTTGTGGAAAACGAGCGCTGGAAAATCTGGAGCTGGTTTTCCCTGGGGATCGGAGTGTGGTTGTGCACGCGGAATTCGGCGCGGTCGTTTTTGATTCCGCATGAAACCCGGACCTCCTGTTCGGGCCGGCTTGCCTCCAGTGCATTTATGACCATGTTTTCCAGCACCCGGCGCAGCAGTCCGCGGTCTGTTTTCACTGTCATTTCCGTATCCGGTGCATCCACTTGGATCTCATGTTCGGAAAACCGGCCTCCCAGGGCTTGGGTCACCTCCAGGACAAGCGCATATCCGTCAAATTCGGCCTTCTTGAGCTCAAGTTCGTTGTTTTCAGCAGACAGCAGGGTTCTTTGGGATTGGAGCTCTTCAATTAATTGGCTGATGCCGGTTTGCAGGTGCTGCCGGTAATCTGCGGATTTGCTGGGGGCTGCATCCGAATCGAGCATCCCGGCAAACATGCGGATGCTTTCAGCGGTATTCATGACATCATGGAAAAAAACGCGTTCCAGGGCTCTTCTGCGCTTTTCATGGCTGATGTCCTGGATGGCCACGATGCTGAAGCGCTCTTGCCCGATGGTAAGCGGCGTGCTTCGCACCAGCATTTCAATGGCCTCAAGCGTGTGCCTTCGCAGGATTCGGCATTCCCGGATATCCGGCCGGTTGTCCAGGGCCGAAAGCATGGTTCTGACCCCGCCGCATTGCGAACAAAACTCCGAGGTGCCGCAGCCGCCGGGATTTCTGCAGGCGTTTGTACAGTCCACGGCTTCGCCCGGCCGCAGCCCGTACAGGCGCCGGGGGTCATCCGCGCTCGCCAGAGCGGGAAAGCCGGAATTGAAAAACACGATCTGCCTGTTTTGATTGACGATCAGGAAGATCTCCGAGACCGCGGTATCATAAAGCTGTCTGAGCGGGCCCAGGTATTCGTCGATTTTCTCTTTTTGCCGCAGGATCGTGTCTTTATCGCTTCTTTGAGCCGGGGCGTATTGCGTGGCCGGATTTTCACTCATCATTGCAGGATCCTGAAAAATCGATATATCGTTTTTGTTTATCTGGCGATCAGCGGAATCAGAAAGACAATGCAGGCGATCAGAAAAAACATGCTTCCCGCAAACGTTACCATGTCCCGGTTTTTCAGGCCTGCGGCAGCAAAAAAGAGCGCGCACACGATAAAAAGAATCCACCCGGTGATCTGGTAGCGCTCCTGCTTCTCTGCCTTTTGATCACGCTCTGGTTTCATACACGGTCATGGCATTGTTTACGGTTTGCTGCAAAGAAACGATGCACCGCTTTTAAAAATATATCGCAGCATCCTGAAGTTGTGTCAAGTTCGAAGCAGAGTTTAAAAGGCATGCCTGTACGGATTTGCCCCGGCCTGCTTAGCCGGAACCGAGCAGATGAAAGAAGCGCTGCACGAATTTTCCGGAAACCACGTCGCAAAGTTCAAATTCCGGTGGTTTTTCCCGGGTTTGCCTGCCCAGGAAAGCCCGCAGGATCTCTGAGGAGAGCGTGCGGAGTTCTTTTTCCAGATCAGCCGGAACCTGTTGATCCGCGCGGTCAAACACCCGGCACTGACCCGGTCTGAACTCATAGAGCTGGCACTGGCCTTCTTTGAGCAGCGGGCAGGCCGCGCCTTCTGGTTGCAGTGCGCAGTCGATGCACTCCCGGCGGAGCGCCCGGCTGAATTCCGTGTTCACGGCAAACTGCAGGTACGCGGCTTCCGCCAGAGACATCCGGACTGTGCCATAGCAGCATTGTGCGTGGTCTTTGCCGCATCTCGGCGTGCTTTCCTCCGGGATGTCGGCTTCAACCTGGTCCAGAAGGATTGCGGCCTGGTCCAGGTAAGGCCGCATGTCGACCTTGAACCCGGGGAGCAGGGAGGGCTCCGAGATCTGCAGGGGCGTTTCCTTTTTTTCGTACTGGTGCAAGAAGCGTTTCTGTGAGTGTTCCGTGGGTTGGGAGCGCAGCCCGCGCATTTTTCTGCTGGCGCTTTTTCGGTCCAGCCCCTTGCGCAGCAGGTAAGAGAAGATCACCGTGCCGGTCCTGCCGATGCCGTGCCGGCAGTGTACAAGCACTTTCTTGCCCAGGTAGATGGACTCGTCGAGCCAGTCCAGGGCTTTTTCCAGTTCGCCGACATCCGGAAACCCTTCATCCATAATGGGCAGGAAGTAGACCTCAAAGCCCTTTTCCTCCTCGAACCGGGCCAGCTCCTCGATTTCCATGCACAGGTTCATTATTGCCTTAATCCCCTGTTTTTTGATGCTGTCCAGCTCGGCATGGCTCATGGGGGCATGGCCCACAGCCAGCTGCGGGGTGACCCAGGTCAGGGGATAGACCGGTTCTTTTTTATTCTTGAACAGGGAAAACATCACGGACTTCCTGAATAAT
This sequence comes from Desulfobacterales bacterium, assembly GCA_018335195.1. GTDB lineage: Bacteria > Desulfobacterota > Desulfobacteria > Desulfobacterales > Desulfosalsimonadaceae > Desulfosalsimonas. The sequence continues at coordinate 43,855 of JAGXKN010000020.1, forward strand.
GGATTCTGCCAGAGCCTCGACCTGATTTTGGTCCTGGAGGCGCATGTCCAGCAGCACGGTTTTGCCCAGCACGATGCCGAGCCGGCCCAGGTTGGTGCCTGTATCAGCCTGAGAACGCCGGTCAAAGGATGCCTCCAGCATATCCGCGGTAGTGCTCACGGAGAACCGGAAATGCGCAAGAACCGACCGGATCAGTTCAATCCGGAAAAAGCGCTGCTCCGGGATCCCGCCGCCGCCCTTGAAGCTGAAGCGAATGTAGTTTTGTTCGGTCTGCGGGCTGACAACCGCGTCGAGCACGACAAAATGGTACCCGAACCGGAGCAGGGCATGCAGGTATTCTTTGTCGACAATGGCGTAGCTGCTGAAAAGCGTGGATTTCTCCACGTTGATAAAGTCCGCCGAGCTTTTTGCATACGCGTCCCAGTCATAGTGCAGGATGTCCTGATCCCACTGAACCGCGGAAGACCCCAGTCCGGCAAAGAGCTGCTGCATGGGCTGGCTCCGGACCTGCTGCAGCCGAACCGTTTTCATGGACCCGGCATCCGGGACCAGCCCCTTGTGAACGTCCATCACGTGCATTACCAGGGGAATTCCGGAAATCAGGCGTTTGGCCCCGTAACTGTCCAGGCCCCGGCGGCCCACCAGGGAGAACATTTCCCGGACCCCGGCTTCATGAACGTAGCGTACGATATCATGCAGGCTTTTGCAGGCCTGGATGGAAAAATCCGCACCGCCCGGGTCCTGCAGATTCAGCGGGGAAATATAGCCAAGCGCTTTTGAGAGCATCCTGAGCACCGGCGTGTCTTTGGGTTTGCGCTTCCCGTCTTCCTGCGGGTTTGATTCAAAGCGGCGGCCGGAAAGGATCACGCCCTGGTCGCTGTCCAGGCTGACGGTTTGTCCGTCTTCGAGTTTTCCGGCATCCGGGGCGTTGCAGATTACCGGTATCCCGGCTTCCCGGGCCACGGAGGCAAAATGGCAGGCAGGACTGCCTTTTTCCGCAATCACGGCCCGGGCCCGGCTCAGGGCCAGGGTCAGTTCCGGTGGGAGTTCCCCGGTCACGAGCACGGCGTCTGCCGGGACCTGTGCACTCAGGCCCGGGTCCCGCAGGTGATGCACCCGGCCGGACGCCTGCCCGGAGCTGACCCATTGTCCCCGGGCAAGGATTTCCGCATCCGGATAGTCGGCTGCAACGGGCGCCGGTTGTTGTTCGGACATGCGCAGGGGTCTGGACTGGACAATACGGATTTGTTTGTCCTGGTCCACGAGCCATTCCACGTCCTGGGGCGCGCCGAAAATATCTTCCAGTGTCTGCCCGAGGCGAAACAATTCCGCCAGGGTTTCCCGGGACAGGGGACAAGACGGCCCCGGGTCATGCAGCCGGCCGCGCCGGGTGTCAAATACGGCCTGTGCCTGGAAGGTTTCTCCGTCTGCCAGTTTATCCCCGCTGCCGGAAACCATGTACAAGGCGGCCTGTTCCGGGTGGTTCTGGTCCCGGGTGTAGAGAATGCCGCTGGCCTCCGCTTCAATGGTGGGCATGATGAGCACCGCCATCGGGGTCATCAGGTCGGTAAATCCCTGGCTCATCCGGTAGTACAGGGCATGCGGGCTGTATTTGCTGGCAAGGACTTCTTTGTAGGTATCCATCCAGTTTTCCGGTGCCACATTTAACCGGCTTTCAAACTGCCCGGCAAATGAAGCCTGCAGGTCCTCTCCCACGGCGCTGCTGCGCAGGGCCAGGGCGGTATCAGCCATGCCGTGCTGTTTCAGGGCTTCTGATACTTCGGCTTCCAGGGCTTTCGGCATTTCGGCCTGCATGATCCAATCCTGGATGATCCGGCTGACCTCCGGGATGGCCTCATGGTTATCCGGGCCGAGACGGGCCAGTTCTTGCCGGATGGCGGGCAGAAGCCGGTTTTTTTGCAGCAGCAGGGCAAAGGCGCCGGTGGTAACCGCCAGGCCGGGCGGAATCGGCAGGCTGTGTTCGGTGCCAAGCACGGACAGGGTGGCCGCCTTGCCCCCGCCCAGGTCCTCGGACAGCCCGGATGCCAGGGAAAGGACATAGGGCGGCGCGGTCCCGGGCGGGTCTTCCATTAAAGCGAGATTGACGTAAAAGGCGTATTTGCGGTGGTAGTTGCGCAGTAACGCGTATTTTATGGGATTAAAGGCGATCAGCGCATCCAGCAGTCCCTGGATTTCCAGGTCCAGCAGGCCGCAGAGGTGCTTCATGTGCTCGCAATCGCAGACCAGGCGTTTCTGTTTGATCTCCTCGAGCCGGGAGATGAGCTCCAGTGCGCTTCTGTCTCCCTGCCGGAGCCGCTGGAAAGCGGCGTACTTTTTCCGGATCAGCAGCCCGGGAAGGGCGGTTTGGAAAAACCAGTTCTCCAGGGTATGCTTGACATGCGAGCGGATCTGCTGTCCACGGGTCAGCGGAAGCTGGCCGGCCGCGGATTCTCTGGGCTTTGCCGACATCAGGTGGAACTCCGGTTTTCCAGGATACTGTGGACCTTTTGTTCAAGCTCGTTTTTGTCGATCGGCTTGACCAGATATTCCCGGGCGCCGAAGTCCATTGCTTCCCGGGCGGTCTCCAAAGTGGGATAGCCGGTGAGCATCAGCACCTCAATCTCCGGGTCGACCTCCTTGAGTTGTTTTAAAACCGCCACGCCGCTCATTTTTTTGAGCTTGATATCCAGGATGGCGATGTCCACGCCCTGCTGTTTTGCATATTCCAGGGCCTGGTGTTCTTCCGTGAATACGGCCACGGAGTGCCCCTTGCGCTCCAGGATCCGCTTGATCATTGCGCCGGCGTCCTCGACATCGTCAAGGACTATGATTTGGCTCATAATATACCTCCGGATCGAATCATGTTTCCTGTTCGTGCTGGGACAATCCCAGCTCCTCGCATTCTTCCTCGGGAAGGGTCATATACCAGAGCGGTAGTTCAACCAGGAACACGGTTCCCGGGCCCAGTGGCGTGTTCCGGTCTGTTACGGGCTGCAGGTATTCCTTGGGCGCGGGGCTCAGTACATTGATCCTGCCGCCGTGATCCTTGATGATCCCGAAGGTTACCGACAACCCCAGGCCGGTGCCCCGGCCCACGGCCTTGGTGGAGAAAAACGGATCAAAGATCTTGTTGATGTTTTCCTGCTTGATGCCCGGACCGGTATCGGTCACGGTCATGGCCACGCGTCTTCGATGGGCGCAGAGCTTGGTTGTGATCCGGATGTATCCTTCCTGCTCGATGGCATCGAATGCGTTGTTTAAGAGATTTAACCACACCTGCTTTAACTTGTCCTTGTCCCCGTCAATATCCGGGATGTTGGGGTCGAAGTCGGAAAGCACCTGTACCCGGTTCAGGCCGAAGGTGTGCTCGACAAGGGAGATCACCTCCTGGATGGATTCATTGATGTTCACCTCTGTTTTGGTGGTCTGGCTCTGCCGGGAAAAGCCCAGAAGGTCGGAGACGATATTGCTGCAGATCTTGGTCTGCTTTTCAATAATGCGCAGATCCTCGGACATCTGGCTGTCTTCGTCGACATCCTCGAGCAGCATCTGGACGTATCCGAGTATGATGCCCAGCGGCGTGTTGATTTCATGGGCCACGCCCCCGGATATCCGGCCAAGATCCTCCATTTTTTGGGACTGCACCAGTCGCTCCTGGTATTGCTTGATCACGGTAATGTCCCGGGCGGTAAGCAGCAGTCCGGAGATGCGGCCCTCGGTGTATACCGGCACTTTCAGGATGTGAAACCAGATCGCGGTTTCCCCGTGACTCACGCTGATCTCCTTGGACAGGGGCTTGCCGGTCTGCAGGATCTGCATGTCTTCATGATAGTTCTGATCGGCCTGGGATTCGGTGAAAATGTCAAAATCGGTCCTGCCCAGAATATCTGCCTCATTGAGCTTGAAATAGGAGCAAAAGGCCTTGTTGGCTGCCTGATAGACCAGGTTTTCATCCTGCAGGGCCACCAGGTCCGGGGTGACATCCAGGGTGGTGCGCAGCACCTCCTTTTGATGGGACAACTCCTTTTCCGTGTTCTGGAGCTGCCCGATCCGATCATCCAGGGCCATGGCCATGTAGTCAAACGCCTCTGCCAGTTCCTGGATTTCATCTCCGGCATTTTTCTGATACAGTGGGCAGTTCAGGCAGCTGAACCGGCCTTTTTCGTCCAGGTCCGCTTCGTCTCGGGGCAAATGATATGACGGGCACAGTGTGCCGGCAATGTACCAGCATCTGCGCCGGGTATCACCGTAGGCCGGGCAGGAGGTGGCTCCACATTTGTTGATTTCCCAGCATTGCCGTTTGAGTCCGTGCGCGGACTGGACATTGAGGTTGCCCTTGACCATTTCATTGGCTGAATCGGTCAGCGTCCGGATGCGGTTGGTAAATCTCGAAGAAAACCAGGAGGCCACGATCAGGGCCAGAATGGTGATTCCGCCGGTGAGCCCGAAAATCCAGAGGCTCAGCCGCTGAATCATCGCCTCGAGCCGCTGCCGGTGCATGCCGATGCGAACCGTGCCCAGTTGATTTTCCTTGATTCGTATGGGCCGGGCAAAATCATAAATCTTGCCCTTTTTCGTATGCAGCAGCATGTTCTCGGAGCGGTTTGCAGGCGGGTTCTCGTCATATACATCCAGAAGCGCCACCGGAAAGCCTTGGTCAAAGGTGTGCACCAGCACCCGTCCGGCCCGGTCCAGGATGAAGGCATAGGCAAGATCCGAATTGGCTTGGTGCATCTCGTCAACCAGGTTTTTCAGGCGCAGAAAATTCCTTGCCAGCAGGGGTTCTTCAGCCCTGTAGGCGAGGCTGGCGGCCAGCACCCGGCCTCGGTCCTTGCTTTCCTTGGTCAGTTCCGAGGAGGCGATATGCGTGCCGATTGTGCCCAGTATCAGGCCGAGACAGACAATCACGGCCGAAAGCCCAAGGTGGAACTTGGTCCGGATCTTCATCCGCTGTATGGAAAAAAGTCTCCTAATCACGGGGCATCACCTCGACCTTGCGAGTCAGTTCACGGATTGGATCGAAATCCGGGTCTGATGCCGGGATGATTCCCTGGAAGTGTGCCCGTTCCAGTATCTCGCGGTGCGCCGGATCATCAGCATCCAGCTCCAGCAGGGCCTGCTTGATCTTTTCGGCCACATCCGGATCCAGTCTTTTTCCGGCGGCATACAACCAACTCGGAAAGCGCTGCGTATTATCCAGCACGCGGATGGCATCCAGGTCCACCCGGTCCCTGACCAGTTCCAGGGTGCCTTCCCGGATGGAGCCGATATCGACTTCCCCCAGGTATACGGCCTGGACCACGTTTTCCTGCTTGCCGCCGGGTCCGTGTGCAAACCGGATGCTCCGGAAGTCCTCCCTGGAGATGCCGTGCGCCAGAAAGTGATCCAGGGCAAACAGGTATCCGGCTGCAGATGTCGGGGCTACGGCCATCCAGTCCTTGTTTTTGCAGTCCTGGATGGTTTCAATGGCTTTATTGTCAGCCCGGCAGATAATCTGACCCCTGAAGGTGGGTGAGCCGTTTTTTTCCACAATGCGGGCAAAAGCGCGCGCCTGGTATTGGTCTGCAATCCGGGTATAGACCAGCGGGTTGGAAAAGGAAATGTCAATCTTTCCCTCTCCCACCATCTGCACGTGTTCTTCAAAGGTATCCGGAAAGATCTGTCGGATGGGCAGTTCGGTTTTTTCAGAAAGATATGCCACCAGCCGGTGGTGCCTGGCATAGGAGACCCTGTGGGAGTACTGGGGCAGGCACGCGTAGGTCAGGGAATCGAGTTCCCTTTGGGTCTGGATCTGCTTGCGCTTGCTTAAATCGACATTCCGGATCGTTTCATCCTGATCGCAGGCGGACAGGAGAAGCGCGCCGCACAACAGGACCGGCAAAAGGAATCTGACCATGGATGGGAAATACGCTCTCATTTACATATAGGTAACAATGCGCCTGCCGAAAGTCAAGGCGGGGCAGGGCAGCCACGATTGCGCGGCCCGCCGCGTGGCGGAAAGATGCGGTCTGCCGCCGGCGCGCTGCACCGGAAAGCGGTTGGATAAAAGGTGTTTTACGGCTTTATTCGAATCGGCGTGTTAACGTCGACAGCCCGCCAGATTTCGTCCATTTCGGAATTTGTCACGGCGATGCAGCCGTCGGTCCAGTTAAAAAGCTGGATTATTTCTGCGGACAGCCGATCGGCACCGTTTTTCTGGCCGTGGATCATGATCGCCCCGCCCGGGTTTACGCCCGATTTTCTGGCTGCTTTTCTGTCATCGGCGTTCGGATAGGAGATGTGGATGGATTTGTAAAATTCGCTGTCCGGATTTTTATAATCCAGCACATATAAGCCCTCGGGGGTTCGCTGATCGCCTTCCCGCCGCTTGTGCCCACTGGGATTGCCGCCCAGGGCCACGCGATATTCCTTTATGACCTTGCCGTCTTTTCTTAAAATCATCTTTGACTCGGATTTGACAACCACGACAATCTCCGCCTTCTGCATTCCAAGGCTGATCCCCGGTGTTGCAAGCAAAAGGATGACGGCCAGTATTCTCATGGATTGGTGCATCATTTTTCGTTTCAACGGTTTCCAACAGCCGCTTGCGCTGCGCCCTGAACCCGCGGATCCCCTCGGAATATGGCATCCGCTTTTCCGTACAAGTATACTTGATCTCGATGGCATGGGCAACAAACGATTCTCAGGCAGGGATTTTTGAAACCTCCAGTATCAGCTTGCCGTTGACTTCTGCATTCCCGATGCGTTTATATGCCTCGGCCGCTTCGGACATCGGCAGGCGCCGGTCAATGATCGGCTTTATTTGCTTCTTTGCCAGCAGATCAAACAGGGCGGCCAGATCGGCCGAGAACCATTCCGGATGCCTTTTGCGGGCGGCGCCGATGGAATAAAACGATGCAGAACGTTGATTGGGCAGCACATCCCAGAGTTTCAGCCGCAGAAAATCCAGCGGAATGCTGCCGCCTTTTCCCAGCACGGCATTGTAAAACCCGTAGCAGACCAGTTTGCCCCCCGGCCGCAAAACCGCAAAAGAGCGTTTCAGATTTTTCCCGCCGATGGGATCGAACACCGCATCAACGCCATCTCCGGAAATTGCGCGGATCCGGTCGGTGAAGTCCTCGTTGCGGTAATCAATGGGGGTTGCGCCGAGCCCGGATATCATTTCGTGTTTTGCCTTCGAAGCTGTGCCGTAAATTTCCAGGTCGAGCAGCCGGCCCAGCTGAATCATCGCAGTGCCAACGGCGCCGCCGGCGCCGTGGACCAGGATCCGCTGACCGGATTGGATTCGGGCGATCCGGTTCAGCATCTGGTAAGCCGTGACATAAGACAGCAACAGGCTGACAGCTTCCCCCGGGTCCAAACCGTCCGGGACCGCTGTCAGGAGATCTTCAGGCAGGCACACGTATTGTGAACACGCGCCGATGACCATTAAATCCGCCACCATCTGTCCGGCCTTGAACCCGGTGACCCGCGAGCCGGTCTTGTCCACAATGCCGACCATGTCGTAACCGATTGTAAAGGGCGGTTTTTTCTTCACCTCCGGGTACTTGCCTTCGCGGATCATGATGTCCGTGAATGAGGCGCTCGTGACCAGCACTTGCACCCGCACTTCATTGTCGGCGGGTTCCGGGAGCGTGCTTTCTTCGACAATATTGAGCACTTCGGGCCCGCCGAAATCCGTAATTTCAAGGCGTTTATAGGTCATTAAATACTTCCTGCATTCCCGATTTCTTTAACATCCGGAATCCCTTCGCAAAAGCTTTTTCCCGCGCCGCTGTCGACAGACTCCACCTTTGTTAAAACTTACATACTATGGGGCGCCGGATTTCATTGCAAGAAAAATCCGCCTTTCCCGCTACACGGAATCCAATCAACAGCCCGGAAAAGACCACCGCGAAAAGGCTCATCATTCGCCGGCGGGGTTTTCGATGAGCCCTTTTTCCCGCAGATACTGCACGACCCGGGTGGTCTCCCCGGCGGCCATTGTTCCGCCCAGGCTGATTGCCACTGCACAGGCCTCCAGTATTTCCTCTAAGCATCCAAAAACCCTGTCGCCGCCATTGCAGTTATGAAGAGGGTGCCCATATCTCTCCTTCAAGCCGGGCGGTATCGTCGGCCCAGGGTAATTTCTCAAACTCCGGCAAATGCATGTCCATGGTCAAGGCGGAAATCGCGGCGTCAAATGCGTCTTCGGATGCGGTTGCCAGTGAAGCCGATTTTGACGGCAAACCCGGCCATTGAGCATCCAGGTACGCTGCCCGGCTTTGTTCGGAACGCTTAACCACGGAGCCTGTCAGGGCCCTGGGATAGATCTCGATCACAAGCGGCGGCAGACAGATGTCAAACGGCCAGACACGAAAGCCTTCTTCGCGAATTCGCGACAGAAATGGCATTCCCCGGATGGAACCGGTGCCGACCGCTCCGGCTCCGCCGATCTGGAATATCGATTTTGGCGTGATGCCTCGCATCTGCCGGAATTGCGCCTCTGTTCTGCGAAAGTGGGCTTCGAGTTCGGGTTTTGTCTTTCCGGGCCGTCCCCAAAACGGCCAGCAGCATTCCCGCAGCCACTGTTCTCCGTCGCGCTCCGCCAATGCCCATAGCTCGAACACATTCGACAGGGAATTTTGCCGAAAAAACCAGGCCGGCAGCGAGAACCCGAAGTCCAGGCCGGCGACTGCCTTCTTGTGGGAACCAAGGTGCCGAAGCACTTCAAGGATGGCTTCATCCCGCGACCGCATCGGTTCGAGGCGGGTGAGCAGACCCTGATCGGCTCTGGCGAGCCAGATTTTATCCGCCGGCTTTTTCGCGCCGGACCAGTCAACCGCGATAGCGCTCACAAGTGGTCTGTTCCCGTCTTTGATTGATCTCAGGCACCTGTAAATCCGGAACTCGGACCTTTTTCACCATCGTTTTGGCTTGCCGTGGATTTCACCGAAAACGGGCTAAATATCGTAAAACTCCGGCCGCCTGTCCACAAACAAATCGTTGTTTTCGGTAAATAATTTTTTCCGCGCCGCAGAGACGTCAATGTCACGGACAACAACAGCCTCCTCCCCGGAGTCGGAGATCGCCATAGTCTCCCCCTTCGGTCCAACAATCTGGCTTTGCCCGGTAAACGAAAGCTCTCCCCGCGGACGGGTCTCCTTGCCGGTTCTGTTTGCCGTTATTGCATACACGGAATTTTCAAGGCAGCGCGTCAGCATCGCCTTCTGGCAATAGGCCAGCACCAGGTTCGAGGGATGGCAGAGCAGGTCGGCGCCCTGCAGTGCAAGCGACCGGGCCGCCTCCGGGAACACCCAGTCGAAGCAAATCATAACACCGACATGTACGCCTCGAATAGCTATTGTTTTCAGCGGCGTGTCCCCGGGGTCAAAGTACTCTTTCTCGGTATTAAAAAGGTGCAGCTTGCGATAACAATGCAACAGCCCGGATGGGCCGATTACGAGTGCGGTATTATACACTCGCCCCCTGCATCGTTCCGCAAAACCGGCAACCAGGTAAAAATCGTTGTTTTTACAAAGCCTTGTCAGGCCCTGAACGGTACGGGATGCAGATACATCTTCGGCAAGTTCATTTAACTCCTCGCGGTCCTCGAAGAAGTATCCCGTAAATGCAAGCTCGGGCAGAACAATAAGATCTGCATCCGCGCCGGCAAGAGCATTTTCAACTTTCTCCAGGTTTCGCCCGGGGGCGCCGAATTCAGGCTGAAATTGGTAATATCCGACTCTCATTTACTTTCCTCGGTTAAAGCGGCATAAACGCCGCCCTTGCAGCGGACGCGGTGTTTTGCGATCCGCATTCTGCCAGGCAAGACACGACGTGCCCATTGACGCACCCGAAATCCTGGATCGTCAAGAATCCCTTGGCAACGCCGGATTGATTGGTAACGATAAACAGCTCGAAGTGTTCGTTTAAACGGCGCAGGGCAGAAACGGTTCCCGCAAAAAACGTTACCTGCGAAGGCCGGGAGAGGTGGCCCCTGTCCTCGATAATGGTGCCGTCCCGGTCCAGAAAAACGGCGGGACGCTTGATGTTGTTCTGAATGCCCATGGAACCCAATCGCTTATCTCCGGATGAGCCTAAACCAGGAGATGTTCCGCCGGAAAGTCTTTTGATAAAGCGATTCTCCCTTTTTTTTAAAAAAAATGACATGCCGGAAAATCCTGCTTCAACTAATACTTGACGGTTTCGTAAAAGTCAATTTTGAGATGGCAAAGAAAAAAGTTCAAGATCAAGGCGCGCAAATTCAATTTCATTCAACAGGGCTCCAGGGGTTGTTTTATGTAAATCTGTATGGGTCGGCGCAATCCGACCCCGAGCCCTCCGATTTGTGGTTTACAAACCTGTTGGAGGAATTAAATTATATTTTTCAAATCCAATCGTAAGGAGAAATATGAAATACGAAGGAACCACATACCGCCCGCCGGTGGAGGCAGATACGCCGCTCCTGCAGGTAACCGTCGGATGTGCGCATAACAGTTGCCGGTTTTGCAGCATGTATCGCGATGTGAAATTTCGCATGTGCAAACTTGAGGAGATCGCGGAAGATCTTCAGGAGGCACGCCAAGTCTATCGGCATGCGCCACGAATTTTTTTGGTCAATGGAGACGCCTTTGTCCTGAGCAAGAACAGGCTCAAGCCGATTTTAAAGCTTATCCATCAATACTTCCCGGAATGCGAAACGGTGACGATGTATGCCTCCATTCAAAACATAGCGGCAAAGAGCGACGAAGATCTCGTCGAGTTAAAGGTACTTGGAGTCAATGACCTCTATGTTGGGATTGAATCGGGATATGAGAAGGCCGTATCGTTCATCAACAAAGGCTACACCATTGATGAGGCCCGAAAGCAGCTCAAGAGGCTGAACAAGGACGGCATCCGCCATGCCGAGCTGCTGATGCTCGGCGTTGCCGGTGCAGGTGAAGGCATTACCAATGCACGAGAAACCGCGAAAATCCTCAATGAGACCATGCCCTTTCTCGTCTGGGTCGGAACCATGGGTGTTTTTGAAGGAACCGAGCTGCAACCCGATGTAATGCGGGGTGATTTTAAAGTCGCCACAGAGCGTGAGATTCTCGTTGAGGAAAAGGAGCTCATCAAAAATCTGGATTTGAACGGTACCGCCCTTTACGGCGTTCACCCGACCAACACCGCCAGAGTTTCCGGCCTTCTGCCCAGAGACAAAAATCGCATGATTGCAACTATAGATCAGGCACTGGAAGGTACTGCGCCGGACTTTCTTGCCTCCCAAGCAGAGCGAAAAAGCCTGTAATGCGGGAATCCGGATTTCACCTTCATTCCGGCCAAGTACAGTGGCGGTGTCACTGTTAATGGCATTTCATCCTTCCTATTTGTTGAAAATCCCTGTTAAGTTTAATTGCATTGGAATAAACAATCCATGGGCTTTCAAATAGAACCCAATTCATATGAAAAGACCATCCCTTCGGATCTGCAGGGCGCTTGGGCGCATCTCAGATCCGAGGTGGCGGAGGCTTTTGATTTTACCAATTCAGCTCGAATGCTTTTCCCTATTGACGAGGCCATGAGCTGGGAATCGGTGAGGAATTTAAAGCAGATGAAATTCGATCTGCTGCTTGTGGAAAATATTTGCGCTCAATCAGAGGTGTTAGTTGCGGTATAAGAAGCCCTGCAAGGCGTCCGGGAATGCTTTGATGAAACCCTGGTGGCAGAAAGAAAAGGTAAATTGCTGTGAAGCGCCGGATCAATGAAGAGGTACATGACATTTTCAACGCAAAGCCAGGCCAATCTTAAATGTGGCACCTATACATCATCCGCTGTGCTGACAATAGCCTTTACACGGGCATCACGACGGATGTTTCCAGGCGGATTGAGGAGCACAACCTGAAAACCGGCTGCAATTACACCAGAACCCGGACCCCGGTTGAACTGGTTTATCAGGAATCTCATCGAACCCAATCATCGGCGCTGAAACGGGAACTCCGGATTAAATAATGGCTCCCCGGGCATAGAAACTGGATCTGATAGATGGCTGAAAAAGATTCCGGTGCAGACAGAATTTACCAGCCCGCAGCAGTTGAATGCTACAGCGGATATAAAGCCTGTGATCGGCCTGTGGCCTTTACCTGCCAGGGCCGCCGGAGGGAAAGATCCGAAATACTGGACCGCTGGTATAGGAATCTTGGGCTAATCACTTTTTGTCCGTTGCCCGTAAGCAGCATTCAATATCGCGAAGGCTTTCATGATAAGTCAGCTGGGCAAAGGCCATGCAAAGATATTGGTCATAACATGCAAAAGAACGAACCCGGTGATTTCCCCGATACCGGTCAACGCACCGTCGGAACTGGTGCATTGGTAAAAAATCCATAACCTGAGCGAATACGGTGCTGCCGACATTTATAGCGTTTTCCCTCCCGCAAGGTTTTTGAAAAGTCCCTGCGGGAAGGCTTATCGGCCGCAACGCAAAATTTCAAATCGATAACACTTTCAAGTGGAAATTTTTACAATATTTATGGTATATTATAACGTTATTGACCCATCTTAACCGGACAGCAGTGATAACTTATATTTTTTTGAGTTACTTAACTTTACACCAGCTTCTTTGAATTGTCTTTTTATGTGCTCATATTGTTCTTTAGCTTTTTCTATGTCTCGCGAGCTTACTGAAATAATGAGTTGGCCATTTTCATCAATGGATTCTTCCCTTACAGATTTTGCAAAAATAGGTGTGCCGCCGGGACCAAGATGAATCGTCATTCCTTCAATTTTGCCAACATTTCTCAAAACAGGAGGAGGGGTTTTTCTGCCTCCCCAAATGCTAAATAAATTCCTAAATAATTTAAATTGGTCAACCAGACAGGAATCCATATATCCAGAATCTTTACGAGAAAAATGATTGTTACAAACAGCGCACAGTAAATTTCTGGACTTAAGATTGGATCCCAGTGCCGATTGAATTATATGTTCAACAGATGAATTACTCATCGGATCTTCACAATAAATGCATTTCAACCCCACCAAAGTATCCTCTTCATTTATACTTAGCCTTGAAGTATGAGATGCTTAACAATGATTAGATGCCCGAAGAGGCGTAAAATAAAACACCTTTTTGGCATGAATATTGGGATATGATTTAATTTTTAAATAATACCAATATTTCAGGCGATATTCAAACCTTCTTTCTTTATTTGAGATCCAGGATATAATGAGAATATGACAACGTGAACACATGTTCATTGGAGGGTGTAAGCGTGTTTCCATCAAATCTTACAGGAGGGGTCATGGAGCAGCCAAAGCTGTTGGATCAGGTCCGGAATTTGATCCGCGCCAAGCACTACAGTATAAGGACGGAAGAGACATCTGCGGGATGGTAAGGAGAATGATTTTGCGCATGAAGCTGATGCCGCGGCAGGAAAGTGTGTATCGGGTGATTCGCAAGTATCACCGGGAGTACGGGTATTCCCCGAGTGTGCGGGAGATTTGCGGGAAGCTGGGATTTGTCGGGCCGGCTGGTGTGCACTGGATTCTGGGGGTGCTGGAGGAAAAGGGGGGGAATGCGGTCTGCGGCGGGCAAGAAGCGCTCATGGGTGCCGGTGGGATCGGCGGAAGGGCAGGGCATGCCGGTTGCAGGAACCATTGCCGCGGGAGAGCCGCTGGATGTATGGGATCTTCCGGATGACCGCATTGGCGTGGATCCGATGCTTTACGGAAACGGGGAATGCTTTGCCTTGCGGGTGAAGGGCGATTCCATGGCAGGA
>JAGXKN010000021.1 GCA_018335195.1 Desulfobacterales bacterium
CGGGGCCAGCCCCATACAACCATTGAAGGCGGGGGCCATTTTCTGCAGGAGGATTGCGGCGAGGCCTTTGCTCAAACAGTGGTTGATTTTCTGAAGCAGGTTCGGGGCTGAGACTTGAAAACGGGTATGAAAAAGTCCGGAAAGCCGCTGGAAACAATTTTAATCAAACCGGCCGGTCCGGACTGCAATTTGAACTGTACGTATTGTTTTTACCTGGAAAAGGCTGCAGTCGTTAAAGAGTTCCCGGACAGATCGTCATCCTTTTTATTCGAGGTGGTATTGGAACTATTCATGTAGAGGCGCTGGGCAACTTCTTGGCAAGTGTAGCTATCCTCCAATACCAGCCTGACCGCATCCTTGACATTGACCGCCTTCGGATTCATTCTCGCATGCGCAACCTGGTGGTTGAAAAAGTCTTGACTTTTTGTTTTTTTGAATGCATCTCGAAAATAAAAGGGTGTTCAAAACATTGGGGTGATTAAATAGAAAAAAGGCGACCAGGTATACGGATATGAACGGAAAACGCGATCATTTTTGACGGCAGGCGGTTTTGTATCGCAAAACGACCAGGTGCGCGATTATGTAATATAGCGGAAAGGTTTTGGGCGTTACCGGGCCGGTGGGGCGTATTGTCAACCGGGCCAAAAACTGAGTCGATATTGCCATTTAAGTGACAATGGGAATCGGGCCCCTGGCGGAGACTATAAACCTTATCAAAATGTGGAGGTGTGCCATGACCGGAAGGGAAAGAATTATCAGCGCCCTGAGCATTGAGGAACCTGACCGGGTTCCCCTGTTTATACACGGAATTAACGAGGGCCCTATCATGGGCATTGGCAAATACCTCACCGATGGTCTGCCCGAAGGCAAGACCATCGACCAGATGAACGACCAAGAAAAAGAAAAAATTATCAATACCCTGTTTTTAATACTTGAGGAATTCGGTGTGGACGGCTATACCTGCCTGCCCATCGGCGAGGGGACGGAGTTCAGTGCCGGCACGCCGCTTGTTGACGACTGGGGAGTCCAATTCACACGCAGTTTACACGGGATGCCGGTGCCCTCGAAACATCCGATCTCCGGAAGTGAAGAGTTAATGCGGTATACTCCGCCGGAGCCCAACCGTTCCCACCTGGTTCTTGTGGATCTCATGCGGGAACGATTCAAGGGGGAGAAGGCGATTTTCTGGATGATGCGGGGCGCATTCGTGCGCAGCTGGAGGCTTGTGGGAATGGAAAATCTGATGATGAAAATGTTCGATGATCCCGAGTTTGTGCACAAAGTTGCCGATATGGTCACGCAGTTCAGCCTGAAACAACTGGACATGCTCGTGGAAGCCGGTCTGGACGTACTGGTGGTGGAAGACGATATCGCCGATAAAAATATGCCCATTGTATCGCCGGCCCAGTTCAGGGAGTTTATCAATCCTTACAACCGCAAACTGGTGGAGCGTGCCCACGAAAAAGGTCTTAAGGTGGTACGGCACTCGGACGGCAACCTCTGGATGCTGCTGGACATTCTGCTTGACACGGGCTATGACGGGCTCAATCCCCTGGAACCCCAGGCGAAAATGGATATGAAAACGGTTAAGGACTATTGCGGAGATCGGATGTGCCTTCTGGGAAACGTCGACAGCATAGACCTGCTTCCCCACGGCACAGAGGAAGCGGTTGAAGCCGCCGTGATCCAGATCCTCCGGGACGCAAGCAAGGGAGGCGGCCTCATTATCGACTCGTCAAACACCTATCACCCGGGAGTCAAGCCGGAGAATGTGATGGCGGTCTTCAAGGCGGTCCACAGGCATGGTTACTATAAGTAATACCGGCTCAGCCCTTTGAAGGCGGTACTTACACGGAGTTGCCCGGCTGTTTCAAAACCGCTTTTTGCCCCAGAATTTTAAAAATTTTAAAAGTGCGACAGACACCACCATCAATCCGAAAAACACCGCCAGGGTTAAGCCCATGCTCCAGTTCCAGATTAAAGGGGCACTCACCAGAAGCATGCAGCTGATCACTGGCACCGAGGAGAAAACCGCCTGGAAACCTATTTCCATAGAAGCGCTGGTGCGAAATCCCGGATCCACGACCCGCACCAAAAGAAGCCCCGAAGATGCCGTTCCCGTGCAGATCCCGTAAACCCCGACCATTCTCTCGATATTAAGTGTCCACAGCCGGTTCCCGAGGTAGACGATCACCAAGGTGGTAAGGACTCCTACCAACAAAGAGATCGTTCCGATTGGCAGCATGTATTGCCATACAATTGCAGGCTGCACCGCCATCACGGTCGCCAGAATCAAAAAATCCACTGACCACCCGGTTATTCTCCGCTGGACGCCCGGGTCAAGCGTATGACCGTAACCCATTCGAATAATTACAGTCCGCACAGCGATGGCAACAAGCAGTCCAACAAAAAAGAAAAATCCCCATAGTGTGGCGGCAAGCTCGGGCCTGAGCAGGCCCGCAATCTGGTATATCAGGGCATAGGTCAGCAGGTAGACCAGTCCCACCAGTGCAAAATGGTAGGCGAGGGTATCGACGTTGCCGGAATGCATGGTAAGCCTGCCTGCGGGTTCCAGCCGGGTTCCTTTTGGGGCGATGCCCACCAGAATTTCCGCAGGCATGCTCTTGGGGGTGTGCTCAGCCATTCCCCTTCGCGCCCCCCAGTTCGCCAGAGGCACCCCCACAAAAAAGGCAAAGAGAAAGCCGATGGTGGCAAAGGTAAGCCCGATGGTGGCTGCGTTTGCGAAACCCAGGGTTTCCCAAACTTTACCGACCGAAAGCACCTGTCCCGGACCCTGGTTAAAACCTAAGGGGACGAGAAAGCCCAGGGTCTTGAAGAGATTGAAATCAAGGAAATTGAAGATCAGCACCAGACTTCCCCCGATAATGGCCTGCATGGGCATTATGACGCCTACTACCAAGGCGATCCAGATGGCGCCCTTCAAAACCTCGCGCCCGCCGTAGGCTTTTTGTTCCTCCTGGCTGCGAATGATTAGTCCAATGGATATAAAGGAAATATTGAACAGGTGATAGGAAATTGTCTCGAGCAGCGATGTTTCAATTTTAAGCAAGCCCGTCTGCAGAATCACCAGGCCCGCCAGACCTCCGACAAGGCAACTGGGGAAGAGAAACCGCTGCAGAAGTCCGATCTTGGCGCGGAGAAAAATTCCGAAAAGAAGCATCACGCCCAGCCATGCGAATCCCAGCAGGACTGCAAAGGGAAAGGGAGTCGCCATAATTCATCTCCATAAAGGCGGTTTTATGGTTGAGATTCCCGACTGGGGCGCGCCACTGAGTACCATTGGGAAATCGACTTGATATCTGTGGCTGGCTACTTTTGCCTGATAAAGATTTTCACTCTACAGGAAATACTAAGCGTAACTTGGCACAATAGGAATTTATTTGATGAATTTAGCATCTCCAAGGTAGTTTTGCAAGATCCTAAACCCCAGATCTGAACCACGATATGTCAGTAGCAAATAATCTGTCCGGTTTACTACAGCCGCCCGGGAAGTGGTTTGTGAGACGAACGAGATTTGCCGGGAGCCCGAAAAATTACGTTGGGTCTGCGCCGTCACTGGACATTTAAACGAAAATCGTGTACGCATAAAAAAACTTTGAGGGGGATACCCATGAAAAAATATGCCAGGGGAAGTATCTACGCTGTTATCATTGTGTTCACCATCGCTTTTGTCTGCGGCGTCTACTATCTATACAATGCTCTGTCCATAGGCACCGGGTACTCTGCCAAGTATCTTTGTTCTCAGGTCTTCCTGTCCGATCGGGATCCCGACTATATTGTAACGGAAGAAATCAACCCCACCAATCCGCTCTTCGGGCTGGTCTCAAGCAATATAGATCGGAAGAAAAAAGAGGTCACCGCCGTGGGATTGGGTTTTTTACAGGATAAGACCGCCATCTACAGGAAGGGCTTCGGCTGTACCCTGGCCATTGACAGGACACGTGAACAGCTGATGCAGCAGGTTGAAGGCGCAGCCCCGTCCTTCAAAAATTCTGAGGAGCACTTGTGGCCAACCGGGAACATGGTGGACCTTAGAAGCCTGCCTCCCGGGGTAGACAGGGAGAAAATCGAAAAGGCACTTGATTACGCATTCATGAAAGAAAACAACGGGCTGCCGGTGCGCACCCAGGCGGTGGCGGTTATATACAGGGGCCGGCTCATCGCCGAACGGTATGCGGATAACATAACCCCGCAAACCCGCCTCCTTGGCTGGTCCATGACCAAGTCCATAACAGGGGCACTGGTGGGGTTTTTGGTAAAGGACGGGAAACTCGACGTTGCGCAGCCCGCTCCCGTGGAGGAATGGCAACAGCCGGATGATCCCCGTTCCGAAATCACCCTGGACAACCTTATGCGGATGAACAGCGGTCTGGCCTTCGAGGAAAAATACGCTCCCATGAAGGACGCTACGGATATGCTTTACGATTCGGCCAACATGGCAGCCTACGCTGCCGCGAAGCCGCTGGCCAACGAGCCGGGAGAAAAGTGGAGCTATTCAAGCGGTACTACCAATATACTCATGCGGATAGTTCGCGAAAAGACCGGCGGCAGTCTTGTTGACTTGCACCGGTATTTACAGCAGCGTCTCTTCAAGCCGCTACATATGGACAGCGCAATCATTGAGCCGGATGCCTCCGGTAACTTCGTTGGTTCAAGTTACATGTTTGCAACCGCCAGGGATTGGGCACGCATAGGTCAGTTTTTTCTGCAGAAGGGGAAGTGGGAAGGAAGGCAGCTTCTGCCGGAAGGCTGGATGCAATACTGTACCACACCCACGCCGGGATCTGAAGGACAATATGGGGCGCAGATATGGCTCAATCCGGGTACAGCCGAGAACGCGGACATTAAGAGAAGTTATCCGCGGCTGCCCGACTCCATGTTCTATCTAAGCGGGTTCAACCTGCAGCGTGTTGCCGTGTTTCCGGAAAACGACCTGGTGATTGTGCGATTAGGGGTTACACATAACAGGGAAAAGGCCTTTGACTTCGGGCGTTTTGCCGCCATGGTGCTCGAAGGTGTGGGGTAATACACACTCGATTGTAGACCATAGGCGCCTTGACAGGAGGCTCCTATAAGGGTTTAAGATCAGTGCCCAGAATTTTTCGCACTTTTGATGGCCAGATTTTGCGCGGGGACTATTGTCAAATTCAAAAGCAAGTTCCTATTCCTTTGCTCCAGAGGCATAAAACTGCGATGAAAGCATGCCGGCAAGCATAAGTGCGGCTCCTGTCCATCCCCGTGCCGGAAGTGTTTCGCCAAGGACAAGCATCCCCGACATTACGGCAAAAACCGTCTCAAGGCTGAGGATAATGGCGGCATGAGTGGGCGGGGCTTTTTGCTGGGCAACAACCTGGAGGGTAAATCCGATGCCCACGGAAAGCAGGCCGCCGTATATTATGGGAATCGCGGCATTATATACGTCTGACCAGCTTGTGGTTTCCAGGAAAAATCCTGCCGCAAGGCTGATAACCGAGCATGCCCAGAACTGGATTACAGATAGTTTCAACACATCGAGCCTCGGCGCAAACCAGCCGATTGCAAGCACATGCAGGGCATACATGAAGGCGCATAAAATAACGAGGATATCTCCGATGCAAAAGGAAAGCCCCTTCTGGACTGTTAAAAGATAAAGCCCGGTTACTGAAAGAACAGCACCCGCCCATCCGCCTACTCCCGGCCGCATTGCCCATATAAGCCCCAGCAGGGGCACAATTACCACGTAAAGGCCGGTTATAAACCCGGCCTTGCCTGCCGTGGTATAAACAAGGCCTATCTGCTGAAGAATGCTTCCGCCAAACAGCAGGGCGCCTGCCAGCAGGCCGGCAAGGATCAGCGGCGGGGTCTTCTCCTGTTTTTTAATGATAAAAGGCCTGTAGCGGCTGAAAAAAAGCATGATCGGCGTTAAAAACAAAGCGCCCAGGGCAAACCTGATGCCTGTGTACATGAAAGGGCCGATATGGTCCATTCCCACTTTCTGGGCGACAAATGCAGATCCCCAGATCATGGCGGTAAGAAGCAAAAGGAGATCGCCTTTGAGGTGGGCACGCGGAGTCATTTTTCAGGCGCTTTCAGCTCTGAGGTAGGCATTTAGGCGGTTTTCAATGCGCCGAAAGAGCCAAAGCACGCCGTATACGATTACAAGATAAAGTCCTGCCGCAAAAAGATAGGTTTCATAAAAGGCAAAACTGCGGGTGGCGATTTCTCCAGCCACCCCGGTGATATCCATTACCGTTATGATGGATACAAGAGAGGATGCCTGGAGAAGAAAAATCACCTCGTTTGTATAAGCGGGCCAGGCAATGCGGATGGCCCGCGGTATGATAATCCGCCAGTAGAGAAGCACGCCTGACATGCCGCATGCCCTGGCCGCCTCGATCTCCCCGCTTGGCACACCCTGTATGCCGCCTCTGAAAATTTCCGTGGAATAGGCTGCGGTGTTAAGCGTCAGGGATAAAACCGCGCAAAACCAAGGGCTTTGAAACAGATACCAGAGGCCTACCGCATTAAGCTGTTCCTGGAACTGCCCGGAGCCGTAGTATATGAGAAAGATCTGAACCAGCAAAGGGGTCCCCCGGAAATAAAAGGTAAAAGCGTATACAGGCCAGGAAAAAATTTTTCTTATTGAAACCCGGATCACCGACAGGGGAATAGCCATGCAGAATCCGATAAAAACGCTGATCGCTGTTATCTGTATAGTAACCCAAGCGGCGTTTAAGAACCGGGGAATATTTTCGACAATGATTTCCATGCTGCTCTCAGGCCCTCCGTATTCCCCGTTCAGCCCGTTTTTCGGCCCATTGCTGGATGAGATTGGAAATGATCGTGATACACAGGTAAATAAATGATGCGGCCAGAAAAAAGGTAAAAGGCTTTTTTGTATTCCTGGACGCGATATCCGCGCTGCGCATCAGTTCCGGAAGCTGAATTACGGAAATAAGGGCGGTTGCCTTTATAAGCACCATCCAGACATTGCCAAGGCCCGGAATGGCAAATCGCATCATCTGGGGCAGCAGAATCCGGCGGAAGGCAAGAGCACTGCTCATGCCGCAGGCGCGTGCGGCCTCGACCTGTCCCCTGGGCACTGCCAGGTAGGCTCCCCTGAAGACCTCTGTTGAAAATGCCCCGTATATGAACCCTATGGTGAGCACACCAGAGATAAACGGATCAAGGGAGATATAGACAGGATGCCCGAACATGGCCGAGATATCCTGGATCAGGGTCGGTGCCCCGTAGTATACCAGAAGTATCAGGACAAGCTCGGGTATCCCCCGGATGACCGTTGTATATAGGTCTGCAAGAACACGCACCACAGGTGATGCGGAAATCTTGCACAGCATTCCGATCAGCCCCAGCACTATGGCGATTGCCATGGAACAGACGCCCACATACACGGTCAGCCTTGCGCCCTGGAGCAAAAGCGGACCATATCCTTCCAAACCGAACACTGCAGCCCCTATCCTTTTTTAATCGCTTTTCCAGATATTACCCGAAGCTGCTTTATCAGTCGCCGTAGACGTCAAAATCAAAGTATTTGTCGTTTATTTCCTGGTATGTGCCGTCTTTGCGGATCTGCTTTATGGCCTTGTTAAATGCTTTGCGCAGGTCATCGTCGCCCTTTCTGACCGCAATTCCGATTCCTTCGCCGAACCATTCCTTGTCCGTGTAGCCGGGGCCTACAAATTCATAATCCTCTCCGGCTTCTGTATCAAGAAAGCCCTCCTGGAGCACCACGGCATCGGCAAAAAGAAGATCAAGCCGGCCGGAAGTCATGTCCATGTTGGCTTCCTCCTGGGTGGCATAGGATCTGACATCCATAATATCGCCGAAGTTGTCGTTGATAAAATTGGCCGACACGGTTGCCCGCTGAACACCAACGGTTTTTCCCTTCAGGCTTTCTTCGGAAGTCTCGATATCATCATCCTCGTGCTTAACGAACCTGGCGGGCGTCTGGTAATATTTGTTCGTGAAGTTCACCCGCTTTTTGCGCTCTTCGGTTATGCTCATGGAAGCGATAATTGCATCGTATTTCTTTGCAAGAAGGGCCGGGATCATGCCTTCCCAGCTCTGGGTCACAAAGGTGCATTCCATGTCGGCGGCTTCGCAGAGGGCTTTTGCAATGTCGATGTCAAAACCCTTCAGATTGCCGTCTTTGTCTGTGTAATTAAAGGGGGGATAGGCGCCTTCCGTGCCGATCCGGACGGTGTCGCCGGCCGCTGATGTAGCTGCGAAAAAAGAAAGAGAAAAAATAAGGACCAGTAAAATTTGTAAAAATCGTTTCATGTCTCCTCCATCGTCTTGGGTTGAAGAATGGGTGTGTTACCGTCGGTTGTTTTATCAGAAAAACCGGGATAGAAATGTGCGGCAGCGCTCTGAGGCCGGTTTCCGGAAAATATACTCAGGCGCTCCTTCATCTTCGATTATACCGTCATGCAGAAAAATGACATGGCTTGCCACCTCCCTGGCAAAACCCATTTCGTGGGTTGCCATGATCATGGTCCGTCCTTCTTTTGCAATATCCTGGATTACGCGCAGCACTTCGCCCACAAGCTCGGGATCGAGCGCGGAGGTGGGCTCGTCAAACAACATCACGTCCGGCTCCATTGCAAGGGCACGCGCAATGGCTGCGCGCTGCTTCTGCCCGCCTGAGAGATGGGCGGGGTAATAATGAGCCCTGTCTGCAATGCCCACCTTCTCAAGGTGACCCATTGCCTTTTGCCTTTCCTCTTTCCTGGGCTTTTTTAAAACATGCACCGGCGCCTCAATTACGTTTTCGAGCACTGTCATGTGCGACCAGAGATTGAAATGCTGAAAGACCATTCCCAGCTTTGTACGGACACGATCCACCTGCCTGTGCTCGGCCGGCACAGTCTGCTTTCTGCGATTGTTAACAAGACGGATATGTTCCTCGCCCACATGGATCTCGCCTGAGGTGGGGATTTCCAGGAGGTTGATACACCGCAGGAGCGTGCTTTTTCCCGATCCCGAAGACCCGATCAAAGCTATCACGTCGCCCTCGCGGGCTGTCAGCGACACCCCTTTTAATACCTGGAGGCTGCCGAAATACTTATACAGATCTTTTATCCTGACGGCAGCCTGCGGTGGTTCATGTTCAGTGGTATTATTCACTTTGCCCAGATTCTTTGCTGTAATCAAAACGACCGAAGTTTCCTGCAATAACGCCCCTTAAACCTATAGAAGCCCTTAATAGCTGTCAAGAATATAAATGCGGGACTGATTCGCCCAATGAGCGAGGAATTTTTGATTCGTGGTGTAAAAGATGTTGAAGAAGTTGAAAAGGTACCCCTTAACCAGCGCGTCAAAGAAAAAAGATAAAAAAAGAGGCGCCCTTTCCCTCAAAAAACAGGGAAGCGGCCGCCTCTTTTTTTATTGCCGCCTGTTATCTGACCTTTTTCCGGGAAACCGCACAAACCGCTTCCAGGCCGTCTTGACATTAATTTCATTTGAAATTATCATCATTTTAACATGATTTGTTATAAGCACTTAACCTTTCCATAAAAAGCCCGATTTCGGGAGCATAACATGCCCCGCCCAACTGATTCCTTCCTGGATCCGAAGCTGGTTTTCGACTTCATCGGCGAGGCGGTCGCGGCCGTGGACAGGGGCTCGGTGATCAGGATATATAACCAGGCCGCGGCCAGGTTCATCGGTCTGCCGGCCAGGGCGGCGCTGAACCGCAAGGCCCATGATATCATCTCCAACACAAGGCTGCCCGTGGCAGTAAACAGCGGCAGGCCCGAGACAAACCGTCGCCATCTCCTGGGCGATAAAACGGTGATCACCAGCCGGTGATCGTGGACGGAGCTCCGATAGTGGTGCAGGACAGGCTCAAGGATAGCGTGGCGGTCATTCATGATCTTTCTGAGATCCCGCGGCTCGCAGAGGGACTGGCGCAGGCAAGACGCCGGATACGCAACTTGGAGGCCAAATATGAATTCGAGGATATCATAGGCAGGAGTCCTGATTTCCAGGATGCCCTGGAGCAGGCCGGAAACGCCGCAGCCACGCCAGCCACGGTGCTCCTGCAGGGAGAGAGCGGCACCGGAAAGAAGCTTTTTACCCATGCTATCCACCAGGCAAGCGGCAGAAGCGGACAGTTTATAAGGGTAAGCTGCGCTGCCATCAGTGAAAGTCTTCTGGAGAGCGAGCTTTTCGGATACGCCCCTGAAGCATTAAGGGCGCTGGGGTCTTATCACCGGCCCGGCTCCGGAAACTGCTTTAAATCGTGGTCCGGATTTTGCGTCGGATTAGACACAAAGCCGGTTTTCTGTAGAAAAATCCGCAGTCCGGAGAAAATTTGATGTGAATCCGGTTGGTTATTTAAACAAAGCGCGGCTTGGAGGGGCAAACAGTGGAACTTTTAAAAGACATGGAAAAACACGATTTTGAGCAGTTGGTTGTCTGCCAGGACAGGGACGCCGGTCTTAAGGCGGCTGTTGCAATTCACTCCACGGCCCGGGGTCCGGCCCTGGGCGGCACAAGAATGTGGCCTTATGCCAGCGAATACGAGGCTTTTAAGGATGTGCTCCGGCTGGCCCGGGGCATGTCTTATAAAAACGCCATGGCCGGGCTTCCCCTTGGCGGCGGCAAGGGGGTGATTATCGGAGATCCTGAAAAGGACAAGAGCGAGGCGCTTTTCCGGACCTATGGAAGCTTTATAGACAGGCTGCAGGGTTGGTACCTGACAGCCGAGGATGTGGGAACCTGCCCGGAAGACATGGATTGCATCGCCTGCGGGACAAAATGCGTGCTCGGCACCACCGGAAAAGGCGGTGACCCTTCTCCGTGGACCGCCCGGGGGATAAGACAGGGGATGAAAGCCGCCTTATCCCGTTTTTGCGGGAAAGCCGATTTGGCCGGCCGGGTTGTTGCGGTACAGGGCGTCGGGCATGTGGGCGCCTTTCTGTGCAGGCTTTTGGCCGAAGACGGCGCAAAGCTGGTCGTCACGGATATAAATCAGTCCAGGGCCGAGGACATCGCCTCAGCGCTTGGCGCTGAAAAGGTTGCGCCTGAGGAGATATTTGACGTTTCCTGCGATATCTTCGCCCCGTGCGCCCTTGGCGCGGTTGTCAACGATGATTCCATAAACCGGCTGAAATGCTCCATTGTGGCCGGAGGTGCAAATAACGTGCTGGCAGAGGAAAGACACGGCTATGAGCTGGCCGAACGTGGCATTCTCTATGCTCCTGACTATGCAGTCAACGCGGGCGGCGTCATTTTCTTGGCCGATCAGCTGGAAACCTATGATCCGGACAAGGTGATGCAGCGGATAAACGGCATATACGACACCTGTATGGAGATTTTCGGCCTGGCTGAAAAAGAGAATCTGGCCCCATTTGTCGCCGCCGACACAATAGCAGAGCAGCGCATGGCAAAAGGCAGGGCGGAGAACTGATCCCGTCCGCATAAAATAAAATAAATCGTTTTTAATCCGAAGAGGTGCGGGTCTATGAGCAGCGGTATACGCCAAAACGTCGGGGAACTGGCAATAGGGGAGAAGATCAGGCAGATGCGCTTGAGCAAAAGCCTCTCCCTGGAAGAATTGGCCGAAAAAACCGGCCTGTCAAAGGGGCTGCTGTCCCAGATTGAAAGGGAGCAGATTTCGCCTCCCATCTCCACCCTGTTGAAAGTGGCCGCAAGTCTCGGCACTGACATCAGCTTTTTTTTCCAGGAAGAAACAGAGAATCCCAGAATTTGTCTTGTGCGCAGCAATGAGCGGCTGGTTTCCCGGCGCAGGCAGGTTGAAGGCAAGGCCAACCTTGGCTACAGCTACGAAGCCCTTGCCTACAAAAAGGCCTTCAAGTACATGGAGCCTTTTCTTGTCACCTTTTCGCCCAAGGAGGCCGAAGACGTGATCCGTTTCAGCCACGAGGGCGAGGAGTTCGCCTTTCTCCTGGAGGGCACGCTGGAGTTTACAACCGATAGGGAAAGGATCGTGCTCGAACCGGGAGATAGCCTGTATTTTGACTCAAACCAGCTGCACGGCTTCAGGGCTTTGGGCGATGCGCCGGCCAGGGCACTGGTAACTGTCTGCCACAAATAGCCGTTTATAAGGTTAAAAGGAACAGGGAATGCTGGAGATACGAATACACGGACGCGGCGGTCAGGGGGCGGTTCTGGCTTCGCAGATTCTTTCCTACGCCTTTTTCCTGGAAGGAAAGTTTTCCCAGTCCTTTCCGACCTTCGGCGCAGAGCGCCGGGGGGCGCCGGTATCAGCCTTTGTAAGGGTATCGGATGAATTCATCAATCTGCGCAGCCAGGTTATCCGGCCGAATCACGTGCTGGTGCTTTCGGCCAAGCTGGCTGAAACAGTGGATGTCGCATCAGGTGTTGGGCCGGACGGGTTCATACTTATAAACACGGATAAGCCTCCTGAGCACTACAATACAATAGAAGGGGCCTGCAGGATCGTTACATTAAACATCAGCAGCATAGCCGCCGGATTCGGGCTGGGCTCCCGGATCATGCCGATGGTAAATGTTCCCATACTTGGAGCCTATGCGGGGATAAGCCGTGGGGTTTCACTGGAAGCTTTATCTGAGGCCCTGCCCCGGTTTATCAGCGCAAATCCCGAGGGCAACCAAAAGGCCATGAAAGAGGCTTTTGAACAGGCGCAAACAATCAATTGATCACCTAGGGGGAAGGCATAATGGAGGCATTGGATCAGGAAAGCGTTGTGGCCCCGGGAGATATCCGGGAAGCACCGGTTTCAATGACCACAACAGACAGCAACCTGACCGGAAGCTGGAAGTTTTTCAAGCCGGAAGCTGCGCAAAGACAGGCGCCCTGCGCTGCTGCCTGCCCTATTCATAACCGGATTCCGGCGGTTTTGGCCGCCCTGGGCCGAAAGGATTACAGGGAGGCCCTGCATGAACTGCGGCGTTTTAATCCCCTGCCCGCTGTTACCGGACGGGTCTGCCCCAATTTCTGCCAGGAGCAGTGCAGCCGCAAAAAGCTGGACCAGGAGGTCCGCTTCGGCGCGATCGAGCGTTATCTGGGAGATTTCGGCCTGGAAGTGCCCTATCCGGCTCCGGAGCGGAAGCGAAACGAGCGGATTGCCGTCCTCGGAAGCGGCCCCGCCGGTCTGGCTGCGGCTTATTACCTGGCATCAGCTGGCTTTGAGGTTACGGTAAAGGAAAAGGAGAAGCTTGCCGGAGGCCTTCTTCGTTACGGCATCCCGGCCTACCGCCTGCCCAGAGACATTCTTGACTGCGAGATCGGCAACCTGATCGACTCAATGGGCATAAAGATTGAGCTCGGAAAGCAGACTAAGGCGGCAGATATCCCCGCTTTCCTGCAGGATTTTGATTTTGTCTTCTGCGCCCCCGGTCTCTGGGACTCCGCGGTTCCCGAAGAGTTCAGGGGCATGGAAAACATGGAGCCCGGCCTGGAGCTTTTAAAAAATCTGAATCAGGGCGCTGTTCCTTCAGCAGAACGGTTTGCCGTGGTGGGCGGCGGCGATGTGGCCGTAGATGTTGCCCGTTCATTGATACGCTGCGGCAAACAGGTGCACATAATCTATCGCCGCACCTTCGAGGAGATGCCCGCCTATACGGATGAAAAAACCCAGGCCCTGGAAGAGGGCGCGGTCCTTTGGGAAAAGCGCCTTATCGGCTTCATTGATCCGAGCCAAAGCGGCGGTCTGCATCTCGGCCTGGCCCGGGCGGAGAAACAAACCGGGAAGATACGGGCGGGCCGGATCGTGGAAGAACTCGAAGTCGACCGGGTGGTGCCGGCGGTGGGGCAGACCGCGCATATGGACATCGCCGGATCGGAAAGAATATTTCTGGGCGGGGATTATTCCATCGGCGCCGCCACGGTTGTCGAGGCCATGGCCACTGGACAGAAAGCAGCCGAAGCAATTCTGGCCTCAGTTGCCCCCGATCTTTTAAAGGATCGCATTCCGCCGGAAAGGAATTTGCCTGCAGTGGAGCCGGCCGGAGTGAGCCTTGATTTCGAGCCAAGGCGTCAGAGAATAGAAATTCAAGAGCTTGATCCTGAATCCAGGAAGGCTTCCTTTGCGGAAATCCGTTCCGGTCTCGGCGAAAAGGAAGTTTTGGAAGCAGCTTCCCGTTGCCTTGACTGCGGAAGCTGCAGCGGCTGCGGGCTGTGCTGGTTTTTCTGCCCCGATGTGTCGGTGACGCTTGAGCAGCATGGAGAAAAAACCTTTCCTGTATTCGATCTTGAGCACTGCAAGGGCTGCGGACTTTGCGCCGCGGTTTGTCCCCGCGGAGTAATCCAACTCGAGGAGGATGTTTGATGTCTTACAGAGCGGACCAGGGCGGCGGCGCCCCGAAGATGGATATGCTGCTTGGCAGCGATGCAGTGGCTTACGGGGCAAAGCTCTGCAAGCCAGACGTGATCGCGGCCTATCCCATAACGCCTCAGACCCATATTGTGGAAACCCTGTCTTTGATGGTGGACAAGGGAGAGCTTGAAAGCCAGTTTGTTAAAGTCGAATCAGAGCTGTCTGCTATTTCGGCCTGCTACGGAGCTGCTGCAGCAGGCAGCCGGGCTTTTACAGCCACAAGCTCGCACGGGCTGGCTTTGATGCACGAGGTGCTGCACTGGTTTGCCGGGGCCAGGTTCCCGATGGTTCTTGTAAATGCGAACAGGGCAATGGGGGCGCCCTGGAACATATGGACCGATCAGAGCGACAGCCTTTCCCAGCGCGATACCGGCTGGCTGCAACTCTACTGCGAAACCGCCCAGGAGGCTTTGGACAGTGTAATAATCGGCTACCGGGTGGCCGAGCAGGTCATGCTTCCGGTGATGGTAAACATTGACGGCTTCATTCTTTCCCATACCATGGAGCCTCTGTTTATCCCTGAGCCGGATGAAGTAGACACATATCTGAAGCGCTATGAAGCGCCTTATTTTCTCGATACCGAAAATCCGCTCAGTTTCGGATCTGCGGCCACACCGGATAATTTTTACAATATGCGCAAATACATGGCACGCGCCATGAAAACAGTGCCCCGGATCCTGCGCGAAGAATTCACGGGGTTTGAGGAGCACTTCGGCCGCAGCTACTCGGCCATCGAATCCTACCGCACAGAGGACGCCGATACTATAATCCTGGTAAGCGGCGCTCTGGCCGGGACCAGCCGAGTTGCTGTGGACAGGCTGCGAGAGCAGGGGGTAAAGGTCGGCCTTGTCAAGCTACGCCTTTTCAGGCCCTTTCCCGGAGAGGATCTTATCCGGGCGCTCGGCTCATCCGGGCAAGTGCTTGTATTTAACCGCGCCGTGTCCTTCGGCGCCGGCGGTACACTGTCCCAGGAACTCAGGGCTGCCTTCTATCATCTTGACAAACGGCCGGGCATCCTGGACGTGGTCATCAGCCTGGGCGGCAAGGAGGTTTTTCCGGAAACGGTTGCGGAGGTGGTCGGTCAGGCGGATCAGCTTTCAGAGGAAAACAGTAACTGGTTTTAGCAAAACTTGAAAATCGCTCAATTTAGGCAAAAAAATAAATCGGGAGCCGAAAATATGCTGTGGAACGTGACAAAGGTTGAATATATGCACAACGGCCACATGGCTTGCCCGGGCTGCGGGGCTTCATTGTCAATGCGCCACGCCTTAAAGGCCCTTGGCGAAGAGACTGTGGTGATTATACCGGCTTGCTGCTGGTCCATAATAGGCGGGATTTTCCCCACCTCTGCGCTGTCGGTGCCCGCACTCCACGTGCCATTTGCCACTGCCGCTGCATGCGCCTCCGGAGTGCGCCGTGCGCTTCTGGCCCAGGGCAGGGAGAAGGTGACAGTAATGGTTTGGGCCGGTGATGGCGGCACCTTTGATATCGGGCTTCAGGCCCTGTCCGGCGCGGCGGACCGCAAAGAGGACTTTTTGTACGTGTGCTACGACAACGAAGCCTACATGAATACCGGGGTACAGCAGTCTTCTGCCACGCCCGGGGGCGCCTGGACCTCGACCACACCGGGCGGAAAGGAGATGGATTTCAGCAAAAAGGACATGTTCGGAATAATCAAGAATCACCACCCCTCTTATCTGGCAACAGCTTCTGTCGGTCATCCTGAAGACTTTTACGCAAAATTTGTAAAAGCTTACGCAAAAAGGGGATTCCGTTTTCTGCACCTGCTCTCTGTCTGCCCGCCCGGCTGGCGGATAGACTCCCAGGATTCGGTCAGGATCGCTCGGATGGCTGTTGAATCAGGGATTTTCCCGCTTCTGGAATTTGAGGCGGGCGGCGAGGTAAGGCAAACTGTCATACCCGAAAATCCCATTCCGGTAAACGACTATATAAAGGCCCAGGAGCGCTTCAGAAATATGGGGGCCGAAGAGATAAAAGCCCTGCAGGCGACCATTGACGAGCGAAACCGCAGGCTTCTGCAGCACGCCTGAGCTGCCTTTTCTGATAAATTCATAAATGGCGTTTATCCGGAAGAACCGAAAAAAACAGATGCAGTTTCATAAAAACCCGGTCACAAAAATATCCCTGCCATCCTGGCTACTGTCCGCCCTGCAGCAGACGCTTCCGGTTATTCTGGGCTATCTGCCCATTGGGTTTGCATATGGTGTGCTGGCCCAGAAAAGCGGTGTTTCAGGGATTAACACGGCTCTGATGTCACTGCTGGTATTTGCCGGCTCGGCCCAGCTTATTGCAGTCGGCCTGCTTGCCTCGGGGGCTGGCCCGGCAACGGTGATCCTGACCACCTTTATGGTCAATTTGCGGCATCTTCTCATGTCGGCCTCTCTTGCCCCCTTTCTTGGATCCTGGAGCCGCATTCAGCAGGCCTTTTTTTCCTTCCAGCTCACCGATGAAACCTTTGCCCTGCATTCCAGCCGTTTTGCGGGGGGCAAGCCTTTAAAAAAAGAGACCCTGGCAATCAATGTCATCTCCCAGAGCGCCTGGCTCGCGGGGACCTGTATGGGACTGTTTGCCGGAAGCTTTGTTTCGGATATGCGGCCCATTGGCCTCGACTTTGCCCTGCCCGCCATGTTTATCGTGCTCCTGGTCTGGCAGGTACAAAGCCTGCTCATCCTGTTTACCGCCATAGCAGCAGGTGCGTGTTCCCTGGCCCTGATCCTGCTCGGGCTGGGGCAAAGCAGTGTAATCATTGCCACCGTGCTGGCCTCAACCCTGGGACTGGTCGTTGAGAAATGGATCAAAAAGAGATC
Source organism: Desulfobacterales bacterium (assembly GCA_018335195.1). Classification (GTDB taxonomy): domain Bacteria; phylum Desulfobacterota; class Desulfobacteria; order Desulfobacterales; family Desulfosalsimonadaceae; genus Desulfosalsimonas. Next base: position 17,176 of record JAGXKN010000021.1, read on the forward strand.
TTTCTGATAATCGTAGCTATGATGCTGGTCACCTACGGACCGCGGGTTTTGCCTATCCTGGCATTATCTTCCAGGCCTTTGCCTGCGGTGCTTGCCAGATGGCTCAAGCTGATCCCGGCAGCCGTCCTGGCCTCCCTGCTCGCCCCGGCCTTATTTGCGCCTCAGGGAGAACTGCATATATCCGCACAGAATTATTTCCTCTGGGCCGCCCTGCCCACCCTGCTTGTCGCAATACGGGGCAGGAGTTTTGTCTGGGCGATACTGACCGGAATGGCAGTGGTTGCCCTCCTGCGCTACCTGGCTTAACCGCTGCAGGCAGGGCAGAGGGATTTATCGACAGGACTTGCCCCAATGAGCCTTTCAAGTGCGCCCCGGGCATATCCAAGCCCCTTTTCCGTCCCTTTGAGCCGATCGATATCGGCCGCCTTGCGCTGCTTTTTGTTTTTCCCGTTCATGATGGCCGGCATGCGGCGTTTGGCTCTGCGGTTATGATTGGAAAAGCCGGGCACCTTGATGTGGTTTGGGTCTTGCAAAACCAGCTCGGAGATGATAGGAGTACTACCAACTATTTGTCCAACCAGAAAAAGGCGTCCTCATGTGCTCTGACGGGCTGATCGGAGGGTCCCTTCTCGCACATGAGACGCTTGGTAGGTCTGTGCCGACAGCCAATTCAGGAAATGGCATTTGGAACTCTAAGCCTTCTTATGGAATTCCGTGCCAACACTTTTGAACGAACCTAACAAGTTGTCCGGCACGCAGCAGTTTTTCGGGGAAATGCCCGATTTTGCTGCTTCTTTAAAACTATTTGCTTGTAGAAGGGGGCGTAATGGCAGAAGAAAGTCGGGAAAGATGGACTAGTAGAACCACCTTCATTTTTGCCGCTATTGGATCGGCTATCGGCCTGGGCAATTTATGGCGGTTTCCTTATCTGGCCTATGATAACGGCGGCGGGGCTTTTCTTGTTGCCTGGATCATAGGCCTGTTGATTCTGGGCATCCCATGGCTCCTTATGGAAGTCGGCATGGGCCGCATGTTTCAAAAAGGGGCCCCCGGCGTTTTTTCAGGCATGAACAAAAAATGGGAATGGCTTGGCTGGTGGCCGGTTTTTGTGGCTTTTCTAATAGTGTCCTACTATGCGGTTGTTATCGCCTGGGCACTGCGCTATGCTATGAGTTCGTTTTCCGTAGCATGGGGCACCGGTGAGGAAGCGGCTACGGCTACAGGCGGTTTTTTCTTTGAAAATATTCTACAGATATCTTCCGGTCCCGCAGAGCTGGGCGCCATTGTATGGCCAACCCTGTTTGCCTTGGCTATCGTGTGGATAGCGCTGTTTTTGATCATGTATAAAGGTGCCGGTGTCATTGGCAAAATCGCTGTCTATACCGTGGCGATCCCCTGGTTAATATTGGTAATACTGCTGGTTCGCGGACTGACGCTGCCAGGGGCGGTAGATGGTCTTAACTACTATCTGAGCCCTGACTGGAGCGCACTTTTAACCGGAGATATATGGTTTGCCGCTTTCAGCCAGATCGCTTTTACCCTGTCGGTGGGAATGGCGGGCATGTATGCGTACGGCAGTTTTATCGCCAGAAGGGCAGATGTCAATAACAGCGTTATGATTGCCGGCTTTGCAAATAATGCTACAAGTTTCCTGGCTGGCTTTGCCGTGTTCAGTACGCTTGGATTCTTGATGGGCGCCCTTAATCTTCCGGCTGAGGAAGCAGTCGAATCCGGTCTGGGGCTTGCCTTTGTCATTTATCCGGCGGCCATTTCCATGATGCCGACTGCCAGCGCTTTGACCGGTGTGCTGTTTTTCCTCTGCCTTTTCTTCCTTGGTCTGGATTCAGCCTTTTTCCTGGCACACGGCGGTGTTATCGCGCCGCTGAGGGATAAGTTCGGCGGTGCCCTTGCCAAGATTACAGCAACCGTATGCGTTCTCGGTTTTCTGGTGGGAGCCTTATTTACCACCCAGGGCGGGCTCTACTGGCTTGACATGCTCGACCGGGCGGTTGCATTCTACGGTCTGCTTATTACGGGCGCCATTTCATGCATCGTCATAGGCTGGTTCTGGAACCCCGGTAGATTAAGAAACCATACCAACGAAACCTCCGAGATAAGGATCGGGGTCTGGTGGGAATGGATGATAAAGGTCGTGGTGCCTCTTGCTTTGATTTTCGTGCTTATTTATGGCGGGTTTTCCCAAGACATTCCCGAAGCCTACGAGGGCTATCAGATCGGTTTCTTAAACGGGTCACATATTATCTGGCTCGTCCTTGTGATTACCCTTGTTTTATCCTTTGTATTTCAGCAGATTAAAACCCGGGCGAAAGGAGGCGAATAATGGAAGCAGGCGCAATATTCATGTTGATCATTTTTGCATTAATATTGATCGGCGGCCTTACCTTCTGCTTTTTGCAGACAGGCAAAGGCAAGTGGGAAGACTAAAATAACCTTTATTTCAGGCCTGTTTCTGAAGAGTTTTGATTTTATTGCTGGTGCTTTTTGCTCGGCTGCTTCCGGAACAGCCGGAATTTTTCTTTGCGATACCTAAATTGAGCGATTTTCAAGTTTGCCGGATATACAAGGAAGATGCAGACTCGCTATAGTGAGCTATGCGAGTCTGCATCTGACGCAGTAGATGCGGTAAAATTGGAAATCCCGGAGGGTTTCAGATTTTTAAAATAGAAATGGATGTTATCCTTTAAAATAAATTGCTTTTAAAAATCTGAAACGCTTGATTTAGGAGATAATAGGGGTTAGATGCAAGATGAAAGTGCACCGATTCGGTGGTGCACTTTCATTTTGCCATCAACCCATAGAGCTTTAATCCTTTGTGATCTTTGTTTGGAAGTTAAAAGATCTGACACTTCATGCAGAGGCGCAATAATGCCCCAAGTGTTGATCAACTTTGATTTTCCACGCGAATTCGTGGACCGGCTGCAGGAGAAATATCCGGAACTTGCCTTCGTGCACGCCACAGATGAAGCCGGGGTGTTCTCCAGCCTGCCGGAAACCTACATCCTGATCACGTTTTTCCAGTGCGACCGGCAGATCGTGGATGCCGCGCCAAAGCTGGAGTGGATCCAGGCCATTACCGCGGGCGTGGATTACATGCCCCTGGATACGATTTTCGAACGGGGCATCCGGCTGACAAATGGCCGGGGCATCCACCGGGTCCACATGGCCGAATACGCGATCTCCGTGCTGGTGATGCTGGCAAGAAACCTGCACTTGATATTCCGCAGCCAGTTTCAGCGCACATGGGACCCGTCCCCGGAGCAGGGCGAGATCTTTGGTGCCACCCTGGGGATCGTGGGCCTGGGCGAGATCGGCGAGGCGATTGCTGAAAAGGCCGCCGTGTTCGGCATGCGCGTGATCGGAACCCGGCGCACGGCCCAGCCCACGCCGCACGTGGATGCCGTGTACGGCCCGCAGGACATGGAAACGGTTTTTTCCCAAAGCGACTACGTGATCAACCTGCTGCCCGCCACCGCGGAAACGGAAAACCGCATCGACCGCCATTTGTTTGATCAGATGAAGCCGGATGCCTGCTTTATCAACATGGGGCGGGGAAAGACGGTCAACGAGGACGACCTGGCCGACATCCTGCGCGATGGAAAAATCCGGGCCGCAGTCAGCGACGTGTTCCAGACCGAGCCCCTGCCAGAAGACAGCCCGCTGTGGGACCTTGAAAACATGGTCATCACTCCGCACGTCTGCGGAAGGTCGCCCAATTACATGAACCGGGCCATGGAAATCATCGATCATAACCTGGGCGTTTATACCACGGGACAGGGCGAGATGATCAACGTGGTACCCCCGGATACCAGGTACTGAGTGAGTCTCCACCCGCATAGGGGGTGGCCTCAGGTAGCCCCTTAAAGGAGGCGGGGAAAATACAGGGAATAAATTCGAAATTCGAAGCACGAATATCGAAACAAATTCTAATGACCAAAATTTAAAAGCCGCGCGTTAGCATCCCGTAAGGGATAAACAAATGCAGAAAATGGAACAACTGCCGGAAAAACCGACCATATAAGTGTACCTGTTTTGCGATTTGGTTATTTTGATTCAGGTGGCGGACTTAAAGCTTAATTAAAAATACCAGACAGGATTTATCCGGAACCCGCCAAGGGCGTGTGTGCGATGCGGTTTGCCCGGATTTGTGTTTGATGTCGTTTCCGGTTTTTCCGGTATCTACAACTCCCATGGATTGATCAGTTCCAGTTCCGGGATATTGGAAAAATCCCGGATGTTCCGGGTGGCCAGGGCAAGTCCGCCGGCAAGCGCAATTGCCGCGATCTGGGCATCCTCAACGCTGACCGGCCGCCCCCGGCTTTTGCGCTCCGACACGATCCGGGCGTATTTCGCCGCGGCCTCGCAGTCAAAAGGCAGGCAGCGCTCAAAAAAATCCTCATTAAACATCTGTTCTGCCAGCAAGAGCAATGTTTCCTTGCGCTTGCCTTCCGGCAGAAGCATCAGCCCCAACCGGATTTCAGCCACCGTCACTGAGCTGATCCAGAGTTCCGGTTCGGAGCGGTTGTCGAGCCAGGCAACAACCCGGGAATTGGGTGCGGGAAGCATAAGCTCTGACAATATGTTGGTGTCGAGAAGAATCATTTCCTGTTGTTGGAACCGAAATCCGGTGCTTCCCGGGGATATGACCGTTCGGAGTTCGGCAGATCCACACCTCCGGCTTCGGCAAAACGGCCGGCAATCCGGGTTCCGATGCTCCGGGTGCTTTTTTGGCGCAGCAAATGATATTTGAGAATCTGCCGGGCTTCCTCTTCCATGGATCTGTTGTTTGCCGCGGCACTGATGCGGAGTTTTGTCTTCAGCGAATCATCAATATTGCGCAGGGTCAGGCTGGCCATTTGGAATTCTCCCTGAAATTGAATTTTAATATGAATATATGCAATGCAATCACTGATGTCAATATCGCCGAGTCAGAACTTTCCGGACTTGCGGCCGGGTTTTTTGGCAGATCCGGGCTTTTCATCCCGGCCCCTTTTTGACTTGGCCGGTTTGGCCCCGTGCTTGCCGGCCTCCCTTTTTTTGGCGGAAGAAAACCCGCCCTTTTTGTACTGCACAAAAGGCTTTTTCCCGGTTTTGCCGCCGCCGGACTTTTCAAAATTAAGCACCTTGTGCTCGGCCTTTTCCGGCATCAGCATCGGGGTTTGTCCCTGGAACATCTTGGCCAGGGCTGCGGCGATATCCAGGGCCGGCACGTCATGTTCCTGGCGGTACTGGTCCATGAGGTCCCGGAAAAACGAAAGATCGTTTTCAGCCAGGGTGTCTGTAACAGACTGCTTGAACCGCGCGATGCGCTTGTCATTGATCATCTCGGTGGTGGGCAGTTCCAGCATCTCGATCTGCTGTCGGGTGGTGCTTTCAATTGCCTGCAGAAGACGCTTTTCGCGCGGGGTGACAAACAAAATGGCCTCTCCGCTGCGGCCCGCACGTCCCGTGCGTCCGATGCGGTGGACATAGGCCTCCGGGTCGTTGGGGGCGTCATAATTGATCACGTGGCTGATGCGCTCCACGTCCAGGCCCCGGGCAGCCACGTCGGTTGCCACCAGGATGTCGATGTGCCCGGATTTGAGCCGGGAAAGGGTCTGCTCCCGCAGGTTCTGGGAGATATCCCCGTTTAAGGCCGTGCACAAATAACCCCGGGCCTGCAGCTTTCTGGCCAGTTCCAGGGTGGCGGTCTTGGTGCGGACAAACACGATCACCCCGTCAAAGGGCTCTGCCTCCAGGATCCGGGTCAGGGCGTCGGTCTTGTGGTTTTCTCCCACGATCCAGTAGCGCTGCCGGGTGGCCGAAACCGTCATGGTTTTGGATTTTACCGAGATGTGCTCGGGCCGGTTCATGTGCTTTTGCGCGATATTTAATATCGCCTTTGGCATGGTGGCCGAAAACAGGGCGATCTGGCGGCCTGCAGGGGTTTTGTCCAGGATCCATTCCACATCGTCGATAAATCCCATGCGCAGCATTTCGTCTGCCTCGTCAAGCACCAGGGTGGCCACTGCGTCGAGCTTCAGGGACTTGCGCCGCATGTGGTCCATGACCCGGCCCGGGGTGCCCACCACCACATGGACGCCCTGCTTGAGACGGCGCAGCTGGCTGCTGTAATCCTGGCCCCCGTAAATGGGCAGCACCCGGAAATTTTCCATGTGCCCGGCATAGCGGTGAAAGGACTCGGAAACCTGTATGGCCAGCTCCCGGGTGGGGGTCAAAACCAGCACCTGGGGGGCGGGGTTTTTCACGTCGATCCGCGAGAGAATCGGCAGGGCAAAGGCCGCGGTCTTGCCGGTGCCGGTTTGGGCATGGCCGATAAGATCTTTTCCGGTTATCAGGTGCGGGATGGTTTTTGCCTGGATCGGGGTGGGGGTTTCATATCCGGAGTCTTCCACGGCCCGGAGCAGCGGGGCGGAGATATTCAGGCCGCGGAAATCCGCGGGCGCATTTTCCTGTTGCGTCAATGACATGGGGTTCTTCTCTCTTTTGTGATGTAAGATTGTTTCCGACGGTCTAAGCGGCGGGGTTTTAAGGGCCTTTTTTGTCCGGCAGCCGGGTTGTGATGCGAAGGTTTTTAAAACCGGAGATCAGCAAACAGCGGATGGATCAATCAGGCGGTATCTCCCTGCAAGTCAGCAGGGCAACAAGAATCTATATTTCATTTGCATGGGTTTTGCAATGTTTTTTTTATTGCCCCGGCAATTTTCGGGCATTATGCAAAAAGGTACGGGTCTTTCCGGTCATGATCCGCAAATCAAATCATAGGCCTGGCGGGGCGTGAGTATCTCGATTTGCTGGTATTCCTCAAAACCCTTGAAATTCTGGTAAAACAGCACCATCGCCGGGCTGGTGACATTAGGAGATACCCTGAAATTTCCCTGATCGGCTAACAATAAGAAAGGAAGTCCCCGATTTCACTTAACCACTTAAAACTGCTTTCGCAATGGTTTCAAATGCGGAAAAAATCCGTTTGCGCACGTCTTCGAGCTGTTCCGGGTCGGGTTCGGCCGCGCCCGGGGGCATGTAGAGGTCCTGGTTCATCTCGATCTGCAGGGCAAACCCGCCCCGGGCGGCAAGTTGCCGACCGTAGTGCACGGTGATGAACCCGCCACGGTAGGGTAGGTTGACCGCCACGGAAAACCCGGCCGCCTCGAGTGCGGATTTGACAAGCTTCACGGTTTCGGCCGGGCAGGTGGGTTCGCCCAGGCGGGAGTCCGGACCGCCGTCGGGTGCGCCGTTGTTGCTTAGGATGATGTTTTTTCGCCGTTTTCCCGCGTCCGGGGCATCCACCGGGCCCGTGCCGTTTAGGGAGTGGCAGTCAAACAGGCCCCGGATTTCCGGGTCTGCCAGGGCTTGGGACAGTTCCCGGTGATACGGGTCATAATGCTGCCGGATCCGTTCTTCAACGGATCGTTCATCCGGATATCTGCCGGGCAGATAGATTTGCCGGCCCCGGTAGTCGGTTTCCGCCACCACGCCCTTGGGCCCGCGGTTTGCCAAATCGCGGTTCAAGTCCGCCACCAGCCGGCTGTATTCTGCCTTGAGCACCTTTTTCGCGGACAGAAAGCGGAATATCTCCGCGCTGCCGAAATCCTTTGAATCCCGGATTTCTTCATCCGAAAGTGCCATGTCCGCCCGGATGTCTGCGGGCACAAGGCTTGCGCAGTGCGGAATGGAAATGACAAAGGGATATGTCATGGGACCTCCCGGTGGTTTTTGGCTTTGGGGGGACAGACTTAAGTCTGTCCCCGGAAACGTTTACGTCTGTTCCCGGAAATGCGGTTGCTTCATGAAGCTGAACCTGGGCTGGGCGTCGATCAGGGCCCGGGTGTAGTCGGACTGCGGATGGCGGATGATTGATTCAGCCGGCCCGCTTTCCACGATTTCGCCGTGGTAAATCACCGCGATCCGGTCGCACAAAAAGCGCGCGGCAGCCAAGTCGTGGGTGATAAACAGGAACGTCACCCCCCTTTGTTTCCGGATTTCAGCCAAGAGCTTGAAGATGGTAAACGAGATGGAGGCATCCAGCATGGAGGTGGGCTCGTCTGCGATCACGAAATCGGGCGATAGCACCATGGCCCGGGCAATGGCCGCGCGCTGGCGCTGGCCGCCGCTTAGCTGGTGGGGATATCGGTTGAAATACGCTTTTGCAGGCGTCAATCCGGCGGCCCGGATCGCGTCTTCCACCAGCTGGCTTCTTTTCTCTTTTGCGGCATCATGGTGTATGATCAGGGGCTCGGCAACGGTGTCGTAGACCGACATGTACGGGTTTAACGACTGGTAGGGATCCTGGGGGATCATCTGGACCCGGCGCCGGAATGCCTTTAACGCCGCCCCCTTCAGGCTGTGGATCTCCGTGCCGTGAAAACGGATCGATCCAGCATCCATGGACTCGAGATGGAGCACCAAGCGCCCCAGGGTGGTCTTGCCGCTGCCGCTGGCGCCCACCAGGCCGAAGATCTCGCCTCTGCCGATATTTAAGCTGACACCGTTTAATGCCGTAAGCGTTTCCCCTGAAGTCCTGAAAAGCCCCCGCTCATCGCGGTAGGTTTTTTTCACCCGCTCGACTTCCAGGATGTCGGGGTTATCCGGTTTTGCCTCCGTGTGCATCTGCATTTGCCCTTTTATTCACATAAACTGCAGTATACCTTGTGTGTCGCAGAAAGTTCCCGCCACTGCGGCTTGCGGGTACGGCAGGCATCAGTGGCCCGCGGGCAGTTTTCAATATAGCCGCAGATTTCCGGGGAAATCTCGCCGGGATATTCGCAGGGCGGTGTCTGTGTGAAGTCCACGTCCACCACGCCGTCAATGGTCAGATAAGATGCCAGCAGTGCCTGGGTGTAGGGATGGGCCGGGGTCCGGAACACCTCCTCGCGGCGGCCCGACTCCACGATCCTTCCCCGGTACATGACCATGATGTCGTGGCAGACTTCGGCCACCACTCCGATGTCATGGGAGATGAAAATCACGGCAATGTTTTGCTCGTGCTGAATCTGCTTGATCTTCCGGATAATCTGGTCCTGGACGATCACGTCCAGGGCGGTGGTGGGCTCATCTGCAATGATCAGGTCCGGGTTGCAGGACAGGGCCATGGCAATGATGGCCCGCTGCTTCATGCCGCCGCTGTACTGGTGCGGATAGTCAAAAGCGCGGCTTCGGGGAATGTCAACCATTTCGTAGAGCTGTTCTACCCGGGCTGCGGCATCGGACCTGGAAATTTCCGGGTAATGCGTCCGGATGGCCTCGATGATCTGGTCGCCCACCTTGTGTACCGGGTTCAGGGCGTTCATGGCCGCCTGGAAAATCATGGAAATCCGCTTCCAGCGCACGGTCTGCATGCGGTCATCCGGCAGGGCCAGCAGGTTCATTCCGGAAAAACCGATCCTGCCGCCCTGAACGACCGCATTGGGCGGCAAAAGGCGCATCAGGCCCATGCCGATGGTGGTTTTGCCGCAGCCGGATTCTCCCACGATACCCACGGATTTTCCCTTCTCCAGGCAAAAGCTCGCCCCGTCCACGGCCGCGGCCGTTGCCGTGCGCGTGCGGTAGGCAATGCTCAGCTTGTCAACTTCCAGCAAAGTCATTGGTTGTGTAGCTCCCGGCGTTGGTTCATATTCCGGCATTGATCGGTTTTTCCTGTTCCCGGCCGCAATTTCGAAATTCGAATTTCGAAATCCGAAACAATGACAGAAATTTGAATGACGCAATGACAGAAACGTAAGACCAATGTGAGTTTGTTTGGGTCATTCGGTCATTTGGTCATTCGGGTTTCGAGATTCGGATTTTTGGTCCCAGGTTTCTTATTCATGCCGTAAATGTCTATTGCGCTGCTTCCTCTTCCCGGCGGAGCCGCGGATCCAGCACCTCCTCCATGGCCCGGCCGATCATGTAAAACGACAGGGTGATCAGCGAAATGCAGATGCCCGGGGGCAAAAGCCAGTAGGGCGCCTGGAACATGTGCCCGGTTTTCCAGACCCACTGGAGCATCATGCCCCAGCTCACGGTATTGGGATCGCCGAATCCCAGAAACGCCAGGGCCGCCTCCACGATAATGGCAGAGGTGACCCGGAAGGTCATGTACAAAAACGCCATGGGCAGGACATTGGGCAGAATGTGGCGGAAAATGATGCGCAAATGTGATGCACCCGCCACCCGCGCCATGTCGATAAACGGGCGCTGCTTCAAAGACAGGGTCTGCGATCGGATCACGCGCGAGACCCCGGGCCAGCGGAAAAAAGCGATCAGCACCACGATGATCCAGATGTTGAGCTGGCCGAAAAGCGAGGCCAGCAGCAGCACCACCAGCAGCGAGGGCATCACCATGATCATGTCGGCAAAGCGCATGAGCAATCCGTCGGTGATCCTGCCGCCGTAGCCGGCCACCATCCCGATCAGGGTGCCCAGGACGATGCTCATGAAGGCCGCGGAAATGCCGACCAAAAAGGCGATCCTGGCCCCTGTGAGCAGTTGGCTGAACAGATCCCGGCCCAGGTTGTCCGTGCCCAGCCAGTGCGTCAGGCTCGGGGGCGTTGCATTGGAAATCCCCGGGTCCACCCCGGTCATGGGGTGGTACATCGGGTTCACCAGGGGCGGAATAAAGCTTGCCACTGCCATGAGCCCGAAGAAAATCAGCAGAAACATCCCGATTTTTCCCACCGGGTTGTCGTAAAACAGGGCCCAGCCTTCGGCCGCCCGCTGCAGGTTATAGGTGCGGGCGATTTTTTCCTTTATTTTCTGTTTTGCCAGTTTTGCCATCAGTACCGGATCCGCGGGTCAAGGTATGCATAAACCACGTCCACAACCAGGTTGGCCACGAGCACCACAAGCGAGATAAATAAAAAGCATGCCATGGCCAGGGGATAATCGTTGTTGCTGACTGCAAAAATCAATTCCCTGCCGATGCCCGGCCAGGAAAAAACGGTTTCGGTCAGCGCCCCGCCGTTGATTGAAAATGCCAGGCTCAGGCCGACGTTGGTGACCACCGGCAGGTAGGCATTGGGCGCGGCGTGGCGGTTTCTGATCCGTTTTTCCGAAAGCCCCTTGGCCCGGGCGGTCAGGATATAGTCTTCATTGAGGGTTTCAAGCATGCTGCTGCGCATGATCAGCAGGTATTCTCCCACATGGATGATAAACAGGGTCAGCAGGGGCAGCAGCATATGGTGGCCGATGTCTGCGGCCTTTGCAAAAAAACCGGTGGAAGGATCGAGCCACAGTTCCGGCGTGATCATCCCGTTTAAGGGAAACCAGCCCACGCGGTAGGCAAAGATCCAGATAAACAGCAGGGCGATCCACGGCAGAAACAGGGTGTGACACACCAGGGAGAGGATGGTCACCCCGGTGTCCACGGGCCGGCCCTTGTACCAGGCAACGATCTTGCCCCAGAAAACCCCGGCCAGCGCGGACAGGAAAACCGATGTGGTAAACAACAGGATGGTGTTTGGCAGCCGCATGCCGATAATGTTGATCACCGGCTGGCCGTAGTGAAAGGATATGCCGAAATTGCCGGCAAAGAAATTCTTGATATAATACAGGTACTGGAGCCAAAGGGGCTGGTCCAGGCCGAGCTGGGAGATCAGCATTTCGGCGTCCTCGGCCGTCATGCCGGGCTCGACCATGCGCGATACCGGGTCTCCGGGCGCCAGGTGAAAAAGCAGAAACAGGATGGTCAGGATCACGAAAAAGATGAGCAGGATTTCCAGGCTTCTTCGCAGAATCAGCTTTCTGAGGTTCATATGCAATCGGCTTTATTGCGGTTTGACCTGACAGATAGACCAGATGTTGCCTATTCCGCCCACCATCTGTACCCAGCCGGAAAACCGGTCTGCGGCCACGGCCTCGATGGCCGAAGGATTGTACAGCGGGATGTAGGGCACATTGTTCATGACCATTTCCTGCATTCGATAGATCATTTCCCTGCGGTTTAGCGTGTCCATTTCAGCAATGGATTTTTCCGCCAGCCTGTCAAAATCCGGGTTGTGGTATCCGCTCATGTTCCATCCGCCCGGCTTGTCGTTATCCGAGTGGAAAAAGCTTCTCAAATAGTCCGGATCCAGGGACAGGCGGCCGTAGCCGAGTATGAATGCGTCAAAATCATGTTTCCGCTTGACCGTCTCCAGCAGGGCGCCGAATGACATGGGCCGGGCCGAGGCCGGAATGCCCAGCTCGTTTAGCCACTCCTGGATCATCACCCCGCAGGTGGCCCGGTTGGGGTCGTAATCTGCCGGCGGGGTGAGGATGGTGAATTTTTCCATTTTTTCGCCGCCGGGCAGCAGGATCCGGGAGGAAGAGACCACCTCCCCGGCCTCGTTGACAGGCGGGCGCTTCCAGGTGTAGCCGTTTTCCGCAAGCCGCTGGTATGCCTTTTTGATCCGCTCGCTGCGCGAAAGCCCCCGCCCCCATGCCGGCAGGTCACCGGCGTACCAGAACCTGTTTTCACTCGGGATGATGGATTCCATGGATGAAGCATACCCCTGCAGCACACGGCTGATGATAAATTCCTTGTCAATGAGTATGGCTGTGGACTGCCGGAGCGCCGGATCTGAAAACGGCGCCTTTCGCACGTTAAATCCCATGTAGTACAGGGCGCTTTTTTCGTTTACAAAGACCCGGATGTTTTCGGCCTTTTCCAGGTTTTCGATGTATCCGGGCTGGATGGACCACCACAGAAAGTCGATGTTTTTTTTCTTCAGCGCCATGATGGCCACGTCCGCGGTGCCGTAGACCTTGAACAAAACCGCATCCGTGTGCGGCCCGAGCCGGCGGTTGTTGATGGTCCGGCCTTGGCCGAAGAAATGCGGGTTTTTCTTCAGATAGAGGTAGTTGCCTTCCTTCCACTGTTTGAGCACAAACGGGCCGCATCCCAGGGGATCTTCCACACGGGTGTTTAACAGTGCGCTTAAGGGTTTTTCCTGTTTTTCCGCCTTTTTGATAAGCGGCGCCCATTGTTTTTTCGGCACCACGTAGTTGATAAGGGTCCGGGTGAGAAACGTGGCCTTGGGTTCTCTGAGAAAGAAGCGCACGGTGCGGTCGTCCACGGCTTTAACCTTTTCCACGAACTCCCACTCGGAATGGTACTTGGGCACCTTGTATTTTTTGATGGTCCGGACGGTGAAAACCACGTCATCCGCGGTTACCGGGGATCCGTCGGCCCATTTGGCTTCACGCAGCTTCATGGTGTAAGCATTTTTTTCAGGATCCCAGTTCGGCATGGATTCGGCCAGCCACGGCGTGAGTTCAAGGGTTTCCGGGTCCTGGGTGTAGAGGGGCTGGTATATCAGGGACAAAAGTTTGTTGGAATTTGCATCCGATGCTTTCCAGACGTTTAACGTCCGGGGTTCCTCGGAAATCCCGATTCTCAGTGTGGTTTGCGCGGCCCCGGCCGTGGAGGCGACAAGCAGCAGAAGCGAAAGCGAAAACATCAGCAGGGTTGCCGGGAGATACCTGGCGGAAAAGTTCATGACAGACTCCTTTCTCATGAGAGCGCCGCCCGGGGGTACTGTTTTCTGGCAAGCGCATGTTTTTCGACAAAATCGATCACCTCGGATTCAATCCGGATGCCGTCCAGGCGGTTGATCCGGGGGATGCCGCCGGGGCTGACGCAGTTGACCTCGATGAGTTTTTCGTCAATGAGGTCCAGGCCCACGAAATACAGCCCGTCCCGGATAAGTCGCGGCTTGATCTGTTCGCATATCCGCCTTTCCATGGGCGTGATCTCATGCTTGAAGGCTTTTCCGCCGGCGTGAATGTTTGTGCGGAAGCTTCCGTCGGGCGGTTTTCTGCACATGGCCCCGAGGATCTCCCCGTTTAACAGCAGAATACGGACATCGCCCTGTTCCTTGACCGCCTTGACGTATTCCTGGACCATGATCTGCTCGCGTTCGGCATATGGCTTGTGCGCACCCACGTAGAACTGGATCAGGGAATTGAGGTTTTCCGGGTCCCGGGTGCTGACCTTGATGATTCCCTGGCCGCCGAATCTGCCCAGGGGCTTGATGACCATATCGCCGCCGAATGTGTCGATGATCTTTCTGAGCCGGGAAGGATCCCGGGAAATGTGGGTCTCCGGGATTAGCTCCGGAAAGTTGAGGGTGTAGAGCTTGCTGTTGCCCAGGACCATGCCGAACGGATCGTTGATCATGAACACCTGGTCGCGGATCGGGGCCAGAAATTCAATGGAGCTGTAGTTAAGCGGGGGATCCTTGCGCAGAAACAGCACGTCGAGTTCTACGAGTTCCTCAAAGCTGAGCGACTCCTTTTGCTGCTGGGCGATGATTTTCTTCCAGTACGCCTGCAAATCCAGGTCCGGGCCAACCGTGACCTCTTTCATCCGGGCAACCACGTCCTGTTTTCTGACGTAGATGTCGTGGGGTTCGAGAAAGAACACCGAATGGCCGCGCTGGTTGCATTCATACATCAGGGAGGCCGTGGTTTCAAAAGCCGGGTCAATGGCCTCGAGCCTGTCCATGACAAAGGCTATCTGCATTGCTCTTTCTCCTCTGCATCGGTTAGGCATTCGGCCTCGGCCAGCCTGGAGTGCAGGTGCCGCAGGCGCTGGCTCAAGACCGTGCAGATCTGCAGGGCGATGCCCGGGTATTCCCGGACCAGCTCGTTGAATTCCTGCTTGTCCAGGACCAGGAAGCGCGAGGCCTTCAGGGTGCGGATGGTGGCCGAACGCTCGGCCTCTTCGAACAGTGCCATTTCTCCAAAATAATCACCCGCGCTCATGGTGTCGAGCCGGATTTGCTGGTGGGCGTTGCTTCCCTTGCAGACCGCCACTTCCCCTTCGATTATCAGGTAAACCCGTTCTCCCGGCTCGCCCTCGGCAATCACGACCTGTTCTTCCGGGTAGTCGATTTCCTCGGTTACCGCGGCAATGGCCCCGAGTTCGCTTGCCGTGAGACCGGAAAAAATGGCAATATTCTTGAGCAGCAGGATTTTTTCCGGAACCGTCAGTTCAGTATCCATGATTTGCTCCTTTGGGTCAAGCTCCCAGGCATCCCCGGGGACGATTTTTTGCGCCATCTGGCGGATATGGGCGTCAGGGGCGGATTTTAATTCCTGCACGGCCGCACGGTGCCGCTCCAGGATTTCAGCCTCGTGCCGCAGGATGCAGAGCGCGAGCACGATTTCCAGCCAGTCCGGGCTTTTGAGCAGTTCGGGAAACAGGTCCCTTGATACGGACACATATCGTGGCAGCCGGAAGAATTTTCTGCCGGCTGTCAGGATATTGGAAAGCGAGGCCTCTTCGAGTAGGGGTTCGGCCATTTCGAAAAGTTTGCGGTCCATAATATCGCCCAGCAGTTCGATGCTGTTTGCCCGCTGGCGCTGGCTGCCGGTAAAAAGGCCCCTGAACACGGTCCGCATCTGGCCGTTGCGGTCATGTATGGAAAGGACCCGGAAGGTGTTTTCCAGCACGAGTTCCTTTTTCTGGTAGAGATGCTCCCGCAGCAGGGCCTTGCCTCGGCTTTCCGGCAGCTTTTCCAGGGCCGAGATCCTGGCAAGAAAGGTATATGCCTGCTCCAGGCCCTGCCGGGTAAAGCGGAGCAAATCCAGGTCCCTGATTTTGAGCGCCTCGAGCAGATCAAAGATCGCTTCCCGCTGCCGCCGGTTGGGCCGGTTCAGGGCTTCGATCAGGGCCTGGCCGTTGACATAGCCGGCCGACAGGATCTTTTTGCGGGCCATCCCGGCGATGGTCTCGTCGGCATCCCCGAGATGGCGGATCACCTGCCTGAAGACGGCTTCATCCGAGACATCCAGCGTCTCCAGCGCGGTCCGGCGGATCTCGGCATCGGGGTGATCGAGAAACCCCACGGCCAGGTGATTGACCTCTGCCGGGGCGAGCTTGGCCAGGGCGGCGAGGAGATCGGCATAAATGGCTTCATTGGCGCCGTCTTTAAGCATCTTTTCCAGTACCGCGGCATAACCGTGGTCTCCGGTCTCTCCCGCTGCGATCACGCCCGCCCGCCGTTGCTGGATTTCCCGGGAGTAGAGCCAGGCATCGATTTTCGGCTTGTATTTCCCGGGCGTGTCCTGGTACAGGCATCCGGCGGCATTGCCCCGGACTTCGGGATGGGGGTGCATCACCAGCGTTTCCAGTTTGTTCCGGATACCCGGGGTGCCGGATCCGGTTCGTTTAATGGTCTTGGTCACCGCAACGGTAAGCTGCGGATCCTCCCGGGATTGTAGCATTTGTTCGAGGACCCGGGATGCATCCGCACCGGGGGTCGCTGACAGCATATCCAGCATCTGGATCTTGACCGGCACATTCTGTTTCCGTATGGATTCCAGGATGAGCGCATCAATGTTTTCCACGTCCAGGTTTTTCAGCAGCCGGGCATACCACAGCGCATCCTCGCCCTCGGCCTCGAGAAAGGATTGCACCAGCTCGCCGCCGACCCGGTCTTTTTTAAACAGGTTGCCCAGGTTCTGTTCCTCCAGGCTTTTGAGATCCAGCATATTGCGGGAAATCAAATTCATAAGAATGGCCGGGTATTTTCTTTTCAGAATGATAGGCGCGGCAAACCAGGCCAGCACGAAGGGCAGGGCCACCAAGGACAGGTAGCGCGGATGGAAGAATTGGGTGGAGACCAGGATCAGGCCCGAGCCCACAAGCAGGGCCAGGCGGACCACCGTGCCCCGGAGAAACGGCCGGACCATGGCCCGGTAGGACTCGGGAAACAAACCGATTAAAATGGAGTTGGCCGGCATGTTGATGGTGGTGCGCAGGATGTTGGTGGACATCCTGGCATATATGGCCGAAAAGATGTCAAATCGTGTCAGAAAGGCGATAAAGGCGATGGCGTAGTTTGCGGGATGAAACATCAGGGCCACCGGCAGTCCGAACCGGCCGTACAGCCTGCCCACGAACAAAAGCAGGATCAGGCTGATGATGTTTAACACCCCCCGGAAATAGGAAAAAAATGCGAGCAGGCCGGACTCGCTGGCAAAGTAGGCGTCTGCGGCATAGTTGAACTGGTAGTTCATGATCGGGATGACCACGTTAGGCATGAAGGTCAGCACCAGTACGATTTTGACCAGGGTGGATTCCCGGATCAGGGGGAGGACACTCCGGAGCTGCTGCTTTAAGGGCGGCCGGCCCGCGACCCGTTTGACCCGGTGCGTTCCGGGCGAGATTTCCCGCATGTGCACCTGCATGGCCTTGACCGTCATGGCACCCACCAGGCTGACGGCCAGGTAGACCAGGAGCAGGTTGTCAAACCGCAGCCAATCGGCCAGATACGGCGTACCAAAACTGCCGATGATCAGGCCGATGACCCCGCCGGCGGTCAGAAGCGGGAATATGCGCTTGGACTGCCGGGTGTTGAAAAGATCGTTGGCCAGGTTCCAGAAAAGCAGGGCCTCCAGGAGTTCGAACTGGCTTTTGAGCATGAAAAGAACCGGGTAGATCAGGTCATAGCCCATGGGAATGAGAAACCGGATGGCACCCACCGAGAGGCCGCAGAAGATAAAGAGCATGGCCAGCAGCCGTGTACCGGTGACCCGGGCCATGAATACCGCCAGTAGGCCTGTGAGCACAAAGGTGGCAACGGAGTTGAGCATGTTGACGATCGGCAGGTACTCAACCCCGTAGCGTTTGAGAAAGGCGGTTTCCGCGTAGTTGTTTAAAATCATTCCGGAACTGCGCAGCAGAAAAAGCAGCGTGGCAGCCCAGAGGAAAATGGCGATTTCCTCTTCGTGGAGCTTCAGCCATTTAAGCAGCCAGTTCCGCATCAAGGTGCCTCTTTGATGACCCGGAAGCCGGTTGTCTTGAATTTCGAGGCCGGGTGGGCCCAGGCCCGGTTGGCGCTTCTCAGGTTGTGGGCGTTGCTGTACCAGGAACCGCCGCGGCGAACGCGCCGGCTGCATGAAAAGTTGCCCTTCTCCTTCGGCCGGGTATAGGCGTCAAAACAGTCCCGGCACCACTCCCAGACGTTTCCGTGCATGTCGTAGATGCCCCAGGGGTTGGCCGGGTAGCTTTTGACCGGGGCGGGCGCTCCGGGTTCAAGGCCCCGGTCTTTCACGGTCTGAACGCATCTGTCGGATTTGACCGGGCTGTTGGCAAACATGGCATCCGTACAGTCGATTTCATCGCCCCAACTGTAAACGGTCTGTGTGTCGGCCCGGCAGGCGTATTCCCACTGGGTTTCGGTGGGCAGGCGATAGGTGCCTTCGAGCCGGCGGGTGAGCTTCTGCACAAAATCCCGGCAATCGTGCCAGGAAACCCCTGTCACGGGCCGGTTCTTTGGGCCCTTTCGCGAAAAAAGCCATTTTTTGCCCATCACTTCCTGCCACTGCCCGATGGTAATTTCCGTGGCCTGCATGTAAAACCCTCTGGCGATGGTCACCCGGTGCCGTTTTTCGCTTTGATTGCGACCGGGCTCGTCTGCCGGACTGCCCATCATGAAAGTGCCGGGCTCGATATAAACAAATTCCATGCCCAGCTCGTTTGTAAACGTGTTGTCTGCTGCCGGTGCCGCACGGCAGCAGACAAGCAAGACACAGAGAGCCAGAACACTGAGAAAACCGGAATTTCGCATTGGCATCATCCTTGATCTTATCTGTTCTGTGTGGTTGGCCCCAGCCCGTACTGGACAAATCCATTTTAATTATTAATAATTGGGATAGGCGCTGACGTCAATTTGATTTATTTGAACAGACCTGCAATACATGCAGCAGGCGGGTCGGGAGGGAAATCCGAAAGAGAGGCGGGAACGTGAAGGATTCTGAAACCATTGCGGACATCACTTATTATTTTGCCGCTCCGGATGAACTGCCGCAAGGGTATCTCAACAGAATATCCCGGCTGGTGGAATCAGGCGGTTCCGTGGCCCCGGAAAAGGTGCGCGAAAATCTTGCGCATGCCTTTCTGATCGTCTACGTCCTCGGCGACAGCGGCGAGATCGTGGCTTGTGCCGCCCTCAAGCAGCCCCGTGCACAGTTCATTGAAATGGTCCGGGAACAAACCGGCCTGGATCTTGACGGGTACCTGGAGCGGGGCTACAGCTCGGTGCGCCCGGAATACAGGGGCAAAGGGATTGCCAGCACCATGCTGGCCGGGCTGACGGCCCGGGTGGGCAAGCGCAAGTTATATTCAATTGTTGGGGAGGACAATATCGGCGGCCAGAAAATTGCATTAAACAACAATACCCGGAAAGTAACGGTTTATGAAAGCGTGAAGACCGGGAAGAAGATGGGAATATGGATTCCGGAGTGGATGATCGACAATGCAAACGGGAGTACGCAATGAGCGATGATCAAAAGAATCATGTATGGGACAGCAGGTTTGCCGGTCTGCTGCTGGATGCCATGGGGGAAGGGGTTTTTACCCTTGATTCCCGGGGATGGATTACCTCCTGGAATCGCGCCATGGAACGGATATCCGGTTACCGGGCAGAGGAAGCCATCGGCCGGCCGTGTTCGATACTGAAGTTCAGCCGGTGTTTCGGCCGGGAGTGCCCGGCAGACATCACCGAGTGCCAGATCTACAAAAAGGGGATCGTGGCCCCTTCGGAATGCCGGCTTCAGCACAAAAACGGCCATCAGATATCGGTGATTAAAAATGCCAGGGTGCTAAAGGATGATAACGGCACGGTGATCGGCGTGGTGGAAACCCTGACCGATCTGACGGAATTGACCGCTGCCAGGCGCAAGGCCGAGGAAGCCGAGCAAAAGCTTTTGGAAAAGCATCAGTTCGGCAATATTATCGGCAAGAGTCATGCCATGCGGGAGGTTTTCCAGGCCATCCGGGTGGCGGCCAAAAGCGATGCCTCGGTGCTGCTCCAGGGGGAAAGCGGTACCGGCAAGGAGTTGGTGGCCGGCGCCATTCATTATAACAGCGAAAGAAGCAAGGGCCCCCTGGTGACAGTTAACTGCAGCGCGCTTTCCGAGTCGCTGCTGGAAAGCGAGCTTTTCGGTCACGTGCGCGGGGCATTCACCGGCGCGCACCGGGACCGGGTCGGTCGTTTCGAGGAAGCCCATGGTGGCACTATCCTGCTCGATGAAATCGGGGATGTCAGTCCCCTGATCCAGCTCAAGCTGCTCCGTGTGCTTCAGGAACATCAGATCGAGCGGGTGGGCGATACCACGCCGCGTCATATCGATCTGCGGGTGATTGCCGCCACGCACAAGGATCTCTACAGCTTGGTCCGCGAGGGCCTTTTCCGGGAAGACCTGTTTTACCGGCTCAAGGTGTTTCCGGTTTCCCTGCCCCCGCTGCGGGAGCGTCGGGAGGATATCCCCCTGCTGGTGCGGCATTTTGTTGACAATTTCAACCGGAAAACCGGCAAGTCGATTTCGGGATTGTCCCATGACGCGATGCGCCTTTTGATGGACTACCAGTGGCCGGGCAACGTGCGCGAGCTTGAAAACGCAATTGAGCATGCGTTTGTATTGTGTGAAACTCAGTGGATCGACGTGTTTGATCTTCCGGTGGAAATCCGCCGAATGGATCTGGCACCCTGGACCGGGAGGGCTTCGGCAGAGCCGGCCGCTGCTGCAGGCCGGAAAAAGCTCGACCGGGAATCCCTGCTGGCCCTTTTGCAGGAATGCGGGTGGAACAAGGCGGAAGTGGGGCGCCGTCTGGGAAAAAGCCGCACTTCTGTATGGAAGTACATGAAGCAGTACGGCATTCCGCTGGATTCGCCGGAAGCGTCTTGAGGCCTGTTCTGTGAGCGCCATGGTAACGTTATTTAAACGTTATTCTTGACGCACTGCGGTGCGCGCCGGGTCCATCCAATGTGCACATGTTTGTGTCGTATACGTTTAACCTTTTGTTTTAAAAGGAATTTTTGTAGGGTCGGTCCGGATTTGCGACCCTGGCACGGTTGTTGATAGACATGGGGTAAAACGCAAAGGAGGAGAAACCATGCCGCTAAAGAGGCTGGAAACCGTTGAAGCTTTTGACAGGGCAACGAACGAGGGCGTCTGCCTGGTGGATTTTAATGCCCCTTGGTGCGGTCCCTGCAAGGCCCAGGCCCCGATTCTTGAAGAACTGGCTGATGCGTTTGCGCACCGGGCCGCGGTGGCCGAGGTGGATGTGTCTGCAAACCGGGAAATCGCGCAGCGATTCGGCATTCAGAGTATTCCGACCCTGGTGGTTTTCAAGGAAGGGCGGGAACAGGCACGCTTTGTCGGCCTGCAGCCCCGGGATGTTCTGGCGGGCGCCATCGAGGCGGCAGTATAGGACACACGAAGGTCCGGCCTGCATCAATTGTGACTGAAGCGATGGAGAGGAGATTACGGATGCGCGCAAAGTTGATCCGGGCAGTACTCATTGTCTTTATGCTGACGGGTTCTGCAGCGGCAGTTGACCACGGCCAGTATTTGAAGGATTCATATCCGGACGGTCCGGCAGTGACACAAGATTGTCTGAAATGCCACCAGAAACAGGCCGCGGATTTCATGGAAACCGCCCATTGGCTGTGGGAGGGCCCCTCACCGCATGTTTCAGGCCAGCCCGAAGACCTGCGCCTCGGCAAAAGAAACCTCATGAACAATTACTGAGTGGGCATTGAATCCAATTGGTGCAGTTGCACCAAATGCCATGCCGGCTATGGCTGGGAGGATGATTCTTTTGATTTTACCGACAAGTCCGGGATCGACTGCCTGGTATGCCATGACACCACGGGCACGTATGCGGAAAACAAGGGGTCGTGCGGATATCCGGATGATTCCGTGGACCTTGCCGAGGCGGCAAAAAGCGTGGGCAAGCCGGACCGGGGCAACTGCGGTTCCTGTCACTGGTACGGGGGCGGCGGAAACAACGTAAAGCACGGGGACATGGGCAAGGCCCTGGCCGATCCCGCAAGGAAGCTTGATGTGCACATGGGGGGCCTGGGTTTTCAATGCCAGGACTGCCACACCGCCCGGAATCACAAAATCTCCGGGAAAAGCAACACTTCCTCTGTTACCGAGGGGACGGTTTCGTGCACGGATTGCCATGAAAAAAGACCCCACAATGCATCTTCGCCCCTTCTCGACGAACTCAATGACCACTGTGATGCCCTTTCCTGCCAGGTCTGTCATATCCCGGAATACGCCAGGGCGGCAAAAACCACCACGCTCTGGGACTGGTCGAAAAGCGGCGAGGAGAACAAGGTCCTGGAGCAGACCGACGACATGGAAAAGGTGCTGAGCCGGAAAAAGGGGCTGATGGTCCGGAAAAGCAACTTGACCCCGCATTATGCATGGTACAACGGCAAGCACAAGCGTTATCTCAATGGCGACCCGGTCAATCCGGACGGGGTAACGCAATTGAATCCGCCCCAGGGCGATATCACGGACCCGGAGGCAAAAATTGCCCCCTATAAGCTGATGCACGGGGTGGAACCCGCGGATGCCGAGCTTCATCACCTGATCGTGCCCAAGCTGTTCGGCGAGGGCGGATATTTTGAGACCTACGACTGGCAGCAGTCCGCGGAAAAGGGGATGGCCGCGGCCGGACTTGATTTTTCCGGGGAAATAACGTTTGTGAAAACCGTTATGCACTGGCGCTTGAATCATCAGGTGGCCCCCGCAAGGCAGGCCCTTTCATGTCTGGATTGTCACGGATCCGAAGGTGTGATGGATTTCCGGGCGTTGGGATATGACGGAGACCCGGCCGCGGTCGGCGGCAGACGGGCAGAAAGTGAATAAGCAAGAGACAGCGGTGTAAACGGGCGCAGATAAACCAAAAGGAGGCCAACATGACCGACAATGTGGTAATTACCCTGGCATGCGGAACCAACAATCCCAACCGGGCCACCCGGGCCGTGCACCTGGCCACGGTTGCCCATAAGGAAGGAAAAAACGTGACCCTGTTTTTGCTCGACGAGGCCGTGTATATCGCCAAGGAAGGGCTTGCCCTGCATCTGCGCGCAGCTACCGGCGACGTGGCCGATGACCTGCTCACCTACCTGCAGGCCCACGAAGTGCCGATCCTGGTTTGCACGCCGTGTGCCAAAGCCAGGCGGGTGGCGGAATCGGATCTGATCGAAGGCGCCAGGATGGCTGCGGCCAGTGAATTGATCCATCTTTCATGCGACGCCGCGGTCATCAGCCTCTAGGGCGGCCTTAAAAAACGCGTTATACAGACGAGCCGGCATGGATATCGGAGTCATTAGCGTCCGGGGAAGCGATTATCACCCCAATCGGCGGCTGCTGGAAGCCGCCCGCAGGCGGGGGTGCCGTCTGGGACTGGTTGATCCCTACCGGACAGGGCCGGGGATCATGCAGGGCGTGCTCGGCATGGGCGGCATGGAAAACACCGGGCCGCCCCGGGTGATTCTGCCGCGGCAGGGCGCCCAGATCGGGGATTCCAGCCTGACCGTGCTTGCGCAGTTCGCCGCCATGGGCATCGTCCTGGTCAATGATGTGCCGGCCATTTCCGTTGCCAGAAACAAGTTTTTGACGCTGCAGGCACTTGCCGGCAGCGGCCTGCCGGTGCCGGATACTTTTTTTGCCAATTCCGGGGCACTGGTATACAACGCAATCAATCGCCTGGGCGGCTACCCGGTGGTGGCAAAAAAACTCAGCGGCCGCCAGGGCGCGGAAGTGTTTTTGCTGACAAGCCGACAGGATGCCGAGCGGATCGTGGACGAGCACCTGGAGCCGGGACAGGGGGTCTTGCTTCAGGGCTTTATCGCGCCTGAAGGCCGCAGGGATCTGCGGGTGATGGTAATCGGCGGAAACGTCGCGGCGGCTGCGGAGTTTTTTCCGAAACCGGGGGATTTTCGGTCCAATTTTCATCTCGGCGGAAACATCCGGGGTGTTTCAATTTCCGGGGACATTGAAAAATTTGCTGCAGACAGCGCCCGGGCGGTGGGGCTCGACATTGCGGGCGTGGACCTGGTGGTGGATGCGGCCGGGGCACCGTGGGTGATCGAGGTCAATTATTCCCCCGGGTTCAGGGGCCTGGAGGCGGCCACCGGAAAGGATGTTGCCGCGGAAATCATCGATTTTGCGATGTCGTACATTTGATTCCTTCTTTTAAAAACGCGTTTTAATTTACGGATATGCGGATACGAAACCTGCAATTACAAGAAAATGAAGGCCGCACCCGGGCCGAGGCCACGGTGACCTGGGAGGACTGCGACCAGCCGGAAAAGCCGATTTTTATTGAAACCACCGCTCAACACGCCCGGGATCTGGCTGCCAATCCGCACGCGTTTCTGGTGGGATGCATCATTCCGGCCCTGCATTTCGGAGAAAAGCGCATCGCCGTCGAGGGCACGGTCTGCCCGGAGCTGCTGGAAGGCCTGGAAACCGTGATGGCCCTGATGCGGGTGTGGACCGGTGGCGTTTATCAGCCCCTGCGCATCGAGCCGGGAAGGATTGCGGAAACAACCGGGCAAAGCGGGGCGCCGAAACACCGGGCCGGGATGCTGTATTCCGGCGGGATTGATTCCATAGCCGCGCTGCGGTTGAACATGCAGCACTATCCGCCGTCGCATCCGGGCCGGGTGCGGGACTGCTTTTTCGTGCACGGCTTTGACATCGGCGGGGTGGTGGCCCGGGGCATGAAGTATCACGTGTTTGACCGGGGTCTTGCGGCCATGGAAAAGGTCACGGACGGGGCCGGGGTCAACACGATTGCCGTGTATACAAATATCCGGCATCTGTGCGATGAAAGGGATCTCTGGCTGAACCGGTTTTTCGGGGCGGTGCTGGCGGCCGTGGCACACGGGTTTTCCTCCCGGCTGGATCTTTTCTACATTGCATCCTCCTATGACCTGGAAAATCTGGCGCCGTGCGGCTCCCACCCCATGCTTGACCCGGAATACGGCAGTTTTGATCTGCACATCCGGCACCGGGACGCGGCATGGAGCCGGCTGGAAAAATTGAAAATCGTGGCCGATTGGGAGCCCGGGTTCCAGAATTTCCGGGTGTGCCTGGCCAATGTGGAAGACCGGCTCAACTGCGGCCGGTGCGAGAAGTGCGTGCGCACCATGACCGGGTTGGTGGCCATCAACGCCCTGCACCGGACCCGGGCCTTTGTGGAAGACGACGTGACACCGGAGATGTTTGACGCATTTAAAATCAACATCCGCCACAGGGAGCCGTTTTACATCGAGCTGCTGCCGCTTCTGGAAAAACAGGGCCGAACCGACCTGGTACAAAAGATTCGAAAAAAACTTTCCGAGGAGTAAGTAACCATGCAGGATGTGTTGTTCATACAATTTTTGAGCCGCTCCCGGCGGGGCTACTGGGACCTGGCAAACGGGTTTTCCGATGTGTGGGACCTGTGCAAAAGCCGCGGGGATTTTCACTGGGTGGTCCATGAGCCCGAAAGTGACAAATGGTACAAAGAAGAAACCTACACCAGCCGGGAATTGCCAATCACCCGGGGCACGGTCTATGTGAGTGCCTCTTATATCAATCATTTGTACCAGGCTTATGTCTGGGCGCAGATGTACCCTGGGATTTCCTTTGTGGTCGGCGGTCCGGTGGCCGCTGCACGGGCCGGGTGTAGCAGTCAATGGGAGCCCCTGTATTTCGATATGCGCAAAAACGCCACCCTGCCGCAAAACTTGACAATTACCGGCAAAAGCGTGGAGCAGTTCTTCGGGGTTCCCGATTTTTCCGGCAAGTGGAAGCTGTCGATACCCGATCAAATTTTGCCGGCCGACGCGCCTGTCTATATTTCCTATACCCTGGACAACGGCTGTTACTGGGGCCGGTGCATTTACTGCAACATCAAGGAGGCTCCAAGGGAGCTGTTCCGGCAGCGCAGATACATGGGATTCGAGTTTTCCGAGCTCGAACATCCGGGCAGAAAAATCGTCCGGCTCAATACCGGTTCGATGACGCCCGGATATATCCGGGAGGTTTTGCCCGGCCTGCCTGTTCGCAGCGATCTGGAATACAGAACGTTCATGCGCTGCGCAAAGGCCGAAAACCGGGCCCTGGCCCGGGTGGTTGCGCAGGAAGAAACCGTTTTGCCGGAACTGACAATGGGCATCGGCATAGAATTTCCCTCGGATCGCATGCTCGCATACATGGACAAGGGAATCACCTGTGCCGATATTCTGGAAACCCTGCGCATTTGCGGCAATGCAGGCATCCGGGTCAACGGCAACCTCATCCTGGGCTGGGGCAACCTGGTTGAACAGGACCTGCGGGAACTTGAACGGTTTTTCGATCAGATGCCGGAGCGCTCCATGACATCGCTGCAGCTTCGTTGGCTTTACGCCCATCCGCGCACGGTGATTCACGAGCAATACAGCGGCGAGCCGAGCTTCCTGGGGCCGTTTTACCTGGGCTTTCGGGCAAAAATCTCCGGGGCGCAGCAAAAGCGCAACGCAGAAGCCGTGCGGATAATTGAAGCATACAGCCGGAAAAAGCAGTTCCGGCTTGAGGGTCTGGGCAATGTCAAGCCGGCCCCGGGCGGAGGTGGAGAACATGCAGCCTGATCTTCAAAACGAAGCGTTTCCCCGCTGGCGGATTTATTTCGGCCTCTATTTCCGCAATATTGCGGCCAACCTGCTGGGCTTTGCCATCATCCTGGTCCTGAATTTCTTTACCCCCATGACTTCGGCCTGGGTCGGCCGGGCGCTTTTGGAAAACGGGGCCGGGCATTACCTGATTACACTTTTCCCGTTTATTCTGCTGGCAGTGGCCATGCTTCAGTACTATTTTCAGTGCCCGATTTGCGCTTTTCTTTCCGCCCGGGCCCGGGGGCAGCAGTGTGACAAATACAGCGAAGAGCAGATCAAAAGAAGGGTCCTGAATCTGCCGATCCTACTGGCTGCCGCCAACCTTGCGGTCTATATCCTTGTCCCTGTTGCGTTGATCAGCTCTTCCTGGGTTTTTGCGCTATTCCCCATGGATGTCAAGATCGTCTCCCTTCTTTTTTTTCGTTCCGTGATGATCGGACTGATCACGGCCTGCCTGTCGTTTTTTATCGTGGAAAGCTATACCCGGCACGTGTCCATTCCCCTGGTATTTCCGGAGGGCGGATTAACCGAAGTGCCCGGCGCGCTCCGGGTTGATGTGATGCGGCGGATCCGGCTGCTCAACCTGGCGGGGACCCTGACCCCGATGCTGATCCTGGTGGTGACCCTGGGCTTTGTTCTGCGGGATGTGATGGGCACACCGGGGTTTTCCCGCCAGCTCGTTTTTGACATTTTTTTCTTTACCCTGGTCCTGTGCGCGATTTTCGTGGTGATCGGCTTCCGGCTCAACCGCCTGGTGGGACGCTCCCTGACCGAGCCCATCAATGCCATGCTCGATGTGGTGGAAAACGTGGAAAAGGGCGATTTCACCCGGCGGATTCGGGTTGTGTCCAATGACGAGCTCGGCTTGCTGGCAGATGCCGGCAACCGGATGATCCAGGGGCTGGCCGAGCGCGAGCGCGTCCGGGAATCCTTTGGCAGATATGTGACGCCCGAGATCCGGGACAAGATCCTGTCCGGCGAGATTCCGTTGGACGGCGAAAAAAAGACGGCCACCATGCTTTTTGTCGATCTGCGGGATTTTACCCAGTATGTGGAGTCCAATGCGCCGGAAGACGTGATCCTGAGCATGCGCGAGTACTTCACAAAGATGGAGGAGGCGGTCCGGGCCAATGACGGGCTTGTCCTGCAGTTTGTTGGAGATGAGCTCGAGGCGGTATTCGGTGTTCCCCTGGAAGTCGAGGATCACGCGGATAAAGCCGTTTCGGCAGCCTTGCGGATGCGCCGGGGGCTGGCAGAGCTCAATGAAAAAAGGCGGCTGGAAGGCAGCCTGCCTTTCCGCCACGGGGTGGGCATTTGCTCCGGACCTGTGCTGGCCGGAAATACCGGCAGCAGGGACCATCCCGCCTATGCCCTGATCGGGGATACGGTCAATCGGGCTTCTAGGATACAGGAACTTACCAAGGAGCTTGACTGTGATATTCTGATCGCCCGGGAAACCCGGGATATGCTGCGCGGTGACTTTCCGCTGCGCGAAAAAGGCGTCTACGAGGTGAAGGGCCATATGTCGCCCGTTGAAACCTACGCGGTTCCTGCCGATGATTAACAGTCTGAAAAAGCGCCTGGCGGTTTTTTTGATCATCCCGGTGGCACTGCTTCTTGCAGCAGCGGGAACTGCCGGATTTATATATGCCAGAAGCATGCTTCTTGATCAGTGGCAGGAAGGCGCAATTCTCAAGCTCGAGCGCGCGGCACATTATATGGATATGCGTTTGGGGCGACCGATTGACTGGATACAGATGTTCCATGCAACCGGGCCAAGAAGCGACGATCCGGCAGCCCGGGAGTTTATTTTAAGCCGGATCGAGGGACTTGACGGGGTGGCGGAGGTGGAGCTGCAATGGGCGGACAATCCCCGCCGGCCGGATCGCGCCGGAATGCACGCGGATCAAATGAGCCGGAAACTGCGGATGCGTTTTCATCATGCCGAGATTTCCAGGGTCACGGGGCCGCGATACGATGCCGGCAAAAATGCGGAAACCGTGACCCTGGTCTCGGAACTCAGAAACGAAGACGGCGGTCTGGTGGGCAGGCTGTCGGTGTCGGTGCGCTTTGATCATCTCATGCAGGATATCAAGGAACTGGGATGGTGGCAGAGCAATCAGGTCTGCCTGGTGGACGAAAGCGGACAATACCTGGCGCACAGCGCCGCCATGGAGAAGCGAGAGCAGCTCGGGGCAACCGGCGATCCCATGGAGACGGCCCTGCTTGAAAAAATGCAGGAATCGCCTTTTGGCACCCACCTGGGATCCGGTCATCCGCCCCACATGGTGGGCGGTTTTTACCGCCTCGAGCGCGCCCCGTGGGTGCTTGTCATGTATGCGCCGGGACGGGAAATCCTGGCGCCGATCATTGAATTCCGGTTTTATTATGCTGTTGCCGCAGGGATTTGCATCGCCTTTACGCTGCTGCTCATCCAGCTTGTCGGCGGCCGGCTGGTTCGCCAGGTCGGCAGGATCTCCCGGGCGGTCAGGGAGGTGGCGGACGGGAAATATCCCGAAAGGCTCCCCGAAACCTCGGCCGATGAAATCGGGCAGCTTGAGACCGGTTTCAACGAGATGGTCGAGGGGCTTCGGGAGCGGGATTTTATCCGGGAGACCTTTGGCCGTTACGTGGACCGGGAGGTGGCCCATGAGCTCATGAAGCGTCCCGAAGCCCGCCGGCTGGGGGGCGAAAAACGCGAGGTGGTCATTTTAATGTCGGATATCCGGGGATTTACCGCTGTTTCCGAATCCTTGAGCCCGGAGGCCACAATTCGGTTGTTAAATGATTACTTTTCGCACATGATCGAGGTGATCCGGCAATATAAGGGCATTATCGTGGATTTCTACGGAGACGGCGTACTGGTGTTTTTTGATCCCCATGAAAGTGACATCGAGCCGGCGGCAGCGCGCGCAGTGCAATGCAGCCTGGAAATGCAGCGCACCATGAGTCCTTTTAACCGGCATCTCAGGCAGCAGGGACTGCCGGAGATGCAAACCGGCATAGGGCTTCATGCCGGGCAGGTGGTGGTTGGAAACATCGGGTCATCGACAAGGGCCAAGTACGGGATCGTGGGCCTGGCGGTAAACATGACCCAGCGCATCCAGGCCGAGGCAGAAGGCGGCGGAATCGTGATATCCGAGCCGGTCTACAACCTGCTGGCCGGGAAGCTGAGCGTTGCAACCCCCTTTTCCCTCCAGCTGAAAGGGGTGCGGGAGAAAGCCACGGTTTATCCGCTCAAGGGTTTTGATGCCTCCATATAAATTGGAAAGCAGGGGAAAAATGCGGATGTTTTTGAAGCAGCACCTTCACTATTTTATCGTTTGCGTACTTCTGGCCGGGCTTGTAAACGTATATTTCCTGGGCGGATTCAATACGCCGAAAGCGTATTTGATTTTTATTGTCGTGGCTTTCGTGATTTTTCCCGTAATGATTAACACGGATTTCTGGGAGATATTTGAGCACTTCAGAGAGCCCAGGCCCGTGTTCTGCAGCATTGTCCTGAATTTTCTGATTTCCCCTGCTATTGCTTTTGGGGCAGGCTCCTTGTTTTTGAGGGATCAGCCGCTGCTGTTTACAGGGCTTATCCTCATTTCCCTTATCCCCACCAGTTCCATGAGCATGGCCTGGACATCGTTTTCAAATGCAAATCTCGCCACCGCACTTTATCTTACGCCGCTGAATATTCTTTTTGCCGCTTTTATCGGATTGCCCCTGATATTTCCGCTCCTTGCAGACCAGTTCATTGAAATCAACACCTTCATGATTGTGCGAAACATCATTATGGTATTTTTTATCCCCCTGATAATCGGAGGATTTTTAAGAAAACTGATCATAAAGTTCAAGGGGAATGCCTTTTTTTCGTCAAAAATCCAGCCAAACATCGGCATGGTATCCGGGGCGGGGCTTCTGGTTTTGATTTTCCTTGTCATGTCCCAGGAAAGAAACGCCATGCTTCTGGAAAACTACAGGGTCCTGGTTTTTGCGGTGATTCCCGTGATCCTATATTATGCCTTGATGTATGCGGCTTCGGTTTTCTGGATGAAGCAGCTTGTCAGCAGGGAGGTGATTGACAGCAAAAAGGCACTGGTGCTGGTTTATACCTCTGTGGCAAGGCATATCAACATTGCCATTGCCATTGCACTTTCTTCGTTTACAGTGGACCAGGGGGCCACGGTGATGTTTGTCCTAATCATTGCCTACTTGGTCCAGGTCCCGGGGCTTGCCTTTTTTGCGCAGAAATTCGGTAAGAATTTTATCATGAAAACCACAAATTCCCCGTTATGATTCCGGCTGTTGCGGGACCCGATTCATGGGGCAGTCCCTGTGAATGCAGCGGATGCATTCGTATTTATACAGAAAAGCCGCGATCACGATCCATGAAATGGCGTATATCAACAGCAGTAGCAGGCTGGCTGTCAGCCAGTACACCGGGAAGGCCACGGCGATCAAAAAACCCAGAAACACCATGAACTTGTCAAAAAACCCCAAAGGCCCGGGCCGCGGTTCAAAATACGCGGGTACGCCCCACAGGAAGATGCACTTGGTGGTCCGGCCGCTGTTTTTGTAATGGGGGCAATGGGTGCAGAAAAATCGGTACACGATGCCGGCAAAACAGGCGGCCATTACGACGAGATAAATTACCGTCCAGGCAATCGAGCTCCTGGAGATGACATAGACAGCCGTCAACACCGGAATCAGGGCCAAAAGGGTCCATGCCAGAAAATCGCTGAATACAAAATCGGTTTTCAGATTCGAATTCGGCTCCATGATAGATCCCCCTTCTTATCCCTTATAACTCATCACCCATCACTCATCATTTTCCAAAAGCGCCGCGATCTGCCGGTCTTTTTCCGCCCAGAGCGCATTGATCCACTCGCGGAACTGCGCCCGAAATTCGGTGTCCTGTTCATAATCGCGGCCCACGAATTGCCCCGGGATCTCCAGCCTGCGGGCGCGTACCGTCACCTCCGGTATCTCGCCCTTGAGAAAATTCCAGAACGGCAGGGGCGCCTCGTTTTTCGGGTACACGATGGTGACGTCAATGATCGCCTCCAGGTGCTGTCCCATTGCGGAGAGGACCACGGCGGTGCCGCCGGCTCTGGGCAGCAGCAGGTGCCGGTAGGGCGACTGCTGCTGCCGCTTTTTCTCCGGGTCAAAACGGGTGCCTTCCAGGAAGTTGATCACCGAGATCGGCGATTTTTTGAATTTTTCGCAATACCGGCGGGTGGTTTCCATGTCTTTTCCCTTGAGTTCCGGGTGCTTTTTGACAAATTCTTTGGAATAGCGCTTCATGAACGGGAAATCCAGCGCCCACCAGGCAATGCCCAGCAGCGGAACCCAGATCAGCTCCTTT
Source organism: Desulfobacterales bacterium (assembly GCA_018335195.1). Lineage (GTDB taxonomy): Bacteria > Desulfobacterota > Desulfobacteria > Desulfobacterales > Desulfosalsimonadaceae > Desulfosalsimonas. Next base: position 48,961 of record JAGXKN010000021.1, read on the forward strand.
TTGAGAAAAAACTTGAGAAACGGGATGCGGTGTTTCCACAAATGCTGCAGTACCAGGATATCGGCCCAGGAACGGTGATTGCTGATCACCAGGTAGGAGGATTTCGGGTTAAATCCTTCGAGTCCTGCCACGTCCCATGCAATATCCTGGGTCAGCCACAGAATGGCGCTGTTGATCTCGATCCATACCCAGGCAATGGCCGTGAGCACCCGGGTGAGCCGGTGGCGGAGGCCTTCATGCGGGGTGAGGGTTTTTATCAGCATAAACGGCAGAAGCGTGGTAACTCCGCCAACGGTGTTGGCCGTATACAGCAGCAGCGCAATGGTACCCCTCACCGGACCGGGCAGAAACTTCAGCATGGAAACATCCCCTGTAAAATTCGTATCAAAGCAGTAAATTGATACTGACTGGGTATCACAGCTGCGGCCCGGAAATCAATGCCCGGTATCCGGATCGGGCGAAATTATTTCACGCAGATCCCTGCATGGATTGTTCCCCGCCTTTGCGTTTCCGGGGATCGCGCATGGCCTTGAGCACGTCGATGCTGTGCTTCATTCCCTTGTAGTGACGTGCCATGTCTATGGCCATGCCGGTGATGCTCCCGACAGCCTGGACAAAATTCACGTCCTCCATGGTAAATTCCCAGGTTTCGGCCGTGTAGACCCGCAGCGCTCCGATGGTGTGCCCCCCGATCATTATCGGCACCGACAGGATGGAGGCGATGCCCTCCTTCTGAGCCGCCTGGGGATATTGAATCCGGGGATCGTCGGAGACGTCGGAAATGGCCACCGGCCCCTGCTCCAGGGATTCGGCAATGGATTTCATGGCGCTGAGCGGTCCCTTGTTGATGTATTCGTCGCTCAGCCCGAAAGAAGCGGCTACCTCCAGTTCCTTGTTGTCCCGGTTGATCAGTAGGACGGCGCTTCCCTTGACATCCAGGGCCCGGGTAATGCTTTCCACTGCCAGGAGCACGACCTCTTCGGGGTCCTTGGAATGGGAAATGGCGCCTGCCACCTTCAAAAGGGTCTCGTAATTCATGTTCCGTTGTTTCATTTTCCCCCTCCTTGATGAAACGGGTTTGGAAAAAGCAAGCCGTTTCGGCCTTGCGGTTTGCTCAAAAGTCCCGTGTCCGGGCAGGTTCCGTGGCAGCCGGGGATGTGTGCGGGTGTGGTGGAAAAACAGGAAAATCAATAAATGGTTCTAGTTCTAAAATAATAGTGCTTTCGGGGCGGTCAAGCAATTTGCGGATGGAAAATTCAGATTACTTTACAAAGCATGCTGTATGCTTATTCTAGTACATATCCGGGAATGAATGCATTCCGGAATGGACGTTGTTTAAAAAACACAACCAGACAAACGCCGAGCGTGTGGAGGAAAGCGCCATGTATAACCAGGTCGTGATGGATCATTTCAAAAATCCGAGAAACGTGGGGGTCATCGAAGACGCCGACGGCGTGGGCGAGGTCGGCAACCCGCTGTGCGGCGACATGATGACCATTTATCTGAAAGTTGATGAAGACGAAAAGATTGCCGATATCAAGTTCCAGACCTTTGGGTGTGGATCGGCCATTGCGGTTTCGAGCATGCTCACCGAGCTGGCCAAGGGGAAAAAAATTGCTGAGGCCCGGGAGATCACCAACAAGGACGTGGCCGAAGCCCTGGAGGGACTGCCCAAGAACAAGCTGCACTGCTCCAACCTGGGGGCGGATGCGCTGCATATGGCCATTCAGAATTACGAGGACAAAAAGGCCGGCGTGACGCGCGAGCCTGAGGAAAGGCAGGAAAAGCACGAGCACGGCGATGGAGAGACCTGTTACTGCCCGTACTGTGACGTGGAACTCGGCGAGGCAGCGGAATTCTGCGAAGCCTGCCAGCGGGATCTGACAGAAGAACACTGAAGTATTTTCAGGTCCGCGGGCTTCACTTTGCCGGTTATGGGCAAAACGTGTATTCATATCACCTAAATTGAGCGTTTCAGATTTTTAAAAGCAGTTGATTTGAAAGGATAACATCCATTTCTATTTTAAAAATCTGAAACGCTCAATTTAGGTATCAATTTTTCGGATTTTATTATTAAAGGGGGCTTTTGATGAGCTTCATTAATCTGGACCGGATATCGTTTAACCCGTTGCTGCCTGAAGTCAAACAGGTGATGATCGATGCGATCAACGGCGATCTGCACAATCCCTCCAGCCAGCACAAGGCCGGGGAGCAGGCCGCGGAAAAACTCGCGGATGCGCGGCAGCAGGTGGCGGATCTGCTCAATGCGGGCAATGCCAAGGAAATCGTGTTTACCTCCGGGGGGACCGAGTCCGTCAATCACGCGATTAAGGGTACGGCCCTGGCCAACCGGGAGAAGGGCAACCACATCGTCACCACCAATATCGAGCACAATGCAGTAATCAGGAGCATAAAAAGGCTCTCCAACCAGGGCTTCAAGGTGACCTCGCTTCCCGTGGACGCTGCTGGCCGGGTTGATCCCGGGGCCGTGGAAGATGCCATTACAGACGAGACCATCCTGGTTTCCGTGATGCACAGCAACAATGAAACCGGCACCATCCAGCCCATTGAGGAAATCGGGGCGGTAACCCGCAGAAAAAAGGTCTTGTTTCACTGTGATGCGGTGGATTCCGTGGGCGTGGTGCCGGTGGACGTGGAAAAGCTCAACGTGGACCTGCTCAGCTTTGCCTCAAACCCGTTTTCCGGGCCCACCGGCGTTGGCGGGCTGTATATCCGGCGCGGCACCCGGATTTTCCCGCTGCTCGACGGCGGGGTGCAGGAAAACAACAAGCGGGGCGGCACGGAAAACCTGGTCGGCATCATCGGGATGGCAAAGGCCGCGGAACTTGCCATGCAGCACATGGATGAACGGATCGGGCAGATGCAGGCACTCAAGGATTACCTGGCAGAACAACTGCCCGAATACATCGACGAATACATTGTCAACACCGACTCGGCCCACAGCCTTCCCAATCTGCTCAATATTTCCCTGAAATACATTGAGGGCGAAAGCGTGATGCTGATGCTCGACGAGGAAAACCTGGCGGTGGCCACGAAATCGGCCTGCGCCACGGGATCCCTGCGGGCTTCCCACGTGCTGCTTTCCCTGGGCCTGAGCCATGCCGATGCCCAGGGCACCCTGGTGGTGTCCTGGGGAAGCGACCACACCCGGTCGGATATCGACAAATTCCTGGCTTCGCTGGCGGGCGTGGTCAAAACCCTGCGTAGCATGTCGCCGCTGTACCAGAAAGCCTGAAGCTGCACAGCGACGTCCGCGAAAGCGTTTTTCCTGTTATCCGGTTTGGCAAGAGCTGACCCCGGTCCTCGCGCAATGCGCCAGCCCCGTCAATCTCCGCACCAGGAAACTCTACCGGCTTTAACAGACTGATCAAGGCTTTCCGGTCCCAATGGTTTATCTTTGAGTTCCGGTGGTTTTGAAGCCTTTCGGGACTATTCGTTCTGACAACCCAAATCCAGGTGTGATAACGCAAATTTAACCACCATCGGTTAAGGCTTGGGGAACCGGTATCAGTGCCCGGCCGGGCACTGATACCGCTCAGCTTCTTTTCTGTTTTTTCATTGCCTATTGCAGTCTGTAGCTCTCCCAGGTGCATTCAATGATATGCGCCCGGTTCGCCGCTAAACAACCAGTTTTCCGGACCACTGCAACATGCTGTTGAACTTCAGTAATGCGATTCTCGGCCAAAGAAGATTGTCAAATTCAATGTGGGCAAAAATTGTTTTTGCCTTGGAGCGGACAGTGGCAAGCAAGGTGCAGATTTCAGGAGGTTCAGGAATATTCCATTCCATGGCAAGTATGTTGCAAATTTGAAGTGCCTTATCTATAGGCTCTTGCATTATTCGTAGAGAAAATCGACGGGAAAGCTATTTAAGGGGCTTTAGCCCCAGGAATCTCCATGATTCAAACAAATAATTGAGATGAAAAATTTCTGTTAATCTCATTGGTTACAAAATACTAAAAATGTTTTGGGCTGAAATCCGGCTTCTTGTATGGGAATTGGGTAGGAAATCTTTCTTTATATAAACCATATTTACTTAATAATACTTTAAGGAATCTGGTTGCGAGAATCTTTTTTACCCTTCTTTTCCCCAAGGTGTTATCCATCAATGTCGTCATTGCTTCGAATATTTTTGGCGGGCATCCCTCAACTTTGATTGCATCCTTGCGAGACCTGTTGGATCGAACAGCGCAGTCACCAATTAACAGAACTTTTTCTGAATTTTCCTTCGCCTTAACATCAGGTCCAAAACAAACTTCGAGTGGAGGTATCTTAACTCCCAAGTTGTCTTTACAGAAGCAGGAAAAAGTAATTCCGGCACAAATTACACAGTTGGTACAAAAACGGTTGCCTGGCCATTGCACTGTAATTCCCATATCTGCCAAATGATATATACTTTCCAGATCCGACTGCCATTCGAGTGATCCGCATACGTCCTGAATTCTTTCCCCCAGAACAGAAATTGATTCCGTCTCAATGGGTTTCCCGCTAATTCCTGAAAATTTCAAGAGATGCTCCACGGTGGCCGGATCAATACCTAAAACGGATGAACCAACTATATCACAAGTAAAGACATCTCTTCCGGTTATGAGCAAGTTCATGCGGTGGGCCCTACCCGACGGTAAAGGTCCCTTTTCCATAGCATAGATTCCATCAATTACAGTTAACTTGGGCTTAATCTTTGTATTTAACAGGGCGATCATCTCATCCAGATCAAGCATATGAAATTTCTTCTTGGATTTCATCGATAGGCAGCCCTTGAGGTTTTTCATGCCTAAAGAGACTTTTGTCATTGCATGGGTCTTAAGGACAGGGACATTAATTAAGAAATCAGATTCGACAGCAGAGCGAGCTACGTCAACATGCTTCTTTCCTAATTTGATTTGGACTTGGGCATCATTAAAATCAACTAGTTTTACATCATGCTTCTTGGCGATCTTTCCTATGCCAGACCAGGAAAAACCTTTTAATGTGTTTGCACCAAGTTCTTTATTCACTGGGCTGCCTTCACCAATGGAAATTTTCCTGCAACCTTTTTCTCTTAAAAGAATAATAATGTCTTCTATAAGCCGAGTGGTCGTAATCAATCCATATTTGGGCGCTGCACCTCCGAGACTCCATACTATGTTTGGTTTTATCAAAATATTGTCGCTTGGATTCAGATCCTCAAGCCCCCCGATTAAGTCAATTCCCTTCTGAAGAGCGCCTATCGAGTCATCATATTTTGTAATGGCAACCGCGCCATTGAACTGATTCGTCATTTTAGCCTCCTGCTAATGCAGAATTTTGATTACTCCTCATTGCCCCGACTGCGAAGCGCATGTAAGAAGAGTACATTCGGTTGATACCTATCTGCCTTACACCCGGATACCGATTTCTGTTGGATCATGATTTCACGTCCTTTGATAATTGGCAGATCAATATCGCGCTTAATTAGATCATGACCTGTTCTCCCTTTGGTGACTGATGTTTGATAAGCCAGCATAAAAAAGCCGAACTACCACTAATAAATGGCAGTCCGGCTATCTCTAAACCGAATCAACGATGAAAAGCGCTACCGAAAAGACCCGTGACTTTCCGTCCCAATCTTACGACTGGTTTGGCTTTCTCATACTTTTTATATGCTCCCAAAAAACCGGGGTGTCAAATATTTTTGGCAGGTCTTTAAAATAATTTTCATTTCGTTGTGATAACCCGAAAGGGAGAATGCGGCTATGCCCTTCAAAAGTCCGATTCCGGGCATATTGCAAACTATCGTTTTCAATGTGGAACCCGGGACGGGCGATTTTGACATATACGAGAAACGCTATTCTCGATCAATAGAATCGGTTGTATTCTATTGGCTATGATACTGATAATTTTGAAGCAGCTTATTTTTAAACAATCCCTTATTCTGGTGCTGCAATTCGGGCCACGCTTGTCGCTGTAAGACTTCCGAGCCACAAGTAGCCGTCAACTTCATTCACACTGGTGGTCGTATGATAGCGGCCTGTATGATCCTGCAGGTTGTGAACCACCTCACCATTATAATTAAGGGCGATAACCCAGGCCATGGGTTCCGGTTCGCTAGCCCGTAGTGCTTCTGGCAGACGCATGATAATTTTACGCAAGAAAGGTCTGGGCAAAAGGCTGTCAATTTTTTTCTCTCGCGGGTATACCAAAGCAACCCAGAAAAGGCCATTGTGATTATAGGACAAATTATCGGGAAAACCTGGAAGGTTCTCCACAAAAATTTCTTCTTGTCCTGCTTTTTCCCCCTTAAGCCAGTAGCGAGTAATACGATAACGCATTGTTTCGTTAATCAGTATGTATGAGTCATCTGGCCCTAAGGCAACACCGTTTGCAAACGCAAGCCCTTCTAAATGCACTTGGATTTCAAACGTTTCTGGGTTCCAGGAAATAAGGCGACCGCTTGGTCTATGTTCCATGTAGTCAAGAATGTTGTCGTGCAGGTCGAACCGAGTAGAGGCATCGGAAAACCATACTGTGCCGTCTTCGGCAACATCCAGATCATCCACAAAAAGCATCGGTTCGCCATTAATTTTGTCTGCAGCCAATTCAACTTTGTGATTACCGTCAGATGTTGCACTGTCAATATAGATTAGGCCCCTGAAAGCATCCGCAATATATAGGCGGTCATTGTGGAACTTCAAGCCTAAAGGCCGGCCACCTGTATTAACTAAGGTTTCAATTGTATCAATGTTTTCGAGTGAAAAACGTACGATCGACCCGTCAGCAAGACCTGAATAAATCCTGCCATCACTGCCAAGTGCAGTGTCCTCGGGTCCTTGCGAGGAAGGGAGCGTAAAAATTTCAGCCTTGGCTAATCGATTATTCATGGCATAGGGACCGGAAAACCCAGGGTTTTCAGGAGGATTCCAAGCCAATGGGTCAATCGGTACGGGCCAAGTCAATAAGTAGACGATAGTCAAAAACACTAAACCCGCAACAACGTACACAACTTGGCGCATAAGAACCCCCTTGCTTTTGAATAAGGATATACGAGATGCCACGCTCCCTGCGATTTTTCAGATTCTCACGACTAATCAACCCCCTGTAGGCCATTATGAAGACTGTTTTGATTCCAAAACGATTCCTGAGCCGATCCATCAGGGGGACAGAGTCCACACATCCTCTTCTGGCCGGAATGCCTGCGATACAGCACAGAACAGAAAACTGCCCGACCCAACCAACAGGATCCAAAAAAAAAGCCGGACTGCAACAAGTAGTTGGCAATCCGGCTATCTTTATCGAATTTTAAGAAAGCTCAGCGTCGAAAAGACCCGTGACTTTCCGTCCCAATCTTACGATTGGTTTGGCTTTATCATACTTTTTATATGCTCCCAAAAAACCGGAGTGTCAAATATTTTTGGCAGATCTCTTAAAAAATTTTTCGCCTCTCCAAAAACGGCTATGCCCCTCCAGTAAGGCGAATTTCAGCCCGGAGCACATTGGCAGATTCAAGGTGCAAATTTCTGGAGGTTTGGGAATATTCCATTCCGTGGCAAGAAGTGCACTTTTAATTCAGAACATATCAACTGATATAAAATCAAAAAGGCAGGTCAGTATAACTTCCACAGCAAACACTTCGATTCATTGCAGCGTCTATGAGCAATCCGATTTCTCCGCCTTTCAATGGTAAATATGATCTTACACTCAAAAGGATCACGGATAATCTTTGTTACCTCCGGCATATCAATGTCTTTTGTCAGCCTTTTGTTGATCGCTTTCTGTGCATTGCCTTCTTTAAATCGATAATGATCCATGAATATCATGACCTATCCTCCCCCTATTTTCGGGTCTGATTTTAATGGAGTCGTTCTAGCCCCATTATCGCTTCCAGACAATGATTATAGGCCCGACTTCCCATACCTACAAAAAGCCGAACTGCTCCATCTAAATAGCAGTCCGCCTGTCTTTAAACCGAAACAATCAAAAACCAGTACCGAAAAGACCCGTGACTTTCCGTCCCAATTACACATTTGGCTTGGCTTTTTCATAAATTACAGATCAATTTTGTCATAAAAATATATCAAGGATGGTTACAT
>JAGXKN010000022.1 GCA_018335195.1 Desulfobacterales bacterium
AGACAGTGTTAAGTTTTAAGTGATTAAATATTTAAGTAAAATCAAAATGTTGTATTTTAGTTGCTTGATGGGTATAAATATTTTTAAGACTTTTACGAAACCGTCAAAAGATGACGTCAGGTGACAGTTGAGTATACGATGTATTTCATAGCACACGCGTTTTAAAGAATCAAAATAATCATCCCGCGTTCGGCTGTCGTTGACGGATCTGTTTAATCATGTTGCGCGCAATAGAAAATAACAAATTTCAATTCTATCTTCTGCAATAGCTGATTGTTTTATATAATTCATAATGATAGTAGATAATATAGTATAATTTTAACCCGAGTTTCCGGTACAGCAGGGCAAACACGCAGGTGCGGGCCGAAACAAAGGCCTGAACCCAAAGGGGCACAAAACCATAATTGTAGGGGCGGACCTGTGTGTCCGCCCCGGGCCTGTGTGTCCGCCCTGTATCCCGTCAATCACAGGGGCCTGCCTTTAGCGGGTCGGGATTCGCCCGTCCCCTACATCATGAAAAACGGATCCACGTCGATTGCGGTGTGGACCTCGCGGGCGGCAAACAGGGACGGGTTGTCGGCCACCAGGCGGCGCAAAAGGCCCTTGACCGCATCTGCGGATTGGGATTTGAGAAGGATCTGCCAGCGGTATCTGCCGGCAATCCGGGTGACCGGGGATTCGATGGGGCCGAGGATCTGGACGGACCGGAAATTTCCGTTTTCGCTTTTTTGAAGCTGCTGGCACAGCCGGCCCAGGTCTTCTGCCTGCTGCCGGGTTTTGGTCTTGTCCCGGCCGGAGATTTTGAGCTGAGTCATGCGGGCAAACGGCGGGTACTGCAGGGATTTTCTGAACTTGATCTCCCGGTTGTAAAACGCCATGAAATCCTGGGCTTGTGCCGATTCAATGGCAAAGTGATCCGGGCTGTAGGTCTGCAGCACCACTTTTCCCGGGGCAGTACCCCGGCCGGCCCGGCCGGCCACCTGGGCCAGCACCTGGAAGGTCATTTCTCCTGCGCGGAAATCGGGAAACGACAGGGAAAGATCCGCGCAGATGATGCCCACCAGGGTGATGTTGGGAAAATCGTGCCCCTTGGCCACCATCTGGGTGCCGATCAGGATGTCGATTTTCTGCTCCCGCAGGTCCTTTAAGATTTTCAGCAGTGTGCCCCTGCGGTTGATGGTGTCCCTGTCCATGCGCGCCATCCGGGCCTCGGGATAAAGCGCGCGCACTGCCTCCTCGATTTTTTCGGTGCCCATGCCCAGCTGCTTGATCGAAGCCGAGCCGCACGTGTCGCATTTGGAAGCCGCGGCCCGGAAATACCCGCACATGTGGCACTTGTAGGTGTTGGCCTTTTTGTGCAGGGTCAGGGTGACGTCGCAGTGGCGGCATTTCAGTGCCTCGCCGCACTGGGCGCACACCGGGTAGCTGGCAAAACCCCGCCGGTTTAAAAACAGCAGCACCTGCTCGCCCCGGGTCAGGGTGGACCGGATTTCGGCGTCTAACTCCGGGGTGAAAAACCGGCGGTGGCCCTTGCGCTCCTTGTGCTGCCGGAGATCCACCACCTGCACTTCGGGCATGGCCTGTCTGCGGATGCGGCGGGTAAGGTTGAGTTCCCGGAATTTGCCGGCAGCCACGTTGTACACGGACTGCACCGAGGGGGTGGCCGATCCAAGCACTGCCGCGGCATCCGAGAGTTTGGCGCGCACCACGGCCATGTCCCGGGCATTGTAGTGGAGCCGGCCTTCCTGTTTATAAGAGGTGTCGTGTTCCTCGTCCACGATGATCAGGCCCGGGGATGACAGCGGTGCAAACACCGCGGAGCGCGCGCCGATGACCACCGGTGCCGCCCCGCGGGCGATGCGCATCCACTGGTCAAACCGCTGGCCTGCGGAAAGGCCGCTGTGGAGTACGGCCACGCACGCGCCGAAACGCGCGCGAAAGCGCCGTTCAATCTCGGATATCAGGGCAATCTCGGGCACCAGGATCAGGGCGGTGCGATTTCGTTCCAGCGCGGCTGCAGCCAATTGCATGTAGACTTCGGTTTTGCCGCTGCCCGTAACCCCGGCCAGCAGATAGGCGCAAAAACCGGACTGCATGGCATCGATGACTTCCCGCATCACTTGCTGCTGCTCGGCTGTCAGGCGGGGCGGGGTATCCGGGGTCACGGGGTCGCCGAAGGGGTCCCGGTACACCTCCTGCTGCCGGAGGCGCACATACCCCTGTTTGGCCAGCTCCCGGATATGGGCTGCTGCCGTGGGCAGGATTTCCTTTAGCGCGCGTACCGGGGTCTGCCCGGTTTCCTGCAGGTGCGAAAGAATCCGGCATTTCTGCTCGGACAAATGATTTTCCGGGATGTTTTCGCAGGCGATTTCCGCGCAGCGCTCGGTCCGGGTGCGCACCGCCGGCCGGTGCAGTTTCTGTTCCTTTTCGATCCATCCCCGGCGGACCATTTTCTGCAGCAGGCTGTGGGAAATGTTCTCCCCGGTTTTACGGCAAAGGGTCGCCTGCCGGCAGGGGGTGTCCTTGAGCACGCGCAGGATTTCCGATTCAGCCGCCGGTGTCCCGGGTTCCTGCATGGCTTTTTCTCCGGCTTCAGTGAGATGGTACACGGCGTATTCCGCCGGGTTGATGCCCCCGGGCAGGGCCTCGCTGATCACCTCGCCGATGGGATGCATGTAATAATCCGCGATCCACCGGAAAAACGGGATCATTTCCGCGGGAAACACCGGGGTTTCGTCATCAATGACGTCGTCCACGGCCTTGATGTCCTCGCCCGCATCCCGGGTGTCCGGGCCGAGCACGTACCCGGTCAGGCGGCGGCTGCCAAACGGGACCATGACCCGTTTGCCGGCTTCGATATCCCCGGTCATTTCCGGAGGTACCGCGTAGGTATAGGTCCCGAAGACCGGCATGGCCACGGCCACTTCAATGTATGGGTCAGAGTGCTGCATGAATCAGGATCAGGGCCTCAGGCCGGGTGGTTTGCGGACAATGATGAATGCTGCATTACGGCTGCCGATCAAACGGGTTCAAAGCCGGACAGCGGCAACTCGGCTTCTTTGCCGTACGGCTTTCGTTCATATTCCTGGGCCTGGGCCACGGTAATGGCCATCACGTTGACCACGTTTTCCATGTCCGTTCCGCGCTGAAGCACGTTAAACGGTTTGCTGATGCCCATGAGCAGCGGACCCACCGCCTTGGCCCCGCCCAGCTGCTGCATGAGCTTGTAGGCGATATTGCCCGAGGCCAGTTCCGGGAAGATCAGCACGTTGGCAGGTGCGCCCAGGTTGTTAAACGGGTAGTGCGTCTGTAAAATATCTGCCACCACGGCCGTATCCGCCTGCATCTCCCCGTCGATGACAAGTGCGGGCTCTTGCCGGGCCGCGATCTCCACGGCCTTTTCCACCCGCTTGGCATCCGGGTGCCGGGTGTCGCCGAAATTGGAAAACGACAGCATGGCCACTCGGGGGTCAATATCAAAAAACCGGGCCATGTCCGCGGTCAGCAGTGCAATTTCGGCCAGGTCCTCGGAGGTCGGGTTGATGTTGACCGTGGCATCGGCAAATAGAAGGATCCGGTCCCGGAATATCATCAGGTATACGCCGGAGACCTTGTTTACCCCGGGACGGCGGGAGATGACCTGGAGCACCGGCCGGATGGAATCCGGATAGGAGCGGCTGATCCCGTGAACCTGGCCGTCGACCATTGCCTCGTGGACCATCATGGCGCCGAAGACGAATCGGCTCTGGAGCTGATGCCGGGTTTCCGCGGGGCCCCAGCCTTTTCTCGCCCGCATCATGTGCAGCTTCTGCACGTAGTCGTCAAAAAGGGGGCTCTGCATGTGATCGATGATTTCAATGCCGTCCAGAGGCACATGCAGTTGATTGGCAAGTTTCTCGATGGTTTCCCGGTTTCCCAGGAGTATGGGATGGGCAATGCCCTCGCTTGCCGCATGATGCGCCGCGCGCAGGATTACTGGGTGATCGCCTTCGGGCAGTACGATCCGTTTGGGATTCTGCTGGGCCCGGGTGATGATCTTGCGCATGATTTCGCGTTCCGGCCCCAGGCGGGCCTCCAGGGATTGAATATAGGCATTGCGCTCGCCGATGGTGGTGCGCGCCACCCCGGTCCGAACTGCGGCTTCGGCCACTGCGGGCGTAACCTTCAGCAGGACCCGCGGATCCAACGGCTTGGGGATGATGTATTCCGGGCCGAAGGTCAGGGTAATGCCGCCGTAGGCACGGATCACCGAATCCGGGACGTCCTGCCTGGGCAACTCCGCCAGGGCGTATACCGCGGCGAGCTTCATTTCCTCGTTGATGGCAGAGGCGCGCACGTCAAGGGCGCCCCGGAAAATAAACGGAAATCCCAGCACGTTGTTGACCTGGTTGGGATAATCGGATCGGCCGGTGGCGATAATGGCATCCGGCCGGGCCTTTTTGGCCTCGTAATAGCCGATTTCCGGCTCCGGGTTGGCCAGGGCAAAGATAATGGGATCCTTGCTTAATTCTTGAAGCAGTTCCGGCGTAAACGCCCCTTCTACGGACAAACCCAGCAAAACGTCCGCCCCGCGGGCTGCTTCGGTGAGGCTCCGGCGGTGGGTATCCCGGGCAAATACCTCCTTGTAGGGGTTCATCCCTTGTTTTCTGCCCTTGTAAATCACGCCCCGGGAGTCCACGAACGTAATGTTTTCCCTTTTGACCCCGAGCAGGATGTACAAGTTGGCCGTGGCAATGGCTGCCGCGCCCGCGCCATTTACCACCACCCGCAGGTCCTCCGGTCTGCGGCCGGTCAGCCGGCAGGCATTGATCAGGGCGGCCGCCGAAATGATGGCCGTGCCGTGCTGGTCATCGTGGAAAACGGGTATGCTCGTTTCCCGGCGCAGGGTCTCCTCGATGTAAAAACAGTCCGGCGCCTTGATATCCTCCAGGTTGATGCCGCCGAAAGTGGGTTCCAGGCCCTTGACGGTCTGTATGAATTCGTCGGGATCTTCCGTGTTGATTTCAATGTCGAAAACATCCAGGTCGGCAAAGCGTTTAAACAGCACTGCTTTTCCTTCCATGACCGGCTTTGCGGCAAGCGCGCCGATATTGCCGAGTCCGAGCACGGCCGTGCCGTTGGTGATGACCCCGACCAGGTTGCCCTTGTCCGTATAATCGTAGGATGCATTCGGATCCGCCTGGATTTTCCGGCAGGGCAGGGCCACGCCCGGCGTGTAGGCCAGCGCCAGGTCGCTCTGGGACAAGCACGGCTTGGTGGGGACAGTCTCGATTTTGCCGGGCCGCGGTTCGCTGTGGTATTCCAGAATTTCGTCGTCCGTGGGCATTGTCCGTTTCCTCTGTTCTGTATGAATTTGGGGCAATATGTATATCTATATCCGGAACCCGTGTCCTGTCAACCGGAGTACGTTCTGATAGCGGCGGCCTGATTTGCGGGATGTATCCACCCCCGCAAAAATCGGTATCGATATCGGGAAAGACAGGAATCCTGTTGAAAAATATTTCTGGATGAGTAGAATAGGGCTTTTGCAAAAAACGAGAGAGCGCTCGTTTTATTTATCAACCTGGGAAAGGAAGCCGCCATGGCTGAAGAGCTTTATCCGGGTTTTTACCGGCTGCAGATTCCGCTGCCGGGAAGCCCGCTGAAATCATTGAATTCATATGTTGTCCGGGGAAAGGCGCGCAGTCTCGTCATTGACACGGGCTTGAACCGGGATGTCTGTAAGACCGCCATGATGGAAGGGCTTGCAGAAATCGGTGTTGGCCTGGACTCGGTGGATCTTTTTATCACCCACTTACACGCGGATCATTTCGGGCTGGTCTCGGAGCTGGCCGGAGAGCAGACGCGGATCTATTTCAACCGGCCCGACAGCGAGCTCATTGAAAACTGGCAGGGATTTGAGCCCATGATTCAATACGGCGCCAAAAGCGGGTTTCCGGAAGAAGCCTTGCGCGAGGCACTGCACCAGCATCCCGGATTCAAGTACGGCACCGGCTGGATGCCGGAACTGAGCATCCTCCGCGACGGGGACAAGCTGGTAGCGGGGGATTATGAATTTACCTGCATCCAGACCCCGGGCCACACCCAGGGGCATACCTGCCTGTGGGAGCCGGCCAGGGGGATTTTTGTTGCAGGCGACCACGTGCTTTATGATATTACCCCCAATATCCAGTGCTGGTCCGAGGACGACAACCCGCTGGGAGACTACCTGGCGAGCCTGGACAAGGTGCGCGGCCTGGACGTGGCCCTTGCCCTGCCCGGGCACCGCAGCCTGTTTACCGATTTCCGCGGCCGTATCGACGAGTTAAAGCGCCATCATGCAAACCGGCTGGCCGAAGTGGAGCAGATCCTGGCTGCATCTTCGCCCATGCATGCCTTTGACGCGGCATCGCAAATGACCTGGGACCTGAGCACAAAGAACTGGGACGAATTTCCGGTCGCCCAGAAATGGTTCGCCACGGGCGAGGCCATTGCCCACCTGCGGCATCTGGAAGTCGAAAACCGGATCCGGCGCGCCCGACTGGACCCGGTCATCATGTATGAACCGGCATAACACCAGCAAAGGAATGACGCATGGATATCATTGATCAGGCGCTGGCCAGAAACCAGCGGGCATTGTCCGAACACGAAGCCAAGAACCTTTTGTCTGCCTACGGCATTCCCGTAACCCGGGAGATTCCGGCCACAAGCCGGGAGTCGGCTGTTGATGCCGCCGGGCAGCTCGGTTACCCGGTCGTGCTCAAGGGAACCGGCGCGGATTTGATGCACAAGACCGAATCCGGCGTGGTTTTTGTCAATATCGAAGATGAAGCAGGCCTGACCGGGGCATATGACACCATTGCCGAGCGCCTGGGCAGTGCATTTGAGGGCGTGCTGGTCCAGGAAATGGTTTCCGGAAAACGGGAGCTGGTGCTGGGCCTCCACAGGGAGCCGCAGTTCGGTCCCTGCGTGATGCTGGGCCTGGGCGGGGTGCTCACTGAAGTCATCAATGACACGGTTTTCCGGGTCGCCCCGTTTGACGAAGTCGAGGCCCGGGACATGGCCGCAGGACTGCGCAGCCGCGATATCCTCAAGGCCTTCCGGGGCGAGGCAGCCGCGGACATGGACACCCTGGTCCACTGCCTGCGCACCCTGGGCCGGATTGGACTGGAACACGACAGCATTGCGGAAATTGACATCAATCCCGTGATCATTACACTGGATGGCGGCCTGCGGGCCGTTGACGCGCTTGTGGTATTAAAGGAAGACAAAAATGATGCGCAAAATTGAAGACTCCCCCTTATACGGAATCGCCAATCCCAAGAGCATCGCCATTTTCGGCGCATCCAACAGGTACACGGCAATGGGCACTGGCATTCTTACCTCGATTCTGCAGATGGGGTACGAAGGCCGGATATACCCGGTGCACCCCAGCGAAACCACCGTGCTGGGGCACACGGCTTACCAGTCGGTGCTGGATCTGCCGGAAACCCCGGATCTTGCCATTATGGTGCTGCCCACGCGGATTGTGCCCGATGTCATGGAGGAATGCGGGAAAAAGGGGATCAAGTATGCCATCGTGGTTTCCGGGGGATTCAAGGAAACGGGCAGGGACGGGGCTGTGCTGGAAGACCGGCTCAAGCAGACCGCAGACAAATACGGGATCCGTTTTCTGGGGCCCAACTGCATCGGCGCGGTCAACACCCATTTAAAGCTCAACGCAACCTTTATGCCCTGCGAGCATCCCCCCGGATTTATCGGCATGGCTTCCCAGAGCGGCAGTTTTATCACCCAGATGTTTGCCTACCTGGGCAGGTACGGGATCGGCTTTTCCAACGGGTTCAGCGTGGGAAACGAGGCAAATATCGATATCGTGGACTGCATGGAGTACCTGGCCCAATGCCCGAACACGAAGGTCATCAGCCTGTATATCGAAAGCATCCGCCGCGGCCGGGAATTTATCGATACCGCCCGGAAGATCGCGCCCCATAAGCCCATTGTGGCCTATTACGCCGGCGGCACCGAGGCGGGCCGCCGTGCCGGGCTTTCGCACACCGGCGCCCTGGCCGGTGAAGACCGGGTATATGAAGGGGTTTTCCGGCAAAGCGGGGTAATTCGCGCCCACAGCATTGAAGAACTTTTTGACTTCTGCTGGTGTCTGGGCACGTGCGACCTGCCCGCAGGCAACCGCGTGATCGTGCAGACCCATTCCGGCGGTCCCGGGGCGGTGGCAGCAGATGCCTGCGCCCGCAGCGGCCTGGAGCTTCCCGCCCTTTCCGAAAGCACCCGGCAGAAACTTTCCGAGTACCTGCCCCAAACCGCCAGCATGAACAACCCGGTGGATTTGACGTTTACCAAGAACAACATGGATTTTTTCGTGGAAATTCCGCGCATCTTGATGGCGGAGCCAAACGCGGACGCCCTGCTGATGTATTTAATGCTGCCGAGGCGCAACATTACCCGGTTTATTGAAAGCACGGGGCTTTCCACCGAGGCGGCCCGGGCTGAAACCGAGAAATTCATCGCCGAGCAGAGCCGGCAGCTTGCCGAAGCGATGCTGGCCTCGGAAAAGCCCTGGGTGGGTTTTTCCTATTATTCCGGGGAAAGCCCGTTTATCCGGGGGCTCTACGATGCCGGCGCCCCGGTGCTGCCCGGACCCAACCGGGCGGCCCGGGCCATCGGGGCCATGGTGGAATACAAGCGCCTGCGGGAAAAGCTCAACGCGAGTGCATAATTATATCGCTATCGGTATCGGGATCGGTCCCGAAATCGAACCCGATACCGATACCGATTACAAAGTAAGGGTTACATGCAAGATGAAAGTGCATCTATAAGGTGGTGCACTTTCATTTTGCCATCAACCAGTAAGGACTAAGATGATTCCGGCTTTTCCCGTTCGTCAATCGGGACATACGGCCGGAGGTTGTATCCGGTGTAGATCTGCCGGGGACGGACCAGCCGCTGCTCCGGATCGATCAGGTTCTCCCGCCACTGGGCCACCCATCCCGGAAGCCGGCCGATGGCAAACATCACCGTAAACATGTTGGTGGGAATCTGCATGGCCTTGAGCAGGATGCCGCTGTAGAAATCCACGTTGGGATACAGGTTGTTTTTCTGGAAGTATTCGTCGTTTACCGCGATTTCTTCGAGCTGCAGGGCGATATCCAGCAGCGGGTCGTCGATGTTGAGCTTGTCGAGCACCTCGTGCACGTATTTTTTCAGTATCTTGGCCCGGGGATCGTAGGTCTTGTAGACCCGATGGCCGAATCCCATGAGCCGGAACGGATCGCTCTTGTCCTTGGCCCGGGAGACAACGGTTTCCACCGACAGGCCCTGTTCGTGGATGTCGCTGAGCATCTGGACGACTGCCTGGTTGGCCCCGCCGTGCAGAGGGCCCCACAAAGCCGAGACGCCGGCGCTGAGCGATGCGTAAATGTTGGTCCGGGCGCTTCCCACGCCTCTGACCACGGCTGTGGAGCAGTTCTGCTCGTGGTCCGCGTGCAGTATCCAGAAGACGTTGAGGGCCTTGACCAGTTCCTTGCGCACGATATAGGGCTTGACCGGGGTGTTGAACATCATGTGCAGAAAATTGGCGCAGTAGGTGTAATCCGGCCGGGGATACTCCACCCGGTGCCCCAGGGAAATCTTGTGGGCCATGGCCGCCATGGTGCGGACCTTGGATATCAGGCGCAGGAAGGTCTGTTCATATCCCTCGTCCGTATTCAGCAGCTCCGGGTAAAAACTGCGCAGCGCGTTGACCATCGCCGAGAGGATGCCCATGGGATGGGATGCCCGGGGAAAGTTCTGGTAAAAATTCTGCATGTCCTCGTGGACCAGGGAATGGTCGTTTAACTGGACGCTTGTTCGGTTGAGCTGTTGACGGGTGGGCAGCTCACCGTTGATCAGCAGGTAGGCGGTCTCCACGAATGAGGAGTGTTCCGCCAGTTCCTCGATGGGGATTCCCCGGTAGCGCAGAATGCCTTTTTCGCCGTCCATGTAGGTAATGGTGCTTCTGGTGCTGCCGGTGTTTGCAAATCCCGGGTCAAAGGTGACATATCCGGTTTCGGCCCGCAGGCGGCGGATGTCGATGCCTTTTTCGCCTTCGGCGCCCTCTATAACGGGCAGTTCGATGGTCTTCCCGTTGATGTTCAGGGTTACATGTTCACTCATTTGTGCTACTCCGAAAAAAAGCGGGTTATTGCCCATCCAGAAATTGCTAATTTGCCCAATTTCTGCGTCAGGCTCAAATTTTAATCCTCAAAATACTTTGAGTATTCCTGCGGTTAAAATTTTCGCCTTCCTTGAACTTGAACAAATTATCTGATTTCTGGTGATAGGCACTGGTTAAGTATCAGGTCTTGTAATTTCTTTTCAAAAACGCTATTTACTTGTTCATAAAACCATTTACCTACACCAATTGCAAAAATCAGGTCAAGTATTTAATTTCCGTCGATTTTGCACTGAATGCGAAATACAGTTAAGGGAGGTCTCATGCGAATTCGAAAAATGACGTTTGTTTTCTGTTTACTGGCGGTTTTGCCGATGTTGATGCCGGCTCCGGCCGCAGCCCTGCCGCTGATTGACATGGAGGCCGCCGTGGGCGGCTGGGGGGCCTCGGCTTCCGGGGGAGTGAAATATGACGGCGTTACTGAAGGCACGAACCTCGACCTGGAAGACGATTTCAACTATGACGATGAAACCGCGCTCACGGGGCGGCTGAAAATCGACATGCCGCTGGTGATTCCGAACCTCTACCTGATGGCCACGCCGCTGGACTACGAGGAAAAGGCGACTCGTTCACAGACCTTCCGCTTCGGCGAGGAACAGTATGACGCGAATGTTGAATACAACAGCCGCCTGACCCTTGATACCTACGATATCGGGCTGTTTTACAATGTTCCCCTGCTGGAGACCGTGACCCTGGGACGGCTGGGCATGGAAGCCGGTCTCAATGCAAGGATCATCGATGCCGAGGCTTTGGTTGAGCAGAAGGCCACCGGTTACTATGAAAAGAAATCCGAGACCCTCCCCCTCCCCATGCTGTATGTGGGGCTGGGGCTGTACCCGGTGGATCGTTTCGGGCTGGAAGCCGAGGCCCGGGGGATTTCCTACAGCGACTATGAGCTGGTCAGCCTGATCGGGCGCCTGAAGGTCAACGTGTTCGGCCCGTTGTTTGTCTCCGGCGGATACCGGTATGACGCCTATGACATCGAGGAAGACGACCTGGTCCTGGATGTGGATTTTTCCGGTCCGTTTCTGGAAACCGGCCTGAAATTCTGATGGTTTGCAGGGCGAACACACAGGTTCGCCCCTACAGCGTCGTGGCCCGGGTTATGCCGTTGATGGCTGTTTTTGCAAATATCGGCAAAAAGAAAAAAAGGGGCGGATTTTCAATCCGCCCCTTTTTTGTTCCTGGATTTCCGGATTATCCTTCGTGTGAATCCTTGAGCAATTCCCGGGCATGGGCGCGGGTGGTTTCCGTGATGGCCTCGCCGCCGATCATGCGGGCGGTTTCCTCCACCCGGCCGGGTTCGTCCAGCCGGTCGATTCGGGTGGCGGTGCGGCCCTGGTCAACGGATTTGGTGATCCGGAAGTGCTGGTCTCCGAACTTGGCGATCTGAGCCAGGTGGGTGATGCAGATGACCTGGTTCTGCCCGGCGAGACCGGCAAGTTTTCTTCCCACCACCTCGGCCACCTCGCCGCCGATGCCCGCGTCCACCTCATCGAATACCACGGTTTCCACGGGTTCGGTGTCTGCCAGTATCGCCTTTAACGCCAGGATCACCCGGGATAGCTCCCCGCCCGAGGCGATCCGGGAAAGCGGCTTCGGAGATTCGCCGAGGTTCGGTGCGATCATGAACAGGGCCTGCTCGGTGCCCCGCTCGGTTACGGCCTTGCCGTCCATGCACAGCCAGTCCGGGGTGTCGGGCTGGGGCGGGTTGTCCCGGAAGCTCACCGTAAAGCGGGTATTACCCATTTTCAGGGATTCGAGTTCCGCCTCCATTCTGCCGGCCAGGTCTTCTGCCGCGGCCCGGCGTTTTTCGGAAAGTTCGGCGGCAAGCTCGCAGAGCCGTTGGCGGGCATCGGTAAGGGCGGCCGCGGTTTCGGCGATCCGGTCGTCGATGTTTTCGTTCTCAGAGATTTCGGTTTCGATCCGGTCCCGGTATTCCAGAATTTCTTCAATGGAGCCGCCGTATTTGCGTTTCAGCCGGTTGATGGTGTCGATTCTGGCGTCGAGTTCCTCGATGCGGCCCGGATCAAATTCAATACCGTCGATGTAGCCGCGCAGGTGATCCACGGTGTCCTCGACCCGGATGGCCGCTTCTGTCAGTGCCTCCGCGGTTTCCGCCAACCCGGGGTCGATTTCGGCCGCCTTTTCAATGTCCTTCTGGACCGTCTTCAGGCGTTCGGCAACCGCGCCTTCCCGATTGTAGAGCTCCTCCACGGCCCCGCCCACGGTTTGATACAAGGATTCGGCGTGTTTCAGACGCTTGCGGGTCTGCTGAAGCTCGGCGTCTTCTCCCGGGGAAATTCCGGTATCGTCAATTTCCTGCTTCTGGAAATTCAGCAACTCCATGCGCTCGGTCTGCTCGGTTTTTTGCGCCTTTAGCTCGTCGAGTTGCCGGATCCGGGGCAGTATTTCATGATAGCAGTCATGGAGCTTTCTGCGCAAAGGCGCCAGCCCGGTGAACTGGTCCAGGATGCGCAGGTGCTCGGATTCCCTGAGCAGGCGCTGGTGCTCGTGCTGGCCGGATATCCCGGCCAGGTTTTCCGTGACCCGGGAAAGGAGTTGCATGGTGGTCAGCTTCCCGTTGATGTAGACCCGGTGCCGGTTGTTTTTGGACAGGATGCGCCGGATGATGAGTTCTTCTGCCGGATCAAGGCCTTGTTCGGCCAGCACTGCCGCTGCCGGGCCGTCCGGGTCCATGTCAAAAAGCGCCTCGAGCTCGGCGTCTTCCGCGCCGGTCCGGATCATGGAGGCATCCGCCCGGCTGCCCAGAAGCGTGTTCAAGGCTGTTATGATAATGGATTTACCCGCACCGGTCTCACCGCTGAGGATATTTAATCCCTGCTCAAAGCCGACCCGCAGATCGTCGATGATGGCAAAATTCTTTATGGCGATTTCTCTGAGCATGCCGGTCCGGATAAAAAGTTTTAAGTTTTAATCAGCCTGTAAAAAGTCCTTTTTACAGGCCGTGTTAAGTTTTAAGTGATTAAGTGGTTAAGTAAAATCAGAAACTTATCATTTTATTGTCCGGCGATTATAACGGTTTCAGGACTTCCAAGGAATCCTTTTTTTACGCTCTTGCGAAATTGTACTTCGTTGCCCTGGCGGCGGTGCGGAAAAGCGGGTTTCCGAGCGGAATTTGAGGCTCGAAGAGGCTCCTGGAGCGAGGAAACTCCTTTTTCGCGCCGCCGACAAGCCAAGACGGTTACGGATTTCCTTTCTTCAAAAATACCGCGGCTTTTTACGCATGCATCAAGTGTTAAGAGTTAAAAAATCAGGAACTTGTCTTTTAAGGGTACGGCAAAGCGGTATTTGAATTTTGCTGGCAAAGCCGTTATGTCTGAAATTTTTAGAAAAAAATTGACTCCGGGGCATGGATGGCGTAATATACAACCATCTCTGCGTTCTTTCTTTATATCCGAATCGGGCCGGATGTCAAGTCAGGCAGCGCCCGGGGAGGGCAGCAAAGCGAGCAAAGAACGGGAGACAGGCTTTTTATTACCCGGAATAAAATAAGGAGGAAGTCATGCTTCTTGCAAAACGTTTGATTTTTTTCATCCTGATCGCGGCGTTCATCGCGGGTCCGTTAAGTGCCGCGGCAACCGCCGCCTCGGATGACTTCAAGCTGAACAGCGAACCGGACGGTGCATCCATGGCTGCCGATATTTTCTTTGTCCGGCCGCTGGCCCTGGCTTCCACAGTGTTCGGATCCGCCACCTTCGTGGTGTCGCTGCCGTTTTCCGCGCTGGGGAAAAATGTCGGCGATTCATACGACCTGCTGGTGATTGCCCCGGCCAGATATACTTTTGACCGGCCCCTGGGAAAGTTTGATTAAGAGTCAGTCCTTCCATTCCATGGGCAATTGGTCTTTTTTCCGGGTGTTGCAATCCTTGCAGCACGGGACCACGTTGCCGCGGGTACTTTTCCCGCCGCGTGCAATCGGCACGATGTGATCCATGGTCAGTTCTCCGGGCGGCACCTGCCGGCCGCAGTAGTGACAGACGCCCTTGGCGCACTTGCGTTTCCACCATTGGCTTGCCCGCAGCTCGCGGGCTTTCGCCTTTTCCCGCCGGATTTCCGTTTCATCTGCCACGTACATGGATTACCCCGTTTTTATGATCCAGCGGTCAATTTCCCGGCAAAGCAGCTCGTAGAACCGTTCTGATCCGCCGAGCCCCCGGCGGCCGAAAAAATAATTGATCTCCAGCATCAGCGGCCCCCGGCCGGTTTCGGTCTCTGAAAAGATCAAATCCACGCCCGCCAGGTTGATGCCGGTGTGCGCGCACAAACGGCGCACCTGCTGTTTTCCGGCAGCCTGAAGTTCCGGAAAAGCGAGATGATCGATATCCGCACCCAGGGCGGCTGCTGTGCGAAAATTTCCCGGCGCCCGCTGAACGCGCCAGTAGGATACGAGCGTATCCCCGATAACCGCCACCCGCAGGCAGCGTCCCCCGGTTTCGATATACTCCTGTATCAGAAATCCGTACTGTCCGCTGCTTTCCCACTGCGCTGACATGGACAGCAACCGTTGAAAGTGCTGCAGGTGATCCACCTGCCACACGTTATCACCTTCTCCAGCCCCGTTATACTTGAATACAAAGGGCGGGTCAAAACCCGCCGGCAGCCGCCCGGGTGCGCTGCCGCGCCGGTATTGCGCCAGGCTTTCAAAAACGGCCGTTTCCGGATGGGGCAGCCCGCAATGACGGAAGAGCCGGATCTGGCCGGTTTTATCCGGCCAGGCAAAACGGGCCCGGTAGTCCGGGAATACCCGGGCGCAATTGGCAGCGGCCGCTTCGAAAAGGGAGCGCCGGCAGCCCTGCGGCAGAATTACGGCGCGGGCGGCGCGCATCCGCGCCCGGTCCTTCTCGTCCGGGTCGCGCCCGGCGCACAACCGGTTTTGGTCGCCAATGTAGCAGGGATGAAACGAGAGAATCATCAGTAGCCGAGTTTGCGGATCGCCTTGGGGTTTTTGCTCCAGTTTTTCTCCACCCGGACAAAGAGATTCAGCATCACCCGAGCGCCCAGAAGATGCTCGATGTCGGCGCGCGCGGCCGTTCCGACGGCCTTGAGCATCTGGCCGTGCCTGCCGATGATGATGCCTTTCTGGGAATTGCGCTCCACGTGGATTGCCGCATGAATCCGGACGAGGCCCGCGGCTTCTTCCTCGGAAAAGCTTTCGATGGTCACGGCCGTGGAATAGGGAATTTCCTCCCCGGTGCGGGCAAAAACCTGCTCCCGGATCATCTCGGCGACGATAAACCGCTCCGGCACGTCGGTGATGGCGTCCTCGGGATAATACGGCGGGCCCTCCGGCAGGAGCCCGGCCATGGCTGCAAGAAGCGTCGGCACCTGGATGCCGGTTTTTGCAGAAACCGGAACGATTTCAGAAAACGCAGCGGTTTTTGACCACTGGTCAATTTGTGTCAGCAGCCGGGGCTTTTCCACCAGGTCCACCTTGTTTAGCGCAAGTACCGCGGGGGTTCCGGCTTTTTTCTGAAGCTTTTCCAGGATGAGCGCCTCTGAGGCGGGGTCCGGGCTGTAAGCATCCGCAATGGCCAGGATCAAGTCCCCCTCGTCCATGGCGGCCAGGGCCACGTCAACGATCCTGCGGTTAAAAATGCGCTCGCTGTCGTGGATGCCCGGGGTGTCTATAAAAACGATCTGGAATCCGGAACCGTGGGCAATGCCGGCAATCCGGTTGCGCGTGGTCTGCGGCTTGGCAGAGGTAATGGAAATTTTCTCTCCGATCATCCGGTTGAGCAGGGTCGACTTGCCCACGTTGGGCGCGCCGGTAATTACCGCAAATCCGGAGCGAAAAGATTGTTCTTCATTTTCAGTGACTTTTGTCATTTCGTCTGAATGTCCGCGGTTTCGGAGTCGAGCAGTCCGGCGATCATCTCCCAGAGCGTATCCACTCCCCGGCGGGATTTTGCCGAAAAGCACACGATTTCATCAGCCTCCAGGCCCATTTCCTGCCGGATTTTTTTGGCCTGGGTTGCCTGCTTGTTATTGGAAAACTTGTCCGCCTTGGTGAGTACAAAGATTGCCGGGAGATTGTAATGCCCGAGGAAATCGAGCAGCTCGTTTTCTTCCTGGCCGGGCATCCGCCGAATATCCTGGAGCACGACAACGCCTTTGAGGGTCGGCCGGGTGCGCAGGTAAGTCTCGATCATTTTCCCCCAATGCTTTTTTTCCGATGCCGGGACCCGGGCATAACCGTAGCCGGGCAGGTCCACGAAGGAAAAGGCGTTGTTGACGACAAAGAAGTTGATTAGACGGGTTTTCCCGGGCGTCCCGCTGGTTTTGACCAGGTGTTTGCGGTTGAGCAGCGTGTTGATCAGGCTTGACTTGCCTACATTGGAACGGCCGGCAAACGCGATTTCCGGAAGCACCGCGGGCGGGTACTGGTCCGCGCGCGCGGCGCTCTTGTCGAATGTGGCGGATTTGATTTTCACGGAAGAAGAAAGTGTTAAGTTTTAAGTGATTAAGTGGTTAAGTAAAATCAGAAACTTATCATTTTATTGTCTGGCGATTATAATGGTTTCAGGGCTTTTTTCGAAACCATCAAGTCTTAAGATATTAAGTGTATTCGCGAAATTGTGTAGAAATCAACGGTATTGTCCGGCATAACATTCCGCTACAAAACCTTGTTCAGGGGGTATTCGATGATGCCTTCGGCGCCGTTTTCCATTAAGACCGGAATCAGGTCCCGGACCGTGTCCGAGCTGACCACGGTTTCCACCGAGTACCAGTCGCTGTGGTAAAGCCGGGCAATGGTGGGCGCATTAAGACTCGGCAGCAGGGAAACGATCCTGTCCAGTCCGGACTCCGGGACGTTCATCTTCAGGCCGACCATTTTTTCGGCAACCAGGGCCCCTTTTAACAAAAGGGAGAGCTGTTCGATTTTTTTGCGTTTTTCCGGGTTCTCCCATGCCGCGTGATTGGCAATCAGTTGGGTGTTGGTCTGCATCATCTCGTGAATCACGCGCAGCCCGTGGGCCCGGATGGTGCTCTCGGTTTCCGTGATTTCCACCACGGCATCTGCCAGTCCGGATACCACCTTGGCCTCTGTGGCCCCCCATGAGTAATCTATAGTGACATCAATGCCTTTTTCCGCAAAGTAGCGCCGGGTGTACTGGAGCAGTTCCGTAGCGATTTTTTTGCCGGCCAGGTCCTCGATTTTCTGCACGGGCGAGTCGCTGGCCACCGCCACGACCCAGCGCGCCGGCCGGGCGCTGGCCTTGGAGTATACCAACTCCGAGACCACGCGGACATCGGAGTTGTTCTCGGCAATCCAGTCCTTGCCTGTCAGGCCGGCATCCAGGGTGCCCGATTCCACGTAAACCGCCATCTCCTGGGCACGGCACAGGGTGCAGTCAATTGCCGCATCGTTGATATCCGGGAAATAGCTCCGTCCGTTGACGTTGATTTTCCATCCGGAGCGCCGGAAAAGTTCAATTGTCGAATTCTGCAGGCTTCCTTTCGGGATGCCGAGTTTCAGTGTTTCGGTCATTTTTTATACACCTCGTCTGGATCGAAAATCCGCTCTTCTGCAATAACCGCCTTGTTGTCTTCAACCTTCCGGTAAAAGCAGGACTTGTAGCCTTTATGGCAGGCAGCGCCGCCAAGCTGCTCCACCTTGAGCAGAATGGTGTCACTGTCGCAGTCAAACCGGACCTCCCGGATTTTCTGGATGTGTCCGGAGGACTCGCCCTTGACCCACAGCTTGTCCCGCGATCGGCTATAATAGGTGGCTTTTCCGGTCTTCAGGGTATTTTCCCATGCCGCCGGGTTCATGTAGGCGAGCATGAGCACCTCGCCGGTTTCAAAATCCTGCACAATGGCCGGCAGCAGGCCTCCGCCCTTTTCAAAGTCGAGTTCAACCATCGCGTTGTCCTGAAAGTGTTTTTAAACTATTGCGTAAAGCCATAATGTTTTTGTTTCGCTCGGGGCGTTTCAATGTGTTTTCATCAAGCCCCCAAGTTGATTAAACATATAACATTAATGGATAAATGACGTTGCGTCAATAATTTTTGTTTTCCATGGCGGGACGGCAAGTTTCAGAAGCCCGGCCCGGAAAAACTTTTGTTTTTGAAAAACCGGTTCAGATGGTTACCTTGACATAGACAAGCAGGCTGTAGTATAAAAGTACGTTATGGCCGAAAATGGCATTTCGCCGGTTGCCCTGCAGGCGGGCAGAAACAGCAAGTGCCGACAACAGCAAATATTTGAGGAAGGATGGAAAAATGGCCGAAGCAATCAAGGAAATCAGCGACGATACATTTGACCAGGAAGTGTTGAAAGCTGATAAGCCGGTACTGGTGGATTTCTGGGCGCCGTGGTGTGGTCCCTGCAAGGCGATCACGCCGGTGCTCGAGGAACTCAGCAAGAATTACGAAGGAAAAGTCAAGATTGTTAAGTGCAACGTGGATGATAACCCCGCCACCCCCAGCAACTATGGCATCCGGGCAATTCCGACCCTGATCCTGTTCAAGGAGGGCGAAAAGAAGGAACAGATCGTTGGGATGGTCCAGAAGGCCAAGCTCGAGGAAGCCATCAACAACAATTTGTAGCGGGGGGCAATGGAACGCAGGGAATATGACCTGGTGATCATCGGGGCCGGTCCGGCCGGACTTACAGCCGCCATATATGCCGCCAGATCGCGGCTTTCCGTGCTTGTCCTGGAAAAAGCGGCCCCTGGCGGGCAGATCCTGGTCACCGACTGGGTGGAAAATTATCCCGGCTTTCCCGAGGGCATCAGCGGCGGGGACCTGATGATGCGAATCAGCGAGCAGGCCACCCTGCAGGGCGCCGAGATCGTGACCGAGGAGGTTACCGGGCTGGCGTCGGGCGACGGCATGAAGACCGTCCGGCTCGGCGATGCCGAGATATCGGCAAAAGCCTTGATTCTCGCCCCAGGGGCATCACCGCTGAAACTCGGGGTGCCCGGTGAAGATCGCTATTACGGACAGGGAGTCTCCACGTGCGCCACTTGTGATGCACCGTTTTTTAAAGACCAGGTGGTCGCGGCAGTGGGCGGCGGCGATACAGCGGTTAAGGAAAGCCTTTATTTGACGCGGTTTGTCAAAAAAGTTTACCTGATTCACCGCCGTGACGAACTGCGGGCGACCCGGATTCTCCAGGAGCGGGCATTTGCCAATGAAAAGATCGAGATCCTCTGGAATTCCCTCCTGACGGAAGTCAAGGGCGGCGACGCCGGTGTGCAGGGCATATCCGTCAAAAACGCTAAAACCGGCCAGGAAAGCCAAATTTCGGTTGACGGATGCTTCATATGGGTGGGCGTGCGCCCGACCACCGACTTTTTACAGGGCCTGGTTGACCTGGATGAACGGGGGTTCATCCGGGTCAACAAGCGCATGGAAACTTCCGTGCCGGGCGTATACGCGGCCGGGGATGCAAGAACCACCCCCCTGCGGCAGGTGGTAACCGCCGTGGGAGACGCGGCGATTGCAGCCAGCGAGGCGGCCGATTACATCGCGGCCAATGCCTGATCATCCTGTAAAAAGTCCTTTTTACAGGCAGTGTTAAGTTTTAAGTGATTAAGTGGTTAAGTAAAATCAGAAACTGATCATTTATTGTCTGGCGATTATAATGATTTCAGGACTTTTTCCGAATTCATCAATTCCTGATGCAACAACAAGGAGAGGGCGGATTTGAAAACCGTTCCCGATCCCGCTGAGGCGGCACAAACCTTTTTTACTGGATTGTCAGATATGCATCATAAAATGAAGACGTGCGGCATCGCACTGCTGTGCCTGGCGCTGGTACTTGGCGCCACCGGGTGCGCCTGGTTCGGCAAGCAGGAAGAAAAAACCGCGGCAGAGCTTGCCGAAGAGGGCAACACGCATTTCCAGGAAGAAAAATACTCGAGGGCCATCAAGACCTATGAACGCCTCAGGGACTGGTACCCCTACAGCCCCCATGCCAAAACCGCGGAACTGCGGATTGCCGACGCCCATTATCACCTGGCGGAATACGAGCAGGCCCTGTCTGCCTATCAACAGTACGAGCGCCTGCATCCCGGCGATGATAAGATCCCGTATGTGATTTATCAGAGCGGCATGTGTCATTATGAGCGTTTAAAAAGCATCGACCGGACGCAGGTGCCCGCCCGTAATGCACTTGAAGCCTTCAATCGGCTTCAGTCCCGGTTTCCGGGCAACGCATACGCGGAAAAGGCCGAGCCGAAAATCCGGGAATGCCGAAAGCGTCTGGCAGGACATGAATTTTATGTCGCCCGGTTTTATTTCAAGTCCGAACATTATAAGGCAGCCCTGGAACGGTTTGAAAACGTTCTGGAAAAATACCCCGAGGTAGAGGGCTACAACCGGGAAGCCCAAAAGTACGCAGCGCAATGCAGGGAATTTCTGGCGGAAATGGATGAAAAGTCCAAAGGGGAGGATCCCGCGCTACGGCCCACCGAGGCCAGGGAAACCGGGCCTCGGCGGGCTCCGGTCGTTCCCGGGCAGTAAAAAAGCTCTTTACAAACCGGGGAAAGTTATGCATATATGTCCATTTTCAATGGCCTTGAAAATGGGCCGACCGGTTTATAAAGGCATAACACCTTAATTTTATATAATATTTAATAAATCCAATCTTTCAGGAGTACCGGAAATGTCAAAAATCTGCGATATATGCGGTAAACGGCCCCTGGTGGGCAGCAACGTGAGCCATGCGCACAATGTCACCAAGCGGCGATTCAATCCGAACCTGCAGCGCGTGCGCGCGGTTCATAACGGAAGCGTGAAGAAAATTACCGTATGCACCCGCTGCATCAGAAGCGGTGGGGTGGTCAAGGCGCCCTGACAGGGGCTGCTGGTTTTTTATGTCCTTTTTACGTCCTGGACTGTGGAGATCTTCTTGAGCTGGGTCATGACCTTGTTCAGGTGCGCCAGGTCCTTTACCAGGATTGTAAACTCCCCGTAAATATACTTGTTTTCTCGGTTTTCCAGGTGGACGTTATGGATGTTGGCTTCCGCCTTGCTGATTTCCGTGGAGATTTCCGCAAGCAGCCCCACCCGGTCATGGGCGGTGATTTTCAGGGAAACCGGGAAGTGGCTGTTTTCCGCTGTCTTCCATTCCACGTCGATCTGTCGGTCCGGGTTTAATTTCAGTGCGTTGACGCACCCGCTGCGGTGCACCGTAACGCCCTGGCCGTGCGTTATATACCCGGTGATGGGATCTCCTGGCACGGGGTTGCAGCACTTGCCAAAGCGGATCAGAATGTCATCCATCCCATGAACGGATACTCCGGCGGCGTCCTCCTGCCGCTTGCGCTCCCGCGGGCGCATAAGCCTGTCAATCAGCTTGGATTCCTTCTTCTCCTGGGTCTGGGGAGCAATTTTGCGGATAATCTGCAGGGGCGTGATCTTGCCGATGCCCACGTTGATGATCAGATCGTCGACGCTCTTGAAATTAAAGGCTTCCGCGGCTTTTTCCATCTCCGGGGTGTGGATCATGGCTGAAAAGTTCATCTTGTGTTTCCGGAAAGCCTTTTCGCACAATTCCCGTCCCAGCGACAGGCTCCGTTCCTTTTCCTGCCTCCGGATCCACTGGCGGATCCGGGATTTGGCCTTGACGGTTTTGACAAAGTTGAGCCAGTCCTTGCTCGGCTGATGGCCCTTGGTTGTCAGGATTTCCACGCTGTCCCCGGTTTTGAGTTCGTACTGCAGGGGCACCAGGCGGCCGTTGACCTTGGCGCCGGTACACTCGTTGCCCACCTCGGTGTGGATCAGGTAGGCAAAGTCCACCGGCGTGGCCCCCTTTGGCAGGGATTTCACCTCTCCCTGGGGCGTGAAGACGAATACCTCGTCCGGGAACAGGTCGATGCGAACGTTTTCCAGGAATTCCTCGGGATTGCCGAAATTTTTCTGGTTTTCCACCAGGTTGTGGATCCAGGCGAACGTGTTTTCCGTGTTAATCCCCTGGGTTTTGCCTTCCTTGTAGCTCCAGTGCGCGGCAATTCCGAATTTGGCCACGTGATCCATTTGCCGGGTCCGGATCTGGATCTCCATGCGTTCTCCGTAAGGCCCGATGACCGTGGTATGCAGGGACTGGTACATGTTGGGCTTGGGCACTGCAATGTAATCCTTGATCTTGGTGGGGATGGGCTTCCACTGGGCATGGACGTGCCCCAGGGCTGCGTAACACTGGGCCACGTTTTCTACGATGATCCGGAATGCGATGATGTCGTAGATCTCGTCGAATTCCAGATTCTGGGACATCATTTTCTGGTATATGCTGTAATACTGCTTGTTCCGGCCGAGCACCTCTGCAGGAATGTCGGCTTCGGCAAGTTTTTCTTCGATCAGGGTTTTGACCGTGGTCACGTACCTTTGCCGCTCTTCCCGGTTTTTTTCCACCAGGTCCTGCATCCGCTGGTATTCTGACGGGTCGGCATAGTAGAAGGCATTTTCCTCCAGTTCATTCTTGAGCCAGTATATACCGAGGCGGGCAGCGATAGGCGCGTAGATGTCCAGGGTTTCCTGGGCGATGGCGTGCTGTTTTTCCGGGTTCTTGTGGTAATGCAGGGTACGGATGTTATGGAGGCGGTCTGCCAGCTTGATTAAAATGACCCGGATATCATCGGCCATGGCCAGGATCATTTTGCGGATGTTTTCCGCGTGACGCTGCTGGTCCGTGCTGAACGGCAGCACGCTGATCTTGGTCACACCCGCGACAATATGGGCGATTTCATTTCCGAAAATGTTGTAGATTTCATCGATTCCGGAGTGGGTGTCCTCCACAACGTCATGGAGCAGCCCGGCGGCGATGCTGACCGGATCCAGCCGCATGTCCGCCAGCAGGCTGGCCACTTCCAGAGGGTGCGACAAGTATGGCTCACCGGAAAGACGCATCTGTCCGGCATGAACCCTCGCCGAATAGATGTATGCCCGATCGATGATATCTACGTCCGCGTCCGGGTAATATTCGTAAAGTTTGTCCAGAATATCTGTAATTCGGGTCATTTTGTGTCCGTCCGGCTTCGGGCCGGACCCGTTAATAGGCTTTCGCGAATATGACGCGTCCTTTGCCCGCTGCCCCGCATTCGATGCATTTGCCGCCGTCGGCTTCCCGGTCAAAAGGTATGCAGCGTACCGTCACATTCAGGCGATCCTTAATGGCCAGTTCGCACTCGGTGCTTCCGCACCAGGGAGACCGGGCGAAACCGCCGTGGATCTCGGGCCGCTGTGGGTCGGCCGGGGTAAAAAACGCATCGAACTCGCCCTTTTCGTCAATGTCCCGGGTATGCTCCCGCTGAAACGCCAGTGCCTTTTCATAGAGCCGGGATTGCATTTCGTCAAGGATGGTGTCTATTTCGTCCACGAACGCGTCTTTCTGCATGGATACGCTGTCTTTTCGATCCTTGTCGCGCCTGGAGACGTAGACCGAATCCTTGGCGATGTCCTTGGGACCGATTTCCACACGCAGGGGGATGCCTTTTTTGATCCATTCCCAGTTCCGCGCCCCCCCGATATTGCGTTCGTCGATTTCCACGCGAACGGGGGTGCCGTGGTAGTTTTTCCGCCGCAGTTTTTCCGCCAGTTCCCGGGTAAAGGCCATCACTTTTTCATTCTCATCGATGTTCTTGAGAATCGGCAAAAGAACCACGTGGGATGAAGCCACCCGGGGCGGCAGGATAATGCCGTTATCATCACTGTGGGCCATGATCAGGCCGCCGATCAGGCGGGTGGAAACGCCCCAGGAGGTCGTCCATCCGAATTCCTCGGTTTCCATGGCGGATTGAAATCGAATCCCGGAAGCCTTGGCAAAGTTCTGGCCCAGGAAATGGGAAGTGCCGGCCTGCAATGCTTTTCGGTCCTGCATCATCGCCTCGATGCAGGTTGTCATCTCCGCGCCGGGGAATTTTTCCGCTGCTGATTTTTCTCCTGTAATCACCGGCATGGCCAGGTATTCTTCGGCCATTCGTATATATACATTAAGCATCATGTAGGTGCGGTCAATGGCTTCCTGGCGGGTGGCGTGCACGGTGTGGCCCTCCTGCCACAAAAATTCGCTGGTGCGCAGAAAAATTCGGGTACGCATCTCCCAGCGCACCACGTTTGCCCACTGGTTAATGAGCACCGGCAGGTCCCGGTAGCTTCGGACCCACCTGGAAAAGGCGTCTCCGATAATGGTTTCCGAGGTGGGGCGCACGATCAGGGGCTCGTTCAGTTTGCCGGCAGGCACCAGTTCGCCCTGTTGATCTTTTTCCAGCTTGTGATGCGTTACCACGGCGCATTCCTTGGCAAACCCCTCAACATGCCGGGCTTCTTTTTCCAGGAAGTTCACCGGGATAAAAAGCGGGAAATAGGCGTTTTTCACGCCCGTGGCCTTGAACATGTCATCCAGGGCGCGCGATATGTTCTCCCACAGGGCATACCCCCAGGGCTTGATCACCATGCATCCCCGGACCGGGGAAAGTTCGGCCAGATCCGAGGCCCGGATCACCTGCTGGTACCATTCCGGATAATTTTCCGCCCGGGTAGGGCGGATTGCGGTTTCGTGCTTTTTTGCCATCAGCGTAACCTCGTCGGAAAGTGCAACGTTTAATGTTTCGTCCCGGCAAAATTCAATTCGCAGGGCGTTTAAGATTTTGATATGTTAAGTGTTAAGTTTTGATGGCACCGTAAAAAGTCCAATATCTGCGTTACGCGCAATTTCTCAGAATTTCACGTACGGCTAAGTACGCTGCATTCTTCGAAATTGCGCAAGCCTTGATCTTGAACTTTTTACGGCGCCATCTGAAATCAGACTTTTTACGAGAGCATTAAGTTTTAAGATAAAAAAGGATTTTTTCCTTATTTCCTTAACCACTTAATCACTTAACCACTTTCTTTTTCCATCTCTTCTATCGCCGCCAACAGTTCTTCTGCCAGCCGGTTTTCGGGGAATTTCCGGATCACCTGCCCCTTTTTAAACAGCACGCCCGTGCCGTCGCCGCCGGCAACGCCGACATCCGCCTGGCGGGCCTCGCCCGGGCCGTTGACCGAGCATCCCATGATCGCGACCCGTATCGGGCTGCGGCTGGTTAAAAGGGCCTTTTCCACGGTCTCTGCAATGGAAAACAAGTCGATCCGACATCGCCCGCAGGTGGGGCACGAGATAATTTCCGGCCCGCGGCGGCGAATGTCAAGTGCCTTTAAGATCTCATATCCCACCCGGACTTCCTCGGCCGGGTCCCGGGTCAGGGACACGCGCAAGGTATCGCCGATGCCGTCGAGCAAAACTGCCCCGATGCCCACGGCGGACTTAACGATCCCGGAATACAGCCCGCCGGCCTCGGTGATTCCCACGTGCAGGGGCACATCGGTTTCCCGGGAAAGCAGGCGATAGGCTTCGATCGTCTGCAGCACATCCGAGGATTTTATGGCCACCTTGATTTCGTGGAAATCCATGTCCGCCAGGTCGGCGATTTGCCGAAGGGCGCTTTCAACCAGGGCCCGGGCCTCGGGGACCCCGTATTTTTCCCGCAGGTCCCGGTCCAGGGAGCCGGAATTCACACCGATGCGGATGGCAATACCGTGACCCCGCGCGGCCCGGACCACTTCCCGGACTTTTTTTTTGGCACCGATGTTGCCCGGATTGATTCGCAGTCCGTCTGCACCGGCGTCTGCTGCGGCAACGGCCAGCCTGTGGTCGAAGTGAATATCCGCGATCAGGGGGATTTGGATCTGTTTTTGAATGACTGCAATGGCCCGTGCAGCCTCCGGATCCGGTACGGCCACCCGGATGATTTCGCAGCCTGCCGCCTCCAGGCGCCGGATCTGTGAAACAGTGGCATCCGTGTCCGCAGTGGGCGTATTGGTCATGGACTGTACGGCAATCGGGGCGTCTGCACCGACGGGCACCGACCCCACATGGATTTGGCGGGTTTTTCGACGCTTTATGGACAACGGCATCACGAATTCCAGAAAAATATTGAATCATGCGACCCTGCGGCGGTGCAAGGATGTAACCGCCTGCATATTCATTAATAATTAACAAAGGGGGGTCTGATGTTCAAGTTAAAAGAAAGGCGGTTGGTATTTCCCGTGAGGCCGCTTGTTTTTTTGCAGCCCCTGTGAAAATCCTGGAAGACTCTTTTCTTCTGCTTAAAACAACTGAACAGGTTCTGTAAAAATTGACAAAATAACAGATCTCCGTGATACTGGAGCGGAATATTAACGCAAAAGCGGGAATGGAGACAGTGTATATGGAAAAAAATGATCCCCGGATCAGAGAGCGCCTGGCCGAACGGGCACCCGACGGGGAACTGCCGTGCGCCGTGGCCTTTGCCCTGGCAGAAGAACTCGAGACGTCTCCGGCAACAATCGGCGCCTGGGCGGATGAATTGCAGATCCGGCTGGTCAAATGCCAACTGGGGCTATTCGGATACGCGCCGGAAAAAAAGATCGTAAAGCCCCGCGAATCCGTGCCTGATGAACTGCGCCGGGCGATTGCCGAGCGCCTGGAAAACGGCCGCCTGCCATGCCGGGCGGCTTTTGCCGCTGCCGAGCTTTTGGGAATCCGGAAAATGGATGTCAGCGGGGCCTGCGAAACCCTGGATGTCAAGATCAAGCCTTGCCAGCTCGGGGCCTTTTAGTCTACACCCGCATGAAAACCTTCTTACTGAAGGAACGGATTTGCGCGCTTTTCCCGGGCGATGGTGGTCTCCGGGCCGTGACCCGTATACACGATTGTGTCATCTCCCAGCGGCAGCAGCTTGGACTTGATGCTTGAAATCAGGGTATTGTAGTCGCCGCCCGGCAGATCGGTCCTGCCGATTGAGCCGGCAAACAGGGTGTCGCCCACGAAAACCATGCCGTCGGTGTGCAGGGAGATGCCGCCCGGGGAATGACCGGGTGTGGCAAGCACCTGCAGGGAGATATCGCCAAAAGAGATCATATCTCCGTCATCCACGGTCTGATCCGGCGGCGGGGAGTTTTCCGCAGACAGCCCGAAGGCCCCGGCAGCCCTGCCAAGATCGGCCAGCATGGGGGCATCTGCCTGATGAATGACCAGGTCGGCGCCGGTAGCCTTCTTCAATTGGGCGTTGCCGCCGACGTGATCAAAATGTCCGTGCGTGTTGATGATGTACTTGACAGTCAGGCTGTCCTCGGCCAGTTTCATGAGGATTTTGTCTGCGTCGTCTCCGGGGTCTATCACCGCTGCCGTTTTTGTGCGCGCGCAGCCGAGCATGTAGCAGTTGGCCATGATCGGGCCGACAGAAAGTCCTTTTAAAATCAAAATCAAACCTCCTCGTTCGTGCAAATTCGAAGTGCGCCAAATTTAGAACAATACCGACTTCGGATTTATTTATTTTTTTTTGCTTCTTCCGCGATTTCCACGATGGTGGCCACCTTGGACCGGGGTTGGGCTGTTACCAGTTTGTTGTACGCCTCGGCCGGAAGATTTTCCTTTAAATAGGCATCCACGTCAAAGATTTCCCACCAGCAGTCCATGATTTTCATGCACGGCAAATCCCCCTCTCCGCTGATCAGGCAGTAGCGGAACGGGATTAGGCTGCCCAGGCGCGGACACCGGAGTTCCATGTTATCTATATTCGGATCCGACATAATTTATCTGCTTTTCAGGTGCTGCGGCTTGGGATAGTCCGCATATACTTTTTCCGAGCCGTGCAGGTCTTCCGGGGACAGCTCGATGTCCTTGATGTTGCCGGCAAGATAAGCCTCGTATGCGCCCAGATCCAGTTGCCCGTGGCCGCTCCAGTTAAACAGGATAACCTTTTCCTTTCCTTCTTCCCTGGCCTTCTGTGCTTCTGCAATGGTCAGGGCCAGGGCGTGAGTGGTCTCCGGTGCCGGGATGATGCCCTCGGTGCGCGCCACCAGGATGCCGGCCCTGTATGCATCGCTCTGGGTCACGGACCGGGCCTCGAAAAGGCCTTCATCCACCAACTGGCTCACCGTGGGCGCCATGCCGTGATAGCGGAGCCCCCCGGAGTGGAAGGGCGGCGGAACAAACGTGTGGCCCAGGCTGTACATGGGCAGCATCGGGGTGTACTTGGCCGTATCCCCGTGATCGTATACAAAGGGCGCCTGGGTCAAAGTCGGGCACCCGGCAGGCTCCACCGGAAGGATGTCGATCTGCCGGCCGTTGATCTTGTCCTGGGTGAACGGAAAGGCCAGCCCCGCGAAATTGCTTCCGCCGCCGGCACACCCGATAACTACGTCCGGGTAGTCGCCTACTTTTTCGAGTTGTTTTTTGGCCTCCAGGCCGATAATGGTCTGGTGAAGCATCACGTGGTTGAGCACGCTGCCAAGGGAATAGCGGGTTTGACCGGAATCGTCCGCAACTGCCGCCTCTATGGCTTCGCTGATGGCTATGCCAAGGGTGCCGGGTGTGTCCGGGTTTTGCTCGAGCGCGTCCCTGCCGGCCTTGGTTTCATTGCTGGGGCTGGGCACGCAGTTGGCGTCCCAGGTAGCCATCATGGTTTTCCGGTAGGGCTTCTGGTCAAAGCTGATGCGCACCATAAATACCCGGCACTCGATCCCGTACTGGCAGCAGGCAAAGGCCAGGGCGCTGCCCCACTGGCCCGCCCCGGTTTCCGTGGTGATCTTTTTGATGCCGAATGCCTTGTTGTAATAGGCCTGCGGAACCGCGGTGTTGGGCTTGTGACTGCCCGGCGGACTTACCGATTCGTTTTTGAAATAGATTTTCGCAGGGGTGCCCAGGACCTTTTCCAGGTTGTAGGCCCGCACCAGCGGGGTGGGGTGCCAGATGGACAGCACGTCGAGGACTTCGTCGGGAATATCGATCCAACGCTCGGTGCTGACTTCCTGCTCAATTAAGTTCATGGGAAATACCGGGGCGAGCTGATCCGGTGAAATCGGCTTGCCGTCCGGGCCAAGCGGGGGGTTGATCTTGATGTCGGCCAGTATATTATACCATTGTCTGGGGATTTCCTCCGGTTTCAGGAAGATCTGTCTGTTTCGCATCAGGCGCTCCTTTTTCGGTTAAACGTACAAAACCCGCTTTCAATGTTGATGGCTTCTTAAAAAGTCCAATATCTGCGTTGCGCTGCATCCCTGCGGAATTTCACGTACGATAAAGTACGCTGCATTCCTCGGGATTTGCGCGCCTTGATCTTGAACTTTTTACTTTGCCATCCCAAAATTGTCTTTTTACGGGACTGTCAATTCCTGGAATCGCTAATCATCCCCGGATACGTTTTCGGTTTCCGGCTCCCGGCTGCCGTATTGCTGCCGGATATTGTCGAGAATGCCGTTGATAAAGGCACCGGATTTTTCCGTACCGTATTTTTTGCCGATATCAATGGCCTCGTTAATGGCCACCCTGGCGGGGACCTTGTTGCAGAAAAGCATCTCGTAGACGGCAATCCGAATGATGTTGCGGTCCACGTAATCCATGCGCGCCAGCTTCCAGTTGCTGGATACCGCGGCCAGACGGCCGTCAATTTCAGCCCTGCAGGCGGCCACGCCCTTGACCAGCTCGAGTCCGAACGGCTGTACCCTTTCCGACGGCTTCAATAGAGAGCAGAGCTCTTCGATCAGCGCGTCTGCGTCATCGTCGAGCACGTCCATGCAGAAAAGGACCTGCAGTGCCATTTCTCTTGATTTGCGGCGAATACTCATTGACACCGATGTCGTTAATGGATCAGATCGAACAGATTCGCCATTTCCACGGCTGAAATCGCGGCATCCCAGCCCTTGTTGCCCGCCTTGGTTCCGGCCCGTTCAATCGCCTGTTCAATGGTGTCTGCGGTGATCACCCCGAAAATGACCGGCACGCCGGTATCCATGCCGGCTGCGGCAATTCCCTTGGAGACCTCGGCGCTGACGTATTCGAAATGGGGAGTGGATCCCCGGATGACCGCCCCCAGGCAGATTACGGCGTGGTGTTTTTCCTGCAGGGCAAGCTTTTTGGCAACCAGGGGGATCTCGAAGGATCCGGGCACCTTGATCACCTCGATATCCGCATCCTTTGCCCCGCTGCGCAGCAGGGCATCCAGGGCGCCGGAAAGGAGCTTTTCTGATATAAAATCGTTGAAACGGCTGACCACAATGGCAAACCGCTTGCCCTCGGCAATCAGGTTGGCTTCAATGATTTCAGGCATGGGCCTTCTTCCCTTTTGTTTTGGATTTTTCTTTCGGATCAATGCTCAGGTAGTGTCCCATCTTGAGCTGTTTGCATTCCAGGTAGCACCGGTTGTAATCGTTGGGCTCGGTCCGGATGGGGACCTGATCGGTCACGCTCAGGCCGTAGCCCTCCAGCCCGACGATTTTCTTGGGGTTGTTGGTGATCAGGCGCATTTTCCGAACGCCGAGATCCGCCAGGACCTGGGCGCCGATGCCGTAATCGCGCAGATCGGCTTTAAATCCCAGCTTTTCGTTGGCCTCCACCGTATCGTAGCCTTCATCCTGAAGCACATAGGCCTTGAGCTTGTTTACAAGGCCGATGCCGCGCCCCTCCTGGCGAACATAGAGCAGCACCCCGTTGCCCTCCTCCGCCATCATCATCATGGCCTTGCGAAGTTGCTCGCCGCAATCGCAGCGCTGGGAGCCGAAGATATCCCCGGTGAGGCATTCCGAGTGAACCCGCACAAGCAGCGGCCTCTCGGGGTCAATTTCTCCCTTGACCAGGGCAATGTGCTGGAAGTCGTCCACGTCGTTTTCATAAACCATGACCTTGAAATCGCCGGCAAAAGACGTGGGGATGGTGGTTTCCACGACCTTGCGCACAAAGGATTCGGTGCGCATGCGGTATTCGATCAAATCGGCGATGGTGCATATGCCGATGCCGTGTTTTTCGCTGAACTCTTCCAGGGAAGGCATGCGGGCCATGGTGCCGTCATCATCCATGATTTCGCAGATGACACCGGCCGGCTTCTTGCCTGCAAGCCGGGCCAAATCCATGGAACCTTCGGTCTGGCCGGTACGAACAATTACACCGCCCCGCCGGGCCCGCAGGGGGAAAACGTGGCCGGGCATAACCAGGTCATCGGCGGTGGCGCCATCGGCAATTGCAGTTTGAATGGTGGTTGCCCGGTCTGCAGCGGAAATGCCGGTTGTCACCCCGTGCTTGGCCTCGATGGAAACCGTGAAGCCGGTTTCAAATGGCGAGGTGTTGTGCCGGACCATCATTGGAAGTTCCAGATTCTCGACAATTTCCGGAGTCAGGGAAAGGCAGATCAGCCCCCGGCCGTATTTGGCCATAAAATTAATCGCTTCCGGGGTGACCGCCTCGGCAGCCATGGTGAGGTCTCCCTCGTTTTCCCGGTCCTCGTCGTCGACCAGGATCACCATCCGGCCCTCCCGGATTTCATGGATGGCCTCTTCAATTGTTAAATGTCCCATTATTATTGCTCCGTTCACTCCCGGCGCACGAAACCGGCCATGCGGGTTTATATCTAGTTTCGTGCCCTGTATTTGATTGTAAATTCGAAATTCGGATTTTGCGGGGAAAAATTTTTCCGATTTTACAGAAACCCGGCTTTTGCCAGAAACTCCTTGTCAATGCCACCCGGTTCCGAATTGTCGGGATTTTCTCCCTTGACGAATTTTTCCACGTACTTTCCGATGAGATCGGTTTCAATATTGACCCGGTCTCCCGGGTTTTTCCGGCCGATGGTCGTGATTTCGGCTGTATGCGGAATCACGGCGATTTCAAACGCGTCCCGGCTGCAGGTGTTGATGGTCAGGCTGATCCCGTCAACCGCCACCGATCCCTTGGGAATCATGTACCGGCTCAGTTCCGGGGGCACCCGGAACCCGATGACAAGGCTGCCGCCCATATCCTTTTTGTAATGGACGCGGGCCGTTCCGTCAATATGACCGGAAACGAGGTGACCGTCGAGCCGGTCTGACAGTCGCAGGGACCGTTCCAGGTTTACCCGGTCACCGGATCGCGCCTCTGCCAGTGTGCTGCGCGCAACGGTTTCCCCGGAAACGTCGACTTCAAAGCGATCTCCCGAGATTTCCACAGCGGTCAGGCACGCGCCGTTGACAGCAATGCTGTCTCCGATCCGCGATCCGCTCAGGTCAAATCCGGACCGGATCGCCAAGCGCCGCCCGGCACCGGCCGGCCGGATATCTGCAATGGTTCCCAGGCTTTCGATAATGCCGGTAAACATTTTTGATCACACCATCATTAAAAAATATGTGTAAGAAACTAAACTTACAAAAAGACAGTGTAAATGGCAATCACGTTTTGCAAAATGCGGTCGGCTTTTATGTAAGCTTTTGAAATTTATTTAATATAGCCTTCAACCAGGATGTCCTCGTCAAAATGGGAAATCCGGATGTCTGTCACCGCCTTTGCCCCGGCCATGGCCCGTGGCCCGGGGCCGCTGCAGATCGGGATGCCCTCGCCGCCCAGGATTTTGGGCGCATAAAAAAAACAGATTTTATCCACCAGCCGTGCCGACAGGAAGGCGCCGGAAACCCGGCTGCCGCCTTCCACCAAAAGACCGGTGATGCCCATGTCGCCCAGCTTTTCCACCAGGGTTGCCAGGTCCACGCCGCCGTCCCCGGCCGGCAGGTGTAGCACGCGAGCACCCATTTGCCGAAGGCGTGCGGTTTTCTCCGGGTCCGCCTGTTCGCCGGCGGCGATAATGGTCTCCGCGCAAGAGGCCTGCCGGAGCAGACGGGCATCATCAGGGATGGAAAGCCGCGTGTCAAGTATTATCCGGATCGGGTCCCGACCGGTTTTGTCTTCCAGGCGCGCGGTCAGGCTGGGGTCATCGGTCCGGACCGTCTGTATGCCCACCAGGATGGCATCCAACCAGTGCCGCAATTGGTGCACGTGCTTTCTGGCGGCTTCTCCGGTAACCCACCTGGAATCCCCGCTGCAGGTGGCAATCTTGCCGTCAAGGGTGGCTGCGCATTTCAACACCACAAAAGGGCGGCGGGTGGCTGTGTACTTGATGAAGCACTCGTTCAAACGTTTTGCCCGGGCCTCGCAGATGCCGATTTCCACGTCCACCCCGTTTTCAGCCAGGTATGCGGCACCGCCGCCGGCGACATCGGGATTCGGGTCGGCCATGGCGCAAACCACCCGGGTGATTCCGGCCGCCAGGATCGCTTCGGTGCACGGCGGGGTCCGGCCGTGGTGGTTGCAGGGCTCAAGCGTGACATACATGGTCGCCCCCCGGGCCTGGCCGCCGGCATCGGCAATGGCGTTAACCTCTGCGTGGGCGCCGCCCGCCTCCTGGTGCCAGCCCTGCCCCGCGATCTGACCGTGTTTTACGATCGCCGCGCCGACCATGGGATTCGGGGAGGTATACCCGCGTCCTTTTTCCGCCAGCTCCAGGGCGATTGTCATGTAATCCGTATCGGTAGACATTTAAGTGGTTAAGTTTTAAGTGGTTAAGTGATTAAGAAGCATCGGTTGTAGGGGCGGACCTGTGTGTCCGCCCGGGGAAAAGGCGAACACACAGGTTCGCCCCTACGTATATACCGTATGGCAATGTCTGCATTGTTCTGCAAAAATCAATGATTCGAATTTATCCGAGTTCTTCGTGATTCCATTTAATGTATTTTCAAAAAAGAAAGGTTCCGCGATAATGACTGCGGAACCATATTTCAGTTTTCAATAACAGCGGGGGACGTTTACCGGTGGTCCAGCAGGGTTCTGAGCTCGGTGACAAAGTCGTGGACGTCCTTGAAATCGCGGTACACCGAGGCAAACCGGACATAGGCCACCTTGTCGAGCTCGTGGAGTTTGGCCATGATCTTTTCGCCGAGGACCCGGGAGGGGATCTCCTTTTCCTCGGATTCCCGGAGATCTCTTTCGAGTTCCTCGATAAAGGTTTCAATGATGTTCATGCTGATTTCGCGTTTTTCGCAGGCCTTTTTGAGACCGGAGCGGACCTTGTCCCGGCTGAAAACCTCCCGTCGCTTGTCTTTTTTGATGATCATCAGCGGCATTTCCTCCACGATTTCATAGGTGGTAAACCGCCGGGCGCAGTCAATGCACTCCCGTCGCCGGCGGATGGCGTTGCCTTCCTTGCTCAGCCGGGAATCAATGACCTTGTTGTTGTTTTCTCCGCAAAACGGGCATTTCATCCGGAACCTCCTTTGACCTCCCGCAGAATGATGCCGGCCTCATCGAGCAGAGACCGCGACAGTTGGTCGGCATAGCCTTCCTGGTAACAGATTTCCGAAATACCGGCATTGATGAGCATCTTGGTGCAGATTGCACACGGCAGGTTCGTACAGTAGAGGAGGGCGCCGCGTATGGGCACGCCGTGGTATGCCGCCTGAATGATGGCGTTTTGTTCCGCGTGAATGCCCCTGCACAACTCGTGGCGCTGGCCGGATTCAACGTTCATGGATTCGCGCAGGCACCCGACTTCTGCACAATGGCGGATTCCGGCGGGTGCGCCGTTGTATCCGGTGGCCAGAATGCGGTGCTCCTTGACGATGACCGCGCCGACCGCACGCCGCAGGCAGGTGGAACGTTTGGATACCAGGTTGGCGATATCCATGAAGTAAGCGTCCCACGATGGCCGCTGACCGGTTCGGGTCATGGTGTCTAATGCCCTTTCATGGCAAAGCGCCCGCCTGGCAATGAATCAGCGCCCGAAGGGATAAAGGCGGGCGGCTATGCGGTTGCATCATACAGCGGGAATCCGGAGCACAAGGTTTCCACCTGTTTTCGGATTTGATCGATCCGGTCCGCATCATCGGGGTGCTTTAATACATCCGCGATATACCCGCCGATTTCCTTGATTTCTGCTTCTTTCATCCCCCGGGTGGTCACCGCCGGCGTACCGATCCGGATGCCGCTGGTCACAAACGGGCTTTCCGTATCAAAAGGGACAGCATTTTTGTTGACCGTAATACCGGCCATACCCAGCACTTCCTCGGCCTTTTTTCCGGTAATGTCCAGGTTGCGCAGATCGGCAAGCATCATGTGGTTGTCTGTGCCCCCGGAGATCAGTTCAATGCCGTTTTCCTGCAGTGCCCCGGCCAGGGTCCGCGCATTGTGGACCACCCTTGCCTGGTAGTCCTTGAATGACTGGGACTTGGCCATTTTGAAAGCCACTGCCTTGGCCGCGATCACGTGCATCAGGGGGCCGCCCTGGATGCCCGGGAAAATTTCCTTGTTGAGCTTCTTGTCAAGGTTGGTCTTGGCCAGAATCAATCCGCCCCGGGGGCCGCGCAGGGTCTTGTGCGTGGTTGAAGTAACGGCATCTGCGTGGGGTACGGGGGAAGGATGCTCGCCTGCGGCGATAAGCCCGGCGATATGAGCCATATCCACCATGAAATAGGCGCCCGCGGATTTTGCGATTTCGGAAAACCTTTTAAAGTCAATGATCCGCGAATACGCGCTGGCCCCTGCGATAATCATTTTCGGCCGGTGCTTTTCGGCAAGCGCGGCCACCTGGTCGTAGTCGATTCGGCCGGTGTTTTTGTCCACGCCGTAGTGCACGAACTTGTAAAACCGCCCGGAAAAACTGGCTGCCGCGCCGTGGGTGAGGTGTCCGCCGTGGGCCAGGTCCATGGCCAGGATGGTATCCCCGATTTCCAGCAGCGCAAAAAAGACCGCCATGTTGGCCTGAGAGCCGGAATGCGGCTGCACGTTGGCATATTCGGCGCCAAAGAGCTCTTTTGCGCGTTCGATGGCCTTGGTTTCGGCAATATCGACGAACTCGCATCCGCCGTAATAGCGCTTGTCCGGATATCCTTCTGCATACTTGTTGGTCATCACGCTTGCCTGGGCGGCCATGACCGCCGGGCTGACGATGTTTTCCGAGGCAATTAGCTCCAGGGTGTTTTTCTGCCGGTCGTATTCGTCTGAAACCGCCCCGGCGATATCCGGATCGATTTGTTCCAAGGCGCTCATCTTTAAAACCAGGTCGCTGGCTTTTGCGGTTTTATCCGTAATATCCGTCAATTGCTGTTTCCTCTCGTCTGGTGGTTGTCCGGCCGGGCTGCAGAAACCGTGCAGGAATGCGGGGCTTAGAATGCGCAGAATTTCTCCAGTCGCTGATGATGGCGTCCCCCTTCAAACGGGGTTTCCAGCCAGGTCCGCACGATTTCCCGGGCCAGTTCAGAACCGATTACCCGGCCGCCCATGATCAGGATATTGGCATCGTTGTGGCGCCGGCTCATGATGGCGGAAAACAGGTCGTTGCAGAGCGCCCCGCGTACCCCGGCAAACCGGTTGGCCACCATGGACATCCCGAGGCCGGTGCCGCAAATCAGAATTGCCCGGTCGTATTCGCCCTTGTCAATGCTTCGGGCCACCCGGCTGCCGAAGTCCGGATAATCCACGGAAGCCTCGCTGTGGGTGCCGAAATCCGCGACTTCGCATCCGAGCGTGTCCAAATACCCCTTGATGGTCTCCTTGAGTTCGTATCCTGCGTGATCGCATCCGAGGACAACTGGGCTCATGGTGTTTTCCCGTATCATCTGCCTGGTGTTGGATGGTGCCTGCTGTAAAAAGAATTCCTACAGCCGGATTAGGCCCGGGTTTTTTTCTGGATATATTTGATGGCGTCTTCCACGGTTCGAAGCTGTTCGGCGTCGTCATCCGGCACCTCGATGTCAAACTCCTCTTCCATGGTCATTATCATCTCCACGATGGCAAGGGAGTCCGCGCCCAGGTCGTCGATGAGCGAAGCCTTGGGGACC
The DNA here is from genome assembly GCA_018335195.1 of Desulfobacterales bacterium. Lineage (GTDB taxonomy): Bacteria > Desulfobacterota > Desulfobacteria > Desulfobacterales > Desulfosalsimonadaceae > Desulfosalsimonas. The sequence continues at coordinate 36,829 of JAGXKN010000022.1, forward strand.
ACGTCGCCCGGGTCAACCTCGAGTTTTTCCGCAATCAGCTTTTTGACTTTATCTTCAATGTTCATAAGTGCAACTCCTCAGTGTCTATATGCAAATACCGCCGCCTTTTCCCGATTGAATCCCGTAGGTGTCTTGTCTGCGCATTCCGGAGGCATGTTGAAAGCGGCCATGATGCGGATGGACGCACGAAATGCGCGGGCGTGAAAACTATTCTTCCACGTTCATGACGCTGCGGCCCCGGTAATGCCCGCATTCCGGGCATGCCCTGTGGGACATGACGGTTTCGCCGCACTGGGTGCACCGGGTCAGTCCCGGTAAATCGGCTTTCTGGTGGGTCCGGCGCTTGTCCCGCTTGGATTTGGATACTTTGTGCTTGGGTACGGCCATTTTGATTCTCTCCCAACTATTTGAAATTTATTTTAATTTTACGAAGCCAGCCAAAAAAGGTTATTACGTCTAGTATGTTAAAATCCTTATGTTGTCAAGGGATTTCAGGGCGGCTTTTAAAAGCGTCCTTGATTTTACCGCGCGTGTCAGTTATAATGATCTATTTTTGAGTTCACATCGCAGAGCCTTGCAGGTAAAAAGCAAGGTTAAAATAACAGGAATATACAGGATAGTCAAAATGGATCCGATAGTCACCCGCTTTCCCCCCAGCCCGACCGGGTACCTTCATATCGGGGGCGCCCGCACCGCACTTTTTAACTGGCTGTATGCCCGGCATCGCGGCGGCAGTTTCATTCTCCGGTTCGAGGACACGGATGCGGAGCGTTCCACTCAGCAGCACGTGGATGCCATTTTCGAAGCGCTGCGCTGGCTGGGTATTGACTGGGACGAGGGACCTTATTACCAGTCCGCCCGGCTGGATATCTATAAGCAATATATTCAGCAGCTCATTGATACCGGCAACGCCTATTACTGTACCTGCTCCAAGGAGGAAGTCGAGGAGATGCGCCGGAAAGCCAGGGAAACCGGCGGCAATCCCGGATACGACGGCACCTGCCGGGAAAAAAATCTTCCCCCGCAGCCCGGGGCGGTGGTGCGGTTTAAATCCCCCCGGATGGGCAACACGGTTGTTGGGGATAAAATCCGCGGCAATATCGTGTTTCCAAACGCCGAACTCGATGATTTCATTATCCAGCGGGGTGACGGCATGCCCATATACAACCTGGCAGTGGTGGTCGATGACATCACAATGGGGGTCAACACCATCATCCGGGGCGATGATCACATCAGCAACACCCCGAAGCAGATCCTGCTCTACCGCGCCCTGGAGGTGCAGGTGCCGGATTTCGGCCACGTGCCCATGGTGCTGGGCCATGACAAGGCCCGGCTGAGCAAGCGTCACGGGGCCATGTCGGTGACCGCCTACCGCGACATGGGGTATTATCCGGACGCACTTTTGAATTACCTGGTGCGCCTGGGCTGGTCCCACGGGGATCAGGAGTTTTTCACCCGGGAGGAGCTGATTGAAAAGTTTGACATCACACACATCGGCCGTTCCGCCGGCGTGTTTAACCCGGAAAAGCTACTGGCCTTAAACGCCGAGCATATCCGAAACGCCGCGGAAAAGGATCTGGGGCCCCATTTGATTCCATTTCTGCGGCAGCGGGGAATTGCGGCCGAAGACAACCAATACCTCTACAGGGTGATTCAAACATTGAAGCCCCGCAGCAAGACCTTCGTGGAGATGGCCGACGGCGCGGAATTCTATTTCAGGCCCCCGGAGACCTATGAGGAAAAAGGGGTGAAAAAGTTTTTCAAGCCCGGGCTGATCGAGCCCCTGCGCCAGCTGACAAAAGCACTGGAGAAGACCGGGCCTTTTGAAGAAAAGCAGCTGGAGGCGGCTTTCACGCAGGTCATGGAAGATTATGATCTCAAGTTCGGCAAGATCGCCCAGCCCGTGCGCCTGGCCCTTTCCGGCAAAACCGTGAGCCCGGGGATTTTTGAAATGATCGAGGTGCTGGGCCGCGAGGAAACCCTTGCCCGGCTCAACCGGGCCATTTCGTTTATGGCCGAACAGGTCTCGGCAGAGGCCTGAGCGCGTTTTCAAAAATTGCCTTGACACCGCCGCCTTTTTTGCTATTCTATATAATTACAACTTATTGAGGGTTGGTCTAGTGGCAAGACGACGGGTTCTGGCCCCGTTAACCCAGGTTCGAATCCTGGACCCTCAGCCAGTTCAATGCAAAGGGTTATGGCTCCGGTCATAGCCCTTTTTTGTTTTGCCGTCCGTAAACAGCTACACCGGGATTGTAAAAAATCCTTCAGAAAAAAATTATTTGGGATCTTTGTGACGGCCGGCTTTGAAAAAAAGTGGTAACCCCCGCCAACGGCATTATAATTAATCAGAATGGATGGCTTCGTAAAAGTCCAATATCTGCGTTGCGCTGCCTCCCTGCGGAATTTCACGTACGATTCAGAACGCTGCATTCCCCGGGATTTGCGCGCCTTGATCTTGAACTTTTTACTTTGCCATCTCAAAATTGACTTATTACAAAACCGTCAGAGTGGATTGCCGGTTCCAATAAGCGGCTTGAAGCTGCAAACAAGCCACAAGGGGGTGTCATGAACAATACCAACAAGGGGTGCAGGCGGGTTGTTTTCCGGCTGACCGCGCCGGATGCCACCGAGGTTTGTGTCAGTGGGGATTTCAACAAGTGGGATGAACGCAGGCATCTTTTAAAACGAAAACCCGGCGGTTTCTGGGAAAAAACCGTGATGCTGCCGCCGGGCCGTTATGAGTACAAGTTCCGCGTGGACGGCAGCTGGCTGCTTGATCCCGCCAATGGTCTTTCATGTGAAAATTTATACGGCAGCCGGAACTCGGTGGTCGAAGTGGATGCCCGAGCCGCGTGGGTGCAAAAGAAAAGACCGCGGGGCTAAGCTCCCGGTCATTCCTCCGGGACATGGACGGCAAAGCACAGGCCGTCGTGGCTTGCCGAGTGCATGGGCAGAAAGGAAAGAATTTGGACGCTGCGCCAGGCGGGATTATCGAAAATGGCCCGGTTAAAGGCATTTGTGTCCCGAAATCCAGTGTTGTCGGCGATCAGAAGCCCGCCCGGGCGCACGATACGGGATAAGGCGGACAAGGCGGGCTGGTAATCCTTTTTTTCAATATCGAGAAAAACGAAGTCAAACGGTCCTTCAAGTTTAGGCAGCGTCGCCAGCGCATCTGCCGTGCGAACCGAGACCGTTTCTGACAGGCCGGCTTCCTGCAGGTTCCGCTCAGCCCGGGCAGCCATGTCCGGATCATTTTCCAAGGTTACCATGCGGCCGCCTGCGGGCGCACATGCCCGGCCCAGGTAGACGGCCGAGTACCCGGTGGCCGTTCCCAGCTCCAGGATGCTTGTCGCCCCCGTGGCCCGGGCCAGCACGAACAACAGCTCGCCCACCACCGGCCCGATTATCGGGATCTGTTCTTTTTCCGCTTCCGCCTCGAGTTTCCGCAAAAGCCCGTCCCGCTCCGGGATGAACCCGGAGAAATAGGTTTCCGGGTGCTTGACCATATCCGACATGCCTGTCCTCCGAATTGTACGAAATTTTCCGCAGTATATCCTTGTTCCCGGGCAATACCGTTGATGTCTATCCGATTTTGTAAATATTGGTAAAAATAACATGCATGCATTTGAATGCAAATTTGTGCGGCAGCAGTCCGAAAAGGCGGCAAGTTTCTTGATTTTTGCGGAAATATCGGTCAATTTAAGAAAATGAAACTCTTTATCGCCTTATCGCTGGTGATCGCGGCGGCATTCGGCGGCTACCATCTGAGTTTCCGCAGAATTGCCGGTCGCCGCAGCAGGTTTTCCCGGCTTCACCTGATCGGCCTGGAATTCCTGATCATTGGTCTGATTTTGGGCCCCGGGTTCCCCAGTATTCTCGATGAGACCACCATCGCCGAACTTGCGCCGTTTTCCGGCCTGGCCCTTGGGGGTCGGCCTGCTGGCCGGATTTCAGTTTGAGGCGGCCTTGATCCGGCGGTTTCCCCCGCCTTTTTTTCTTGCCGTGTTGCTGGAAAGCGGGGTGGCGATTTTGATCGTGTTTTGCTGCATGTACCCGCTCCTGCCCCTGTTTATTCCCCTGCCCGGCGCTTTGCAGGTCATTGCCGCACTGGTGCTTTCCGCGGCCGCTGCATGCACCGCCCAGTACGGGCTGGTGCTCACCGGGACCGGACATACAGCCACCGGGAACAACATTCTGCCTGCATACAGTGGTGCTGGCAGCAATTGCCATTAATCAGATTGCGGGGCCGGTGCTGTTTAAGGTGGCCCTGCACCGGGTCAACGAAGCCGGTCGCAGCCGACATGAATCGGTGTGATTTGACGGATCAGGAAAGTTCGTATTATATTAAAATATATAATATGGGGTATTGGTAGGAAACGTCAAGCAAGGGGGTTTTGGCAAATGAATCGCGTTGAGCTGACCAGTTCGGATCTCGCCCGGATACAGGCGCACGGTTTGGATGTGGCGGAAGTGGAAAAGCAGGTGGGGATTTTTGAAAAGGGCGCCCCGTATGTGAATCTGGATCGGCCCTGCACGGTTGGCGACGGCATCAAGCGCTTGTCCGACCCGGATCTTGCAGAATATATCCGCATGTACGAACACGCGGCGGGGCGGCGGGAGGTTACAAAATTCGTTCCCGCCTCGGGTGCGGCAACCCGCATGTTCCGCGCTTTGCTGAAAATCGCAAATGATCACGAGAAGATCGAATACGACGCCATCGCGGCACTGGCCGGAAAAAAGGATGGAGATTATGCCGAGGTGCGCACCTTCATGGACAACATTGAACGGTTTGCCTTTTATGAATCCCTGCGTTCGCGGATGAAATATGACGGGTACAACCTGGAAGAACTCCGGCGAAAGGGGGATTTCACGCAGATTATTGATTACGTGCTCACGGACAAGGGGCTGGGGTATGCGTCAAAGCCCAAGGGTTTGATCCAGTTTCACAAGGATAAATCAGGCGCGCGCACGGCCTTTGAAGAGCACCTGGTCGAAGCCGCGGCCTATGTCAAGGACAGGAAGGGCATCTGCCGCCTGCACTTTACCGTTTCCCCGGAACACCGGGCCGGCTTTGAGGGGCTGCTGCGCCGGGTGGAAGGGGATTATGAAAGTGCCAACGGGATAAAATATGATGTGGATTTTTCCGAGCAGTCCATGTCCACGGATACGATCGCCGTTGACATGGAAAACCGTCCGTTCCGGGATCCGGAGGGGAACCTGGTTTTCCGGCCGGGCGGGCACGGTGCGCTTATCGGCAACCTCAACCGGCTTGCCGGGGATGTGATTTTCATCAAGAACGTGGACAACGTGGTTCCGGATCGGCTCAAGGATGAAACCCACCGTTGGAAAAAGGTGCTGGGCGGGTACCTTGTGATGATTGAAGAAAAAATCCGTGAAATGCTGGATCGCATAGCAGGCGAGGATGCCGGGCAAAGCGATATTGAAGCCGCGGCTGCGTTTGTGAAAAACGAGCTGTGCATCGGCATGCCCGAGCATTTGGAAAATGCCCCGCCCGAGGAACAGCGCCCGTTTTTAAAGGAACGGCTGCAGCGTCCCCTGCGGGTGTGCGGCATGGTGCCCAGTACGGGCGAGCCCGGGGGCGGCCCGTTCTGGGTAAAGGACCGGGAGGGGGGCACATCCATCCAGATCGTGGAAAACGCCCAGATTGACCCGGGTGACCCGGACCAGCAGGCCATTTTAAAACGGCTCACCCATTTTAACCCCGTGGATATCGTGGCCAGCGTTCGGGAGCGTAGCGGCAACCCGTATGATCTGCATCAGTACGTGGATCACGAGGCGGTTTTCATATCCGTGAAATCCAGGGACGGTCGGGATTTGAAAGCCCTGGAGCATCCGGGGCTGTGGAACGGCGGCATGGCAAAGTGGAACACGATATTCGTGGAGGTGCCACTGATCACCTTCAACCCGGTCAAAACCGTAAACGATCTGCTCCGGGATGAACACCAGGGATAGCAGCGGCATATGGATATATCCCGGATAAATACCCTCGGCAGCGGTCTGGCCCGTCCCGAGGGAGTCATGGCGCTTGCCGACGGTACGGTTTTTACAGCAGATGCGCGCGGATGCTGCGGCCGCATTCGTTCGGACGGAACCACCGGGTTTTTCGGGGATGTGGGCGGGGTGCCCAACGGCATCTGCCTGGATCGGCACGGCAACTGCATCATTGCCAATATCGGAAACGGGCGGGTGCAGTCGCTGGCCCCGGGCGGAAAGCACACGGATCTGTTTGCCGAGGCAGACGGCAGGCCGGTAAATACGCCCAATTTTCCGTTTATGGACAGCCGGGACCGGCTCTGGGTTTCCAACTCCACAGCCGGGGACCTGGAAGCCGCACTCCGCAAACCTGCTGCAGACGGCTGCGTGGTTGTCATGGAAGGCCGCCGGGCCCGGGTTGCGGCAGACGGGCTTTATTTTGCAAACGGCATTGCCGTTGACGCGGAAGAAAAATACCTGTACGTGGCCGAAACCACCCGGCGGGCGATCACCCGGTTCCGCATCGGCCCGAAAGGCGACCTTGGCAGCCGGGAGGTCTATGGCCCCGAACCCCTGGGAGACCTCGGATTCCCCGACGGCATCGCCTTTGACGAAGTCGGCAATCTCTGGGTGACGTTTCCGGTCTGGGGGGCGGTGGGATACGTGGCCCCGGACCGGCGGCTTCATATAGTGCTCGAGGATCCGGGCATGGAAGTGCTCAGGCGGCCCACCAACATCTGTTTCGGCGGCGAGGACCGCAAAACCGCTTTTATCGGCAGCCTGGAAGGCCAGGCAATTCCGTATTTCCGCGTGGAACACCCGGGCCAGGCCCTGGTCCATCAGCACCAGTGACTTCCCGATGGATTCGTAAAAAGCTGTTTATCTTGCCTGGGCGGTATTTTTGAAGAAAGTAAATCCGTAGCCATCCTGGCTGATCGGCGGCGCGAAAAAGGAATTTCCTCGCTCCAGGAGCCTCTTCGGGCCTCAATTTCCGTTCGGAAATCCGCTTTTCCGAACCGCCGCCAGGGCAACAAAGTGCAAATTTCGTTAGCGCGCAAAAAAAGCCTTCATGGAAAATCGATTTCTTCTTAAAACTTAACCACTTAATACTTAATCACTGTTTTCTTCCTTTGTCATTCCCGCAACCTTGCGTACCATGTCCCGCCGGGCGTTGATGTCGTACTGGCTGGTAATGGCGATTTTTTCCATCATCGGCGAGCCGCCGCCGTGCAGGGCACCGTACATGGAGCATCCGCCCTTGGCGGATATGGCAATATCTCCGATGTGGCGCCAGAGCTGGGCCTGGTTTTCGTGGGACATGTTCGGGTTGCGCGTGGTGTACTTTACAGCCAGATCTTTTACTTCCGGATTGACGAATTCGCCTTCGTACGGGAAGGTTGCAGGCATGCCGCCGGAGATTTCCGCCAGGATCTCCATTTCGTGAAAGACCGACTCCCCGGTCAGGCATCTGCCCACATTGCAGTATATGGAATGCGGGATCATGTTACCCGGGCCGTAGGGACGAAAGCCCACGCCCGGGATATATAGCTCAGGCTTGCCCTTGGCAGATGCTGTAAAACCGGCCGCGTATGCCAGCTCCGTGACCTTGATGATCTCTGCGAATTTGTCTGTGACGTGCTTGGCGCGGGCAATGCCGTTGCAGTCCGCGGCCAGGGCGCAGGTGCCGAGCATCAAATCTCCCAGTGCCGGCTTGCAGCCCGAGTAGCTGTGCCTGTGGAAAAGGGCGAACAAAAGTGCCAGGATGCCGCCGTGCTGGTTTTCGCCGCACAAAAACACCCGCTCCCAGGGCACGAACACATCGTCGAAAATCACGTAGGAGTCACAGCTGCCCGCGTTGAAGCCTTTCTTGAAATACTTGCGGTCCCGGTAGTTGTGAATGGTCAGCAGGTGCTTGACCCCTTCCCAGTCGCCGGGCAGGGCAAAGGATACGGCATAATCGCTGTCTTCTTTCATAAGTGCACGCGTGGGGGTGACCAGGATCTCGTCGGCAATGGCGGCTTCGGATATGTGCACCTTGCAGCCCCGCACCACGATGCCATCGTCTCTTTTCTCCACCACGCGCAGGTAAGAATCCGGATCCGGCTGCTGGCTGGGCCGTTTCATTCGCTCGCCCTTGACGTCGGTCTGGGCGCAGCAGCCCACCAGGTCCTCGCTTTGGAAGCGCGCAAGCCATTTCTTGAAGTTTTCGTGGTATTGTGTGGCCCCCTGGTTTTCGCGGTCGGCCTCGTAGGATACCGTGTAGATGGCATTTAAGGCGTCAACGCCCATGCACCGCTGGATGCATCCGCCCACTTCCTGGCACAGCAGGCGGGTCATGTCCTGCTTTTTGTGCAGGTCTTCCACGCTCTGGTGGACATGGCAGAACCGGTTGATTTTTTTCCCGGTCAAGTGTGATGTAGCGGTGAGCAGGTCCTCGTGTTCCGGATTTGCGGCCATGTCAAATGTCATGCCCATGACATTGATACTGGGAATCAGCCGCTCGTCGTCGCGGCCGATTTTCTCTCCGCCGATGTAGAGGTTGGATTTCATCCTGTGAATGCCGTCCACCCATTGCTGCTTGGTTCTCATAATACCGTCTCCTTTTTCACCTAAATTGAGCGTTTCAGATTTTTAAAAGCAATTGATTTGAAAGGATAACATCATTTCTATGTTAAAAATCTGAAACCCTCCGGGATCTTCAATTTTACCGCATCTACTGCGTCAGATACAGCCTCGCATAGTTGACTATAGCGACTCTGCATCTTCCTTGTATCTGCGGCAAACTTGAAAATCGCTCAATTTCGGTTTCATTTTGTTGTAGTAGAACCGGTTTGTGCAAATCGGTCCGCGAAAACCCGCATACGGGGGGATTCTTGGTTTGCCCTGTTTTCATCCGGCGATGAGAGTATAACGCCTGGCCTTTTTATGATTAAAGTGCGAAATGGAGTCATTTGTCAAAAAGGAGGTGAAATAGAATTGCGGCGGGCTCCGGGGCGGTTCTCTCCTTCACGCAAAAAAGGCACTCCGCCGGTTTTGCTGGCGGAGTGCCTTCTGATTCCGATTATTTTTCAATTCCGGCCAGTTTTTTGACAAGGCGCTTGCGTTCCTTGATGTCGTACTGGGAAGTAATGGCGATCTGCTCCATGATGGGCGAGCCCCCGCCGTGGTAATTGCCGTAGTTCATGCTTCCGGCCGCGCCGGTGCAGGTATTGTCGATAAAGTAGAGCCAGAACTTGATCTGGTCTTCAACCGGCACATCGGGATTGCGCTTGAGGTATTTTTCCAGGATCGGCTTGATTTCCGGATTGGTAAGATCCTGCTCAAACGGGAAGGTGGCCGGCAGGCCGCCGGCGATGTTGCAGAGCATTTCCTGCTCGTGGAAAACCGCCTCTCCTGTCAGGCACCGGCCCACATTGGCGTAGATGGAATCCGGGATGTAGCTTCCCGGTCCGTAGGGCGCCTTGCCCATGCCCGGGATATAAACCTCCGGCCTGCCGAAATCCGAAGCGGTATAGCCGGCAGCATAGCCGAGCTCGGTGACTTTGATGATTTCGGCAAACATTTCCCGCACATGGGAGGTCTTTTCAATGCCGTTGTATTCTGCGGCCTGGGCGGCCAGCCCGAGCAGAATATCGCCCAGAGCCGGCTTGCAGCCGGAGTAGCTGTGACGATGAAACAGGGCGAAAAGCAGTGCGCAGATGCCGCCGTGGTCGTTTTCGCCGCACAGAAATACCCGGTCCCAGGGGATGAACGTATCCTCAAAAAGAATGTAGGAGTCGGTGTATCCGCCGTCAAATCCGCGCTGGAAATGCTGCCTGGGCCTTGCGTTGTGCGGATGGACTACCTGGATGAGCCCCTCCTGGTCTGCGGGCACGGCAAAAGCCACCGCGTATTCCTTTTCATTGGGACCGAGGGCCCGGGTGGGCACGACCAGGATTTCATCTGCAATGGATGCCTCGGAGATGTGCAGCTTGCAGCCCCGGACCACGATGCCGTCATTTCGTTTTTCCGTGACATGCAGGTACATGTCCGGATCGCTCTGCTCGGCGGGCCGCTTCATTCGTTCGCCCTTCATGTCGGTCTGGGCACAGCATCCCACCAGGTCGTTGGTCTGGAAGTATTCCAGCCACTTCTGGAAGTTCTTGTGGTATTCCGTGTCGCCGTTGTTCATCTTGTCAGCCTCGTAGGAGACCGCATTGATGGCGTTGATTGCGTCAACCCCCATGCATCGCTGGATGCAGCCGCCGACCTTTTTGCAGAGATAGCGGGTCATGTCCTGCTTTTTGTGCAGGTCTTCAATGGACTGGTGTACATGGCAGAATCGATTTATGGTCTCCCCGGTGAGGTGCGACTTGGCGGTGCACAGTTCCGCGCCCTCAGGGCTGGCGGCCTCTTCAAAAGTCAATCCCATGACGTTTAAGGCGGGCATCTGCATTTCATCATCGCGGTCGATTTTCCCGCCGTTGTAATACAGATTGCGCCGCAGCTTTTTCAATCCCTGGATATACTGCTCTTTGGTTCGCATGATGCCTCCGATATGGATTGTGAATGGTGTTTATTGTTCGGTTGCACCGAACAATCGTTGTAATCTTGGATATAAAAAAAGAATTTTTCTTTAGAGTAAAACTCCAATATGATTCTGTCAATCATAATCTTGTTCGGATTAAAGAAAGAATTATACAGGTGGATTTTGAAAAATCATTTGCAAATAGTGTAGTTATATGCAGGATTCCTGGAGTGCTTTTGCCGCCGTTTTTGCCAGGTCCTGCTTCTCAACGGGCTCCCGATTCACCCGGAGGCCCTGGATGGAGATCACCGGTTCCGGGTCTGCCGACGGGCTTTCCTCATCCAGGCACGCATGCGCGCATCCGCATACATGCAGCGTCAGATCCGCCGAAAGGTTGGGGTCGAAAGTGGTGTTCATCCGTCCCTTGAGAAGGGGGATCACCTGCTGCGCGGTTTCTCCCCGGTCAATTTCCGGGTTGCATCCGCCGCAAAATCGAATTCTCACCAGGGCGGGACGGCTCAATCCACTTCTCCGGATCCGGGTTCTTGGGGGTTTTACCCGTGGTGCTGCTCGGCAATTCTGGCGGCCACGTTTTTCCAGTAATCGGTTTCCGGGAGACCGACAATTTTTTCAAAGTATTTATCCGGCCGGATCCGGGCAATGGTTTCGGCAAGCGCCCGTTTTTGTTCAATTCCGCTTCTGCGCGCGATCATGATTTTCTGTGCGGCAGGCGATCCGGCCCCGTGCATGGCCTCGGGCAGGCCGGCGCCAACGGACATGTTTTCAATCAGCCGGAGCATTTTAAAGATGTCGTCCACATCCACACCTTCCCGGCCCCGGAAGCATTCATTTAAAACCTCCCTGAGTTCCGGCTGGGTCAGGTCCATCTCGGATGGCAGCGTGATGATTTTTCCGCCGGCAATATCCTGGGCAATCCGCATCCATTCATACACCATGCGGGTGATGTTGAGCTTGGTGACGTTGGCCAGCATGGGATTGATGTTATATGCCCCGGAAGGGGTTTTTGCACCTTCGTAGGAACATGCCAGGGCACAGGACCAGCAGGTTTCGGCCATTGAAATCATTTCCGTGAGCTTGTCCACGATATGCGATGCCCGGCCGACCCCGTGGGCGTCGGCAACCCAGTCAGAGGCGCCGATCACCACATCTGCCAGGCCGACCTTGCACCCGCCGTAGTTGGATCGGTGATATCCCGCAAAGGTTTCCACGATCTGTCCGGCATACTCGTGTTCGCCTGCCATAAAGACCCGTTCCCAGGGAACGAAGACATCCTTGAAAACAATGACCGCCTCTCCGCCCACGATGGCATACTTGGGGTTGCCCGAGTCCAGGGGGCTGTCAAGGCGCCGGGTGTCGTTGGTCTGGCGGGAAAAGATATACTTTACGCCCTCGGTGTTGACCGGAACGGCAAAGGATACCGCGTAATCCGCGTCATCGGCACCCATGGCCCGGGTGGGCAGCACGACAATCTCATGAGAGTTGATTGCGCCTGTGATATGGGCCTTGGCACCGCTGACAATGATGCCCTCGTTGGTTCTTTCCTTGATGTGCAGGTAGGCATCCGGGCTGTTCTGCTTGGAAGGCCGCAGGCTTCGATCGCCCCGGGGATCAGTCATGGCGCCGGCGGACATCAGGTCCTTGGACTGCACATGGGCAAGAAAATTTTTAAACTTTTCGTGATAATCGGTGCCGCGGTCCCGGTCCATGTCAAAGGTGGTGACATAAATGGCATTCAGGGCATCGAGCCCCACGCACCGCTGAAAGCAGGTACCGGTTTTCTGGCCCAAAAGCCGCATCATGCGTACTTTTTTTACCAGATCGTCGATGCTTTGATGAATGTGGGTAAACCGGTTGACCGTCTCCCCGGTCAGGTTGGAGGTGGCGGTCATGATCTCCCGGTATTCCGGATCATTGGCCAGTTCATAGGTCATGGCCGCGGTGTGGATATGGGGCTGGAACATGGGCTCTTCTGTCACCCGGGTGATTTTTTGGCCCATGAAATAAACTTCCAACTCCAGTTCGCGCAGAGACTCAATGTATGCTTGTCCGGTCATTAATGCCATTTCAGATAACTCCTTGTTGGATTCTTATGCAAAAGCGGTCAGTCTGCTATATGCATCTCATATCATAAAATTATCATAACCACGAAGTTTCAGAAGTCTATGAAGCAATTTTATCCGGAACCATCTGTCCGGAGTTCTCTGCGGAGAATTTTTCCGGTGGGGGTTTTCGGCAGCCGGTCCATGATCTCGATTTTTCGCGGATATTTGTAGGCTGCCATGCGTTCCTTGCAAAACTGGATCAACGCCTCCGGCGTGACCTGGGCTGCATATTCTTCATTGATGGAAACAAAGGCCTTTACCGTTTCCCCCCGGTATTGGTCGGGTATGCCAACCACGGCCGCCTCTTTTACGCCCGGATGCTGGTAAAGCACGTCTTCAACATCTCTGGGCCACACCTTGTATCCGGACACGTTGATCAGATCCTTTTTCCGGTCCACGATATAGCACCAACCCTGTTTATCGATCTTGGCCACATCGCCTGTATAAAACTTTCCGTCCCGGATCGCCTTTGCGGTTTCCTCCGGCTTTTGCCAGTAGCCCTGCACAATGCTGGGTCCGCGCAGCACCAGTTCTCCCTGCTGGCCCGGCGGGAGGATTTTTTCCGGATCATTTACGTCTGCAATCCATGCTTCCAGCCCGGGAATCACCAATCCCACGGACAACGCCCCGGACTCCTCGTCCACCGGCCCTTCCTCTCCTAGCGGTGTAATCGTGGCTGGCGAGGTGCTTTCCGTGAGACCGTAGACGTTATAAATTTTTAACCCCATGGTTTCCTGGAACTTTTTGACTGTTCCGGGTGCAACTGGAGCGCCGCCGCTATACGCCTTCTGAAAATTTGAAACATCACGGTTTTTATGATCTGGATGGTCCTGTAGTGCGATATATGCAGTAATTGGGGCTACTGTGAATGTGATACGGTATTTTTCAATTAATCGGAGCACGTCTGCAGGATCAAATCGGTTATGCAGGGCCACGGGGATGCCAAGGTGAAATGCAACGGCTTCATGGGCCACAATGCCTGTAATGTGGAACAGCGGGGCCGCGCCAAGCACGGCATCCGACCGGTTGAGCCGGCAGGCTGATTCGTAAACACAGCAGGTGTAATCGATATTTGCATGGGAGACCATGGCGCCTTTGGGCGGCCCCGTGGTACCGGAAGTGTAAACGAGATAAGCAAGATCGCCGGCTGCCGGCGGGATGTCTTCAGGGGTGCGGTCTCCGGCCTCTTGTACAAGCGCCAGGAAATCATAGGTTTCTTCGAATTGCTGTTTTTGTAACCCTTCCAGCTGTTTTGGCGGATTTTCTGTCTCGCCGAGAAAATCCAGAGCAGATGTGGTAATTACAGGCAGATTGCCGGATATGGGTTTGATCGCTTTTTCAAAAAGTCCCTCCTCGCATATGATAATTCTGGCATCGCTGTCGGCGAGCAGGTGATCGATTTCGCGGGCGGTATACATGGGATTGACCGGAACCACGATGGCACCGCGCATCCAGGCGGCCAGCGTGGCGATTACGGCCTGGGGAATATTTTGCAGCACGAGCATGAGCCGATCCTGTTTGCCCAGCCCTGTTTCTGCGAGTTTGACTGCCAGGGCGCAAGCCATCTGCTCGATTTTGCCGTAAGAAAATGATGTGTCAAAATAGTGAATACAGGGCGCATCCGGCTCAGATCCGGAGATCCGCTTGAATTTGTCAAGCACGCTTTCCCGTTTTTGCGGCAGGTCCGGGGAGAACCACGCCGGGTAGCTCTTGAGCCAAGGCTTGGCATCGTATGCGGTCTTCATCATTGCCTCCTTGTATTTTTCGGCCTACCAGATGGTCCAGCCGCCGTCTATGAGAATGCGCTGACCGGTAATAAAATCCGAGGCGGGGCTTGCCAGGAAAATCACGATGCCTTCGAGTTCCTCGAGTTTGCCCCATCGACCCATGGGCGTGCGTTCGTTGATGAAATTAAAGCGCTCCTTGTCCTCTGAGATCTGTTTGACCATTTCCGTTTCAAAGTAAGTGGGCGCAATGGCGTTAACCCGCACGCCCTTCTGGGCCCACTCGATTGCCATAACCTTTGTCATTTGATTCACACCGCCCTTGGATGAGGCGTATGCGAGCTGGTTGGCCAGGGCCACGGATCCGAAAATCGAACTGATATTGATGACTTTCCCCCAGCCCCGCTCAATCATCTGGGGCACGAGGGCCTGGGTGACCAGATAGTAGCCCTTTAAATTGGTGTTAAGCACGCGGTCCCATTCCTCTTCCGGATACTCCAGCACCGGCACGCGGTGATTGGTCCCAGCATTGTTGACCAGGATATCGATTTTGCCGAAGTGATCCAGGATTTCATCTGCGCCTTTCTGGACAGTCTGTCTGGAAGTCACTTCCAGCTCAAATCCGGCGCAATCGCGTCCGAGATCTTTAATCTTTCCGACGACCCGATCGATGTCCGGGCGTTTTCTCCCGCAGATAGCCACGTCTGCCCCGGCTTTGGCCAGCGCTGTTGCCGCGGTTTCGCCGAGCCCCTTGGAACTGCCGGTGACGACTGCTGTTTTTCCCGTCAAGTCGAACTGTTCTAAACCCATAACCCCTTTCTCCGATTTTGATTGGATGGATTTTATTCGTCTTATTGCGCTGCCGGCGAAAATTCCAGATTCGTGCCGGCTGCCTCGAGTTCTTCGAGTAGGATTTCGGCGGCCCAGCGGGCTCCCCGACCGACCACTTGCGGGCATTTGTGGCTGTGTCCGCCGTCCTGCACGAATATTTTAAAAGCTTCCGGATCATACAGCGGGTAGGAACGGCCCATGACCTGATGCTGAATCCCTGCGCATATGCCGCTGCCGTATTCTGCAGCAAAGCGATCCTGGAGACGTTTGGCCAACCTGTAGGATGTGAATCGTTTGCCTTCAGGGTCTCCAAAGGCCTCCAGTTCGCGGCCGAAAAAAAGCCCGATGGCCAGCACCCCTCCTGCCAGAGCGCCGCAGGTGCCTTCTGTGGAAAGCCCCACGCCGCCGCCCAGGCCGGAGGCCGCCCGGAAGGCTTCGGGATTTCGGATTTGCGGGAAGGTTCCCATCAGCGCGGCCAGAGCACACTGGGCGCATCCGTGGTAGTCCTGCTCGAATCGGTGGGCACTTGCTTCGGTATCCGCCAGGAGTGCGTCTTTTGAGACAAAGGCGAGTTTCATGGCTGAATTCTCTTTTGTATCAGACAGGTTTATAATGCGAGAAATTTCTCGATTTCTTCCTTTTTGATTTCTTCCTTGGTTCCGGAGCGTTTGATGCGCCCGCCGTCCATGATGTAAATTCTGTCTGCAATGCTTAAAATAAAGGCCAGATTCTGGTCTGCCACGATCAGGGAAATTTTTTCCTCCAGCTTATTGATGGCTGCGGCGATGTCCTTGACCAGAGAAGGCGCAAGGCCCTCGGAGGGCTCGTCGATAATCAGCATGTCCGGGTTCATTAGCAACCCCTTGGAAATGCCTACCATTTTTCTTTCTCCGCCGCTCAGGTGCGCCCCTTTTCTTTTGAGAATGTTTTTGATTTTCGGAAAAAGCTCGAACACGTAGTCCCGGGAAAACGCGCCTTCGCGTTCGGATACTTTGAAATTGTCTTCCACCGATAGGTTGTGAAAAACCCCGCCGTTGTCCGGAACAAAGGTCAGCCCGGATTTTGCGATCCGATGGGGTTGCAGGTCGCTAATATCCTGGTTTTTAAAAAACACCCGGCTCTCTTTTTTGTCCACATATCCCATTACGCTTTTCAGGGTCGTGGTTTTGCCCACGCCGTTTCTTCCCACCACAACCGCTACTTCTCCGGGATTGACGGAAAAGTCGATGTCAAACGTGATCTGGCTTCTGCCGTAAAAAGCGTTCAGCGATTCCACTTTCAGAATTTCGTTCATTAGACTTCCTCTTTCAGGTAAATCTTGCGCACGAACGCATTGGACTTGATTTCCTCCGGACTGCCCTGGGCGATAACTTCGCCTTCATTCATTACGATGATCCGGTCCGCGATTCGAAACACGGTTTCCATGTCGTGTTCAATGATGGCGGTGATCATGTTTTTGCCTTTAAAACGCTGCACGGTTTCAATGATCTTTTCCTTTTCTTCCATGCCCACACCTGCGGTGGGCTCGTCTAAAAAAAGCACCTTCGGCGCCACGGCGATCGCCATGGCCATTTCCAGCAGCTTTTGATCCCCGTGGGAGATGTTTACCGCCCGGGTATCCCGGAACCGGGCCAGGCCGTAGGTGTCAAGCAGCGCATCTGCGGCCTCTTCCACTTCGGTTTTGTGCCGGGCATAGAGCAGGGGAACCCGGATGTTTTCACGAACAGTGAGTTCCGGGAAAATGTTGACGATTTGAAATGTGCGGGCGATGCCAAGTTGGACCCGCTTGTGGGAAGGCTGTTTTGTGACGTTTCGGCTGTCAAAGAACAAGCCTCCGCTGTCCGGGGGAAACATCCCCGTGCAGACATTGACAAGGGTGGTCTTGCCTGCGCCGTTGGGACCGATAATTGCAGAGATGAGGTCTTCGTCGAGCTCCGTGCTGACCTGGTTTAAGGCGGTGAATTTGCCAAAGGCTTTGGTGATGTTTTCGATTCTGAAGCTGGCCATGGTTTTTTTTATTCTCCCCTGCGAAGCATTTTCAATGATCCCACGATGCCGCCCCTGAAAAACAGGACCACCACCAGGATGACGATGCCCAGTATAAGCTGCCAGAAAAGGGTGTATTTCGTGATGATTTCCAGTGCCAGCACATATATGAGAATGCCGAACATGGGCCCGGAGAAAAAGGCGGGTCCCCCGATCAGGGAGGCGATCACCGGGACCGCGGAAAATGTCCAGTGGGAAACCGTGGGATCAATGCACCCGTCTAAGAAGAGATACAAGATGCCGGCAATCCCGGTGAAAAAAGCGGACAGCATCATGGCATACATTCGGTATTTGACCACGGAATGCCCGGAGAAGCTGACCCTTGTTTCATTTTCCCGGATGCTTTCCAGCAGCAGCCCGAAATTGGAATGCAAAATTTTATAGATGGCAAAAAGGGATATGATCACGATCGGAAGGATCAGATAATAGTACTGGTGCAGGCTCATCATCCTGGGGATCCCGGTGATGCCGTCTTCCCCGCCGGTCACGGATCGCCACTTCATGACCACGCCCCAGAATAGCATGGAAAGCGACAGCGTGATCAGGGCAAAGTGGATATCCTTGTGCCGCAGGGAAAGGAATCCGGTTACCGCGCTTAAGACCAGGACCGCCAAAACTGCCAGGATCAGGCTCGCCCAGACCGGCAGGCTGCATTCGGTCAGGCATATGGCCACTGTATAGGCCGCGCCGGAAAAAAACAGCGCATGCCCGAAGGAAAGCAGCCCCGTGAATCCCAGCAGAATATTGAAAGCCACGGCGAATAAGGCAAGGATAAGAATTTTGCTGAGCAGGTATACATTATAATTGCCCATGAATATCGGAAGGGCCAGCAGCAGTAGTATGATCGCCGCGGCTGCGCCGAGATTTTTATAATTTTTCACCATACAACCCCTCCGGCTTGACAATTAGTACCGCTGTAAAGAGAAGATACGGAATCGCCAGTGTAAAGCTTGGAATTAAAAGTGTTCCCATTGCTTCGCCGATCCCCACGATCAGTGCGGCGATAAACGCCCCGGGTATGCTGCCGAGGCCGCCCATGACGGTAATGATAAAGGCATAAATGATGATGTGTTCCCCCATGCCGGAGGAAGCCGAGGAAATGGGCAGTACCAGCGCTCCGCCGAAACCCGCCAGGCAGGAGCCCAGCAGAAAGGCAGAGGCGTAGAGCAGATTCGGGTTGATCCCGGAGGCCTGTGCCAGTTCGATATCCGAAGTCAGGGCGTTGATCATCTTGCCCCACATGGTTTTCGTAATCACAAGGTACATGAGAATGGCGATAAATATACCCAGCAGGATGATAAGAATCGAGAAGTTCGGGCATATCCGTCCCATGATTTTGGTATGCCCCAGACTCAGGGCCGGCATCATCCGTGGCACCGTGCCCCACACGTATCGGGTGATGTCATTGAAAATCAGGACCAGCCCGTATGTTAAAATGAGCTGGAACAGGATGTGGAGGGCATAGACGCGCTGGATGAAAAGCCTCTCGCAGATGACCCCGCCC
>JAGXKN010000023.1 GCA_018335195.1 Desulfobacterales bacterium
AAAAATTCTCCCTTCTTTGAGTTTGACGGCTTCATCGTTTTTCAGGAGCCTGCGGAGTCGATGAAGAGTGGTGCTAAGCGCGCTTTCGGCCGCATCCCCTTCGGAATCGGGCCAAAGGATGTCGCACGCGCGGCTTTTTTCCACTCCCTTTGCGCGGCCTACGGCAACAAGGGCTTTTAGCAGATCCAGGGGTCTTTGCTGGGCCTTGCGGGTAAACTGCAGCGGCTGTTCGTCCACCATCACGCTGAATTGGCCGAGAGTAAATATTTTTATCGGCCAGGGCCATTCGGGCACATGGAAAAGTTGTTTTTCCGGCATCAGACCTCGAATCCGAATAAGTCTGCGTACATATTCGGTTTCAATTCCCGCCTCCAGGGCTGCAGCGCACAGCCGGGAAATCATCTGCGGCTGCCAGAAATAGGTATTTAAATATTCCTGCTCCCTTCCCAGGGCCAGCGCATGGCCCAACTTTTCGGCGCACTTTTCCGCCAGGCCCGCTTCCAGGAATAAATCGGCTTCTGCCAGAGCATATTGAAATTCCATGAACTTGTTGTGCGTCACGGATTCCAGGCTGCGGCCGGAGGCCAGGCAGTTTTGCGCATCCCGATTTTTTCCCGTCATTTGCATCGCCATTGCTTTTCCCAGGCGGGCCACGGCAAGGCTGTGCTTTTCGCCCGCGGCATAGGCAAGTTCCAGTGCGGCATCCGCATGATAAACAGCAGCCGCCGGATCTTTTAAAAGCATGGCGCGCCATACGGTCAGCACGTGATAGTAACACTTTGCCCAGCCACGGGACAAGTCAACATCCGTTGCCGCCCGGTCAAGCATAAGCTTTGCATTTGCAGTATCGTTCAGGCTCAAGGATGCAGCGGCCCCATGGCATAACAGGAAAACCCGCCATCCGGGAATTTCAATTGCACTTAAAATTGCCAGACCCTCTTTGAATGCCTTGAAACATCGGTCAAATCTGGCGGTTTTCCAGCAGAAAAAGGCGACCAGATCTTTATGCATGATTTTCAACAGGGGCGGAGTATCCGGGTTCTCCACATAACCGCCGAATCTTTCGATCAGCGCCTCTGCTTCCCGAAACTCTCCGAGCATTAACCGGCAAAAGCCAAGGGGCAGAAAAGCCTGGAGTTTGACGGGTATGGGCTCGCATTTTTCGGCAAGCTCGCGGCATCGCTGCATCAAGGCCCCGATTTCCCCGTGAGCCGGGTTTCTCAGGACCATGGCAAGAATCATGCTGGAAATGGTTTTGGATTCCACCTCGGGCGAGCTGTACAGGGGTGTGCTCTCCAGCAACCGGTCGATTTCAACCAGCCACTCATCCAGCGGGGCGAAAGTGCTGAATATATGCAGATGGGTGTCGACAACACCCGCCCAGGCAAGCATCCGCCCCGACGAATCCCGGTTTTTTTTAAATTTCTGATAGGCTTCTTCCAAGAGCTTCCGGGCTTCTTCCGGCCGGTGCGATATGCGGCACATGCCCAGCCAGAACACGAGCCAGGGGTTTTTTCCCATTTCTTCTTCGGGCAGCCGGGTAAGCCTGTATTCCATGATCTGCAGTCCTCCCCTGGAAATGAGCAGGGCCGCGTTTTGCATGAGAATACGGGTAGTTTCCTCCCAATCGCCGGCATCCAGAAACAATCTCATGGCCTCGACAATGGCGCCTTGGTCTTCGAGTATCCGGGCGGCTTTCTGGCGAAGATCTTTCAGTTCCTGCTCCGGGGTTTCCTGCAACAGCCGGTTTAAGAGAAACCTGCGAAAAAGCGGGTGGTACTGGTAATACACAATGTCGGCCCTGCGCTGCTCAATAAAAGCATTTGCCTTGCACAGGCGCCATAATATGTTTTCAGCCCGTGGATTTTCGCTCAGTCGGGCGGCTGTCGGTCCGGTCATCCACGGAAGCAGGGCGGTTTTGCATAAAAAGCTGTGCGTGGCAGCATCGGTTCTGTCCAGGATTTCGCCGGCAAAGTAATCGAAAATGTGCTCATGCGGCAGATTTGCCTGGAGATGGCGGTGCGCCTGGAATTCCCGCGCATTTTCCTCGGTTAAAAGAATCAGGCCCGCGGCCCACCCGTCTGTGAACTGGTGAAGTGCGCGCACCGTGGCATCCGGGAGCTGGTTTCCGCTTTTCTGCCGGATCATCTCCCGGGTTTCTTCCAGTGTCAGACGCAGATCCGCCCATCCCAGAAAAGACATCCAGCCGTTTGCACGCATGCGCATCAGTGCCTGGGGCGGCTGGCTTCTGCTTGCCAGGAGGACCCTGGTATTCGAAGGAATCCGGCGGAGTCCGGTGCGTATGATTTCATGGAAGGCGCATTTTTCCGGCACTTCCTGGTAGTCATCAAAAATCACTATGCTTTTCGCTGGCAGGCGCCGGAAAAATGTTTCAAAAAAGCGGCCGGCAAATGCGGTCAGGTCGGGTGATCCGTCCTCTGTAAAATCCGGCAGATCGGGGCCCCCGAACTTTCGAAGATCAAACCGGGCTGCCCGGGCAAGATAGTGAAACAGGCTTGCCGGATCTTCTTCTCCCGGGTCTATCTGATACCAGGTATATGGCATCCCGCGCGCGTCTAAGTAGGAGGAAAGCAGTGCGGTCTTTCCCGCCCCCGGAGGTCCGCAAACCCATGTTACCGGTTTTTCCAGGCACTTATCCAGCTTTTCAAAAAGGCGTGTGCGAAAAGTTATCGCTGCAAACTCAGGGCGGGTGATCTTGGCGGGCAGCGAAGCATGCGGAAGAAGCTGCCCGGATGCTGTCTTGATCTCGTTCATGGGCCGTCCCGGTTGCCGGCAAAGGACTGTGAAGCGCTTTGCCGGACGAGTCTTTGGATACGCGCATGACGTTTTTGTATTGATTCGTGTATATATTTATATACCACTTACTTTTCTTATTCTCAACGCGGAAATGAACCGTTTTGGCGGGCGGAACCGTTTTTTCGCAAGTATACAACATCAAAACAGTGGGCGGCGTTCTTTGGCAGAATCCACATTGACCGGTGGTTTTTCCTGTTTTATCTTTTTAAACAAAGCAAAGTCTTGAGATATTGGGGCGGAAAATATGAGCATGCAGGAATTAAAGCAGATGATCGCGGGGGCCGGGCGCATCGTGGCATTCACGGGTGCCGGCATTTCCGCGGAAAGCGGGATTCCCACCTACCGCGGATCAGACGGCGTGTGGAACAAGTATGATCCCAACAAGTACGCCAACGTGAACTATTTTTTCCAGGATCCTTCCTATTACTGGAATTTTTTCAAGGAGGCGCGGTATTCCGTGTTAAAGGCGGCCGAGCCCAACGCCGGGCACAAGGCCCTGGCCCGCCTGGAGCACGCGGGACGCCTGGCTGCGGTGATCACCCAAAATATCGACGGGCTGCACCAGGCCGCCGGCTGCAAAAACGTGCTGGAACTGCACGGCAATACCCGGACGATCGGGTGCCTGGACTGCGGAACGGACTACGGTATTGACGCGGTCTATGAGCAGCTCGAAACCGAGCTGCCGCCGAAATGCCGCCAATGCGGCGGCACGCTCAAGCCCAGGGTGGTCATGTTCGGCGAGTCCCTGCCCGTGGACATACTGGAGCGCGCCACAGAGGAATCCGGCAGGTGCGACCTGTTCATCTCCGTGGGCAGTTCCCTGGTGGTGCAGCCGGCTGCCTCCATGCCCGCCATTGCCAAAAGGGCGGGCGCCTCCCTGGTGATTGTCAACCAGGATCCCACGCCGCTCGATGACCGGGCGGACCTGGTCATCCGGGAAAGTGCCTCTTCCGTGCTCTCCGGCGCCGTGGCGCAATAGCCCCGGGTTTTTCGGCCGGCCTATACCACCGGATTTTCCAGGAGACCGATCTTCTCGATTTCAACGGTTACCCGATCGCGGGGCTCCAGGTACACCGCCGGGTCCCTGACAAAACCCACGCCTTCCGGAGTGCCGGTCATAATGACCGTATCCGGCAAAAGGGTCGTATCCTCGGACAGATAGGCGATCAGGCGGGAGACGGAAAAGATCATGTCCGAGGTGTTGCTTTGCTGCATGATCCCGTTGTTGACCATGCAGGCGATGTCCAGGCTGTCCGGATCGGGAATTTCGTCTGCAGTGACCATCACCGGACCCAGCGGGCAGAACGTGTCAAAACTCTTGCCCCGGATCCACTGTCCGCCGCCGGCATTTTTCTGCCACCACCGGGCGGATACGTCGTTTCCGGCGGTATAGCCCTTGACGTATTCCAGCGCATTTTCTTCGGAAATGTTTCTGGCGGCCCTGCCGATGACCACGGCAAGTTCGGCCTCATAATCCACCTGCGGGTTTTGCCGGCACGATTCGGGCAACACGATGTTTTCCCCGTGTCCGATTACGGATGCGGGGTTTTTCATAAACAGCACCGGGTAGGCGGGCAGATCGAGGCCGGTTTCCGCCGCATGCCGCCGGTAGTTCAGCCCGATGCAGAAGACCGCGTACGGGGCGACCGGTGCCAGAAAACGCTCAATGCGCGGCTGGGCCCCGGTTGGCGCATATCCGCCGTCTCCGGTTTCAATCACCTCGTTTGCCCGGTCCCCCTCCGGATCCGCCCCGAGCCGAACCGTGCCCTCGCTGTCAATAAAGCGGACGATTTTCATCGGTCTGTTTTCTCCTTTCTCTGGTTATTTGCGGCATGTTCCCCACACGGCAAAGACCGGATCTGACTGGGGCATGTCCGGCCAGTACCGGTCAGTTTCCGGCCGGTCCCATCCCCTCGAGGAAAAGGTGGCCAGATCCGTGAATTTTTCGGTGCGCAGAAAATAGTCCATGACCAGGCCCATGTGTTCAAATTCGTGAAGCTCGGTCCACAGCCGGATCACCTTGGGCGGAAACCAGCGGTTGGAAAAGGTGTGGATCAGTACTCCGCCGGGTTTTAAAATCCGGGCCGACTCAATGAAAATCTCCAGCGGCCGGGTCATGTATTCCACGGATACGGTGCAGATAATCCGGTCAAACGTGTTATCCGCAAACGGAAGCTGCGGTTTTTCGTTTAAGTCATGGATAACAAAGTCTGTGAGCTGCGGGTTGTCTTCCATTTCCCGGGCGTTCATGCCCAGACCGATCATTTCTTTGGGCCGGGCGTTTTCCGGCACATGCGAGCGCCAGGAACTCATCAGGTCCAGCACCCGCATTTCCGGGGAAAGAAATTCCCCGTAGAGCCCGGAGATGGTCTCTATGGCCCGGTCGTCAATATGGGTGACCAGGCGCGGCTTTTCGTAAAACCGGGTGTCATCGGTTTCATCGTCCCGGGCAAAGGCCCCGGGCGCCGAAAAATCCGTGGGTATGCCCTTGTACCGGGCCTGCATGCCCGGCCCGTCGGATGCCACGGTTTCGGAGAGCTCCTTGCACTGGCCGCCGCGGTCAAACGGCTTGTCCGTAACGCTGTGTACCGCGGCCGTGAGCTCGATTTCGTATCCGGCCAGGGGATGGTTGAAGTCCACGTCCACGCTCCGGGCGTCAACGCCCGCGCACCGGACCGGTGCCACGTTCTGGGGAAATACGTTGTAAAACCCGCCGAGGATACCCCTGGGATAGAAGCGGCCGAATGCGGGTACGGCGCGCTTTTCGTCAAACCGGTCCCGCCTGATGCGGTATTGGTGCTTTTCATTATGCTTTTCAATCAGCTCACCCGGGGCAAATCGAAATGTTTTTTGCTCGCCCGGGCCGGCGCCTGTAAGCTGCTCATAGACAGATGCCGGCAGCATATCGCGCCAGCAGTTGACCATTATCAGGGAGGCATCCGTGTGCACACCCTCGGCGCTTTTCCATTTCATCCGGAATTCAATGTCTGCCAAGCTATTTTCATCGATTCGGTGCAACATATATATATCCTATCATAAAAATGGGACAGATTTAACATCTGTCCCGGGATTTGCAAAAACAGGGAGAACCGTAAAATCCGCCCCTGCGGCGATCACGCATCTATGACCCGTCCAGGGGCATTATCCCCGCGGCTTTTTTGGCATGGGTTTCATACCGATCCAGGGGCGATTCATACAGTATCATCATTTTCTGTGCGGCCATGGATCCTTCTGCATGCACCGTGGTCACTTCATGGAAAGCCGATTCGTGAGAACATACGTGGCGCATGGTTTCATGCACCATTTGCAGCCGTTCCATGGTGGAATACTTTTCCGGGCCGCCCAGGTAATGCTCCAGGTATTGGTGAATATCCGGGTTGTCCCAGTCCCGCTTGTCCGGGCAGGTCGCAAGAATGCCGCCGCCGATGTCCTGGATCAGCTTGACAAAATCGTGGTACTTGTCTGCAAAATGCAGCTTGGCCATGTTGGTGACCAATGGGTTTGGCACGGCGATATCTCCGTACATGACCGGCTCCAGAGCCGAAGCCCGGGTCAGTGCGCGCAGGGTTTCCACGTAGGCCGAGATGTCAGCCAGCTTGTCGCGAATGTGGCCGACTTTTTCCAGCCCGTTGTACTTGGCCATGGCCACGGCGCAGCCGGCCATGACCTCTACTGATGGAATCTTGTAACTGATGGCCGTAAAACGGTGAAACGTGGCAAACGTGTAGGCCAGAAGCATTGAATGCTGCCATTCGCCGCACATGAACACCCGGTCCCAGGGAACAAATACGTTGTCGAATATGATCAGGGCCTCGCTTAGCTCGCGTACCGGGCGATCCGGATGAAATTCCCGGTCAGACCACGGACCGCGGCCGTTGCGGCAGATAAAGGTTATGCCCTTGGTGTTTGCCGGGATGGCAAAGCTCAGGGCGTATTCGGCTTCGTTTTCCCGCATCTGGCGGGTGGGCACCACGATGATCTCGTTTGCGTTAGGTGCACTGGTAATATGCATCTTGGCGCCATTGACCACGATGCCGTCGTCTCTTCTTTCCACCACGCGCAGGTAGTAGTCCGGGTGCTTCTGCCGGGCGGGCTCCTTGGATCGATCTCCTTTTACGCAGGTGACCGCCCCGCAGGTATGCAGGTCGTTTTTGCGCAGATGTTCCAGAAAGTTTTTCGCGTTTTGTTCATACTGCTTGTTGCCCATCTGCCGGGCAACCACCATTGCCGCATTCAGGCAGTCAGTACCGATGTCCTTGCCGAAAGGCAGCCCGCCCGTGTTTTCCATAAGCAGGTGAATCATCCGGGTGCGGTTAAACAAATCCGCCGAGGTTTGCGGCGTGATAAAAAACCGGTTGATCGGCTCCCCGGTTTCCGGGTGGGATGCCACTAATTGATCCCGCACTTCCGGATCTGTTGCGGCAGTCATCTCGTAGCCTGCTGCCACCGTGTCCACGGTAACGCCGAGAACGCGGTGCCGGGGAATGTCTTCCACCTTTTCCCCGCTGATGTATACGTTTCTCCCGTCGCGCAGGCTGTCTTTATATTCTTGTGCAGTGCGAATTCCCATGGCCTTTTCCTCCCTTGCGGTTGGTGTTGAATGCGGTCTCGGCGGCTTTTGGCCGACCCGAGCCGTGCAGACAAAATGCTAATCCCTGGGCCGAGAATATGCAAATTTTGCCGCAGCAGGGAGAAAACGGGCTACACGGTCAGCAGGGCCTCGCTGTTTTTCAGGATTTCGGTCAGCGGCGGGCCCCAGTACTTGACCTCGACATCGAGCCCTTCCAGGGTTTCAGTGGCCCCGAGCTGATCTGCGCACGCCTTGCACGCCGTGACATGCACGCCGGCCTTTAGGGCCTGCCTGATTTTTTCCTGTATGTCTTCGTTGTCGCGTACCAGTGCGGCGGTTGCGCCCCAGATGACCAGAGTAACGTTTTCCCACCATCCGCGCTTTTTGGAATTAATGGTGTACATAAAAACCATTTTTTCGGCTGTCACCGGATCCGCATTGGTCCACAACACGTAGAGATGATTTTTTTCGCTCATGGAATTTCTCCTTTAATTGGTATGCTTTGAATCGGACTTTTTCAGGTTGCGGTTTTGCGCGTTGCGTTTGGCCTCCATATCCTGCACCCGCTTTTTCAGGCCGCAGACCGGGCAGGTTTCAGGCAGGGACGGCTCGCCGCAGATCCGGCAGGGGGTGAACCCCCCCGAAAATCCGAGTTCCTTGGGCTTGCGCAGGTAGTTGAAAAGCAGTCCCCGCTTGGTGCCGGGCATTTTTTCCTCCAGGTATTCCAGCGCCTCCCGGAAATAATGACTGGTGGCCCCGGTTGCATACGGGCAGCTGCCCTGCACCGGGTGGATGTCCTGCATGCGGCAATATTCGCGGATTTCCTTGATTTCCAGCCGGTAAAGCGGCTTGAATCGTGCCGGAATTGCCGGATGGGGTGACGGGAGAAAGGGATACTGCCGCTTGACAAATTCCTGCCGGTCGCCCACCAGGTTGCCCAGCAGCCGGCTGGCCTCGTCATCCAGGTTGTGCCCGGTGGCCAGGCACGGATAGCCCTCCCTGGCGGTGAGCCGGTTTAAAAAATGCCGCTTGAGCTTGCCGCAGACCGCACAGATCTTGTAGTGCAGGATGTCGTAGATCTCGGGCAGGCTGAAGCCGAACTCCTGCTTCAGGCTGTATTCGGACCACGGCAGGCCCCGGGATGCGGCAAACCCGGCCACCGCCTGCCTGGATGCATCCGCATACCCTTCCACGCCGAGGTTGAGATGCAGGCCCCGGGTCTCAAACCCCAGATCGTCGAGCACCGCCCAGGCCGTCAGGGAATCCTTGCCCCCGGATACGGCCACCATCAGCGGGGTTTCTTTTTCCGGCCCGGCCTTTTTAATGCCTCTTGTGACCGCGGTCCGGAAAAAGTGCAGAAAGCATGCTGTACAGAACCGGGAATTGTGCGAAGGCAGGGACACAGACGCCCTGGCCCGGCACCGGGTGCACTTGGCCTGAGGCGGCATTTTCGGCAGATTTTCCTGCATACCAGACCCCCGGTTCCCGGTTTACAACGATGCCTGCCGGATGAATTCCCTGAGCTGGCCGGCCGTGTCCTCGGGCGACCAGATCATGAAGGATTCCTGGTACTGATATACCAGCGACGGGGTTTCCGTGCACCACACGTGCGGGGCCATATAAATCCGGGGCGAAATCCGGAGCTGCAGCCAGTGCCCGCGCTGTCCCGGCAATGCCGGCAGCCAGGCCATGTTCAGGCTGTATACACCCTGTTCGTCCAGGTATTTCAGCACCTGGTCCAGAATCCGGGCGGTTTCTTCCAGAGCGTGGTCATCCAGGTCAAACAGGGTTTGACGCTCGGGAAATACCGCGATTACATCTGTCAGCGCGCTCAGCGAGACAAAATCGGTCAGCCACGTGGTGTGATCTCCCGAGGCCACAAAGCGTTCCATGCTGCGGGTTTCCGCGGCCAGGTAGTCCTCCCAGTAGGGTCGCCCGTGTTCCCGGAAATATTCTTGTCCATCTGAAATCAGGCGTTCCGGGAAGTTGCCCGGGGTTTGCCCGGCATAGACCTGGAGATGGGGGTGCATCTGGCTGGATCCGGCCGCGGGCATGTAGTTCCAGGTGATCAGGCCGTAGGTTTGATTTTTGTCGGCGATGACCCGGTCCAGGTAGTTGCGGCAGTTGGTAAATGCATCCGTGAAAATTTCCGGGGTAAATTCGCTCAGGCGCTTGTGATGCTGGCTGCACAGCACGGCTATGGCGCTGTGGGCGTCATATGGCAGGAGATTGGGAAAAAGCACGGATTCGCCCTTTTCCAGCCTGCCCTCAGGAATCTCGTCCGGATCGAACTTCGGGGTGATGGCAAGAACGTTTTCCGGGCAGAACGGGCAGTTTTTTTCCGAGTCTTCAATGATTTTCTCAAAATCCGGCGCAGGCGGTTTGATGCCGATGAAATGGGCCAGCCGCCCGCTTCTGCCCGTGAGCGGATCCCTGCGGATCTGGCACTTGGCCTCTGTGCGTTCAAAGTTCTGAAACGGATTTAAAAACGCGGCAATCCGGTCCTGTTTTTTGAATTCAATACCCATCAGCAATTTACGGTTACTAAGGGATTTTCATTTTATCCGGTTTCTCAGGTAAAGATTATAGGTTCCCTGATGCAAATTGTAAAGACGGAAGGGATTTTGATACAAAAATTCGCCAGAAATTGCCCCCCTGGATTCGCCAGAAATTGCCCCCCTGGATTTTATAACCAAAATTTGGCAACAGCAATTCGGACATATTCTAAATCCGGTAAAAAAAGTAGCTCTGATTTTCAGAACGGATAAGGCTAAGGCGGCTGGGGATTTTTCGAAGCAGTGATAATAAATTCCAGCAAGTGTTCAAAGCTAATAAAAACTTAATTTTGGGAGGTCTTAGCATTCCCCGTGAATTGCTGACTTAATTTTTTGTTTTTATTCAGGAAACCTTCAAGCTTGACTTCCTGTTCATGTGCTTTCGGGAACGTTTGTTATTTTCCTTGACACTGTTCATACGTTTGATAGATGTTAAAGTATATGAGCTAATATAATACCTGCCGTTTTATAATTCACCTCCTAACACTGGGGACTCAACGACACAAAGCTCTATACGCTGTATGAACCGAATTTAGTAGCTTTTCGAGCTTTTGCTGCTATTATTCAACTTAATCCAAACATCGCATCTTTAAATTTCAAGCAGTTATATTCTGGTGATGGGCATTTTTCACGTAGATGGGACAGAAGTGACCTCCTAAATATAAGTATAAACCCCGCTACACTAAAATTTTGCTCCAAAGGATTGAACTGAATGGATATATTGATTCAGGTGATTGTGACGGGCATTGCAACCGGCGGTGTTTACGGTCTTATCGCGCTGGGGTTTGTTCTTATTTATAAGGCGACAAGCGTCCTGAATCTGGCCATGGGTGAATTCATGACCCTGGGGGCTTTTGTCTGTTTCACAGTTCTGTCTCAACTAGACGCCCCTTTTTATCTCGCCTTTGCCCTGACTCTTGTCTGTGCGTTTATACTGGGGGCGGTAGTCGAGCGCCTTGTCTTAAAGCCCCTCATCGGCGAGCCTATCATCTCTGTGATTATGGTTACCATAGGGCTGGGAATTACCCTAAGGGGCATCATGTACATGATCTGGACCCCCACATTCCGCAGTTTCCCACAAATTTTTCCGCCTGAGCCGCTCCAGCTCGGATTTGCCGTGATTCCTTCAGGCCTATGGTGGGGGCTTATTCTGGCTGTTGCCGCCACGGTAATTTTTATTCTCATATTCAAATTTTCCCGCATTGGGGTGGCCATGAGGGCCACAGCCAATGATCAGCAGGCGGCCCTTTCCATGGGTATCAGCGTGAGGGGTATCTTTGCCATGTCGTGGTGCTTTGGGGCTGCTGCCTCCATGATAGGCGGTATCGTAATAGGAAATATCAATGGAATCAGCGTCTATATGGGCGATGTCGGGCTGCAGGTACTGGCCGTGATAATCCTCGGGGGCCTCGACAGTATCGCCGGGGCGATCATCGGGGGCCTGATTGTAGGTATCCTGCAAAACCTCACCGGCCTCTACATAGACCCCCTGGTCGGGGGAGGCGCCAAAAACGTTGCTCCGTACTTCATCCTGGTTTTGATCCTGATGATCCGGCCTTATGGTCTTTTCGGCAAGCGTATAATAGAGAGGGTGTGATCTTATGAGGTGCGGGGATTTTAAAGAGACCTATGTCAAGGACGAAGAAATCTTCCAGTCTTTGTTCGTGAAATTCTGGCTGGGAGTTTTGTTTGTTTTTTTAATCATCTTTCCCTTTGTTGCCAACCAGTACCTGCTCTATATTGCCAATATGATCGGTTTTGCAGTCATCGGGGCCGTTGGCTTAAACCTGCTGACCGGTTTTACCGGTCAGATCTCGTTAGGGCATGCTGCCTTTATTGGTATCGGCGGCTATACCTCGGCAATCCTTGTTACCCGGCTAGGGTTTTCCTTCTGGTTGTCTATTCCATTTGCCGGATTGGTGGCTGCCGCCGCCGGACTGGTAATCGGCATCCCGTCCCTCCGGGTCAAGGGGCTGTATCTTTGTATCGCGACCCTGGCGGCGCAGTTTATCTTTGAATTCATTTTTGTCCACTGGGAATCCTTGACCAATGGGATCACCGGCATTAATGTCCCACCGCCGGCCATTGCGGGCTTTGAATTCAACACCGAAAAACGGTTTTACTGGATTACCCTTGTCGTTGTTATCCTTGCGGTCATTTATGCCAGAAATCTGGTGCGCTCCCGAATGGGTCGGGCGTTTATGGCAATCCGGGATCGGGATCTTTCAGCTGAAATTATAGGGATCAACCTCTTTCGGTACAAGCTCAGCGCTTTTGCCATCAGTTCCTTTTATGCCGGTGTTGTGGGGGCTCTTTGGATTTCCTACCTGAAGGTAATCACGCCAGAGCATTTTCCCCTGTTGCTGAGCATCGAGTACCTGGCCATGATCATTGTGGGGGGGTTGGGGAGTGTACTTGGTGCCATATTCGGGGGTATTTTCATGACCCTGGTGCCCGAGATCCTCTCTTTTCTCGCCGGGATCGTCAAGTCGATTCTGCCTGGCAGGGAGGCGATTTTCGAACCTTTGAAAAACGTAATTTTCGGCCTGCTGATCATATTGTTTTTGATCTTTGAACCCCGGGGGCTTGCGGAAATATGGAACCGGGTCAAGAGCTTTTTCAGGCTCTGGCCCTTTTCATACTGACGGATTGTTTCAATAGAGGCAATACAGGCTCTTTTTGCCGGCAAAAAGAGAAACTGCAAACAGTAAAGGGGGAGGATTGTCATGAAAAAAATTATCATTTTTTTGCTCAGTTGTGTCATGTGCCTTGGATTTACCGGCCTTGGCCAGGTCCTGGCAGCGGAAAATCCCACAATATGCGCGGTTCATCCTTTTACCGGCCGGTTCGCTTTTGCTGGCATCCATGGTGCTGACGGTATGAAAGACGCGATTGACATGTTCAACGAGAAAGGCGGGATCAATGGGGAAAAGATAGAATATCATTGGGAAGACGGGAAGTACAAAAATGATGTGGGGATTGCGGCATTCAAGAGGCTTTATGCCAAGCATAAACCCCAGGCGATGTACGGCCAGAGCACGGGCATGACAAAAGGGCTGGCACCGGAGATAAAGAACCGATACAAGGTTCTCTATAGTTCCTATTCATTTGCCGAGATGGCGGCCAGGCCCGAGGAGAATCCCTATTTGTTCATTGCCGGCCCCACCTACAGTGAAATGTTTAACGTGCTTCTCAAGTACATTGCCGAAAAAGATCCCGGGGCGAATATCGCCTTCTTTTACAGCGATACCGAATTCGGCAGAGAGCCGATCCCGGACGGCCGACGGATCTGTAAGGAATTGGGGCTTAACCTGGTTGCGGAAGAGGTCTCCAAGGTGGGGGGAGTTGATGTCACCACCCAGGTGCTGGATTTAAAGCGCAACAACGCAGAATACTGTATATTTCAGGGCTTTGTAACCAGCCCCATTACAACGGTGATGAAACAGGCCAAGGATTATGGGCTGGATTGTCAGTTCATGGGCACTTTCTGGTCCACGGAAAAACATCTTCTGGATCAGCTGGGTCCCATGGCTGATGAATACATAGGGGTGACAGCCTACTCCTATTATTATCAGGATGAAGTCCCCATGATTAAAAAGATCCGGAAATGGAACCAGGAGCATCACCCGGATAAGGCCGATTACCGGTCTCAGGCGTATATGCAAAATTTTATGGCGGGGCTTCTGTTTATCCGGGCGCTGGAGAACGCATATGAAATGGGGGGATTTACGCCCGAGAACTTGGTAAAAGGCTTTCAGTCCATCAAAAATTACGACGTGGGCGGACTTATGCCTCCTGTAACCGTTGAAAACAACAGCATCCCGGTGGGCAGAGTCGTCCGCGGCAATTCAGAAACAGGGCAATTCGACCCCATTTCGGACTGGATTCGGCTTGAATAACAGAATGTTTTAACACTCTGGCCCTGATTTCTTCCGAGACGGGGAGAAAAGATGAGCGAGTTTCTATGGAGAATCTGACACTTCCCGAGCTCCTGAGAAGAAACGCCCGGAAGTATGGCCGCAAAAAAGTGGCCATACGGGAAAAGGAGTTCGGTATCTGGCAGCCTGTTACCTGGCAGGGATATTATGAAAATGTCCGGGACTTTGCCCTGGGACTTCACCAGCTCGGCTTCGGAGTCGAGGACAAGCTCTCATACATGGGAGATAACCGGCCCGAGGGGCTTTACGCCGAGTTGGCAGTACAGGCTCTTCGAGGCTCGATCGTGGGCATATATCCTGACAGTCACCTGGAACAGGTCGAATATGTGGTCAATCATTCTGATTCGCGATTCATAGTGGCCGCAGACCAGGAGCAGGCAGACAAGATTCTGGATATCAAGGATAAGTGCACGGCGGTCGAAAAGGTAATTGTTGACGATCCCAAGGGTATGAGGCACTACGGCGACCCGATTCTGATCTATTTCCGGGATGTTCAGAAGAGCGGCCGCGAACTGGCTGAAAAAGAGCCTGAACTTTTTGAGCAGATGATTAACAAATGCCTGCCCGACGACGTGGGGATGATCAATTATACCTCCGGTACCACGGGCTTTCCCAAAGGATGCATGATCACGCAGAAAAATATGTTCAGCGTGGCCAAAGCCCAGGACTCCGTTGACGAGGCATCGGATGCGTTCGAGTATGTCTCTTTTCTTCCCTTTCCCTGGATCGGGGAACAGGAATTCGGGGTGTACTGGTCGATGTATAAGGCCTTTACCGTAAATTTTCCGGAAAAGCCGGAAACTGTGCAGGAAAACATCCGGGAAATCGGGCCCCATATCATGCTGGCACCTCCCAGGATCTGGGAGAAGATCTGTTCGGACATCCAGGTGAAGATGCAGGACGCGGTCTGGATCAAACGGCTGGCCTATCGGATTTTTCTGCCAGTGGGCTACCGGATGGCCGATTTCCGGCTGAAGAACCAAGAGCCGCCCTGGTACTGGAAGGCCCTGAACGCAGTCGCTTATTTTGCTCTTTTCCGGCCTATTAAAAACTTCTTCGGTCTCAGCCGGCTCATCCACGTCTATACAGGCGGTGCTCCGCTTGGGGCCGAAATCTTCAACATGTTCCAGGCCCTGGGCGTCAATATCCGCCAAGTCTATGGAATGACCGAGCAGACAGCCGGCTCCATCGTGCACCGAACGGATGATATCCGGCTGGATACCGTGGGGCAGCCGCTGCCCGGGCTTGAATTCAAGCTGTCGGACTCCGGTGAGCTTTTGTCCAGAGGGGATACGATTTTTAAAGGCTATTACAAGAATCCCGAGGCCACCGAAGAGGTCCTTGGAGACGGATGGTTTCACTCCGGGGATGCGGCCGTGATCGAGGACGACGGCCATGTCATAATAATCGATCGAATGAAGGATGTAATGGAACTTGGCGATGGCAGCAGGTTTTCCCCGCAGTTTATCGAAAACAAGCTCAGGTTTAGCCCGTATATCACAGATGGGGTAGTCATCGGCCAGGGACGTCCCTTTATCACCGCCATGATTTCCATAGACATGGGAAATGTCGGCAAATGGGCAGAGGACAACCAGATCGCCTACACCACATTCACGGATCTTTCCCAGAAAGAGGAAGTCTACGGGCTGATTGCCGGGGAAGTGGCAAAAATCAATAAATCTTTGCCCAAGGTGGCCCGGATCAGAAGGTTCGTGCTGCTCTACAAGGAGCTGGATGCAGATGATGACGAGCTGACCCGTACCCGCAAAGTCCGGCGCAAATTTGTTGAAGACAGATACCAGGAACTCATCGAGGCGCTTTACGGAGATCAAAAGGAAGTCGATGTCCAGGCGAGCATTCGATACCGGGACGGAAAGGAATACAGCATGAAAACACGGATCAGGGTGGAAGAACTTGAACCGGAGCGATAGCCCGTAAGTGGAGATCACATGGATTATCAGCTATCTGTCAATGATGTGCATCTGAGTTTCGGGGGCCTGCAGGCCTTAAACGGCGTATCCACCGGGGTCAATGAAGGAGAGATTTTTTCGATTATCGGTCCCAATGGCGCGGGAAAAACCTGCCTGCTAAATTGCATTAACCGTTTTTACAGGCCTCAGAAAGGATCCATCAAGCTCGAAGGCCGGGATCTCACCCGGCTAAGCCCTCACAAAATCCCCGGTCTCGGTATTGCCCGGACATTTCAAAACGTAGAGCTGTTCAGCCACATGAGCGTGCTGGACAATATCCGACTCGGTGCCCATATCCATCTCAAGTCCGGTTTTTTGACCGGCGGGATTTACTTCGGCCCGTGCAGAAATGAAGAAATGAACCTCAGGCGTCACATAGAAAACGAGATTATCGATCTTCTGGAGATCGAACAGATCCGGAAAAGCATAGTCTATTCGCTCCCCTACGGCCTGCAAAAACGGGTGGAGCTGGGTCGCGCGCTGGCCATGCAGCCCAAGATCCTTCTTCTCGATGAGCCGGCCACGGGTATGAACCTGGAGGAAACCGAGGACATGGCCCGGTTTATCCTGGATATCAACGAGGAATGGGGGATAACGATTGTGCTGATCGAGCATGACATGGGCGTGGTTATGGATATTTCAGACCGCGTTTGCGTGCTGGACTTCGGCGTAAAGATTGCTGAAGGGGTTCCCGAGGAAATCCGGCATAACGAACAGGTAATCAAAGCTTACCTGGGCGAACAGGACTTGACCCTGTCCCGGCTCGGTTAAATCGGTATGAACGGCATAATTGGCAATTTTTTAAAAGGGTTTACGAATGTCGTCGACACAACCGCTGCTTGCTGTCAATAACATTGAGGTCATCTATCACAATGTGATCCTTGTGCTCAAAGGGATGTCTCTTCAGGTAAACGAGGGCCAGATTGTCACAGTGCTCGGAAACAACGGCGCCGGAAAGACAACCACTCTAAAGGCCATATCCGGGCTCCTTAAATCGGAGGACGGAGACGTCATTGAGGGAAAAATCTGGTTTTCAGGCAAGCGCATCGACCGGGACAACCCTGAATCCATTGTCAGGCAGGGCATATTTCAGGTCATGGAAGGAAGGCGTGTTTTCGAAGAACTCACCGTTGAAGAAAACCTCATCGCCGGGGGGCACACAACCCGCAGCAGAAGCAAGCTGAAAAAGGACATGGAAAAAGTATACTACTACTTTCCCAGGCTGGCCAACATGACAAACAGGATCAGCGGGTATCTGTCCGGAGGGGAGCAGCAGATGCTGGTAATCGGCAGGGGCCTGATGTCCTCTCCACGGCTGATGCTCCTCGACGAGCCCTCCATGGGCCTTTCCCCCATTCTGGTGGGAGAGATATTCGAGATCATTCAGCGCATCAATAAGGAATCCGGCGTGGCCATCCTCCTGGTGGAGCAAAACGCCCGTCTGGCGCTGTCTGTTGCCAGCCATGGATACGTTATGGAAAACGGCAGGATTGTCCTGGACGACACGGTCGACAAGCTAAAGGAAAACGCGGACATAAAGGAGTTCTACCTTGGCCTGACTGAAATGGGCGAAAAAAAGAGTTATCGGGACGTAAAGCACTACAAGAGAAGAAAAAGGTGGCTTACATAGGGCTTCCTGAAAAATTTCCCTTAATTTCCGGAGCGTACTAATATTTGCAAAAGTCTATTGACTATTTTGGCTCAAATCAACATTTGCTACTGCTTGAAAAAATAAAAAACCCGAATAAAAATTTGCCATCTCCTATCACTGGTGTCCCAACGATATAAAGCTCTATACAACAGTATATAGATTTTTTATTTTTAGTTATACTGGTAGCTTATGCGGTTTTTTTGAGGGGCAGATATTTTTTCTTTTAGAAGAAAAGATAGGCAAAAACATTGCAGAAGGTAAAAATCATCCTCCTTGATTTTGGGGTATCTTAGCGTTCACAGTGAATTGCTGAATACCCATGATTTTCCTCCGTGACTTCTCCACTCAATGTAGGTATTTCTCAAGATGCTGCAATGCATTGATTTTTATCTATGCAGAAAATTTATCAGAACCCGGGTGAAAAACAAAGAGGCAAAAGCGATCAGCCCAGTTTGACAGAGAGTTATGCATATTGACACAGGATCGGTTTTATGACATAATTTTTTGTGTTAGAACAATGTTCACACCTCGTGTTCGGCTTCTTTGGGCAGACAGGGAGCCTGTGCCTGATACCATCCATGCATCCATATCAAAAAAGGGGGGAGGAGTTTATGACGTCGCTTTCATCTTTTGAAAAAAACGTTGTGAGAAGGGCGAGCGTGGGGGACATGCTGGTGCGCACCGCGGCCAGGAACCCGGACAAAAAGGCGTTTTCATTCCGGGATAAAGCGTTTACCTACAGACAGTTCAACGAAACGGTCAACCGGTGTGCCCACAGCTTGCAAAAGCTCGGGGTGAAAAAGGGCGACCGGGCGGCCATCCTGTCGCACAACTGCCACCAGTTCGTGATTTACTGGTGGGCGCTGTTAAAGCTCGGGGCGATCGTTACGCCGCTGAACTTCATGCTCAAGCCCGAGGAGATCGAATTTATCATCAACCACAGCGAGCCGGTGATGTTTCTCGTGGAAGACGCCTTGGTGGACAACGTGGTCCCGGTACAAGACCGGCTTACCAGTGTGAAGCATTTCGGATATATCAACCTTGCCGGCGAGGGCGGACCGTCGGGCTGGCAGGATTTTGACGAGTTGTTTGCCGGGGATCTGCCCGCTGATGAACCCGAAGCCGAAATCGCGCCCGAGGATCCGGCCACCCTGCTCTATACATCGGGCACCGAGGCCGCGCCAAAAGGGGTGTTAAACTCCCATCTGAATTATTACATCGACATTCTCTCGAGCCTGTTTGACCTGGGGATCCGGGAGGACGCCCGGATTATCACCGGAATTCCGCTTTACCACGTGGCTGCCAAGTATCTGTTTACGGCCATCGTGGCCGTAGGGGCCACCACGGCCGTGGAGTACGCCCCGGACCCCAATGAAATCCTGGAAATGACCCAGAACGAGAAGATCACGCACTGGGTCTGGCCGCCGGCCCTGTACGCAGGTCTTCCCATGATGCCCGGATTTGAGAACTACGATCTGTCTTCGCTTCAGCAGTGCGTGGTCTTCGGGGCGCTGGCCGCGCCGGCGGTGCTGGAGAAATGGCAGAAAATGCTGCCTCACGTCGGGTTCATGAACTATTACGGCCAGACCGAGATGAGCCCGCTGGGCACCAGCCTGCGGCCCGAGGACTTTGACCGCAAGCCCACCTCCATCGGCAAGGCGCATATGCCCATACAGGTCAAGGTGGTAGATCACAACGACAAAGAGGTGCCCGTGGGCCAGGAAGGCGAATTGGTGGCCAGAGGTCCTGCGGTCATGCTCGGATACTACAAGGACGAGGAAAAAACCGCACAGACTTTTCGAAACGGCTGGCATCACACGGGCGACCTGGTCCGGATGGATGCGGAGGGCTTTGTCTACTTTGTCGACCGGGTCAAGGATATGATCAAGACCGGCGGGGAAAACGTGGCCTCCCAGGAGGTCGAGGCCATGCTGTTTTCCTGCCCGGGTGTGATGGATGCGGCGGTGATCGGTCTGCCCGATGAATACTGGTCCGAGATCGTCACCGCGGTGGTCGTGCCGGCCCAGGGCCAGGAGGTGACAGAAGACGGTGTGATCGCCTTCTGCAAGGAGCACTTGGCGGGTTACAAGGTGCCCAAGAAGGTGTTCGTGGTGGACCAGATGCCGCGAAATCCCAGCGGAAAGATTATCAAGAAGCAGCTCAGAGAGCAGTTCGCCACGGCCTGATCAGAACAGGGATGAACGGGATGTATTGCCCGGGAAACGGCTTTGTAGGGGCGGACCTGTGTGTCCGCCCCCTGCGGATTTGCGTTTCCGGTTTTACAGTTTGCTCACCGGGGCGATGTAGATGGTGAATTCGTCCTCGCCGTCCACGTCAAGCACCGCGTCTGCGTATTCCTGGTCATAGGCGCCGATGGCACATGTTCCGCAGCCCACCGCTTCGCAGGCCAAATACAGGTTCTGGCACACGTGCCCGGCGTCCATGGCGATTACCTTGTAGGCGGCCATGCCGTAGCGCCATTCCATGCGCGAGGTCACGGTTGTCCATATGAACGTGACCGCGCTTTTTCCGGCAAAGGACTGGCCCATGGCCATCCGGGTGACTTGGTGCTCCAGGTTTTCCTCTGTGGTGACTTCCGCGAGCTGGTGGCTCAGCGGCAGATACCTGTATATGCCCTTTTCCAGGCCTTCGACCCGGAAAGCCGCGATATAGGTTTCAAACGAGTGGCGGCATCCGGCAGAGGGCACCGTGCGCAGGGCGTGATACATTCCCTCCTTTTGCCGCACCCCCTGGGTGGCCCACAGCAGAAAGGACAACTCCTCAAGCGGAAGGCTGCCCCTGGTTGCAGTCCGGCGCGATTTCCGGTTCGCAATGGCATCGGCCAGAGGAATCGGTTTTACGGTCTGCCATTGCTGGCTTCCGGGAAGATCAATTTTGCGCACCCCTTTGGGACATGGTTTTTCAATGAGCGGCGGCGGCACGCCCCGGGACTGGTCCGTACGTGAAAAATCCACGCTTTTGCGTATGGAGTCCTTTAAAAAATATTTCAGGTCATGCATGCGCATTGCGGAGCCTGCCTTTCTGTCTGCAGTCTGATTTTGATTTGCCTTGTGTTATGATAATAATCATTTATTATCCCAAAGGCAAAAATACGGGTTCCAAAAGCGGATGGAAAGGGATGCAAGCGTGTTGTGTGAAACCGATGCAATAACAACCGGGCTGATCCGGGAGGCCCTTGAACTGGGGGCCACGGACGCTGCTGTCATATCCGCGGATCAGATCGTTGTGGACAAAAGCCTGGCGGATAAATGCCGCACCCCGAAGTGCATGAATTACGGGCTGTCCAAAAGCTGCCCGCCGCACGTGGCCGGCCCAGCGGCGTTTAAAAACCTGCTTGAAGCATTTTCCTTGGCAATTGTGTTTAAAATCGAGGTGCCCTCCGAGGTTTTGTATTCCGGGCAAAACCTGGAGCTGTTCCAGCTTCTGCACGAAACCGCGGCCGGCATCGAGCAGGCGGCAGTCCGCATGGGATTTTCCGGTGCCCGGGCCTATGCCGGAAATTCGTGCAAAAAGGTTTTCTGCAGCGACTACCTGGAATGCCGCGCGCTTGAAGGGGACGGGCAATGCCGCAACCCGGACCGGGCCCGGCCCTCCATGTCCGGCTTCGGCGTGAACGTGGCAAAGCTCTACGCAGCCGCCGGCTGGGAGCGCAAAGGCGTGACCCACGAAACCGATTCAGGGAGCATCCGCATGGACAGCATTTGCGGGCTGGTGCTGATCTGCTGATGTGGTTTCAGGTGCCACAAACCAGGTGATTTATCTTTGAACTCCGGGGAGCCTGAAGCTTTCCGGAGATCGATGGGAGAAACTGTCGAGGGGTTGGGCAGGGCGGGACGGCGGGGTGGTTTGCGCAGATGCATCGGGCGCGCCAGCGGACGGCATATGCGCAAACTTCCCCGGCGGCCCGCCCTGCGAAAATGGTTGAAGCCCGATTTTTTTGCAGGGCCCCACGAGATCGAAACCCCGCCCCGGATCAGCGGCTTTTCTTCATGGAAAGCGAAATCCGCTTTCTTTCCAGGTCCACGCCGATTACCGTGACATGGACCTGCTGCTGTACGCGCACCACGTCTGCCGGGTTTTTCACGAACCGGTCGGCCATTTCGCTGATATGCACCAGCCCATCCTGGTGCACCCCCACGTCCACAAACGCGCCGAATGCCGTGATATTGGTCACGATGCCGGGCAGGCGCATGCCGGTTTTGAGATCCGCGATTTTTTCCACTTCCTCTGAAAAGGCAAATTCCTCGAACTTCTCCCGGATATCACGCCCCGGCTTGGCCAGTTCGGAGAGAATGTCCTGCAGGGTCGGAATTCCGACGGTTTCGGTAACATAGCGGGAGATATCGATTTTTTCCCGCAGCTGCGGACTTTTGATTAGGTCTTCGACTTTTGCGCCCAGGTCCCGCGACATGGCATCCACGATGTGATAGCTCTCCGGGTGCACGGCGCTGCCGTCCAGGGGATTTTGCGCGTCAAAGATCCGCAGAAACCCCGCGCACTGCTCAAAGGCCTTGGGCCCCAGCCGGGGCACTTCTTTTAGCTCCGCCCGGGAGGCAAAGGGCCCGTTTTCCTCCCGGCAGGCCACGATGTTTTTCGCAATACCGGCATTCAGCCCGGACACGTAGGCCAGCAGCTCCGCGCTGGCCCGGTTTACATCCACGCCCACGCCGTTAACACAGCTTATCACCACGTCGTCCAGGGCCTGCTTTAAGGCCCGCTGATCCACGTCATGCTGGTATTGGCCCACGCCGATGGACTTGGGATCGATCTTGACCAGTTCTGCCAGCGGGTCCATCAGGCGCCGGGCAATGGAGACCGCCCCGCGAACGGTTAAATCATGATCCGGAAATTCGCGCCGGGCGGTCTCGGATGCCGAATAAATCGAGGCCCCGCTTTCATTGACCATCACCACGGACACGGGCCGGGCAAAATCGATTCCGCGCACCAAGGCCTCGGTCTCCCTGCCGGCCGTGCCGTTGCCCAAGGCCACGGCCTCAATGTGGTATTTTTCGCAAAGGAAGCGGAGCTTTTCCGCCTCCTGTTCGGCCCTTCCCCTGCCGGTGTGCGGGTAAACCGTGTCATGGTGCAGCAGTTTTCCCTGCCGGTCCACGCAGACCACCTTGCAGCCGGTGCGAAAGCCCGGGTCAATGCCCATGACCCGCTTTGCCCCCAGGGGCGGGGACAGCAGGAGCTGTCGCAGATTTTCCGCAAACACGGCAATGGCCTCAGCATCCGCCCGCTTCTTGGCCGCAATCCGGGCCTCGGTCTCCATGGTGTTGGAAAGCAGGCGCTTGTAACCATCAGCCGCGGCCCGGCGTACCTGCCGGCTGTCATCGCCGTCGCCCGTGACAAACAGGCGCTCCAGTACTTCAACGGCCTCGTTTTCATCCGGCAGGATGCGGAAGGAAAGCACGTCTTCGGCCTCTCCCCGGCGGATGGCCAGCATCCGGTGCGAGGGCACGGATGCGGCCGGCTCCTGCCAGTCAAAGTAATCCCGGAACTTGGCCCCGGCTTCTTCCTTTCCCGGAATCACCCGGCACCGGATCACGGCCTTGCTGAAAAACAGCTCCCGCAGCCGGGCCCGGGCCTCCTCGTTTTCGCTGATCATCTCCGCAATAATGTCCCTGGACCCGGCCAGGGCCGCCTCGGCGGATTCCACGCCGTTTTCCGGGTCCACGTGGTTTTGCGCCGCAGCCTGGCAGTCCGTGCCCTTTTGTGCAAAAATCGCCTCGGCCAGCGGTTCCAAGCCTTTTTCCCGGGCCTTGACCCCGCGGGTGCGGCGCTTGGGCCGATACGGCAGGTAGATGTCTTCCACCGCTGTCAGGGTCCCGGCAGCCGATACTTTGTCCCGGAGGGCATCTGTGAGGTGCCCGTTTTTTTCCAGGGAGTTTAAAACGGTTTCCTTGCGCGCGGCCAGCTCCTTTAGCTGGTGCAGCCGCTCCCGGATCGCGGTGACGGCCACCTCGTCCAGGCTGCCCGTGGCCTCCTTGCGGTACCTGGCGATAAACGGCACGCCTGCGCCCTGGTCAAGCAGCCCGGCCACGGCAGTCACGCCGCTTTCCGGGATGTTTTGTTCATGGGCAATGGTTTCGGCAAACCGGTGTTCTGGCATGTATTTCGAAAAATCCCCTTCCGGTTCAATGAAAAAATAAATATCGCATCAGAAACAGGACGATCATAATACCGGAGTCGGCAAAAAGCAATGGAGAGCCGACAGGTCCGCCGATATCCGGGAAAGACTCGCCCGTGCGGACGGGCTGGCGCAGCACTTTCTTCTTCCTTTTTTGCCGGGGGAAATGATATGCTTTTAAGTAACACGCCGGGAGGATTGTCTATGAAAATCAAGGAAATCGTCCAGACCACCCCGAATTTCCAGGTATTGTCCGAAGACGAGATCGAGCGCATTTATTTTGACGCACTCGGCGTCATTGAAAGCGAGGGCGCCCGGGTAAAAAGCCGGCAGGCCCTGGAGCTGTTTGAAAACAGCCAGGCAGTGGTCGCCGAAGGCGACCTGGTGCGCATCCCCGCGGTTCTCGTGGAACGCGCCCTGCGCGGGCATCCCGGAAAGATCGCCCTGATCGGCAGAACCCGGAAATGGTACGTCCGGTTGCAGAAGGATGAACTCTCCTTCGGTGCCGGTCCGGTGTATCCCCTGGCACCCGCAGGCGATGAACCCGCAGGGGGGCAGTCCGTTTATGAGCAGGTCTACAATACAGCCCGGCTGGTGGATGGCCTCCCCAATTTTGATTTTATTGCCGGGCCGCTGAACCGGTCATCTGAAAATGCCGCATCCTGGGATCTTTCTCATGTAATTGCCATGCTGCAGGGCACGAAAAAGCCCCTGCTGCTGAGCAGCGCGGATGCAGATGAATTGCACTGTTTATGGCAGATGGGTTCCCGGGTCTGCGGCGGGGCGGAGGAACTGCGCCTGGGCCCGCTTTTTGCCGAGTACTTGGAGATCGACTCTCCCCTGACCCTGTCTGCCACGGCAGCGGAAAAGCTTCTGTTCTGCGCGGAAAAGCAGATCCCCTGTGTCTGCGCTTCCCGCGTGATTTCCGGGATGACAGCCCCCGCAACCATTGCCGGGATGCTGGTGCAGACCCTTGCCGAGACCATGCTGGTGTCCGCGCTGTCCTTTCTGCAGAAACCAGGCATGCCGCTGATCCGGGGCGGGGTCACGAGCGTGCCGCACCCTTCGGGTCAAGGATGCTGCTTTGGCGCCCCGGAAATGTCTTTGAGCGAGGCCGCCAACACGGATATTTCCAAGTGGCTGGGCCTGGGCATGCTGTATCCGGCGGGTATCACGGATGCCGGCAGCCTCGGCCAGGATGCGGGATCGGATCTGACGGCGGGTTTGTTTTACGGCTTTTTATCCGGAGCAGACATGATTTACGGTTCCGGGCTGATCAACAGCGGGCAGACCGCCTCCCTGGATGCCATGGTCATGTGCAACGAGATCATCGAGATGATCAAGCATATCGGAAATGGCATCAGCACGGGCGAAGAGTACCTGGCCATTGACCTGATCGAATCGGTGGGGCCCGGGGGTGAATACCTGAGCCAGGATCATACATATGCGCACTGGCAGAACTGGTTCCGGCCGATTCTGGGCAGCCGGAGCACGTATGACAACTGGTCGGCTGCCGGGAAAAAAACCATGAAAGACCGGGCCGCAGAAGAACGCCAAAAAATCCTGGACGAACACGAGCGGGCGCCCATGGAAGAGGAAGTGGTCAACGATCTGCACGCCCTGGCTGCAGGCAAGGCTTAGCGGGAGGTCTTCATGAGCATCCGAACCAATCTGACCGAAAACCAGCACATCCGGTTTTCGTTTCTCTCAGACGGCCAGAA
This sequence comes from Desulfobacterales bacterium, assembly GCA_018335195.1. Taxonomy (GTDB): domain Bacteria; phylum Desulfobacterota; class Desulfobacteria; order Desulfobacterales; family Desulfosalsimonadaceae; genus Desulfosalsimonas. The sequence continues at coordinate 25,374 of JAGXKN010000023.1, forward strand.
GCGCTTGATATTCAACGAGGTTCTGCGGATCCTGCAGCATACCGGCGTGGATGTCAAACACGAGCAGGCCTGCCGGCTGCTGGCTGAAGCCGGCTGTCGGGTTCGCGGCCGGCGGGTGTATATGCCCTCGCACGTGGTCAACAAGTCGTTGCGCACGCTGCCCCCGGTTTCCACGATTTACAACTGGCAGGGGGATGTGGCCCTGCGCATCGAAAACGGGCACACCTACTTCGGCCCCGGGCCCACCTGCCCCGGTTTTATCGACCCGTTTACTTTCGAGCGCCGCCGCTACACCCGCAGTGATGCGGCCATGGTGGCCCGCCTGTGCGATGCCCTGCCCGGTATCGGATTCGTGATGTCCCTGGGCCTGGTCAGTGACGCGCCCAATGGCCTGGAAGGACTTTACGAGTTTTCCGAGATGATCCAGAATTCCGCCAAGCCGCCCATTGCCTGGGCCTCTTCCGGGAAGCAGTGCCGGGACATCCACGAAATCGGCATTGCCATGGCGGGCGGACCGGAGACCTTCTGCCAGAAGCCGAACTACATGTTTTACAATGAACCCATATCTCCGCTGCTCTCGGACTTTAACGCCATTGACAAGGTGATGTACTGCGCGGAAAACAACATCCCCCAGATTTTCGCCCCTGCCAGCAGCGGCGGCGGGACCGTGCCGGCCACCCATGCCGCCCACATTGCCGTGACCCTGGCAGAATCGCTGATCGGCGTGGTCATTTCCCAGGCTGTCAATCCCGGGGCCACCATCATTATCGGCGGTACCCAGTCCATCCTGGACATGCGCGAAGCGGTTTTTGCCTATGGCGCGCCCGAGCTTTCCAGCCTGGAGGCCGGCCTTACGGAGATGGGCGAATACCTCGGACTTCCGGTTTTTTCCGCGGGGGGATGCAGCGATGCCAAGGCAATGGATGCCCAGGCCGCGGTGGAGGCCACGCTTTCACTTCATTCGGCCATGTTAAGCGGCCCCAGCCTGGTGCATGACATCGGATTTCTGGAATCCGGGATGTGCGGTTCGGTTTTCCAGCTGGTGCTGGCAGACGAGGTTATCGCAAAAGGCGAATATATCGCCAGGGGGGTGCTGGTCAACAGAAAGACCCTGGCCAGAAGGGAGATCCAGGCCGCCTGCCCGGGCGGCGACTACCGCAATGTTGAACAAACAAAGCAGAAAAGAGCCGAGTACGGATTTTCCCGGCCCTTTGGCGACGAACAATGGCCGGATTACTATGCCGCCCACGCACTCAATGACATCCCGGAGCGCATCGTGGAGCGCACGCAGCGGCTTGTCAAACAGCACAAGGGCCCGGCCAAAAAGATCTCCGAGGACGTGCGCGGGCAGATCCGGCAGATCCTGGAGACAGCCGCAGCCCGGGCCGCTGCTTCTTCCTAGCGGCAATTCACAAAAACTTGAAAGTATTTGATTTATCCGGTTTGGCTGCCGGGTTCATGTTTATGCCACCGCCGGAGAAATTCCCTTTGAATCGGTGTTTCCGGTGAAACCCGGTGCCTTTCCGGATCCCGAACCCGCAGGCCGGCGATTTTGTCCAGGACATTTTCCCCGCGGGCCAGCCCGTGCCGGATCAGAAAGCATCCCACCACCGTGCCGGTTCTGCCGATGCCGCCCCAGCAGTGCACATACACCGGAATCCGGTTTTCAATCTGCTCATCAATAAAATCCAGGATTTCAGCCATTGTTTCCGGCGTTGGATACCGCCGGTCAACAACCGGAAACCGCCGCACCCCGACTTCCACACCCTTTTTTCCTGCCAGCTCCGCCAGCATTTCTTCATAGGAATCAAACAGCAGTCCGTCATGATCGGTCTCATGGGCCTCCATCAGATTGATGATCTGCCTGATCCCGACATCAATCAGCCCGCCGAGCTTCTGCCTTGCCGCATTCGGCTCCGGGGCCCCGGGATACTCCCCTGCCAGCAACAGCCCGGGTATGACCCAGTAGGAACGGGGGTAGGGGACGGGAGAATTGTCTTTAATAGGAGATGTGTTTTTCGAGCTGGACATGCTATGATTGCCGTGCATATCCCTTAAAAACTTCGCGGATATGCCAGTTCACAAACGCAGCTACCGGATAATACCAAGTACGCTGGGGCGTTTGTATGGGTTTGCCGTGAAAGGCTATGAGCCATTCCTTGAATCCGGCGGTGTCGTGGGCCAGCTCTGAAACCTGGATGATGCGATCGTCTGTCAGGGTAAATCCGCACCGGACGTTGTTTTCAAGCAGTTCAGTCCGGCCCGGGCTGGATCCGGGTCTGCGGTTTTGCAGGTTTATGGTGGTAAAAGTGGCAGGAGGCATCGGATACGGTTTCTCACGGGCTTCCGGTAAACTGCCGGGCCCGGGATTCGAGTTCGGCAAAGCGGTTTTCCAGGTCAGCGATCACGGCGCGCAGCAGCTCTCCAGCCGGGGGCGTGTCATTGATGAGCCCGGCAATCTGGCCGCAGCAGATTTCCGCGTCCTGTGCCCGGCCGAGGTGCTGGGCGTGGTACTGGCCGTGTTCGTCCAGGTATTTGCCGAGATCCTCGAGGGTGGCGCCGGACTTGCGCATTTCCCGGAATTGTTCCGCAAACGTGTTGTTCAGATCCCGGGCGATCATGAACTGCTTGTCAAGCGAGATCGTGCAGGCGTCTTTGGCGGTGACAATCGCCTGCTTGACGTTGTCGTGGCTTTCAGACTCCTGTGTGGCCATGAAGCGCGAGCCCATGTAAATACCGTCTGCACCCAGGGCCAGGGCGGCCAGCACGCCCCGGGCATCCCCGATTCCGCCGCCGGTGACCACGGGAATGTCCACGGCGTCCGCCACCATGGGGGTGAGCACGAATGTGGTGAGCTCGGTAAATCCCTTGTGCCCGCCGGCCTCGTAGCCTTCGCAGATCACCGCGTCCACGCCGGCCTGCTGGGCTTTCTGCGCGTGGCGGGCCGTGGAGATGGCGTGGAGCACTTTGATGCCGGCGTTTTTCAGTGTCTCGGTGTAAGTGTCGGGCCGGCCCACGGACACGATGGCGGCCGGGACCTTTTCTTCTGTCAGCACGTCCACGATTTTTTGGGAATATTTCAGGTCCTCGCCGAATCCCACCACCACGTTGACGGCAAAGGGTTTTGCAGTCCGGGACCGGACCTTTTGGATCTGCTCGCGCATGCGCTCTGCGGTTTTTTCTGCGTCCGGCTCGATGCTGTCCGCCCCGGAATTGGGGCCGAGGGTGCCCATGCCGCCGGCCTCGGAGACCGCGGCGGCCAGGGCCGCGCCGCTGACCCAGTTCATGGGGGCCTGGATAACGGGATAACGGATGCCGAGCAGGCTGCAGATGCGGTTTTGCGTCATTTTTCTGTCCTCCGTGTGTTGGCGGTTTATCAGAATTTCCAGATTATAGAATAAGCATAACAAAATAAAAAGAAAAAGGATCGTGCAGGTTGAAACCGGGGCGTAATATCGGGGGTGTCTGTTCCCGGTGTGCCTGTTTTCCATGACATCAACCAAGTCCGTGTTTATTTTAAATATAAACCAAAAGGAGGTGAACATGACACACGCGCGTTTGCGGGCGACATTTTTGAACGCGGCAGGCTTGGGATTGGTGTTGCTGGCCGGACTGCTGGCGGCATCGTTTCTTCTTGCCGCTCCGGTGCAGGCCGCGGGAGAGTCCGAGGTGGCGGTAATGCCGTTTGTTAAGGGAAGAGATCCCCAGGATCCGGGCAGATCGCTGACCTGCCCGTTCGGCCGGCTGTGTTACGAGCAGGATGAGCTAAAAGGAGATGCGGACCGTATTTTGACGCGTATGGTCCGTCAAAAGCTGGTCCAGCGGCTGGAACACCGGGTGGTTCAGGCCGGGGTGGTAAAGGAGGCTTATCATGCCGGGCGTTTTGCATCCGCAGAGGAAAAAACCCCGATGGAAGCCGCACTGGGGCTTGGAAAAGCGCTTGATGTCGACTATGTGCTGGTGGGCAACGTGTGGCGTTTTGATGAGCGCGTGGGCAAGTCCTACGGCGTGGAAGATCCGGCATCCGTGGCTTTCAGCCTCCACCTGGTGGACATTGAAAACCGGAGAACGGTATGGCGGAAAGTGTTTAACGAGACCCAGCAGTCTCTGTCTGAAAACCTGCTGAAAGCCCGGGAATTTTTCAAACGCGGCGCAAAATGGCTGACCGCGGAGGAACTGGCGGAATACGGAGTAGCGGATATGATGAAAAGTTTTCCCGTCAATTGATCGCCCGGGCGGCGGGCAGTGGCCATATGCGTCTGGCTGCGGCGATGATGAGGTACTGGGCCAGAAAGTAAAGCGTGATGTTGATCAGGCGGCCCGCGGGAATGGCGATCAGAAACTTGTTGACCGCCAGGACCAGGTCGGATGCGATAAAGATAAGCGCGCCCGAAAATAGCAGGCGGTCGGGTGCGGGCACCAGCAGGGCGCCGATGCTCATGATGACGATAACCGCGATGTAGGCCACCACCGGGCCGTAGAGCTCGGGCGCGATATCGGAAAAAAGCCACATCAGGACGCCGGCGAGAAATATGAGCCCGGCGATGATGAGCTTTTCGGTATCATCCGGGCGCGCGGCGCTGCGGAAAAACAGCACGGTGTAAAACAGGTGGCCCGCCAGGAAAGCCGCCAGCCCGAGGACAAAGAGGTTTTGCGAAGGCATATCGAGCAGGACGTCCCCGCACACCGAACCCAGCAGAGCGCCGGCCAGGCAGATCCGGGAAAATCCGCTCATTTCGGTAATCACCAGGACCAGCAGCGTGGCCACGGGGATGGCCTTGAATACCGTGCGGCCGATGCCGGTGATGTCCATTGCCAGCAGCACCATGAATACAATTGCGGCGGCTACAAAAACCAGGGTGTATGGTGCGGGGACGGGTTTTTTCACGGGATTCATGGTTTACTCCTTTACGCGGGTGTGGGGCATCCTTCGGCACGCGGGGTTTAAGTGCTCAGCTCGACGAAACCGTCGCTTACGGCCTTTTTGCCGTTTTCGTTTTTCACGTCAAAGCGGATCCGTCCCGGACCGGAAGTCTCATCCGGGCTGCGGGCTTCGATGGAAATGGAACTGCCCGGCCGCACCATGTCGGTAAACCGGCAGGCAATGGTGCGGATCCGCTCGGGATCGCCACGGGCAAAGTCATTGGTGATTTCCCGGACCGCCAGGGCCAGGGTGGCCGTACCTTGAACGATGATGCCGGGCAGGCCCACGCTGCGGGCAAATTTCACGGACGTGTGAATCGGGAAATAAATATTGCTGCAGCCGTCGTAAATATACGTGAAAAGCGGATCAATCTCGATTCGGCGCTGCCAGTCAGCAGGTTCCGGGTTTTTTTTGTGGCGAAGAATTTCGGGCACTTCGCTTCTGCCGGCGCCCTCGCCGTCGCATTCCACGCCCCGGAAAAGCGCCCCGATATGTTCAATGAAAACGCACCGGCCGGATTCATCCGCGGCGTCAAACCGGAGAATGACGTGGGTGCCGGTCCAGTGCCGCAGGACGGCTGCGATTTTTCCGCGGATGACAAGCTTTGCGCCCGGCATGATCGGCCGGCAGAACTCGATGTGTTCGGTGTAGTGCACCATGGTGGGGATGATTTCTGCCGGAAAGTCGTCTGCTTCGATATAATCCGAGAGATTTTCCGAGACCGGCCAGGTCAGGGCCACGGAAAACATGGGCGGCGCAATTATGTCGCCTTCCCGTTCATCGTTAAAATATACCTCGTTACTGTCCGAGATGGCTGCGGCATAATTCATGGAATCGCGCCAGCTCACTTTTGTGGTGTATTCTCGCAGGCGTGTGCCGGCAAATTGCGGGCTTAATCTCATGGGCGGTCCCTGTGGTTGTTTTTGCCTTTATTTTTTATACTATACCCGGCCGGCCATTCACAAGCCCCAAAATGCTAAAAAAAGGAGCCAGGGCGGTTTTCAGTTGGGTGGACGGCGGGCGGGGAATTTGTTATGTTGGGTGAAAACCTAATTCCGAAATCAAGAAAGGACTCCATATGCGTGATCCGTCCGGCAGGTCCAATCCCGCAAGAGCAATTATCATTGTGGTCGCTGTGGTCATGGTCGCTGTACTGGGTTTTTTCGGCTGGCAGCGCATTATGCAGTGGCATGAAAGCCAGGTGCAGTCCGCGGTGGAACAGGCCAAAAGGGAAATGGCCGCACAACAGCCGCAGACCGAGGAAGAGGTGCTGGACTGGCTGGAAAAAAATGTGGACCGCCAACGGCCCCCCAGCGTATCAGAAGAGCGGATGGTCGAAGTGTTCGGTGAGCCCGTGTTTACCGACAGGGAAACCAAACACGATCAGCTTTCCACGTGCGATCAACTGGAGCGGCGAATTGCGTCATTTTTTGATTACCTGGACCGGAAAAAGGGCATCGGTGCCGATGAGAAAGGCACATACGAAGTATTTGCCGAAATGATGAACGACATCGCAGAAACCCCGCCGCTGGTGTCTGCTGAAATCCGGAAGCTTTCCAGCCTGCTGCGCAACCGGTCCCACTTTTACCGGGTGCTCGGCAAGGACCGCATCGGGATGCTGGTCTCTGTACTCAGGGCTGAAGATGATGTGCTGGAGCCTGCCATGGCCAATTTCTACAAGTATTACGTCTCCGAGAAATGCTGCGAGAATCGTCGGCGGGACTGTATTCCCGACAAAACCCTCTACGCGTATGCCGCCTTTTTTCTGGATACGCTCGGGGGACAGAGCTACCTGATGCGCCGGGATTCGATGGTTCGGACATTGACCCGGTATTATTCCGTGCTGATCCTGGACCGCGCCATTGATCAGGGCATCAATCGCCACGGCCTTAATATCCGCCCCCATATTGCGAATGTTTTAAACACGGTCCGGGGCCGCAACGATCTGCGTCTCCAGCGGCGCTACATTGCGAAGCTCGAGCAGCTCAGAGCGGATTACGGGGCGCCGTCCCGGCAGTAAGCCGCTGAAAATATGCAAAGGAGGATTTGCCCATGACCGAGCCGTGGGAAAAGGAACTTTCATGTGCGGTATCCTGCAGCCGGTGCCATGCGCACCTGGGCGCGGATGACCGGCGGATTCTGTCAGTATATGACCATCAGCCCATCTGCATGGCGTGCAAAAAGCAGGAGGAGAAGCGGCCGGACTACGAAGAGACCTCCCGGCATATGATCGGCCAGTGCATGGCCGAAACTGAGGTCAAATGGTCGGATCCGGGCGGGTATTGCTTTTACCATTTCTACCCGTTTAAATGCGATTAGCAGAAAATCGGAGGCAGAATTAAAACCTGTCCCTGGGCTCCGGCTAAAAACTGTACACCAGGGTCAGTGCGGTCTCTGTGTCTGTTTTTTCCGTATCCGGGGGAACCCGGCTGGTGTGCTTGAGGCTGTAAGAGGCCTTCATGGCCAGGCTGCCTGCAATCTGGCTTTTCAGGGCAGTGACTGAGCGCGTGATGGTTTTGTCCTCCCCGGTCTCCACGCTGACTTTCTGCGTGAATACGGCGGCCGAATTGAAGCTGTATTTGAAAAATCCGCCCACGTGCAGGATGGCCTCCTTTTCCTCGTCATCTGCCACCGTGTCATCGTCGATCCTGCTGTATCGATAGCCGGGGCCGATCTCCCCGGAAAGCTCCGTGCTTTCGGTTTTTACAAACAGCCGGCTGTAGCCGCATGTTACCGTGTACTGGTAGTCATACCCGGAAAACCGGTCGTCTTCATACCGGCCCATCAAAAAGGCGGAGTTTCTGGCGTCAAACTTGTAATTGCTCTGGGCGGATACCAGGAACCGCTGGGCCGTGGTTTCCTTTTCGCCGGTGTCCTCATTGGTTTCCGATCTGAAAAGGGTCTCGTAATGGAAATTGTGCTTCCACCTGGTGACTTCCCGGGTAATGTCAAACCGGAAGTTCACGGACTGGGTTTCGGTGTTGCCGTCGGTCATCAGGTAGCCGAGTTCGGCTTCGGCGTCCCACGGGGAGTCCTCGGTTTCCGCGTCCTGCTGTGCAAATCCGGGTGCTGCAGCAAAGACCGCCAGGACCGTGAGCAGGGTGATGCACAGGAAATTGGAATTTGCGCTTTTCAGCATGATGCCTCCTTATTTTGAGAAATCGTTTCCGCCTTGTTTTATGATAATCATAAAAAATCACCCCTTCACACATGAAATTCCGGCGGTTATGCCCCGGGCTTGCGCCCGGTAAACAGCGTGGCGATCCCGGCAGACAGCTTTAGCCACTGCACATCGGAAAACCCCGAGTGCCGCATGAGTCTGCTGAATTCGGCCGGTTGCGGAAAGCTGAGCACCGAGGCCGGCAGGTAGCGGTAGGCGCGGATATTTTTTGAAAACACCCCGCCCACGGCCGGCAGGATTTTTTCGAAGTACAGCAGGTAAAGGGATCGAAGCGGGCCCGGGGCGGGAGTGGCCAGTTCGAGCACGGCCAGTATGCCCCCGGGCTTTAAAACCCGGCGGAATTCTTCCAGGGCCTGCCGCCGGTTGAGAATGTTTCTGATGCCGAATGCGATGGTCACCGCGTCAAAGGAGTTTGCAGCAAAAGGCGTCTGCAGGGCGTCTGCGGCCAGCAGAAAAACCTCGGGGCCCGGGCGCACGCGGGCTGCTTTATTTTCGGCAATGGCCAGCATTTCCGGGGAAAAGTCGATGCCCCGGATCTGCGGCGCTTTTTTCTGACGCAGAATTTCAATCGCCACATCGCCCGTGCCGCAGGCCGCATCCAGTACCCGGCCGTCTTCGGGCAGGTCCAGGGCGGCCACCATCCTGCGGCGCCAGGAAACATCCTGCCGCAGGCTCAAAAGCCGGTTGAGGAAATCGTAGCGGGGCGCAATTGCGCCGAACATGTTTTTGACAAAGCGCGTGTGTGATTTTTTGTCCATTGACAAACCATGATAATGCATTATTGTCTTGATGTAATTAAACAACCCATCTATATCCCGGGCATTACAGATTTCCTTAGCACAACACGGACTGTTTTCAAATGTCTTGATTTTTCCGTAATCAATTTGATAGTCGAACAGATCGGGTCAGTGAATGAAAACTTCAAACTTTATCGGTCGGTTAACCGCATATGAGTGAAAAACGAGATTATTACGAAGTTCTCGGCGTTGACAGAAACGCCGATGCCAACGAGCTGAAAACCAAGTACCGCAAAATTGCGTTGAAGTATCATCCGGACAAGAACCCCGGGGATACGGAGGCCGAGGAAAAGTTCAAAGAGGCGGCCGAAGCTTATGAAGTGCTGTCCAACCCGGAAAAGCGGCAAATGTATGACCAGTTCGGCCACCGGGCATTTGAAAACGGCGGCGCCGGGCAGTCAGGCGGTTTCCGGGATTTTGAGGACATTTTTTCGAGTTTCGGCGATATTTTTGAGGATTTCTTCGGTTTCCGGGGCGGCCGCGGGGGCCGGACCCGGGCCCAGCGGGGCGCGGACCTGCGCTATGACCTGAAAATCGAGTTTACGGACGCGGCATTCGGCAAGGAAACCGAGCTGGAACTAGAAAAGATGGAAACCTGCGATGAGTGCCGCGGCACCGGCGCAAAACCGGGCACCGAGCCTCAGACCTGCAATCAGTGCCGGGGCTCCGGACAGTTCGTGCGTACGCAGGGATTTTTCCAGGTCAAGAGCGTATGCCCCAAATGCCGCGGCCAGGGAAAAATCATCACCGAGCCGTGTCCCAAGTGCCGGGGTCAGCAGCAGGTGGCCACCCGCAAGACAGTGGAGCTAAAGATTCCGGCCGGCGTGGACAACGGATCGCGGCTTCGACTGGCAGGCGAGGGCGAGCCGGGTGTCAATGGCGGCCCGCCCGGAGACCTGTACGTGTTTCTCCATGTCAAGCCGCATGACATTTTCGAGCGGCGGGACAATGACGTGGTCTGCAAGGTGGAGCTTTCCTTTATCCAGGCCGCGCTCGGCGACGAGATCACGGTGCCCACACTCACGGGAGAGGAAATCGTTGAGATCCCCAAAGGCACCCAGTACGGCGATACCGTGAAGCTGACCAACATGGGAATACCGGCCCTGCGAACGGGTCTGCCCGGGGACCAGATCGTGGAGGTGCACCTCAAGACCCCCAAACACATGTCCAAGCGCCAGGAAGAGCTGATGCGGGAATTTGAAAAGCTCGAATCCGAGAAGCTGACCTCAAAGATCAAGCGGATTTTCACCAGAAACGGGGAGAAATCTTCCAAGGCCGCCAAGTAGCGACAGCAGGGCAACAGGAATCTGATTCATGTACGAACTCAAAGTGGTGACCCGGTTTGCCGCCGCCCACCAACTCAAGATGGTAACGGAAAAATGCGAGAACCTACACGGCCACAACTGGAAGGTGGAGCTTTGCGTGGCCGGGCATAACCTGCAGGATTCAGGCGTGCTCATGGATTTCGGGGTGATCAAGCAGCGCCTGGGCGAAATCATTGACGGCCTGGATCACAAGTTTTTAAATGAACTGCCGGACTTTTCCAGCGCCAACCCTTCATCTGAAATGATCGCCAGGTATATTGCCGATGCATTTGCCGAGCGCATTGCAGAAGGCGAGGGCCTTTTCGTCTCCCGGGTCAAGGTCTGGGAATCCGACGATGCCTGCGCAAGCTATTCTCCGCCCCGGTAGGCGGCAAGCAGCTCGGACCGGGTGACAATGGAGCGGACATCGGGTACCTCCCGGCGGATGTTTTCCGCGCCGCCCTCCTGCCGGTCTATGAGCAGTACAACCGAGTCCACGTAAAGCCCTTCATCTCGCGCGCGCGCGATTGCCTTTAAGGTCGATCCCCCGGTGGTGGCCACATCCTCGACAATGGCCACGTGCTCGCCGGCATCCAGATCCCCCTCTATCCACTTGACAATACCGTGATCCTTCTGCGTTTTGCGGATGGAAAAGGCCTTGACCGGCGCACCCTGAAGCTCCGAAACAAAGGCCGCGGCAACCGCGATGGGGTCTGCGCCGAAGGTCATACCGCCCACGGCCCCGATGTTCTTGTCCCGCAGGGCTTCAAAGACCAGGTGGCCGATCAGGTAAAGCCCCCTGGGGCTGAGCGTGACCGGCTTGCAGTTGATGTAATAGCGGCTTGTCTGGCCGGATGCCAGCTTGAAAATCGGCTCTTCGCTGTATTGAAAAGATTTCCGGCAGATCAGGTCAATGAGTTCGGGTTTCATTTGGTTTTCTCGCCTCCGGTGTCTGCGGCCCGCCCCGGGTCATGGGTGCTGCCGGCAAGGAAAATGTTGATTTCAGGCAGAAGATTCGATAAAAATATCCCCCACTGATTGGAAGAAGCCGTGTAAAGAAAAGCGTCAGTGGGGGTGTCAGGAAAAACCGGGGGCGGCACTCCCTGACTTTGACTTCGGCTATACCAGCAAAACCGCTTTGCGTCAACAGAAACCACGAATGCCCATGAATGCCATTGATGCACTCGACAACCAGATTATCCGGTTTCACGGGGTAACCAAGCACTTCGGGGAAACCTATGCCCTGCGGGACCTTACTTTCGAGGTCCGCAAAAACGATTTTCTCTTCATCACCGGGCCCAGCGGCGCGGGCAAGTCCACCCTGATCAAGCTGCTGTACATGGGCGAGCGCATAAGCGACGGATACGCGATTATCGACGGAATGAACCTGTCCAGAATCGGCCGCCGGCAGATCCCGCAGCTTCGCCGGAAAATCGGGGTCATCTTCCAGGACTTCAAGCTGATTGCAAACCGCACGGTTTTCCAGAACGTGGCCCTGGTCATGGAAGTGGCGGGATTCAAGTCCAGAAGCGTGATCCGCCAGCGGGTGGAGGATCTGCTGGAACTTGTCGGGCTGCCGCACCAGGCGGACGCCTATCCCCCGACGCTATCGGGCGGGGAAAAACAGCGGGCGGCAGTGGCCCGGGCAATGGTGGGAAAGCCCAGGATTATCCTGGCAGACGAGCCCACCGCCAGCCTGGACCCGGACGCCTCGGAAAGGGTGCTGCAGCTGCTGCGCGCCGCGCATGCCCGGGGGGCCACGGTGCTGATCACCACACACGACACGCGGCTGCTTTCGCGGTTCGATGCGCGGGTGATTTACCTGGAATCCGGCCGGCGGGTCGATGCCCCGTCGGCAGCGGGGAATGTAAATGATTGATGTCTGCCGCAGGGCGCTGAGCGATTTTTACAGGCACCGGTACCTGCACGGGGTCTGCCTTTTTACCATCGCCTTGTCCGTGTTCATTATCAGCGCGTTCAGCCTGTTTTTCATCAATGCCGGCGAGCTGATGGGCGCATGGCAGCAGGGCATCCGGATCACTGCCTACCTGAAGCCGGATGTAACAAAAAAGCAGGCCGCGGATCTGGCCGCGGATATCGAACAATACCCGGGCGTAGCGTCGGTTTCCTACGTGTCCGGAAAAGAGGGGCTCGCCTGGCTCAAAGAGCAGCTCGGGACCGGGTCCTCGCTGCTTTCGGATTTGAAGGAAAATCCGCTGCCCGATGCCTTGGAGATCCACCCGGCCAAAAACATGGCGGCAATGTCAGGGGCTGACCGCCTGGCCGGGAAAATCGCCGAGTTTGCCGAAGTGTCGGATGTGGAATATGCCCGGGAATGGATGCAGCGGTTTTACGGGATCTACAACCTGTTCAAGGTTACCGCTTTTGTCATGGCAGGCCTGGTATTTGTGGCCATCCTGTTTATCGTGGCCAACACGATCCGGCTGATTTTATATTCCCGGCGCGAAGAAATCGAAATTACCCGCATTATCGGGGCAGACGAGGCATTTATCAAGCATCCCCTCTACCTGGAAGCCCTGATGCTCGGCAGCTTCGGGGGAGTTGCCGGGCTTGCCATGCTTTACGGGGCATTTTTTTCCCTGATGCCGAAACTTTCGCCCGAGGGGCTGCTGCCGTTTTTCCGGGTCCGCTTTCTTCCCCTGGAACTGGTTTTGGCGATCCTGATATCGAGTATGTTTGTGGGGTGGCTGGGGTGTTATTTTTCCATCCGGCGCTTTTTGCGCGCATAATCATCGGCTTTGCCCTTGCGGCCGTGCTGTGCCATCCGGCAACCGGCCTGTGCGAGAAGCTGGTGCAGACCGGCGTGGTCCAGGTCGAGAGCCTCAACATGAGGCGTGCCCCGGACAAGGCATCGCCGGTGATCCGGGCGCTGGAAAAGGGCGTTGAGTTGCGCATCCTCAACGAATCCGAAGAATGGTTCCAGGTGATCCATGATCAGGAGATCGGGTACATTTACAACAACCCCCGCTACCTGGAACGCTATACCCGCCACAAGGTCACCGGCGATGACACGGACATGGACCGGGAAGTGGCCATGGCACGGGCCCGGGAGATCGAACGCCGGATACAGGAGAAAAAAAAGGAAGTGCGGCAGTTTTCCGTAAAGGAAGATGCCGTCATTGAGGACCTGGAGGAAATCGACCACAGGATCAGTCAGAAGCGCAGGCAGATCCGGGAGGTCATGGAAGCCGCGGAACAGGCCAGTGCCCGTATCATGCGCCTTGAAGCCCAGGCTGAAGAAATCCGGGCCAAACTTGAACACCGGAAGGAATATGCCGGCCGCCGCCTGGTGGCCCTTTACAAGATCTGCCGGCGCGGGGAAATGAGCCTGCTTGCCACGGCTGATTCCGTCCACCAGTTGTTTTCGCGCAAAGCCGCCATTGAACAGGTTCTCGCACATGACGAGAAGGTTATCACCGAGCTGGTGGAAGTCACGCGCCGGCTCAATCGCGTGATCTCGCGCCTGGCTGAAAAGCGGGCTGAAAAGCGGTCCCTGGCGAAGCGTTATGAAGAGAGCTTAACCGAGCTTGCCGCCCGGGAGGAAGAACGCAAGTCTGTGCTGGCCTCTCTGAAAAGCGGCAGATCAAAGCGGGAGGATACCCTGAAATACCTGCGCGAATCCGTGCGCCGGTTAAATGAGACCGTGTCCGATCTGGACCGGCGGCGCGATAAAGCTGCCGGGGATTTTGATGCACATCAGGGGTTGCTAAAGATGCCGGTTCAGGGTAAGATTATTTCGACTTTCGGCAAACACGTAAAGCCGGATTCCGGAGCGCTCAATTACCAGAACGGAATAGAGATCCGCGCCGAGCAGGGAGAGCCGGTCAAGAGCGTGTTTGCCGGAGAAATTGCCTTTGCCGACTGGGTCAAGGGATATGGCCGCGTGGTGATTGTTGATCACGGAAGCAGCTACCACTCGGTATATGCCCACGTTGAAGATCTGTTCAACGGCAAGGGCGACACCGTGGAATCCGACCAGGTGATTGCCACTGTGGGGGATTCGGGCTCGATTTCCGGCCCGGCCCTTTATTTTGAAATCCGCCATCGCGGCGATCCGGTGGATCCGCTGCAATGGCTGGATCATGGGTAAAAGGAGTCATGATGAAAAGGATGCAAAGAAAAATTGTCAGGGGATTGATCCTGGCGATTATCGCGGCCTGCAGCGTGATGCTGGCCTCTTCGGTTTACGGCGAGTTGTCCAAGACCGAGACCTATGAGGGGCTCAAGCTGTTTTCCGACGTGCTCGAAGAGCTTGAAAACAGCTACGTGGAGCCCGTGGATACCCGGGAATTGATTGAAAAGGCGATCAACGGCATGGTTGACAGCCTGGATCCGCATTCCACATTCATGCCCCCGGAAGCCTTTGACGCACTTCAGGATGAAACCCGCGGCGAATTCGGCGGTATCGGTATCGTCATCACCAAGAGCAACGGCATGCTAACCGTGGTTTCCCCCATTGAAGGCACGCCGGCATACAAGGCCGGCGTGCAGGCCAATGACGTGATCACCAGGGTCGGCGACAAGTCCACCAAGGACATGATGCTTTGGGAGGCGGTCAAAATGATGCGCGGTGAGCCGGGTACCGAGGTGGATATCACGGTGATGCGGGAAGGCGCCTCCGATACCATGGAATTTAGCCTGGTCCGGGAGGTCATCCCCATGGAAAGCGTGCGTCACGTGATGCTCAAGCCCGGCTACGGTTATTTGTGGGTCACCAACTTTCGGGAAAACACCGGCGGTGAGGTCAGAAAGGCGCTGGCAGATCTGAAGAAAAAGGATGATTCGCTAAAGGGGCTGATTCTGGACCTGCGCGACAACCCCGGCGGTCTGCTCACCCAGGCGGTTTCGGTCTCGGACGTGTTCTTAAAAGATGGCAAAATCGTCTCCATCCGGGGCCGGAATGAAAAAGAGCAAAGCGTCTACGAGGCCTCGGCAGACAACGGTGAACCCGAATACCCCATCGTGGTGCTGATCAACGGCGGAAGCGCCAGCGCCGCGGAGATCGTGGCCGGGGCGCTGCAGGACAACGGCCGTGCCCTTGTACTGGGAACCACGTCTTTCGGCAAGGGGTCGGTTCAGACGGTAAAGCCGCTCAGGGACGGCTACGGGCTGAAATACACGGTGGCCCGCTATTATACGCCGGACGGTAAATCCATCCAGGCAGAAGGCATTCACCCGGATCTGGTGGTCAAGCGCCGGCTGCTCGATGAGACCAAGGGTGGCCTGGATGCACGGCGGATCAAGGAACAGGATCTTGAGGATCACCTTCCCGGTGCTAGAGAGCAAAAGGCCCCCGGCGAAGGAAAGCAGCAGGAAGACACAAAAACAAAAGAAGACGCCAAAGCCGGGCAGCAGAAAGCCCCGGATGCAGGGGAAGAAGACCGGACGGACGCGGAGAAACTGATGCGGCTGCGTGATGCGGTGTATACGCACAGCGACCAGGACCCGGATGCACTGCTGCTTGATTCCCAGATTAACCGGGCATATGAAATTCTGAAGGGATACGAGATCTTCCGGGCCAGCAGGGAAAGTAAGTAAGGATGGCAGAAAAGCGTTCGGATTCGAAAAGCAAAACCCGGGAAAAGAAAAGCGGTTCCGGAAAAAAGCGCACTTCCGGGAAAACCGGCGCAACAGCCGGAAAGACAGCGACTCAAAAAAAGACGTCATCTCAAAAAAAGGCGCCGTCGCAAAAAAAACGGACTTCTTCGTCGAAAAAATCGAGTTCAGCCGGCGCGGGCACCAGAAAGGCGGGCGCGTCAAAATCCGGTAAAAAGGCCGCTTCCCGGCAAAGACTGTGGCGGCTCGGCCTGAAATGGGAGATTGTCCTGTTTCTGGGCATTCTGGCCGCAGTGGCCCTGTCAGCCGGGTATTATCATCTGCACCTGAAGACTGCGGAGGGCCCCCGGAAACAGGCCGCCGTGGAAGAAACCGTGCCCGAACCCGGTAAAACCGCAGAAACGCCGGATTACGAGATTTTTCCGGAGGAGCCGGAGCCGGAACCCCGACCGGAGCCGGTTCCGCCGCCGAAGGTACCCGGAAAGAAGCCCATTGTTTCGATTATCATCGATGATCTGGGATATGAAAGGGGGATTGCGGAGAAATTTCTGTCCCTGGAGTGCCCCCTGACCTATGCAATCCTGCCGCAGAGTCCGCATCTGCGGGAAATCGCCGAGCAGGCGCATCAACGGGGATGCCAGGTAATGCTGCATCAGCCCATGGAACCGAGGCAATATCCGCGCGTGGACCCGGGCCCGGGGGCGCTGCTCTCGAAGATGTCCACAAATGAACGCCTTCGCGTACTCAAGGAAAACCTGGATGCCGTGCCACACCTCCACGGGGTCAACAATCACATGGGATCAAAGATGACCGCGGACTCGGCGCACATGAACCAGGTCTTATCCATTCTAAAGAAGCGGGGGCTTTATTTTATCGACAGCCGCACCACGCCCGAGACCCTCAGCCGATCTTCCGCGCGCCTGTTCCATGTTCCGTTTGCCGAGCGCGACGTGTTTCTCGATCATGTCCCGGAGCCCGGGTTTATCCGGTCCCAGTTGAAGCACCTGGTGTCCGTGGCCCAAGAGAAAGGCCGGGCCGTGGGTATCGGCCATCCGTATGCCGCCACTTACAGGGTGCTTTCAGAGGAACTGCCCGGGCTCAAAAAGCGGGTTCGGCTGGTACCGGCTTCCGAGGTGGTCTCGGTTAAGGACTCGTAGGGTTTTTCGCGGCAATTGCCGCCCATTCGTCCTCGATAAGCACTTCCAGGATATCGAATCCGTGTTCGGCCAGCGCGTCGGTGACCGTGTCCTTGTTTTCCGCGGTGATGCCCGAGGCGATAAACACGCCGCCTTTTTCCAGCAGGCGCGGTATTTCGGGAATCATTGGGACTATGGTATTGGTGAGGATGTTGGCTGCTGCCAGGTCGAATTTTTGCGATACCGGATCCACCAGGTTGCCGGACGCCAGGGAAAAGCGCTCCGGGCTGATTCCGTTTAGCCGCAGGTTCTGCTCGGCAATGCTTACGGCCACGGGGTCGCAGTCCGTGCCCAGCATCCGGGCAGCCCCCAGGCGGGCTGCGGCAATCAGCAGAATGCCCGATCCCGTGCCGATGTCCAGAAAGCCGATACCGGGCTGCACGTAGCGCTCCACCAGCCGAAGGCACAGGGCGGTGGTGGGGTGGGTGCCCGTGCCGAAGGCCATGCCCGGGTCCAGTTCAATTACCATTTCATTGTTTTGCGGAAAGTATTGCCGCCAGGTGGGCTTGATCACGATCCGCTCAGAGATCTTTACCGTGTGGAAATGGGCTTTCCAGGACTCGGCCCAGTCCTGCTCGTCCACGTCGCTGTAGGAAACCCGGTACCATGCCCTGTTGTCGGCATAAAGCGCGGCCAGCCTTCGTTCCAGTTCCCGCCGGTTTCGTGCAAGCCGCTCATCGTCCCGAAAGAATCCGACCACTGCGTGCTGCTCCGGGGCGGGCAGCGCATCCCGGGCCCAGTCCAGATCCGGATCCGCATTTGTATCCGGGCCTTCCATGATCACGCCCTCCAGGCCCAGGTCGTAGAAGATGTCCGCGATCATTGCGGATGCGGTCTCAGGGTCTTGTGCCTCGTATGTCACGCGGGTCCGGATCCATTTCATACTGGCGTTCCTTGTATGTCTGCGTCGCGATATTTGCAATACTGATGATGTTTAACCGATTACGACAACGATGAAAGTCAAACCGGCGCAATGTCTCAGACTATACCAGATATGCACCGGATGACAAAAATACAAGATTTTTTTGTGTCCCGCGTCGTGGGCGGCCGGGTTTAAGTGCTTGACCAAACCGGGGGAAATTGATACACATTTTTTCATTATGGAAGGCGATTCCCGAAGATACCAGCGCCAGCGAGAGGCAATGGTCAAAAACCAGATCGAGGCCCGCGGGGTCAGCGACCCGAAGACCCTTGCCGCAATGAGACGGGTGCCCCGCCACTTATTCGTCAGCGAAGGCCTGATGGATCAGGCCTACAATGATCATCCCCTTCCCATCGGCGAACAGCAGACCATCTCCCAGCCCTATATCGTGGCTATGATGACCGAGGCGCTTCAGATCGACGAAGATGACCGGGTGCTTGAAATCGGCACGGGCTCCGGGTATCAGGCCGCGGTGCTCGCGGAAATCGCCCACCGGGTATATACCATCGAGCGCAACCGGACCCTGTATCAAAACGCCCGGAAGGTATTTGAAAATCTCGGCTATTTCAACATTATCGCGCGCTACTCCGACGGCACCATCGGGTGGAGCGAGGAAGCCCCGTTTGACGCCATCCTGATCACCGCGGGCGCCCCGGAGATTCCCAAACCCCTTATAGACCAGCTGGCCATGGGCGGGCGGATGGTGATTCCAGTGGGATCCTCGCTTTCCCAGAAAATGATCAAGGTTGTCAGGGACGAACAGGGCATTCACCAGAGCGAGCTGGGCGGATGCCGATTCGTGCGGCTTGTGGGCCAGTATGGGTGGAAAGAGAGTTGAGCCGCGGATCTGGTAAGATTTCCTGGAAATCGGCTTTCATGGCAAACTCGGGCCCGGATTCAGCCCGCTCGGCCGTGCTGCTGGGGCTCAAGGGCGCATGCATGGGGGCGGCAGACACGGTGCCCGGGGTCTCGGGCGGCACCATCGCCCTGATTACCGGCATATACGAAGATCTTCTGGCTGCGGTCAAGTCGGTCAATCTGCGGGCGATCGGGCGCCTGCTCCGCCTGGACATCAAGGGCGCCGCAGCCGAGGTGCACCTGCGCTTTCTGCTGTGTCTTTTCTTTGGCATTGGGCTTGCCGTGATCAGCCTTGCCCACCTGATGAACTATCTGCTCGCCCACCACCCGGTACCGACCTGGAGCCTGTTTTTCGGCCTGATTGCAGCCTCCATCTGGGCCGTGGGCCGGAAGGTGGAAACCTGGTCGGCGGCAGCGGCGGCAGCCTTCTGCATAGGCGCGGTGGGTGCGTATCTCGTGGTGGGCATGATGCCGGCCAGGACCCCGGAAACCCTCGGATTCGTGTTTTTATCCGGTATGCTGGCCGTGTGTGCCATGATCCTGCCGGGGCTTTCCGGCGCCTTCATCCTGTTGATCCTCGGCAAATACGAATTTATCCTTTCCGTGCTGGAAAATCCCTTTCTGCTGGAGCACATGGCGGTTCTCGGAGTGCTGGCAGCCGGGTGCGCCGTGGGGCTGGCCGGGTTTGCCAGGGTATTGAAATTCCTTCTCGACAGGTATCACAACTCGGCGCTTGCTTTTTTGACCGGGCTGATGCTCGGTTCCATGCGCAAGATCTGGCCGTGGAAGGAGCCGGCGGTCACCGAGGAGATTCACGGCAAGCTCATGGTCATCCAGGAGAAAAACGTGCTGCCCGATAGCCTTTGGCCGGAGCCGGCATTTGCGGCCTTGCTGATGACGGCGGGTTTTGTGCTTGTCATCGGCCTGGGGCTTCTGTCGCGCACATCCCCGGCCGACTAGCCCGGGTCGTTGTCTCCCAGTGACTGGTTAAATTTCTGCTCCAGCTTCTTCTGCACCACCGGCGGCACCATGCTCTCGATGTTGCCTCCGAACTTGGCGGCTTCCTTGATAATCGAGGAACTGGTGAATATCCAGCGCAGGCCCGTCATCAAAAAGACCGTCTGGATTTCGCGGTTAAGGCGCCGGTTCATCAGGGCCATCTGGAACTCGTATTCAAAATCCGAGACAGCCCGCATGCCCCGGAGGATGGCATGGGCATTTCGCTTCCAGGCGTAATCCACCAGGAGGCCGTCATAGGAGTCGATTTCGATATTTGAATAATCTTCAAGTGCCTGTTTTAAAAGTTCGATGCGCTCCCCTACGGTGAAGAGAAGCTCCTTGGCCGGGTTTTCAAGTATGGTGATGATAATCCGGTCAAATATTTTCAGCCCCCGTTCGATAATATCGAGGTGCCCGTTTGTGACCGGATCAAAGGATCCCGGGTAAATCGCGATTTTTTCCATTACCTCGTTCCTGTCTTTGAGCGGTTTTGGCAGATCTCAGGCCGGCAGGCCGTCTTCAGCTTCCGATTCCCTGCTTGCTACCATATATTTCATGAAACTCACAAGGGTTTTTCCGTATTTTCGCTGGTCGAAAATCTCAAACGGGGCGGGGTTTCCGGGAAGGGGTTCGGCCGGGGCATGCTCGATGACCGCAAGTGCGCCGGGTGCAAGGGCGCCGCTTTTGGCCAGATTTTCCAGTGCGGGTGCTACAGCGCCCCTGTTGTAGGGCGGGTCCATGAAAACCAGGTCAAAGATTCGGCCGGGCTGGTGGAGAAAGCCGGGATTGCCGAGCAGATCCCCGCAGAAGACGAAGGCACGGTCTTCGGCCCGGCAGGCGGTCAGGTTTTTCTTAATCAGGTCTGCGGCCCTGCGGTCGGATTCAACAAAGACCGCGTGCGCGGCTCCCCGGCTCAGGGCCTCGATGCCCATGGCCCCGGTGCCGGCAAACAGGTCCGCCACCCGGGCGCCGGCAACCACCCCGGCGCAGATGTTAAACACCGCCTCGCGCACCTTGCCCGAGGTGGGCCGAATGGAATGGCCCGGCAGGGCAAGGAGTTTTCTGCCTTTGAATTCGCCGCCGATTACCTGCATGGATCTGCCGGATCAGGTTTGGGAAAGTTTCTGGTGAACCTTTTTGATGTATGATTTGTTCGCCCCGATTTTTTGGGCGGTTTTGGATATATCAAAGTCGCAGTCTTTTAACTTGCGCGCGATAAAGGCCTCCTCAAAGGCCTGCTGCGCGTCTTTTAACCGGCCGTATGCAAACAGGGAATAGGTGTCGTATTCTATTTCCCGGGAGTCGGCCTGATGCAGGGCCGGGATGTCGGCTGCATCAATGGTATCGCCCTCGACCATGATATCCAGGCGCTCGATGAGGTTTTTGAGTTCCCGGACGTTGCCCGGCCAATTATACTGCTTTAAAGCTGCAATGGCTTCCGGGCTTATCTGCTTGGGCGCGGTACGGTTATCCTCCGCGGTTTTGGACAAAAAGACACTGACCAGTTCCGGGATATCGTCAATGCGCTCCCGAAGCGGTGGGACGTGGAGGGGGACCACGTTTAAGCGGTAATACAGGTCCTCCCGGAAAAGGTTCTGGTCGATGGCTTTTCTCAGGTCCTTGTTCGTGGAGGCAAGCACCCGCACATCCAGCGGGATTACCCGGCTGCCGCCCATGCGCTGGAACTGGCCTTCTTCCAGGATCCGCAGAATGGTGGCCTGGGTGTTTAACCCCATATCCCCGATTTCATCGAAAAAAATGGTCCCCTGGTGCGCCATTTCGAATTTGCCGTGTCTTTTGCCCGTCGCTCCCGGAAAAGCGCCTTTTTCGTGTCCCAGCAGCTCGCTTTCCAAGGAGTCATCCGAGATGGCCGCGCAGTTGACATCCACCAGCGGGTTTTCCGAACGGCCGGAAAGCTGGTGAATGGTTCGGGCCACCAGCTCCTTGCCGGTGCCGTTTTCGCCGGTGATCAGGATCCAGGCATCTGTGGGGGCGGCAACGCCGATTTGTTTCTTGAGTTCAAGCGTAGCCGGGCTGTTGCCGGCGATCGCGTATTTCTCAATGGTTTTTTTCCGCAGAAACCGGTTTTCCTCCTCCAGGCGGCGAAAGTTCAGCGCGTTGTTAATGGCCACGATGACCCGGTCGATGTTGAGCGGCTTTTCAATAAAGTCGTAGGCACCCATTTTCGTGGCGCTTACTGCCGTTTCAATGGTGCCGTGGCCCGTGATCATGATGACCTGGACATGCGGATGCTGGTTTTTGATCTCCTTTAAGGTATCAATGCCGTCCAGTCCCGGCATCCAGATGTCTAGCAGCACCAGGTCCGGACCCTGCTCCTCGATGCATTTGAGGGCCTCATAGCCGTTTGTGGCCGTCAGGATCTCAAAGCCCTCGTCCGTTAAAATTCCGCTGAGCGATTTTAAAATCGATTCCTCGTCATCCACGATCAGAATGGTTGGAAACATATCATTTGGTCCTTGGTTACTTTAATTGTCTAATGAGACGCTGTGCGCACAGGAAACAGTCTTTCAAATCAAATCCGAATATCGAAACCCGAAATCCGAAACAATGACAAAAGTCTGAATTTCCAAATGACAAAAACAGCGTTTCAATGATTGTGTTTCGGTAATTCTGCAATTTGAATTTCGAATTTGTTTCGTGCTTCGATATTCGGATTTCGAATTTACCCGTTCATACGGGTAGCTCAATGATAAACTTGGCCCCTTGCGGCTCGTTGTCCGCGGCCGTGATTTTTCCCTGGTGGTCTGCCACGATGGTGCTGACTATTGCCAGGCCCAGCCCCATACCGGATTTCTTGGTGGTGAAATCCGGCTCAAAGAGATATGCCTTGTCTTCGTCTGCAATCCCGGCGCCGTTGTCTGCCACGGTGATCCGGATATTTTCGCCGGTCTTGTCGAGCTCTGCGCCGATGGTGATGCGCCCCTGGTCCCGGATGGCGGCAATGGCGTTGTCAATCAGGTTGATCAGGGTCTGCTTGATTTGCTGCCGGTCCAGGTTGAGCTGCGGCAGATCGTCCGGGATCTCCACGACAAACTCGATATCCGGGTGCCCTTCCCGGTACAGGGCCACGGATTCGTGGATGATGGGCGGCAGTTCGCAGGGCGCAGGCTCCACCGTGGGAAACCGGGCAAATGATGAAAACTCGTTGACCAGGTTCCGGATCATGTCCGTATGATCGATGATGGTCTGGGTGCATTCCTCGAATACCGATTCATTGATCCGCTGCTGGTATTTGCGCTTCAGGCGCTGGGCGGAAAGCGAAATCGGGGTCAGCGGATTTTTCACCTCGTGGGCAATTCTGCGTGCCACCTCCCGCCAGGCGGCCATGCGCTGGGCTTTTTCCAGTTCGGTCAGGTCGTCGAAGACCATCACGATGCCCATGTGCCGGCCGGATTCGTCTATGAGGGCGTTGAAGTTGACCTTGAACGTCCGGCGCTGGCCGCTGATGGTCAGGTTCAGGGACTTGGACACGCTGTCTTCGGACTTGCTGGCAAAGCGTTCCATGATTTCCCCGGCCAGCTTCGGATACGCCCCCTGAAGCAGATGTTGATAGCTCTTTTTGATGGCATCATCTGCCCGGATCCGGAGCATTTCCTCGGCAGAGGCGTTGATGGTGGTGATCCGGCCGTCTGCGTCAATGGAAATCACCCCGGTGGAAACGTTGTTTAACACGATTTCCATGTACCTGCGCCGCTCCTCGATTTCCATGTTCTGCTCGTAGAGCTTTCTGGCCGAGTATTCCAGTTCCCGCCGGTTAAAGCGCAGTTCCCGGGTCATCTTGTTGAATGAATCAACCAGGCTCTTCATCTCATCGTCGGCCACCACGTTGATGTTGTAGGTCAGGTCTCCCTCGGCCACTTTCCGGGTGCCTTCCGCCAGTTCCATGATGGGAATGGTAATGGAGCGCGACAGGTACATGCCCACCCAGATGGCGCAGAAAACCACCAGCAGGGCCACCACCGAAAGGGTGATGTAGTAGGTCAGCCGGATGGGCTGCTTGAGCATTTTGATCTGCTGATATTCTTCGAGTCCCTGGGATATGGATGCCAGGTGCTCGGCCATGTCCGCGGGCAGCAGTACGCTGATCACCACGAATCCGCGGGTGTTGCCCTCCTTTTCGCCGAAGGGGATCGTGGCGATGTTTCGGATGAGTTCACCGTGGGACAGCAGTTCCGAGGTCGAGGTGGAGTTGCCTGAAACGCTTATGGCCTTCTGGAGGTGATTGGCATCGAGCTCCGCAAGCGCCCGGGCGGGCATGCGGTCGGCGGTGGAAAAGCTCTGCCGTTCGTAGTTGCTGTCGTACACCTCCACGGCGTCGAGGTTGAATTCCCGCTGGACGATCTGAACGTAATTGGCCAGATCGGATTGATTCTCCGGGTCCAGCAGGTCCCGGGTGCGGACCTGATAGGCGGCCTTTTCCAGGAAGAACCGGTTGTTGCTTTCCACGTGCTGGTACATGCTGCGGCCCACGGCAAGCGAGTTGTCCAGGGCCTGTTCAATGGGCACCTGGAACCAGAACTCGATGCTAGTGGTGATAAAGTGCAGGGAAAAGGCAAAAAGCACGCCCGCCGGCAGCAGACTCAGCGAAATAAAGGCGGCCACCAGCTTGGTGCGCAGCTTGGTTCCCGGAATCCGGCTGCGCCGCTCGTAAAACAGTTTTACCACATTCCGGAAAATCAGGAAAATCAGAAGGATAATGAGCATCATGTTGATGTTGATAAGGATAAACATCAACATCATGTTGGACACCGGCATGTTCACGCCGGCCATCATCGGCCGGATAATCAGGTAGGACAGCAGGCATACCGCTGCCAGCACAACGCCGATGATGATGAAGTCCCTTTTCCTGCGGACGCGATCGGATGCCGGATCCGGGGTTTTCGGGATCAGGTAGCGGTTTGGTTTCATTTGCGAATGCAGTTATCCAAGAAATCGGGAATCCGGGACACGTTAATAGACAAATTCAATTCCGTGCCAGTCGGTTTCAAAATCCCAGAGGGAAACGAAAAAGAAAACATAGTTCAGGTAAAAGGGCAGTTCCACCTTGTCGAGTTCGGCCTTGGCACTTAACCGGTAGCGCTTGCCTTTTTCGAGTTCTTTCATGGGCGCCACGGCCAGGCTCTTGATTTCCGACATCCACTGCCGGGCCTCCTCAAAGGAATCCGTGGTAAGCGCGCGGTTGTCTTCCCAGGACCGCTTGACAGTGAAACGTTTTTTGAGATTTTCATACTTGATGGTATGGGTGACTTTCCGTTTGGCTACTGTGGAATTGGGCAGAATGAAAGGATTGATTTTTTCCAGCCGCACAATAAAGGAAAAAGATGTGGGAATCCCGTTTAATACGGCTTGCCGCATTTTTTCGGTAAACGCGCCCTCCACCTTGACGAAAAGCAGCAGATTGTCCCGGTTGTTGCTCACGACCATGTCTTCGAGCCGGGCTTCCTGGGCCCGGAGCGCGGCCGGGAGCAGGACGGTGGCGATTGCCGCGGCCAGCATGATTGCTGCTGAAAATCGGATAACAGAACAATGAATTCGCATTTGACTTCCGGCTGTGTTGTGTGCCTGACAATTACCGGGTGGCGCCGGCAGTATCCATCATGTCAATGGTCGCGGTTTTCCAGTTCTTTTTTTGCTTGAAAAACGTTTTCAAAAACGCGTGGTTGAAATTGTGCCCGGACTTGTGCAGGGTGATATGACCCAGAATCGGCAGCCCGAGCAGGGAAAAATCCCCGATGCAGTCCAGAATCTTGTGCCGCACGAATTCATCCGGCCAGCGCAGCCCCTCGCCGTTGACCACGCCGTTTTCATCAATGGCCACGGAATTTTCCAGCGAACCGCCCCTGGCCAGGCCATAGAATTTCATCATCTCCAGTTCGTGCAGGAACCCGAAGGTCCGGGCTCCGGATATTTCGGCTTCAAAGCGCTCGTCGCTCAATTCGATTTCATAGGTTTGCCTGCCGATGGCCGGGTGGTCGAAATCAATTGTGCACGTGATGATCCGGCGGCTGTCCGGGTAAACGCATACAGACTTGTCTTGTTCCTCGATCCGGACCGGTTTTTCAATGATAAAATAAAACCGCGGTACATCCTGCTCGACGATGCCCTTTTCGCGGATCTGCCGGGTAAACAGAGCTGCGCTGCCGTCCATGATGGGCAGTTCGTAGTCGTCGAGCTCCACCAGCGCGTTGTCAACGGAAAGTCCGGACAGGGTCGCCATCAGGTGTTCGATTGTCGAGACGATGCATCCGCTCTCCCCGATTACTGTGGCCAGGCTGGTGTCCACCACCCGGTTGAAGTGTCCGGCGACCGTCGGTTTTGCGGGCAGATCCATGCGCCTGAACCGGACGCCGTAGTTCGGCGGCGCCGGGTGTACGGTCAGGTTTACGGTTTTTCCGGAATGCACGCCCTGGCCGGAAAAAGAAACCGGAGCCGCCAGGGTCCGCTGTTTTTTATATAGTCCCATGGGGATTGCTGTCCTTGTGCCGCTTATGTGAATATCGGAATAAAAACGCGATTTCCGATAGGATTTGGTAATTGTAAATTATATTTCATATAACGAATAATAAATCAAAATGCAATGCGGACAGCAGATCCGATCGGCAGGCCGGCGGCAGTGGCGGGCGGATTAAGTGTTTTGATTTATAATGTCAATGACTTCATTCGGGTCGAACGGCTTTGACAGGTACCCCACGGCATCGCGCACCGACAGATGCCGCGAGGCCATGGCGCTGATGATCAGCACCGGCGTGTCCTGAAGCTCGCCGCCCTGCTTGCGCAGTTTCCGGTAAAAACGGGTTCCCCATTCCTCGGGCATTTCCAGGTCCAGGGTAATCAGGTCCGGCTTTTCTCGCTGCAGCACCTCCATGGCTTCCACCCCGTCATAGGCCTCACAGGTTTCAAACCCGTTGTTTTTCAGTACGCTGACCAGGTATTTGACCGTGGTCGGGTCATCGTCGATGACAAGGATTTTTTTGGCCATAATTACCTCCTTGCTTGATATCTAATAATCAGGGTGTTGGGTCACGTCTAATTAAATATGGGACGGATTGCAAAATTTTACCCATAAATTCGAAGCATGAAATCCGAAATTCGAAAACAGTATTTTCAAATTTGCCATTATTCCCCGTATGGAATCCGGATGCGAAAGCGCGTGCCCTGGCCCGGGGTGGATTCCACCTCGATGGTGCCGTTGTGCTGGCCGACGATTTTCTGGGTGATAAACAGCCCGATGCCGGTACCCTGGGAGCGTTTTGAAGAGTAAAACAGCTTGAAGATTTTTTCCCGGGTTTCCGCGTCCATGCCCGGACCGGTGTCGCTGATGTCAAAGCAGACCGCCCCGTTTTCGGCAAAAGCCCGGAACTCGATGCGGTGCGAAGTTTTCTCCCGGTCTTCGGCGCAGGCGTCCAGGGCGTTTTCCAGGATGTTGACGATGGCGGCCCGGAGCTGCTCGGCATCAATGGTGATCCGGCTGTTTTCCAGGGATTCATCCACCTCCCGGACAAGCTCGATGCCGGCTTCTTTGGCACGGGCGTCCACCACTTCCGCGGTTTCGTGCACAAATTCGGAGATATCGGCCGGCTGTTTATCAAGCTTCATTTCCCGGGCATAATACAGGATGTCAAGCACCATGTGCTTGATCCGGTCGGACATGGTCTTGACGGTTTTAAGCCCCTCGGAGATTTCTTCCGGATCATCGTGGGAAAATCCGGAATTGAGCATGTAGACCCCGCCGTCAAGCCCGGTTAAAAGCCCCTTGATGCCGTGGGAGACCGAACCCACCATCAGGCCCAGGGAGGCAAGGTGATCCTTTAAATCCAGGAGCTGGGAGATTTCGGTCATCATGATCATTACCCGGGAGACCTCTCCGGTTTCGTCCTGCAGGGGCGTGGTCCAGGCAAACATGTGGCGGCTCTGGGCCCCGTCCGGGGTGAATTTGAGTTCCGCCTGGCAGGTCTGGTTTTCATCAAAGGTGTGGGCCACCGGGCAGTCGAGGCAGGGCTCGTCCGAGCCCTTGAACAGCTTGTAGCAATGGATTCCCCGGGGATCATCAAGCTCGAAATCGGATTTCAGGGTCTTGTTGGCTGCAGTGATTTCGTAATCGCCGTCAATGACGGCCACATATCCGGGAAGTTCGTCAAAAAGCCTGCGAAAACGGGCGTCTTCAGCGCTTTCGCCTTCTTTTGCCGCATCGGTGAGCCGGTCGGTTTTCTGCCGGACCATGTCCTCGAGGTTTTCTGTATAACTGCGCCACTGCTGGCGCAGCTTGATGCGCTGCCTGGCTTTTTCCAGGGCGTTTTCCAGCTCCCGGTCTTCGATGGGCTTGGTGATGAAATCCGTGGCTTCGTATTTCAGGCTTTTGATAGCCAGGTCCATGTCCCCGTGACCGGTGATCAGGATGACTTCGGTGTCCGGGTCTTCGGCCTTGAGCTTGCGCAGAAGGTCAATGCCGTCCATTCCGGGCATCTTAATGTCTGCCAGCACGATCGGCGGTCGGTTGTTGCGAAACTCCTGCAACGCGGCTTCCCCGTTTTCCGCAGTATGTACTTCATAGCCCATATCAGACAGGGAAAGGCCCAGAACTCTGCGGATGCCCTCTTCATCGTCAACAAGGAGTATTTTTTCCGCCATTTTTCAAACTCCGCGGTGTTTATCGCTTACGCGCATATCCCGGCTGTTCTTCTCCGGGGAGGATTTATGGGCGAAAGGATTTGCAAATGCCTATGAGGCGATTTCATATTTTTTCATCTTTCGCCAGAGCGTGGAACGGTCAATGTTTAAAATTTTTGCCGCGCGGGTTTTGTTCCAGCGGCACTGCGCCAGTGCGTTCATGATCTTGATCCGCTCGCTGCGGTCCCCGGAGCCGGACGTTTCCGGATCCGGTCCCGGGGATTCGGCTGGCGCCTCGGATTCGGTCAGGGCCCGCGGAAAATGCTGCGTTTCAATGGTGTCGCCCCGGCAGATAATCACTGCGTGTTCCAGGATGTTTTCCAGTTCCCGCACGTTTCCAGGATAATCATAATTAAGCAGAATGTGCATGGCCGGCTTGGATATTTTTTTGACCGGCACATCCATGGCGGTGCAGAGTTTTTTCAGTATGTGGTGAATGAGCAGGGGCAGGTCGCTCTTGCGGTCTTTCAGCGGCGGCAGGGCAATGCGCATGACATTGAGCCGGTAAAACAGGTCCTGCCGGAAGCGCCTTTCCTTGACCAGCTGGTGCAAGTCCTGGTTGGTGGCAGATATGATGCGCACATCCACACCCGTGGTTTTACGGGATCCAAGAGGGTAAAATTCCCGGTCCTCGATCACCCGCAGCAGCTTGGCTTGCAGCGGCATCGGAAGATCCCCGATTTCATCGAGAAATATGGTGCCGCCTTCCGCCTCCTGGAAGCGGCCGGGCTTGTCGCGGTCCGCGCCGGTAAAGGCCCCCCGTACATAACCGAACATCTCGGATTCCAGCAGGGTGCCTGGCAGAGAGGCGCAGTTGACCTTGACCAGCTTGCGCTCGGCCCGCGGGCTGGCATTATGGGTAATCTTTGCCAGCAGGTCCTTTCCCGTGCCCGTGGGCCCCTCGATCAGGGTGGTGGTGTCTGTGGCCGCCACCATGGGGATCATGTCAAAGATTTTCTGCATGTCCGGATGACGCCCGATCATGTCGTAGAAAGTGTAGCGGTCCTTGATGGCGCTGTCGAAATGGTACTTCAGCGACAGGTCGGTAATCGTGGTCAGTCCGCCCACGATCATGTCGGATTCGTTTTTTAAGGGCAGATATGTCACCCGCACCGGCAGGGGGTGGCCCTGTTCGGTAATCAGCCGGGTTTCGGCGGTGAGATGCTCGCTGTTGCCGTTGGGATAGCCGCAATGGTCGAGTACGTCCTTGCAGAACCAGGGGCCGAAAAACGATTTGCAGGATTTGCCCAGCAGCTCGCTGCGGGAAAAGCCGGTAATCTGTTCGGCCTTGGTGTTGACAAACGTGACATGGTTGCCCCGGTCCAGGGTCAGGATGCCGATATCCAGGTTGTCCAAAATCAGCTTGAGCCGGAGGTCGTCAAACCGGATGCGCTTGATGAG
>JAGXKN010000060.1 GCA_018335195.1 Desulfobacterales bacterium
GGGAAAAGGAGTGTTCCACCGCCGGGTGAATCCAAACGTGGTAATCGCGTTATACGGCGCGGTTTCATTGGTGTTGTTTGCCTTGATTTTTCCGCTTGAGCTGTTTCCGCGGTGCTACATCCAGGGTATGGGCCTGACGCCTTTTAAAATCATCAGCGAATACGTCATATGCCTTATTCTGCTTGCCGCCGGCATTGCCCTCTACCTGCGGCGCGCGGCCGTGGATCCGTTCATGACCCGGCTGCTGCTGGCCTCCATTGGTTTTACCATCGCCTCGGAAATTGCATTTACAAATTACGTAAGCGTCTACGGGCCGGCCAACATGATTGGCCATCTTTTGAAAATCGTTTCTTCCTACCTGGTGTATCGCGCAATTGTGGCCCACGGCCTGCTGGCGCCTTATAAAAGCATGTTCCGGGAGCTTTCCGCAAGCAATAACGAGCTGGAACGCTATTCCCAAAACCTTGAAGACTGCGTTGCCGACCGGACCCGGGAGTTGGAGGAAAGCAACCGGGAATTGCGGTATTTATCCGGCCAACTGGTCAATGCGGAGCAAAAAGAACGCAGGCGCATTGCCCGGGATCTGCATGACAGCATTGCCCAGTCGCTGAGTGCAATCAAGCTGTACATGGAAAATATCATCAGCAAGAAGGGCGATCAGCTCGGCAGGGAAGACCTGGCCGCGCTGGAGAAAACCGCTTCCATGAGCCGGGATGCCATTCATGAAGTGCGCCGGATTATCATGGATCTCCGGCCTGCGGCCCTGGACGAGGGGATCGTGGCCACCGTTGATTCCCTTCGCCAGAAGTTCAACGGCATGTATCCCGAAATCCGGGTGGAAAAACAGATATCGGTTCAAGAGAACCAGGTGCCCGAAGATGTCAAAACCATAATCTTCCGGCTTTTGCAGGAGACCCTGAACAATATCGGCAAGCACAGCAGAGCCCGGCTTGTAAAGATCGTATTAAGCGGAGAAGGCGGCAGGATCCGGTTTGAAGTCACAGATGACGGGAAAGGTTTTGATCCGGAAGCAGAAGAACACGGGAATTCGGGCTTTGGTCTGGCAAGCATGCGGGAGCGTGCAGAGCTTTCCGGGGCGCAGTTTTATATCCGGAGCCGTAAAGGGGCGGGCACATCGGTTATTGTCATCTGGCCTGCTGAATCCGCAAGAGCTCGGGCCGTATCCGCTGGATGATATGCCGATGCCTTGTCATGCAAGCCGCAGGTCCTTGCACCGGGGGCCTGACAGCTAACAGCACCCCGGTCCGCATACCGGGCCGGTTTTACCGTTTGCGTCCACCACGCAGCAGCATTCGTCTCCGCTACGGCCAAGAGCCGTATTGATCACCGCAGCAGCGCATCCCACGCCGGCATCGACTTTTAATGCCCGGGTGGGACAGTTTTGTGCACAGGCTCCGCATTCCATGCAGGCATCCCGCTCCACGATTTCGACCTTCCCGTTTTTCAGCGAAAGGACCGCCCGGGGACAAACCACGGTGCACATGCCACAGCCCACGCACAGATCTGCATCCAGGGCCAGGGTGGTTACATTTTTCAGGTATGTTAATGTGTTTGCCATATGCATCAATCCATTACATCATTGTTTCCATCTGTATTATAACCACCAGGAACACGAAGTCCAGGAAGGTTTTTTTCAAACTTTCATTTTCCTGGTCTTCACGCATCACAGAAACCGGGCGGCGGTCCACAGGATCAGCCCGAGCGTTGCCCCGGCGATTAGTAAAGGCGCAGCCCATTGCATCTCGCGGCGCACCCCGGAAAGGGATGTATAGTCTGAGGCCCCGGTGAAATTCATTGCCAGGTAGGCAGCCAGTGCCACGGAAATCAGCAGCATGCCTGAGGATTCGGCCTGGATGGCTGCTGTGTCCGGAGCGCCGCCGGAAAGGAAAATGACGATGCATCCGGTGATCAGCCCCGCAACAGCGCCTTTTGCGGCAAATGCGCGCCCCGGAAGCCACGGAAGCAGAAGCGGGGTCAACACCGCGCCGGCCAGCAGTCCCCCTGTGAGCATGAATGCCGCTTGTATTCCGTGGGTGGTTATATCCCCCCGGAAGGTGCCGGAAAAGCCCACTCCTCCGAGGACGAGAAAAAGCGGCAGAAGTACGGCCATCCATTTGAGCGCGGGGATAAACTCCATGGGCACCAGTACGGCGCGTTCGGCAAGCGGGAATCGCTTGGTGCGCATCTCGGGGGTGGCTTTCATGCCCCGGTCCATGAATTCGGACAGATCCCCGGCCCGGATCGGTCCGTAGGCCACGGAAAATCCGCAGGCCCGCTTAACTGCGTGGGCTGCGACTCCCGGCGCGGAAAGCTGAGGGAGGATCAGGTGTCTGTGGGAAACAATTTTTTCGAGTCCGCTGGCCTTGAGACGGCCCGTCAGTTCGTCGGTGCCGAAGGTGCCCTTGCCGGCTGCGCACCAGACATTGATGCCCTTGGTGTCGAGCACCAGGATCCAGGCATTCCTGCCGCCAAAGGCCGAGCGTAGCCTGTCAAAACTCAGCTTGAAGTTGGCCGTCACCAGGACCGGGCTTTGTTTATCCGGGGCGCCCAGTGCGTAAAGCCCCGGGTCCACGGTGTAATTCATGCGGCCGATGCCCAGCCGGGTTTTCAGGGTCCCCAGTTTGTCGGCAAATGCAAGCGCTCCGGAGACCCGGGGGATCTTCCCCGCGGCTGTCGGGACGGTGTCAATGACAAAGGGCTGTCCCGGATCCGGCGGACTCGCCTGAGCCGCTGTATTTGTTGGTCAACAGCCGGAAGCCGGGGTGTTTTGAGACAGCCCGATGCCCGCATTTGCAGGGGCAATTGTCAGATCCTGTTCTTCCGTGTTCCGGTGTGTTTTATCAGCCATTTTATTGCGGCTTTCCCTCGATAAACCCGGGCCTGGCAAATGCCGGATTCGGGTACGTGTAAAACCCTTTTCCGGTTTTGGCGCCAAGGTTGCCGGTGTCCACGTATTTTTTCAAAAACACCGCGTTCTTTTTTCCCTGCGGGTCGTCTGTCTGCCGGGCCCAGTAGTCGGTGACCTTCCATGCCGTGTCGATGCCGATGCTGTCCATGAGGCCGAACGGCCCGATGTTCATGCCCATTACCCCCATCCAGGAGCGGTCAATGTCTTCGATTGAAGCCACGTTGTTTGCCGCAAGGCTCTGGGCGGATTCAAGCAGCTGCATGAGCATGGCGTTGAATACGTAGCCGTTGTTTTCCTTTTTTAAAACAATGGGCACCTGGTTGATGCGCTTGGCAAAGGCTTCGATCAGCGCCACGGTATCCCGGGATGTGCCCGGGTGCGGCATAATGTCCACGATATAGTTAAACCGGGTGTCGTGGAAGTGAAATGCCGCAAACCGGTCGGGTCGGCCCGTGGCCCCGGCAAACATGGAGGGCAGCAGCGAGGAGGTGTTTGTGGTGAAGATGGTACGCTCCGGGCAGATCTCGTTGAACCGGGCAAAAACCTTTGCCTTGAGTTCCGGGTCTTCGGGCACGGATTCGCTGATAAAATCCGCGGCACTGCTGGCCTGCTCCGGGTCGGTTTCGGCCCGGATGCGCGCAAGCGCAGTATCAGCCTGCTGCTGGTCGATCCGGGAGCTTTTCATGTAATTGCGGGCCAGCCGGCCCAGCCGCTCTTTTGCCTTGTCCAGCATATCCTGGCTGATATCATGCAGGATCACGTCATACCCGCAAACCGCACACTGGAGCCCGATCTGCTGGCCCATGGTACCGGAGCCGACGATCAATACCGTTGAAATATCCTCAGCTTTCAAATCCTTCTCCTTGTGCGAATATAAATTCGAAACCCGAATGACAAAATGTTCAAAACTTTTCTCTTGTTTTTGTCATTGGCCCGGATTTCGATATTCGGATGTAAAGTTTGTTTCGCCGAATTCGTTTGATCATCAACTGACACTTTCAAAGAAATCCTTTTTGCGCTTCCACGAAATTGTACTTCGTTGCCCTGACGGCGGTGCGGAAAAGCGGGTTTCCGAGCGGAAATTGCGGCTCGAAGAGGCTCCTGGAGCGAGGAAACTCCTTTTTCGCGCCGCCGATCAGCCAATGCGCTTACGGATTTCTGCAAAAATGCCGTCGGCGGTATAATCAGCTTTTTATTGCATTTTCTCTACGCGGCACAGCAGCGCCTTGATCGGTACTGAGCCGGTCACCGGGCAAAGCGGTTCGTCATCGGTGATCATGTTGATGTTGACCCGTTTCCACCCGTTTTCCACCCCGTACCAGAATCCGTGGTGCGAATGCACTACCCGGGGGTCGATGTCCTCGAAATACCGGGCGCGGATTGCCACGCGTCCCCTGGGTGAAGTCAGGTATACCCATTCTCCGTCTTCGATGTCAAGCTTGCCGGCGGTATTCGGATGAATCTGGAGTTCCGGATCCGGGGCCCGTTTTTTGAGCGACGGGATGTTGCGGTGCGAGGAGTGGTAGTAGACCAGCAGGCGGCCGCCGGTGGTCAGCACCAGGGGGTAGTCTTCTGCCAGGTCCGGCCGGCTTGCCGGGCTTTCATCCGGCTCCCGGAACACGGGCAGCGGGGAAAGTCCCAGGTCTTCCAGGAATCCGGCATACAGTGCCACCTTGCCCGAAACGGTCCGGAACTTGCCCTTTTTTTCGTAGCTTTTGTGCCGAAATCCGCCGAAGTACCAGCCGTCTTCCTTGAACTCTTCGTACGTGATGCCCACGGGTTCCAGCCGGTAGTCCAGGGCCTGGTGCACGGTTTTGAAATAGTCGTTCATGCCGATTTTGCCGGCCAGATCGATTAAGATCTGCTTTTCATCCCGGCATTCGGGCAGGGGTTCGATGGCCTTGGGCTGGCAGAACACGTAGCTTTTCATGAGCAAATCTTCCACGTCGTCGCGCTCGGTCCAGTGCGCCGGCGGCAGGATCACGTCTGCCAGCTCAGTGGTGGGCGTGTGAAAGTAGTCCACGGCAAACAAGAAATCCAGCTTTTCATATACCTCGCGCACCCGCTGCGAATTGGGATAGGCGCATACGCTGTTGTTGGCAAACAGCCCCACCACTTTCACGGGGTAGGGGTTCTCATCTGCGATTGCCGGCCACACGGTCTGGGGCGGCGAGGGAATCGGGATGAACCGGATCAGGGGAAAACGGTCGATGCCGAGTTTTTTTTGCGCCTGCTCCTTGGGCAGGTTTAAAAACGGGTCGTGGTCGGATCCGTAGCAGGCGCGCCTGTGCGTAGGCGGCGGCATGCGCAGATTGCCGCCGGGCACTTCCAGGTTGCCGGTGATGGCCGCCAGCATGGTCAGCGAACGGGTCAGGTCAAAGGCGTCATTTGCCTGGCAGACTCCGCCCATGCCGGGGCCGACTGCGGCCGGGGCGTTTTCGGCAAACGCGGTTGCCGCGGCCCGGATCTGGTCTGCGGGCACCCATGTAACCTCCTCGGTTTTTTCCGGGGTAAATTCGGCCACGTGTGCGCGCAGTTCCTCGAATCCCTCGGTCCAGTTTTCCACGAACGGCTTGTCGTAGAGTTCGTTTTCAATAATCACATGCATGAAGCACAGCGCCATGGCCACGTCCGTGCCCGGGCGGATCTGCAGCCAGTGGTCTGCCTTTTTGGCCATGCGCGTGCCGCGCGGATCGACCACGATGAGCTTTGCCCCGTTTTTCAGCCCGTCGCGGATGTCATTCATGTACAGGCCGGGCCAGGATTTTTCCGGGTTGTGGGCCCACAAAAGCATGCACCGGCTGTTTGCATAGTCCGGGTCTGACAGGCCGAATCCGCATGTGGCCGCACTTCCCATCACGATCGGCCCGCCGCTCATGTTCGATGGCGCCATGAAATTGGGAGAGCCGAAGCACGTGAGAAAGCGGCTTAAGTACGGGGCCAGGCCCCGTGTGGTGCCGGTTCCGAATACCACGGATTCCGCGCCGAATTTTTCCCGGGCCTCGGTCATCTTGTCTGCGATAATGGAAAGGGCATGGTCCCAGGAGGTCTCTTCAAACCCGGTTTTCGACTTGACCAGCGGCCTGGTGATGCGCTCGGGGTGATAGACGATTTCCGGGTTGGCCGTTCCCTTGGGGCAGATATAGCCCCGGCTGATGGGATGCGCCTTATCTCCCCGGACGCTTTTGAGCTTTCCGCCTTCGATTTCCAGTTCCACGCCGCAGCGCGAATGACATTCAAAACAGATGCTTTTCATGGTTCGGGTTGTCATAGAATTGTTCCTTGTCCTGACTTTTTGTTTTCGTCATTCGAGAATTCGGATTTTTTTATTGTTTCGGATTTCGAGATTCGAATTTCGAATTTTTTCCCAGCATCATCATCCGTGTGGCTTCCTTCATATCCCGGTTGTATCGCTCGCATTCGTCTTTTCCCACAAACAAATGCCTGAAATGCCGGGCTCCTTCGATCAGAGTGATGATGCGGGCCGCGGTGCGCATGGCGTCTTGATGTTCGATCACCCCGGCATCCGCTGCCCTTTGGATTTCCTTTGCCAGAAAGCTCCGGTAGCCGATGTAAAGCCCCTCGATCTTTTCTTGAATTCGGGGTTTGCGGAAACTTACGGCAAGCAGGGAAAAGGATCCCGCGATATGAATTTTTTCATAATATTCCCGGCTCCAGATGATTTCCAGCAGCCTTTCCAGGCGCGCTTCCGGTGCAAGTCCCCCCAGTTTCACACTGCCCAGCAGGCGGTCGTATTCTTCAATCACGTAATCCACCAGTTCCAGGGTAAGGTTTTCCTTGTTTCCGAAATAATGGAGGATCAGGCTGGGGTGAATGTTGATGCGCGCGGCCACCTTGGCAATGGAGGCGCCTTCAAAACCCCGTTCCAGGATGGTCTGGTAAAAGCTCCTGATGATCTCCGGCTTGCGGATTTCAGCGTTTTGCCGCTGGCGTCCGTTTTTTCGGCTGGTCTTTGGCATGCGCCACCTTGTGGCTGCTGATTGCTTTTTCAACAAAACCCTGGAAAAAGACCCTCCCCCGGCCAATTCACAGGGGGGGGTCTTCAGGAGGGGGCATCTGAAAAAAACAATTAACTGAATGGTTAGTGAATTAATATTGAAAAAATCCCACTGTGTCAATAAAAAAATGCTTTTTCAAATATACTTGCATTCTTAGATCTCTTTATAGCATGCTTGTACTAAGGAAAGAAAAAGTTATTCAAAAAATTCGGCAAATCCTCCGACAAATAAGGGAGCACCATGTCCAACAGCTCACAGACCTACATCCTTGCAGTGGATCTCGGGACTTCGGGGCCCAAAAGCGCCCTGGTTTCCTGCCGGGGAGAAATCGTTGCAGACGTGTTTGCTGAAAACGATCTTTACCTGTCCGAGGGGGGCGGGGCCGAGCAGGATCCGGAGCAGTGGTGGCAAACCATCCTGGACTCGTTTAAGGCCTTGCTTGAAAAGAACCTGGTGCCCGCGGAAGATATCAAGGCGATCTGCTGTTCTTCCCAGTGGTCCGGGACCGTGGCCGTGGGCGAAAACGGCCGGCACTTGGCAAACGCCCTGATATGGCTGGATTCCCGGGGCAGCCGCGAGGTCGAAGTCATTACCGGCGGTTTTTTTCCGATCCAGGGATATGCCGCGGCCAAATTGTTGAAATGGATCCGGCTTACAGGCGGAGCGCCCTCGCATTCCGGCAAGGATTCCCTGGCCCACATCCTTTACATCAAAAAACGGCATCCAGATATATACAAGCGGACCTGGAAGTTTCTCGAGGCCAAGGATTACATCAACCTGCGCTTGACCGGCAGGGCTGCGGCCTCGTATGACTCGATTGCGCTTCACTGGGTCACGGATAATCGCAATATTGACCGGGTCTGCTATAATGACCGGCTGATCCGGCTTTCCACTGTGGACCGGGAAAAGCTGCCCAATCTCGTCCGGGCCGCAGACGTGATCGGCTCCCTGAAACCGGAAGTGGCATCCGAGCTCGGGCTGGG
Source organism: Desulfobacterales bacterium (assembly GCA_018335195.1). GTDB lineage: Bacteria > Desulfobacterota > Desulfobacteria > Desulfobacterales > Desulfosalsimonadaceae > Desulfosalsimonas. The sequence continues at coordinate 7,932 of JAGXKN010000060.1, forward strand.
CCCGGATGTCAAGGTCGTGTGCGGTACGCCGGATGTGCAGGCCGCAGCCCTGGGCTCCGGGGCTGTGGCCGATTTTGCCCCCCACCTTTATATTGGTACCTCTGCGTGGCTGACGTGCCATGTGCCGTTTAAGAAAACCAGCATCTCAACGAGTATCGCGTCCCTGCCGTCTGCCGTGCCCGGCCGCTATTTTGCGGCAAACGAGCAGGAAACCGCGGGCGCCTGTCTGACTTTTCTGCGGGACAACGTGTTTTTCCCTGCAGACGGCCTTTCCGACCTGCCGGCGCCGCCGGATTTTTATCAGCGCGTGGATGCCATGGCCGCAGATGTCCCGCCGGGCAGCCATGGCCTGTTGTTTCTGCCGTGGCTCTATGGCGAGCGCACCCCGGTGGACGACCGGCTCATCCGGGGCGGGTTCGTCAATCTTTCGCTTACCGCAACCCGGGCGCACATGGCGCGCGCAGTGCTCGAGGGCGTGGCATGCAACAGCCGCTGGCTACTTTCCGCAGTGGAGAAGTTTGCCGGCGGCAGACTTTCCCCGATCCGGATGATCGGGGGCGGGGCAACTTCTGATGTGTGGTGCCGGATACACGCGGACGTGCTGGACCGGCCCGTGGCCAGGGTCAAATCCCCCCTGCTGGCCAATGTGCGGGGAGCCGGGCTCCTTGGGGCAGCCGCGCTGGGACATGTTGATTTTGAAGATATTGGCGAACTCGTGGAAACTGATTTTGTTTATGAACCCGACCCGGCCTGCAGACAGATTTACGATCAAATTTTCCGGGAGTTCAAAAGGGCCTACAAGCGCACCCGGAAAACGTGTGCCAGTTTGAATGCAATCTGCAGCCACCAGGCAATGAAATGATAACTTTCTGATTTTACTTAACCACTTAATCACTTAAAACTTAACACTGCCTGTAAAAAAGACTTTTTACAGGCTTATCAAAAATTAACAGGTAAACAGGAGGCAGATTGAATATTCGGAAAACAGCGGAAAAGGTGCTCTATCGGCTGCCCGAGGGCCTGGCCGCCCGGGTGTTTGAGTGGATCAAGGGCGTGCCCGCGGTGCGCGCATCCATTGAAAAGGAAATGGATGAGATGATGGCCCACCTCCGGGACTCGGTCAAGCCCTACAAGGGAAAGGTGCCGGAGTTTTCGCAGATGCCTGACAGCGGCCTGGAAAAGGAATCCGTACTCGATATCATGCGCGATCTCCAGGAAAAAGAAAATGAAAAATGGCGGGACGGGTATGTCTCCGGGGCGGTATACCACGGGGATCCGGAACATATTGACTTTCTGAACCGGGTCTATGCGGTGCATTCCCAGAGCAATCCCCTGCACGCGGACATCTGGCCGAGCGCCTCCAAGTACGAGGCCGAGATCGTGTCCATGACCGCCGACATGCTGGGTGCCGGCCGGGCCGAAGACGAGATCTGCGGCGTGGTCTCCTCGGGCGGCACGGAAAGCATCCTGCTGGCCATGAAGACCTACCGGGATCAGGCGAGACAGGAGAAAAAAAACCGTCGCCCCGAACTCGTGGTTCCGGTTACCGCGCATGCCGCATTTGACAAGGCGGCCCGGTATTTCGGGATCAAGATCATCCACGTGCCGGTAAAAAGCGATTTTACGGCGGATGCCGGGGCCATGAAAAAGGCCTGCAACCGCAATACCATTGCCATGGCGGGATCCGCCCCGTCGTTTCCCCACGGAGTCATCGACCCCATTGCGGATCTCTCCGAAATTGCCCGGGAAAAGGGTATCGGCTTTCACACGGATGCCTGCCTGGGCGGGTTTGTGCTGCCATGGGCCGAAGCGCTGGGATACGGGATTGCCCCGTTTGATTTCCGCCTGCCCGGGGTGACGTCCATGTCTGCAGATACCCACAAGTACGGGTACGCGGCCAAGGGGACATCCGTGGTGCTCTACCGGGGCCGGCACCTGCGGCGGTATCAGTATTTTACAATCACGGACTGGCCGGGCGGGCTGTATTTTTCCCCCACGTTTGCCGGCAGCCGCCCCGGTGCGCTTTCCGCCCAGTGCTGGGCGGCCATGGTGAAAATGGGACGGGAAGGCTACATGGAGGCCACCCGGCAGATCCTGGAAACTGCGGATAAGATTAAGAGCGGCATCCGGGAAATCCCGGAGTTAAGCATTTACGGGGACCCGCTGTGGGTGATCGCATTCGGATCCGAGACGCTAAACATCTACCAGGTCATGGAGCAGATGGGGAAAAAGGGCTGGGCCCTAAACGGCCTGCACAAGCCGGCCTGTGTGCATATTGCCGTAACGCTTCGCCATACCGGGCAGGGCGTGGCAGAGCGGTTTGTCGCGGACCTGAAAGAAGCCGTAGCATATGTCCGCGCGCATCCCGAAGAGCAGGGCGAGACCGCACCGGTATACGGCATGGCCGCCACCATCCCGTTTCGCGGGGTGGTCAGCGATATGCTTGAACGATATATGGATTTGCTGTATTCCGTGGAGTAGAATAGATGAGCCTGTAAAAAGTCTTTTTTACAGGCAGTTTTAAGTTTTAAGTGATTAAGTGTTTAAGTAAAATCAGAACCTTATATTTTTATTGCTTGGCGGGCATAACATTTTTTAGCGTTTTTACGAAGCCGTCAGAATAAAAAAGGCAAAACCTGAAATCCG
>JAGXKN010000061.1 GCA_018335195.1 Desulfobacterales bacterium
CGCATTGCACGAGGGCCGGAGCAGCTCTTGGCGAAGCTGAGCAGGCGGCCGGCTTTGTTTGAGCCGATAGGCGAGTTTGCCGAGCCGCCGCGAAGCGAGCCTTAGAGATGCCCGGCCCGAGTGCAGCGACATGCGGTTGCCCCGCCAAGCGAAGCACGCGGATAAGCGTGAAAGACCGGGATTTCCCAGGGGGCTGCCTTAAAGGGCTGTTCAGGAAAACGCTGAAAAGACGCGGTCGCGGAGCCGGGCGGTCCAGTGCGGATCGCATGGGATTTGACGGCCGTCCAGGGAGCGGATACTCACAGGTCCCATCAGGGAATTGGTGGCGATCAGGGCGTCTGCATCAAAAAGGGCTTCGGGGGGTAAGGGCTGGATCGCGTAACGAAAGCCTTCTGCCGAAAGGAGTTCCAGGATTGCAGCCTCCATGACACCGGCCAGCACGTGGGGCGAAGCCGGAGATATCACGGTGTTGCCCCGGATAACCAGCAGATTGGCGGTGTTGGTTTCCGAGATCGTGCCGTCCGGGTTGAGAACCAGGGCCTCGTCTGCACCGTTTTCCCGGGCCCACCTGCCGGCCAGAAAATAATACAGGTAATTAAGGGTTTTGTGCGCAGCCAGCGGCGTCTGCCGGGGATGGGGATATACGGCCAGATCCAGGGCCGCTTTTCCGAGCTGATCCAGCCGGTGCACGTAAGGGACGGCTGTAACCACCAGGTGCGGCTGCCAGGAATCGGCTGCGGCAAGGGCCATCAATTTTAACGCGCAGATATGGTCACCCAGGTTGTTGGCCGCCGTAAGCTGGCAGATCACCGACTCCCAGGTCAGATCCGGCACGGGCGCAGCAAACAGCATTTGCCAGGACTGATAAAACCGCTGCAGGTGGCTTGCCAGCAGATGCGGCCGGCCGCGGTCCGCACGGATGGTTTCAAAAAAGCCGTGCCCGTACTGCAGGCCCAGGTCTGTCACAGGCACATGCGCCCTGGAGGCCGGCACCACCATGCCGTCTATCCATATTCGGTCCTCGCGGTCCGGTGCGGTACCGCGGTCGTCAAACACGCCCATGACCGAACGTCCCTTGTGCAGAGTCTCCTCGTATTCCGCAGCCGGATCGGAGTCATACACCACGCCGCCGCCCACGGAAAACCGCATCCGCCCGTTTTCGATCACGGCCGTCCGGATGGCAATGGACAGGTCCATGGTTTGATGAAAGCCGATATACCCGATGGAGCCGGTATATACATGCCTGCGGAAGGGCTCGAGTTCATCAATGATTTCCATTGCCCGGATTCTCGGACAGCCGGTAACAGACCCGCCGGGAAACGCCGCCTGAAGCAAATCCACACTGTCCCGTCCCTGCGTCAGTCGCCCCCGAACCACAGAAACCAGGTGAAACACGTTATGATATGCCTCAAGGCGCTTGTGCTCGGCCACCTCGACACTGCCCCCGGCGCAGACGCGGCCCAGGTCGTTTCGCATCAGGTCCACGATCATTGAAAGCTCGGCATCATCCTTGGAACTGTTTTTCAATTCCGCTGCCATGGCCCGGTCAGCAGCCGGGTCCGCGCCCCTGGGCCGGGTGCCCTTGATCGGCCGGGTCTCCACCAGGTCCCGGCGCTGTTTTAAAAAGCGCTCGGGCGAGGTGGAAACGATCCAGTGGTCGCCGGCATGCACATAAGCATAAAAAGCGGCCGGGGCGGCGGAAAAAAGCTCGGCAAACAGGGCATACGGACTGCCGGTAAAATCGGTCTCAAAGCGCTGGGAAAAGTTGACCTGGTAGATGTGGCCGGCAGCGATGTCGTCGCGGGCACGGGCAACAGCAGCCATGTAGGTTTCCCGTGTAAAAGGGGACCAAAACCCCCTGCAGCCGCCGGAAAAGGATTGCGCCTCGGGATTTTCCCTGCCCCGGATCCGGTCGAAAAACCATTCGCGAAGCCGGTCCGGACTCTGCTTTTCGGAATCTTTCCAGACAGGCATGCACAGGGTAAACCTGTCAGCATGCCTGTCTGCAATCAGCAGCACGGAGGGGGCATACAGGCAGAGTTCGGGCAGGCCGGTGTCATCCACGGTTGTGCGGGGCAAATCCTCGATGAAATCCTTCAAATCATAGGACAGATACCCGAAAAGCCCGGCGGAAACAGGCTCGGGCAGACCCGCATCAGACATGTCAAATTCGCAAAGCACCTGCCGCAGCAAATCAAACGGATCCCCTTGGAAGCTGCGGCTTTCTCTGCCGGTTTCCACCTGCACGCTTGCGCCCCGAGACTTTATGGCCAGCCACGGCTGCACCGCCAGGAGATGATAACGGGCCGCATCCAGGTCTCCGCCGCTTGCCAGGATCACGGTGCCGGGAAGGTCGGCAAAACATCCGGCCATATCCGGAAAAGAATGCGGCGGCGCGATTTCCTCGATATGCACCCGATCCATGCACCCGACCATGGATTGAATATCAGCTGCATCCGGCATAGCAAGCCCCCTGTTCAGGCCTTTGCAGGCGGATAAAGGCCTCGGCCAGCATCAAACCGTGATCGCTCATAAAGCTCTCCGGGTGAAACTGGACACCGTAGAGTCCGCGAGCCGGATCGGCAAGCCCCATGAGTACGCCGTCTTCGGCCCAGGCACAGGCATGAAGGCCCTCTGCGGTGCCGTCTGCCACCAGGGAATGATACCGGGCGGCCGTAAACGGCGAGGGCATCCCGGCAAACAAGCCGGTATTGTCATGAAAAACCGGACTGGTTTTGCCGTGCACCGGCACGGGCGCCCGGATCGTCCTTCCGCCGAATGCCTCGTTCATGCACTGCATCCCCAGACAGACCCCGAGTATGGGCACCCTGCCGGCAAAGGCGCGGATCAGGTCTACTGAAACGCCCGAATTTCCGGGATCCCCGGGCCCGGGACTGATCAGGATGAAGTCCGGATCGCGGGCGTCCGCCTCTGCCGTAAATATGCGGTCAGCCCGGAACACGTCAATGTTCACCCCCAGTCCCGAAAACATCTGGACCAGGTTGTGGGTAAACGAATCGTAATTGTCGATGACCAGCAGCTTGCCCATAACCTCGGAAACCTCCCCCGGCCGCCCATAAAAAAAGCGCCACCCGGATGAGTCTGGGTGGCGCTTTGCCTATGACATAACTCATGTTTCATGATTTCAGATTTTGCAGATGAAATCTACATCATGCGCAGCCCGATTTCAAGGCCGTTTTTACCGAAGTTTCAGGATTCCGTGTCCATCGGCAAATCCAGGTCGCTCTCCGGGGTTTGCATCTGCCCGGACGGTGTTCTGGAATCAGGCCTGCCGGTTTCCTGCTGTTTTCCCTTGACCTTTTTGAGCTGCTTGGAAATTTTCTTGAACGCTTCTGTGATCAGCGACCTGAGCGGATCGTGCATGTCGCCGTCGCCGGCCTCCCGGCGCACCACGAGTTCCTTGCCGGGCGGCACGCGCATATCAATACGCACCCGGTAATTGTTTCCGGATCGCTGATGTTCCTGGGGTTTTTCCACCGAAACCCGGCAGCTGGTAATGCGGTCGTGCATCCCGTCGAGCTTGGCCGCCTTTTCACGGATGAGCTGATCAATATCCTCGCTTTTTTCCACATTGCGGTACGTAATTTCAAGTGGTACTTCCATTTTCACCCTCTTTCTGGTTTTTGGGATACGGTTTTCTCCGGTGCAAAACAACCGGCCGATATCCTTAATGTAACATTCTTTTCGCATGCGTAAACAAAATAAAACCCATTGCCTTTTACTTCAAGTACTTGGTATAAAACTGCAAGCATCTTGACAAGGTATTGGAACCTGCCTATGATACGTTTCATATTACACACAGTTCATCCATAATGTCGCAGCGGCGTGTAGCAGTACACGCTTTTTTATTTTAGGTGTTTTTCCGGAGAGTTACCGGCAACACCGCACAGGGCGATAAAACCATGAGCCTGTCAACAACACAGAATTTGCAGCAAATGATGAAACAGTTTTCCGGGTCGGATCATGTGCTGATCCTGATAAACGCGGATCCCGACGCCATTGCCAGTGCAATGGCCTTCCAGCGGGTTCTGTGGCGGCGGGTGACCCGGATTACCATTTCCAATGTCAACACCATCACCCGGCCGGACAACATGGCCATGATCCGGCTGCTCGATGTCACCCTGATTCATGTCACCAAGATTGCGCCTCAGGATTATACCAAGGTGATTATCCTTGATTCCCAGCCTTCGCACCATGAAAGCTTCAGGGATTTTCGGTTCAACGTGATCATCGACCACCACGAGCCGGACGGCACTGAGGCGCCGTTCAAGGATATCCGGCCGGAATACGGGGCCACTGCAAGCATCATGACCGAATACCTGAAAACCGCAAAGATCAAGCCTTCTGCCAAGCTTGCCACAGCCCTGTTCCACGGCATTAAAACCGATACCAACAATTTTGAAAGAATGGCCACCAACGCAGACATCCGTGCGTTTCAGTTCCTTTTCCGGCATGCCAATATCCACCTGGCCCGGCGGATTGAACAGGTGGATCTGCGCATGAATTTTCTGGACTGGTTCAAACTGGCCATAGAACAGAAAATCGTGGACAGCGACCGGATCTTCGTGCACCTGGGCAGCGTGGAAACGCCGGATATCTGCGTACTGATCGCCGATTTTTTCATGCGGGTCAATACCGTGACCTGGAGCATTGTCTCGGGATTTAACAACGGTCGGCTGGTGATCATTCTGCGCAACGACGGGCTGCGCAAAGACGCGGGAAGCGTTGCCTCCAAGCAGTTCGGAAATCTGGGCACCGCGGGGGGGCACAAAAGCATGGCCCGGGCAGAAATTCCCATTGAAAGCCTGAAAACCAGCCTGGGCAATCTCGAAAAAAAGTCGGTACAGGAATGGATCGTCAACCAGATCAACGCCATTGCCAACCAGGGGCCCCGGGATGAATAATCGCCTGGCCATGACGATTCTGGGCTCGGGAACGTGCGTGCCGGATCTTGAAAAAAGCGCCTGCGCGGTGCTGATGGAAACCGGCAACAGCCGCCTGCTGTTCGATATCGGCCCCGGCACAATGCGGCGGCTGCTGCAAAACGGGCTTCGCGTGCAGGATATCGACTGCGTGCTGATTAGCCATTTTCACCCGGATCACACCGGAGAGCTGGCCGCTTTCCTGTTTGCCAACAAGTACCCGGATCTCAGCAGGCGACAGCGGCCGCTGACGTTGGCAGGCGGACCCGGATTCAAGGCGTTTTACGAAAAACTCGCCGCGGTCTATCCGAACTGGATTACGTGGCCGGAACTGTCGGTAATGGAGCTGCGGCCCGATACCACAGACACCTGCGAATTCGCGGATTTTTCCCTTTCCTGGGCGCCTGCGGCCCATCAGCCCGAAAGCATCGCCTACCGGGTTGCGGCAGGCGAAGGTGCTTGTGCGGTATATACCGGGGACACGGATTTTTCCCGTGAAATCATCCACCTGGCCCAAGGTGCGGACCTGTTGATCTGTGAATCGGCTCTGCCTGACGAAATAAAGGTCGACGGGCACATGACCCCGTCTGTTGCCGGCAAAACCGCAGCCGAGTCGTCAGTGGGCGCCTTGGTGTTGACCCACTTTTATCCAGAATGCGACAATGTCGATCTCCGGGCGCAGTGCCGCACAACCTACAGCGGCCCCCTGCACCTGGCACGCGACCTGATGAAAATTCATTTACCCGGAGGCGATGTAACATGGCCGCAATGACATATTACCCCGTATGCCTGGATATCCGGAACCGGCCGTGCCTGGTGGTCGGCGGCGGTGGGGTGGCACTGAGAAAAGCCGAGGGGCTGCTGGCAGCAGGCGCCCGGGTTACCGCAGTGAGTCCGGAATTTGCCGACGGGTTTTTCCGCATCCCCCCCGAAGCCCCGCTTTACCGAATCCAGAGGCCATACGCCGACACGGACTTAAACGACAAGTTCCTGGTCATCGGGGCCACGGACAACAGCGAGTTGAACCGGCAGATCAGCCGGGATGCGCACAGCCGGAACATGCTCTGCAATATCGCGGACGTGCCCGAGGCCTGCAACTTTGTTCTGCCCGCAGTCGTCCGCAGAGGCGATCTTTCGATCGCGATTTCCACTTCCGGCAAGAGCCCCGCGTTTGCCAGGCATATTCGAAAACAGCTCGAAAACCAGTTCGGGGCCGAATATACGGAATTTCTCCGCCTGATGGGCGCCATCCGGCAAAAGCTGCTGGCCGGTGCGCACGCCCCGGAGGCCCACAAACCGCTTTTTGAACAGCTCATCCAGGGCGGACTGCTCGAGATGATTTCAGCCGGCCGAATCGCGGATATCGACGAACTGCTTTCAGCGGTGCTCGGCCCCGGTTATGACTACCGCTCGCTCATGGCATCTGCGGAGGAAAGCAATTGAATCTTACACTGCTGCCGGTCATCGGATTGTATCTGGCGGGCTCAGCCGGGTATGCAGGTTTTTTGTTCCTGCAGCGCGAAGTTTATAACCGAAGCGCCTATCTCCTCTTGCTGACGGGTTTTCTCCTGCACACGCTGCTAATGGGCGTTGATTACGTCCGGGCCGGCGCCCTGCCGGTGCAGAATCTGCACGAAACTCTCTGGTTTGCCGGATGGATCCTGGCCGGCGTATTTTTAGTGCTCTGGTGGCGCCTGCAGCTGAAAATCCTGGGGGTTTTTGCCGCACCGCTGATCACGCTGCTGGCAGCAGCCGCGTTTTTTGTTCCGGATACCGCCGTGTCCCTGGAATCCGACCTTGCCAGTCTGTGGCTGGTTTTTCACGTGGTCATCATCTTCATCGGCGAGGCGTGCCTGGCACTTGCCTGCTGCACCGGCATCCTGTATCTGATCCAGGAAAGAAACATCAAGGGCAAAAAACACCGGTTCTTCTTCCGCCGCCTGCCGTCTTTGGAGCTGCTGGACAGCTCCGGGTACACGTTTGTGGCAATCGGCTTTACCGCATTGACCATCGGCCTGATAACGGGATTTATTTATGCCGAGGTGGAATGGGGCCGGTTCTGGAGCGGCAATCCCAAGGAAATCTGGTCCGCCATTACATGGCTGATTTATGCGGCGCTGCTGCATGAGCGGATCGTCTCCGGACGGCGGGGCCGGCGGGCGGCCATACTGGCCATTATCGGTTTTGCAGTCATGCTTTTTACATTCCTGGGTGTCAATTTCCTTTTGGAGGGTCATCACAATGAATTCACCAGGTGGTAGCCCTTCAGCGACACCCCCGCCTGCCGCATCAACCCCGGAGCTCCCGGAAATTGCCGTCGTGGGCATCAATCATAACTCGGCGCCGGTGGACCTGCGCGAATGCCTGGCTTTTTCCGACCAGGAGGGTCGGGACACGCTCCTGGCGCTGAAAGCCTATCCGGAAATCCGTGAAATCATGGTGATTTCCACGTGCAACCGGGTGGAAGTGCTTTTTACCGCGTATGATCCGGAAAAAGCTATCCGGTTCATCAAGTCCTACATTGCCGAGACCAAGTCGGTTCCTGAATTCCGGTTTGAAGAAGCGCTGTATACTTACCGGGGTGACGAGGCTGTCCGCCACCTGTTCCGGGTCGCGGCAAGCCTGGACTCCATGGTCATGGGCGAGCCGCAGATCCTGGGACAGGTCAAGTCCGCGTATAAAACCGCCGTGGACACCAAGGGTACCGGTGTGATTCTAAACCGCATGCTGCACAAGGCCTTTTCCGTGGCCAAGCGGATCCGCAGCGAAACTGGCATAGGGGACCGGGCCGTATCCATCAGCTACGCGGCAGTGGAGCTGGCCCGCAAGATTTTCGGCCAGCTCGAGAACAAGGCCGTCCTTCTGGTGGGCGCTGGCGAAATGGCGGAACTGGCAGTGGAACACTTGAACCGCTCGCGTGCCACCGGCCCGCTTTACGTGGCCAACCGCACGTTTTCCGTGGGCGTGGACCTGGCCAACCGCTTTGACGGCAAGGCCATCAGCTTCGAAGAGATCGGGGAGACCCTGAAATCCGCGGACATCATCATCAGTTCAACCGGCGCAGCCGATTACGTGATCACCAAGAGCCAGATCCGCCCGGTCATGCGCCAGCGCAGGCATCGTCCCCTGTTTTTCATCGATATCGCCGTACCCCGGGACATTGACCCGGCCATCAACCGCATTGACAATGCCTATGTATACGATATCGACGATCTGCAGGACGTGATCGAGGAAAACATCGAATCCCGGAAGTCCGAATCCATCAAGGCCGAACGCATAATCGACGAAGCCGTGGTACGGTTTGGACAATGGTACGAAAGCCTGGACGCGGTGCCCACGATCAAGGACCTGAGAGGCAAGCTGTCGGCCATCGCGGATGCGGAACTCAAAAAAACCCTGCATTCCATGGATCACTTAAGCCAGGAGGACGTAAAGGCCCTGGAACGCATGAACGAGGCGATTATCAAAAAGATGCTCCACGACCCCATGCGTTTTCTGAAAAACCCCGGTCTCCACAGGGACAAGTCCCTGTATATCGACTTGACCCGCAAAATCTTCAACCTGGAAGAAGAATAGGTGCCAGGCAAACCCGGAATCCAATTTTTCCTCTTTACTTTTGAAAAACGATTGTGATAAAAGGCTTAGTTCTTGTAAGGTGTGAAATCGTTTGCTTTAATTATATGAACAGCAAGGCTCGCATAAAACGCGACTGTAAGGAAGCGACCCATGGAAGAAAAAGACATTGAATATTTTAGAGAGCTTCTGAACAAGCGCCTGGAGGATCTGCTCAATCAGGCCGAAGACACGGTTTCTGACATGCATGACTCCAAGGGCAATTTTCCGGATCCCACGGATCGGGCCGCTTATGAAGCTGAACGCAACTTTGAGCTCCGCATCCGGGACCGCGAATACAAGCTCATCAAAAAAGTCAAAAAAGCGCTTGAGCGCATTGAGGACGGCTCTTTCGGCATATGCGAAAAATGCGGCGAGGATATCGATACCAAGCGCCTGAAAGCAAGGCCGGTGACCACGCTCTGCATTGACTGCAAAACCAAAGAGGAAGCCTTAGAGAAAGCGCTTGGATTATAAATCCGGGAAAATCGATCTTCATATTCATTCCAATGCTTCCGACGGAAGTCTTCCCCCGGTAAAAATCCTGCACCAGGCTGCTGCATCCAGACTGACCGCGATTGCCATCACGGACCATGACACTGTTGCGGGCGCGGCAGCCGCACTGGAAAACGGGATCCCGGACGACCTGGCATTTCTCACCGGCGTGGAACTCAGCGCCAGTTTTCCGGCCGAATTTGCAAATCCTGGAAGTATGCATGTTCTGGGATACGGTATCGACATCCACAACCTGCAGCTTCGCCGCGTGCTCGAGGAGCAGCAGAAGGCCCGCACCGGCCGGAATCCCGAAATTATTGAAAAGCTCAACCAGATGGGATGCCGGATATCGCTGCGGGATGTGGCCAATGAGGCCGGCAAGGAAGCCATTGCCCGGCCTCATATCGCAGCCAGCCTCATGCGCAAGGGATACGCGGCAAGCATTGACGAGGCTTTTGACCGGTACCTGGGCAAGGGACAGCCGGCTTATGTGGAGAAGTTCCGAATTCCCGCCGGGAAAGGCATTGCAGCAATTACCGGGGCCGGCGGCATTGCCGTGCTGGCCCATCCCGGACTGCTGCCGGATGACTGCCGGGGGCGACTCGAAGAATTGATCTCAAATCTGAGCGCCATGGGCCTGGGCGGCATCGAGGTATATTACCCGGGACACACCGGCCAACAGACAGCCGATTATGAGCGCCTCTGCCGGAAATTCGGGCTTCTGATGACCGGCGGGACCGATTTTCACGGCGATATCAACCCGCATATTCACATGGGCACCGGCGTTGGCGACCTGTACGTCCCCCATAGCCTGTATCGCAAGCTTGCCGATGCCCTGGCACAAATCCCGAGACGATAAAACGCTTTTTACCGCTATGGAACCTCCGGATTATTCCCAGCTCGAAGAAAACATCGGCTACCGGTTTGCAGACCGCCAGATCCTGGCCACCGCCCTTCGGCACAGATCCTACGTGCATGAACACCCCGAGGGGCTGGCGGACAACGAACGCATGGAGTTTCTGGGAGATGCCGTGTTAAACCTCATTGTCAGTCACATCCTCATGGAGCGGTTTCCGAGCCTGACCGAAGGCGAGCTTTCCCGGGTGCGGGCCGGTCTGGTCAATGAGGACCGGCTGGCTGCTGCGGCCAAGAGCATCCATCTCGGAGCGCACCTGATGCTGGGAAAGGGCGAACGCCGCACCTCCGGACAGCAGAAAAAATCCATCCTGGCCGATACCTTTGAGGCGCTGGTGGCGGCAGTTTATCTTGACGGCGGCTTTGCCGGGGCGTTTGACCTGATCCGGACCCAGTTTTCCCCGTTTTTTGAAGCCATTGAAACCGACCAGCCGGTCTTTGACTACAAAAGCCTGCTCCAGGAACACGTCCAGTCCCGGCACAAGGATATGCCCGCATACGAAATCACCGACCAAAGCAGGCCGGATCACGACAAGACCTTCCGCGTGACAGTGACGGTCTGCGGCTTTTCCACCAAA
>JAGXKN010000096.1 GCA_018335195.1 Desulfobacterales bacterium
CATACCGGCAGAGCAAGCTTGCCATGATCCTGTTTACGTTCGATCTTGCAGCGCAGTTAAAAGACAGCGGGATCACGGCCAATTGCCTGCATCCGGCCACGCTGATGCCCACCAACATGGTCCTGGAGACCGATTATTTTGCCGGTTCCATAGATGAAGTATCGCAGGGGCCGAAGCAGTGGAATACCTGGCCGAATCTGCAGCGCTCAACGACGTCACCGGCGCGTATTTTAACGGGAAAACCCGTGCCGAGCCCATGCCCCAGGCTTCCGATCCGCAGGCCCAGCGGAAGCTTCGGGAATTGAGCCGTAAACTGACCCGGCCGGATGATGCAGCATAGTTTATGGGAACGAGAATGACAGGGGTCAAGTCTGCCCTTGACTCTTTTCGGGCGGATAGCAGATGATATTACAGAACGTTCTGTTAAATCGCTTCCTGCTGTCTCCGGGGTCAGTTTCTATAAAGCCGTCCTCGATGCTCTGATCTCACCATTGGCATTTTATCAACATCCTTCCTATGATATAGTGTAAGTCATATTCCGCTTTCGGAATTTTTCCAGAGAGACCAAAGGAGGCAAGCGTGACCCACACTGTCCGTGCAAATGCGGCTGTCGCCTGGCCCCCGGGAAAAAGAAGATGCCTTGGGGGCGCCCTCATCGCACTGCTCCTTCTCCTGCTTGCAGGAGCCGCATCCATTCCGTTTCTCTTCGAGTCCTCGTCCATTCTCTATAAATTCGGCACGGACAAATTAATGCTGCGCGCCGGCAAAGTCCTGGGTATGATCGCAGCCACACTGGTGCTGTTCCAACTGATGTTGAGCGCACGTATCAAGTTTTTGGACCGGATTTTCGCCCTTGATCGACTGCTGAATGCCCACCGCACTATCGGCACCACACTTGCGTGCTGCCTGATTCTTCATCCCGTGCTGATCTTCCTGCCCGATGACATGCTCTTTATGCCTTTTGAATGGCGCTACTGGCCGGAGTTCGTGGGGCTGTTTCTGCTCCTGTCCATCCTGGGCATGGCCGTATCCGGCAATTTCCGGGCCGTGATGGGGATTCGTTTCGATCTCTGGTGGATGATGCACCGGATGGCTGCTGCTGCTGTGGCCATCGCCCTGTTTGTCCATATACTGTTTGTCAGTGAAACATTTGAGCAAGGGTTTCCCAGAACCGTCGTTTTCGTCGCAATCGCCCTTTATGCTGTCCTTTACCTCTGGGTTAAGCTCAAACGCCTGGTGATCCGGTGCCGGCCCTATACCATATCATTGGTCAAACCGGCGGGCCGGGAAGCTTTTCAACTTCGGATCACCCCGAATTCAAGGGATATCCGGCCCTACGCGCCCGGACAGTTCGCGCTCATCCGCATCCACTCGCCGCATATTTCAAGCGAGGAGCACCCCTTCACCATCGCCGCCTCACCCGCAAGGTCGTCGGATCTCGAATTTGTCATCCGGACAAGCGGCGACTGGACACGGCATATCGGCCGGGTCCAGCCAGGGGATCTTGTATCCATAGACGGCCCCTACGGCCTTTTTACCCATTTGCGATGCCCGGAAAATCGGGAAATCATCATGATCGCCGGCGGCATCGGCATCACCCCCATGCTGAGCATGCTGCGCTACATGTCCGACATACGCGACCAACGAAAAATCACCCTGGTCTGGAGCAATCGGACCCGGGAGCACATTGTCTTGCCGGAAGAATTCAAAGCATTTGAAAACAGCCTTCCAGGCCTTGACATCACACACATTCTGACCGAAGACCCGGTTTCCGGCGAAACAAAAAGGAAATTGGCGCAAGACCAGCTGGAGCGCCTGCTTTCCGGCTGCAGCCGACAGGCCATGATTTTTCTCTGCGGCCCCCCACAAATGATGACAGAGATCAAAAAAGCCCTTGTGCAGCTCGGGTTTTCAAGATGGCGGATTTTCACCGAGCGGTTTGGCTTCTAACTGGACAACTTGCGCTTTTGACCAAGCACCATGACAGGGGTCAAGTCTGCCTTTGACGTTTTTGGAACCCAAAAAGAGTCAAGGACAGACCCTATGCTGATGGTGCCCATGGGTCTTAAGCAATCCAGGGCTTTCATGAACGTGTCTTAGCCCACACCGTCGCATACCACGCCCACGCCTTAATGACACCGGAGCGAGCCGGGGTTATATTGTTTTACATAAAGGCGGGAATGCGCATATGACGTTTGAAGAACTGGTAACGGATTTCCCGCTTGAAAGGAGATCTATGATGCAGCCGATTGAGAATCAGACAATAATGATCACCGGGGCCACGGACGGACTGGGCAGGAAAGTCGCACTGGATTTGGCCGCCCGCAAGGCCAATGTTATCATACACGGCCACAATCCCCGAAAGGGGGAGGCCGCGGTCAAAGAAATCCGGGAGGCCACGGGAAATCCGAAGATTACCTATTACAATGCGGATTTCTCCGCCCTGGATGAAGTCAGAATGCTTGCCGGAAAGATCCGGGCGGATCAGGGCCGCCTGGACGTACTGATCAACAACGCCGGCATCGGGCCGGGGCCGGACGGGTCGGTTCGGGAGGAAAGCAAAGACGGCTGCGAGCTTCGTTTTGCCGTCAACTACCTGGCCGCCTTTCTGCTGACCCATCTGCTGCTTCCGCTGCTGCGAAATTCCGCACCTTCGCGCATCGTGAACGTGGCCTCTGCGGGGCAGCAATCCATTGACTTTGACGACGTAATGCTCGAAAGCGGATATGACGGCTTG
>JAGXKN010000097.1 GCA_018335195.1 Desulfobacterales bacterium
TCACCGAATTGCGCCGAGAGCCGCGGATTGCCAACGGCCCGGGCGCGGATGCGCTCCAGGTCGCCTTCGGTTTTCACGCGGATCTTGACCTGGGGCTCTTTCGCACCCGCGCTTTCCGCGCTCCGGGTGGCCATTTTCCGTACTTTCTTGCGGGCGTGGGCCACGGCTTCCTCATATTCGGTAAAACTGGTGCGCTCCTCGCCGATCTGCACCACATATGCATGGCTATCGCCGGTTTCCTGGGTGTATAAAATGGCCTCCTTTTCCGCCACCACCGATCCGGCAACAGCGCCGGCGGCATTGGCCACGTGCGCATGTTCCGGAAGCACAAACGGAGCTTTCAGAGTTTCTGCCACCCGCTTGACAAAGATGCCGGCCGGGGCGCCGATGCCGATCACCGGAAACCGGCTGGAAATATTGACCGCAAGATGCCCGTGGCTGCCCCTGATGGACTCATCGAGCAACCACCGGCCCCATTGCCCGTCCACTGCATCGGGCAGACGGGTGCCTTCCTGCTGGCCTGCCAGAAACACCACGGCTTCCTCGACCATCATGGCAATGATCTGGTCCAGGGTCTGGTCCACAAAGGTTTTCGGATTTCGGTCGTTGATGCCGCAGGCGCATGTTACGGCCTGGCGGGCAACTTCGGCATCCCAGGTATCCATCTGGCCGCTGATATGCAGCAGATCGGTGGGCGTCAGGGTTGCCGGTTCAATGAGCCCCTGCCGGAAAAGGTCCGCTGCTTTTAGCTGAACACTGTGGTGCAGGCCGAGTTGATTTAAAATCTCGGTCAGGCTGGCCGGTCCCTTGTTTAAAAGATTGAGCAGCTGAATGTGCTTGGCATCGGTAATGCCCAGTTCCTGGGGATCCACCTGTTTATGAAGCATCCAGAATTCAATGTCAGAAGGCTTCCAGAAATTCTTTTCCCGCAGGTTCAGGGATAATACGGATTCCCGGACATTCGGGTATTTTGCGGCAAGCCGCGACAGCGGAACCACCCGGTCCGGACCTACCTGCACGCGGCCGCCCTGGCCGAAGGAAATCCGGCTGTCGCATCCCACGCAGGCAGTGCGTATCCGGGCCGCCTTGACCGCGGTTTCGATTTCCCCCACCCGGGCACCGGTATCGGATACGCTAACCTGGCCTTCCTGGATAAAGGCCAGGTCCGTGGTGGTTCCGCCCACATCCACCATCAGGGCATTGCTGTGGCCCGAAAAAAACAGCCCGCCGATGGCACTGGCCGCCGGCCCGGACAGAATGGTTTCCACGGGTTTTTCCACCGCCTCGGTATATGGCATCAGAGATCCGTCGCCCTTGACAATCATCAGGGGCGCTTGGATCTTCCGGGTTTTTAAAGAACTCTTGACCGCTTCGATAAATTCGTGCATCACCGCCACCAGCGAGGCGTTTAAACTCGCCGTGGCCGCCCGTTTGACCGAATCAAGCTGGGTGGAAAGCTGATGGCCCAGCACCACCGGATGCTCGCAGATGTCCTGGACCGCCCTGAACACGGCCTCCTCGTGGGAAGGGTTCAACGGGCTGAAATAACTGGAAATGGCAAACGCGTCCACCTTGTCCCGGTTTTCCGCCACCCACGCCTTGATCCCCTCGATGTCCAGGGGCGCCTGCGCTTCGCCCTGGGACGTATGCCCGCCGGCAAAGAACTCGAAATACGGCGTGGACAGCTTTTCTTCCAGCCCAAATGACATGACCAGTTCCCGGTCATAGCCGATCAGTATCAAGCCCACGTCCCGGGCCTTTCCTTCTGCAACCGAATTGGTGGCCAGGGTGCTCGATATCCCGACCAGCTTGACCCGGGCCGGATCCTTGATGTTTAATGACTTGAGCACCGATACCACGCCCCGGGCCAGATCCTCCCGGGTGGTCAGGGTTTTGCCCGAGGCCAGCACCTCGCGGGTGTGATAATCCATAAGCACCCCGTCGGTGTAGGTGCCGCCGGTATCAATGCCCACCACGTAATTGGTTTCCTTTTTTTCCTTGGCCGCGCGCAGACCCCTGCGCCCGGCTCCCGGGTCAAATGTTTGATGTGTCTTCATTTTTCCTTTATGAGTAAATTCTCAAAACCCGTGTTATTATTCCAAAAAATTATAAACCCAATCAATTTTTCTTTAAAATCAATATATTATAAAGAAACCACGCGGCCCTTGACGTTCGAAAAGCCTGCAAGCAGCCGGCCGGCCGCTCACAGGCTTTTCCGATCCATTGCAGTCGCCGTTTCCAGGGCTATTTCGAACGCACCCGTTCCTCGGCCTCGTCGAGAATCTTCTGGATGTCCTTTTGGGCTTCTGCGGGCACCCTGGATATGGGACCTTCGTGATTATCAATGATGTCCCGGGTCTTCTTGATGACCCGGTCCTTCATGGTCAGCCGGCCCTGGGCGTCCCAGTCCTCGTAGCTGTTTCTGTCCATGAGCGTGGGCTGCCAGTGCTTGCGGAACCATTTCATGGTGTGGTCCTCATACAGATAATGGCCGCCCGGGCCCACGTTGCAGATCTCGTCCACGGCCAGGGTCTCTTCGTTGACCTCCACCCCGCCGCAGATCAGCCGGCTCATGCCGATGATCTCGTCGTCCATGACCGTCTGGAAAACGTCACCGGTAATGCCCGACTCGGTATATCCGTTGTCATGGACGAAATTGGCGCCCGATAGCATGGCCATGTGGATGGAGAAGGCGGCTTCAATGCCTTCCC